>SCQS01000003.1 GCA_004299705.1 Rhodanobacteraceae bacterium | reverse complement strand
GTAAGCGTCCGCTCGTCTCATCTACCGCCGTGGCACCCGAGGTGATGTGATCGCGCCTTTCCAAGTGGAGAGGCAGCTTGATGGCGGACAAGGCGGCGTTGTGGCGTGAACGTCTGGCGGCGTGCCGGGCGAGCGGGTTGTCGACGGCGGCGTTTTGCCGTGGACACGCGTTGTCGTATGCGCAGTACATGTACTGGCAGCACCGGTTGGGCAGCGATGCGTGTGGGCTGGTGCCGGTGCGGGTTGCAGCACCAGCGGTGTCCGCTACGCCGTTGTCGGTGGAGGTGGTGCTGGGGGATATCGCCCTGCGCATCCACGGTGCGACGGTGTCCGAGGTAGTCGCGCTGGTGCGCGGCTTGTCGTGCTGAAGCCTACCGGGTGGTGGTTGGCGGTGGCACCCGCCGATCTGCGTTGCGGGATCGACCGGCTACTGGCGAAGGTCGGGGACGAACTTGGGCAGGACGCCCGTGATGGCGGGGCATACGCATTCCGCAACCGGTCTGGCACGCGTATGAAGGTGGTGTGCATGGATGCGCAAGGCGTGTGGCTGGCGACCCGGCGCCTCCATGAGGGAACCTTCCACTGGCCGCGGGCCGGGGACGCGGTGTGCACGCTGACACCAGAACAGTTCGGGTGGTTGTGCGCCGGGGTGGACTGGCAACGTCTGTCACGTGCCATGAGTTCACTACCCAGCGCGGTGTGAATCGACGACGATAGCGGCATGGAGGACGCCGCGCTCGATACCCGCAATGATGTAGCCGCCCTGCGGGCACAGGTGTGCGAGCAACTGGCGACCATTGCGCAGCGCGATGCGACGATCGCCGAGCGTGATCGCACCATCCGCGCCCGCGACTTGAAGATCGACAAGCTCACGCACGAGCTGGCGCGGCTGCGCCGGGTGCAGTTTGCGGCGAAGTCCGAGCGGATGGATCCGGGTCAGCGCGAACTGTTCGAGGCTGCGATGGCCGCGGACATCGCGGCGTTGGAAGCCGAGCTGGCGACGATCCAGTCGCCGGAGCAGCAGGCCAAGGTTCGCCGCACGCCGCGCCGTCGCACGCTGCCGGCCGAGCTGCCACGCGAAGAGGTCATCCACGAGCCCGAACACGACCACTGCACTCACTGCAACGGTGAACTGGTCAAGGTCGGTGAGCACATCAGCGAGAAGCTCGACGTGATCCCGATGAGCTTCAAGGTGCGCCGGGACGTGTATCCCCAGTACGCCTGCAGGGCCTGCGAGACGATCGTGGCCGAGCCGGTGGCACCGGCGATCATCGACGGCGGCATGGCCGCACCGGGCCTGTTGGCCCAGGTCGCGATCCAGAAGTACGCCGACCACCTTCCGTTGTACCGGCAGGAAGCGATCTTCGCGCGGCACGGCATCGAGCTCAGCCGTACGACGCTGGCCGAGTGGATCGGCGTGATCGGCTGGCAGTTGCAGCCCTTGGTCGATCGATTACGCCAGAAGCTGTTGCAGACGCCGGTGCTGCACGCCGACGAAACCCCGGTGGCGCAGCTCGATCCCGGGGCCGGCAAGACCAAACGGGCCTACCTGTTTGCGTACCGAAGTACCGGCGGTCCCCCGATGGTGATCTTCGACTACTGTGCCACCCGCGCAGGCCGGCACGCCGCGGCGTTCCTCGGAACCTGGAAAGGTGCGCTGATGGTCGACGACTACGGCGGCTACAAACAGCTGTTTGCCGCCGGCGTCACCGAGCTCGGCTGCTGGGCGCATGCACGGCGCAAGTTCTTCGAGGCGTGGAAGGCCAGCGGCAGCGAGCTGGCCAAGGCCGCGGTCGAGCGCATTGGCGAGCTGTACGCCATCGAAGCGGAACTGCGTGGGCTCGACGATGCCGCACGCCGCGCCGCCCGGCAACGCCTGCTGGCGCCCAAGCTTGCAGCGTTCAAGTGCTGGCTCGATGAGCTGCGTTCGACGGTGCTGGGCAACAGCGGCCTGGCCCGCGCCATCGCCTACACCGAAAAGCGCTGGCCAGCGCTGGCCCGGGTCGTCGAAGATGGTCGTTACCCGATCGACAACAACGCCGCCGAGCGCGTGATCCGTCCGATCGCCATCGGGCGCAAAAACTGGTTGTTTGCAGGCTCGGAGACCGCCGGCCAACGCGCTGCCGCGATCATGAGCCTGATTGCGACCGCCAAGGCCAACGACATTGAGCCCCACGCCTGGCTCACCGACGTGCTGACGCGGCTGCCGACCACCCAAGCTCGCGACATCGACACCCTGCTGCCCATCGCGTAGCGCACCAGGCCAACGCGTCGCAAGATGCCATCGGCTGACGCTTAC
>SCQS01000013.1 GCA_004299705.1 Rhodanobacteraceae bacterium | reverse complement strand
GGTGAGTGATTACGACGTGGTCTGCGACTCATGGCTGGCTCCTTCTGCGGCGATCATCATCGCCGATGGGGAGCAGGTCAGTCACTTACCGTGCTGTTCAATTTTCCGGGGCCACTTCTCACGTTGCGGGCGCCGCTGTTTCAAGCGTTAGAGCTGAGCGACAGTAGCACGGACGTTTCAGGATCCAATAGCTAACGGTTTTCACGTCACCACCGGCGCATCCGGCTGCGCTTCCGGCGCAGCACGCCGGAACGCATCGAGCTTGGCGCACTCGGCGTCGATGCCGATGATGTTGGGATACAGCGACAGCGAGACCCCGAAGCGGCGCGCGTTGTAGACCTGCGGGATCAGGCAGCAATCCGCGAGCGTGGGCGTGTCGCCTTCGCAGAACTTGCCGGGGGTGTCGCGAGCGGCTAGCACCGCCTCGATCGCGTCGAAGCCGAGCTTGATCCAGTGCTGCGACCAGGCGTGTTTCTGCTCGTCGCTCGCGCCCAGCTCGCGTTGCAGGTATTGCAGCACGCGCAGGTTGCCGATCGGGTGGATGTCGCAGGCAATCATCTGCGCCAACTCGCGCACGCGCGCGCAGGCCAGCGCGGCGCGCGGCAGCAGTCGCGGCGTGTCGGGGTAGGCCTCTTCCAGATACTCGATGATCGCCAGCGATTCGCGCAGCACGTGCGCGCCATCGACCAGCGTCGGCACCAGTTGCTGCGGATTCAACCGGCGGTAATCGTCGTGGTGCTGCTCGCCGCCGTCGCGCACCAGATGCACGGGCGCCAGCGCGTAATCCATGCCCTTGAGGTTCAGCGCAATGCGCACGCGGTAGGCCGCGCTGGATCGCCAATAGCTGTACAGCGTGCGGGTGTTCGGCATGGCCGGCTCCACGGTGAAGAAAGGCCGCAGGGTAACGCAATTGCATGGCGCGCACGCGTCCCCGACAATGCGCGATTCCACATCGCATCGACCGCTGGAGTGCAAGCCATGGCGTTTGTCCGCATGACCGACCTCGACCTTTCCGGCAAGCGCGTCTTGATCCGCGAGGATCTGAACGTTCCGATCCAGGATGGAAGGATCACCTCGACCCAGCGCCTCGATGCCGCGCTGCCCACGATCCGCGCGGCACGCGACGCGGGCGCGGCGGTGTTGGTGATGTCGCACCTGGGCCGCCCCAAGGAAGGTCAGTTCGACGAAGCGCAATCGCTCGCACCCGTCGCCACGTGGCTGTCGGAAAAACTCGGCGCCGACGTGCGGCTGGAACGCAATTACCTCGACGGCGTGGAAGCCAGGCCCGGCGAGGTGGTGCTGCTGGAAAATTGCCGCATGAACGTCGGCGAGAAGTCCGACGACGAGGCACTCGCAAAAAAATACGCCGCGTTGTGCGACGTGTTCGTGATGGACGCGTTCGGCACCGCGCACCGCGCGCAGGCTTCGACCCATGGTGTCGCGAAGTTCGCGAAGATCGCGTGCGCCGGGCCGCTGCTGGCGGCGGAACTGGATGCGCTGGGCAAGGCGCTGGACCAACCCGCACGGCCGCTGCTGGCGATCGTCGCGGGCTCCAAGGTTTCCACCAAGCTCGAACTGTTGCAGAACCTCGTTGGGAAAGTCGACCAGTTGATCGTGGGCGGCGGCATCGCCAACACCTTCATCAAGGCAGCGGGTTACGACATCGGCAAGTCGCTGGCCGAACCCGACTTGCTGGATGCCGCGCACAAGGTGATCGCAACCGCTTCCGCGCGCGGCGCCGACGTGCCGATCCCGACCGACGTGGTCACGGCGCCGAGGTTCGCGACCGACGCACCGGCCACGGTGAAGGCGGTCGACCAAGTTGGCACGGATGAAATGATCCTCGACATCGGCCCTGAAACCGCCAAACGCTACGCCGCGCTGATCGCCAAGGCCGGCACCGTGGTGTGGAACGGGCCGGTCGGCGTGTTCGAGTTCGACGCGTTCGGCCGCGGCACCGAAACCCTCGCGCATGCGATCGCGGAATCGAAGGCGTTCTCGATCGCGGGCGGCGGCGACACGTTGGCGGCGGTCGACAAGTACGGCATCGCCGACAAGGTTTCCTACATCTCGACCGGCGGCGGCGCGTTCCTGGAATTCCTCGAAGGCAAGACCTTGCCCGCCGTTGCAATGCTGGAGTCACGCGCCCACGCGTGACCTCCACACGCGTAAAAAGTTTCAGTTGCAACCATCTCGCACTTTCACGAATGCGATGAACGGCGCCTGATTCTCTATCGAAACATTAACGAACGTTGCCGTTTGCCTTGAGTCTCACTGGCCAAGCGCGTGCGAATGCATCGCCCGCGTGAACAACCACGATGGAGACAATCATGCGCAACACTGCAATCGTCCTTGCCGTCGCCGCGGTTTTCGTGGCGGCACCCAGCTTCATTCAAGAAGCCCACGCGCAGGACGCAATGAACACGACCGGCGCCGACAGCGGGTTTTTCGTCAACGGCAACGCCGGCCACAGCTATTTCGGCAGCGGTCAGAACAGCGGCAGCGACACCGGCTACGCACTCAACGGCGGTTATCGCTGGGCGCTGGGCAACGGCTTCGCGATCGGCCCCGAGATCGGCTACAACGACCTCGGCAACATCCGCGTCAAGAACGTGTTCAACTCGCAGCCCGTGATCGCGAACAACAAGGCTTCACTGCACGGCTGGACCGTGGGCGCCAACGCGAAATACAACTTCACGCCCAACTGGTACGTGTCCGCCCGCACCGGCCTGTACTCCTGGACCGGCGACGGCATGAGCCGCGGCATCACGCCGATCAGCACGGGCCGATCGGGCGATGGCTACTACGGTGGCGTGGGCGTGGGCTATGACTTCAGTCGCAGCTTTGGCGTCGGCATCGGCTACGACTATTACCGCGCCAAGAAAAACGACGTCAACCTTTCCACCGGATTGCTCGCGGCGCAGGCTGAAGTGAGGTTCTGACGCACACCGCAACACTTCGAGCTTGCAAACGTTTTTCACGGCGAAGTCCCTGACCGCGGCCTCCTCCCTGCAAGCGAGGGGGCCGCTTCAACGTTTCCAACAACAATCAATGCCCGGCGGCCGGCTTGCGCAGGCGACACCTGCGGCCGCGACCACAGTACCGAGGGAACGCCTGCATCGTGCCAGTGAAGGGGCCGCGTCAACCGTTGACCGGGCTTGCAAGGCATTCAAGCACCATGAGCACTGGCAAACTCATCGCCCTGATCGCGGCGATCCTGATTAATTGCGCGGCAGTCGCCGCATTCCTCGCCTGGACTTCCAACGCCGTCGCGCGCGCCGCGACACAACCCGGGCACACGCCCGTCGTCACACTGCCGACGATCAACGTGTACCCGAGCGCGGCCGAACGCGCCGCAATCATGGATGCGCGCAGCCGCTCCTGAGTCCGTCTGCGCACGGCGCGGGATCGAACGCCCGCGTCGTTCAAATGTCAGCCCGACGAACCCGTCGCCGCGTTGATGGCCTTCGCCTGCCTGGCTGCAGCCTGATTGACGATGTTTTGGACATTCTTCGCCTTGTTCAGATCGTGGCCATAGGCGGCCATCGGCGTACCGGCCACCGCGTTGGTGCTGGCGGAAGCAGGTGCGGCGGAACTTGCAGCCGTGTCCGACGCGGTATGCGACGCACACGCGGCGAGGGTTCCGGCAAGCAACAGGGCAACGAGGACTTTGAGCATGACGCGCAGTGTCGCGCCGCGGGCGAGGGGATGCAAGCTGCGTTAAGCTCTCTGGCACCGCCCCGTGGATACGCCGTCCGTGAACACTTCCACCGGCCGCTGGCGCCTCGACGGCCAGACCTGCCTGATCACCGGTGCCAGCCGTGGCATCGGCCTTGCCTGCGCGCGTGAACTTGCCGGCCTCGGCGCGCAACCGCTGTTGGTCGCGCGTGACGAGGCGGAACTGCAAACCGTCTGCGACGAGTTGCGCGAGGATTTCCCCGACAGCGAACCGCGCGTGTTTTCCGCCGACGTCGGTGACGTCGAGGATCGCCTGGCCATCTTCGACTGGATCGCCGATCTCGACGTGCCGCTGTCGCTGCTGGTCAACAACGCCGGCGGCAACCTCAAGAAGCCCACGCTGGAATACGAGCCGGGCGATCTGGAAGAAGTCTTCCGTTTGAACGGAGTCGCAGCGTTCGACCTGTGCCGGCTCGCCTACCCGCGCCTCGCGCAGCACGGCCACGCCGCGATCGTGAACGTGGGCTCGGTATCGGGAACAACCCACGTGCGCACCGGCGTGGCCTACGGCATGAGCAAGGCCGCGCTGCACCAGATGACCCGCAACCTCGCCTGTGAATGGGCCGACGACGGCATCCGCGTCAATGCGGTGGCGCCGTGGTACATCCGCACCCGGCGCACCGACGCGGCGCTGTCCGACCCCGACTATCTCGAAGAAGTGCTGGACCGCACGCCAATGGCGCGCATCGGCGAACCCGAAGAGGTCGCCGCCGCCGTCGCGTTCCTGTGCCTGCCCGCGGCCAGCTACATCACGGGGCAGGTGCTGGCGGTGGACGGCGGTTTCCTGAATTACGGATTCTGAGCGATGCTTTATTACGACCCGCTCGACACGCCCATCGGCCCGCTGCTGCTGGTCAGCGACGGCGCGGGGCTGGTCGAAGTGGGCCTGCCCGATCGAGGCAAACTCGCAAAACCGCCCGAAGACGCGAAAGCCAGCAGATCGAAATTGCACGCGGCGGCGCGCCAGCTCGACGAATACTTCGCGGGCAAGCGCCTGCAGTTCGATTTGCCGTTGCATCCGGGCGGCACGCCGTTCCAGCTGGAAGTGTGGGGCGCGTTGCTCGCGATTCCCTACGGCGAAACCGTGAGCTACGCCGACATCGCGCGGCGCATCCGTCGGCCGCGCGCGGTGCGCGCCGTGGGCGCCGCCAACGGTGCCAACCCGCTCGCGATCATCGTGCCCTGCCATCGCGTGATCGGCAGCCACGGCGACCTCGTGGGTTACGGTGGCGGCCTGCCGACCAAGCGCTGGTTGCTGGCGCACGAACGCAGGCATGCGCCGGTGCCGAGCCTGACGCTGACGGCGTGAAAAACCGGGGTCAGAGTCGAATTTCCCTGTCAATCGGCTTTGACTCCGATCCCATGGGTTTGGGAAATTCGACTCTGACCCCGGTTTTACGGTTTTAACAATTTTTCAGTTCTGAAGCGAGTTGCTGCTCGCGTTGCTCGAATGGCGGCTGTTCGCGCGGCATCGCCATGCGCAGCTTGTGATCGTTCTCGTCGTATTTCTTCTGCACGTAGCTGCACACTTCGGCATGCGTTGCCGGCAGGCAGTAATCCTGCACCTCGGTCATGCCGGTGGCGATGCGCGGACCGCCGATCGGCGTGGGCTTGCCGACACCGCCCCCGCCATGCGGGCCGTATACCTGCGCAAGGCTTTCCGACGGATAGCCCATCACGCCCAACGGCGCGAGATACGGTGGCGGCGGCGAACGCGTCAGGTATTGCTTGCCGTTCACCGCGCCGACGCACGCGTATAGCACGGGCAACGGCGCGGCGGGCGGCGGAAGAACATAAGCCAGAGCGGGCAATGCGCTCGCATCGGACACTGACGACGCGGCGGCCGCAGCAGGCGGCGGCACGTAGCCCGGTGGCGGGTGGCTCGGCACGTTGATGAGCTTCTGCTTCTGCCCATGCGCGCAAGCGTGATCCTGGAAACCCACGCTGCCGTTGGCCGCGGTGCACTGGTACACCTGCGCGCGGGCGCCATCGCACCAAACGGCAAACATCAAGCCCAGAACGATGGCGAACGCACATTTCATGCATCGATCTTACGCTCGCGAAACGGCGCTTTGCTTCCCCCTTCCGAAGGAAGGGGGATCGAGGGGGATGGCTTTTCACCTCAATCACATCCCCCCGACGCTGCGCGTCGACCCCCTTCGAACGAAGGGGGTGACATCGCGTTGTCACGAACGCAGCCCCACGCCCTTGTGCAACAACCACAACGCGAACGCGCCCAGTCCGAGCACGAACGCGAGCATCACCACGTAGGCCACCCACACCGACACGTCGGCGACGCCGAGGATGCCGAAGCGGAACGCGTTGACCATGTACAGGATCGGGTTGGCCAGCGATATCTCGCGCCACGGGGTGCCCAGCATGTTGACCGAATAGAACACCCCGCCGAGGTAGGTCAACGGCGCCAGCACGAAGGTCGGCACGATCGCGATGTCGTCGAAGCGCTTGGCGAACATCGCGTTGATGAAGCCCGCCAGCGCGAAGATCGTCGCGCCCAGGATCACCGTGGTGATCGCGACCAGCGGATGCGCGACGTGCAGGGACGTGAAGAACAGCGCGATGCCCAGCACGATGATCCCGACCAGCAGGCCACGCAACACCGCGCCGGCGACGTAACCCGTCAACACCACCCAGCTTGGCATTGGCGATGCCAGCAGCTCCTCCACGTAGCGTCCGAACTTGGAGCCGAAGAAACTCGACGTGATGTTGGAATAGCAGTTGTTGATGATGCTCATCATCACCAGGCCCGGCACGATGTACTGCATGTAGGTGAAACCCTGCATCGAGCCGACCCGACTGCCGATGATCTTGCCGAAGATCACGAAATACAGCATCATCGTGATCGCGGGCGGCACCAGGGTCTGGGTCCAGATGCGCAGCACGCGGCGCACTTCGCGGCGCGTAATGGTGGCGAGCGCGACCGCGTTGGCGCGCAGGCGAGTGGCGCCGCGGAAGGTTGGCGCCGTCGCTATGGCGGCGTTGCGCGAGGAGTCATTCATGCACGAATCCCCGCACGTCGGACGATACTTCCTCTCATTCCAAACTCCCGCTCCCTCTCCCCCAAGCGATGGTTCCGTTTGGGGGAGAGGAAGCGTTCGCGCGACGCGCAATTCATGCCGCCGCTCCGTGGTCGTTGCGGTCCACCAGCCGCACGAACAATTCTTCCAGCCGGTTGGTCTTGTTGCGCATCGAAGTCACGGTGATGCCTTGCGCGGTCAGCCCGGCGAACAAGGCGTTGAGGTTGTGGGTGCTGGGCATTTCGGCTTCCAGCGTCTGGCCATCGATGCGGGTGAGCTTGACGCCGTCCAGCTCGGGCAGCTTGCCGTCGAGGCCGGTCACGTCCAGCACGAACGACTGCACGTCCAGCTTGGAAAGCAACCGCCGCATCGAGGTGTCCTCGACGATCTCGCCGTGGTCGATGATCGCGATGTTGCGGCAGAGCTGCTCGGCCTCTTCCAGGTAATGCGTGGTCAGGATCACCGTCGTGCCGGCGCGATTGATGCCGCTGATGAACTGCCACATCGAGCGGCGAATCTCGATGTCGACGCCCGCGGTCGGCTCGTCGAGAATCAGCAGGCGCGGCTCGTTCATCATCGCGCGCGCGATCATCAGGCGCCGCTTCATGCCGCCCGACATCATTCGGGTGGGCTGGTGCGCCTTGTCCCAGATGCGCAGCTCGCGCAGGTATTTTTCCGCACGCGGTTTGGCAAGCTCGCGCGGAATGCCGTAAAAGCCCGCGACGTTGACGCAAATCTCAAACGGCGTCTCGAACTGGTTGAAGTTGATTTCCTGTGGCACCAGCCCGATCTGGCGCATCACCCCGCCGCGGTCGCGGTTCACTGAAATGCCGAACACCCGCGCGTCACCCGAGGTCGGATTGACCAGCGAGGACAGGATGCCGATCAAGGTCGACTTGCCGGCGCCGTTCGGTCCCAGCAGCGCGAAGAAATCGCCCTGCGCAACCTTCAGCGACACGCCCTTGAGCGCCTGCACGCCGTTCGAGTAAGTCTTGCGCAGGGTCTCGACTTCGAGCGCCGGCAAGGCGCTGGAGGGCGTGGCATCGGACATGGGCGGGGCGGGCGTGGGCAAAGCGGAATCAGCGACCATCCCTTATTATAGAAGTTTCGTCCCGATCGCCCCATGCCGAACGGCAGGGTCGTACAGGCATTACGCCAATATCCGTGTCGATCGTTGTCGGGTCGGCCCGTTAGGCGATTCGCATTGCGTCCATGCAAAGAGCTCCATGATCGAACATTTCCAACTCAAGCTGGCCGACAGCCGCATGCTCGCGCCCACGGTGCGGCACCTCGCGTTCGAGCGCGCCGACGGCGCGCCGTTCAAGTTCACGCCGGGCCAGTTCATCCAGATCCATTTCAACTACGACGATGGCAAGCCCACCAAGCGCAGCTACTCGGTCGGCACGCCGGCGGCGGCTTCCGAAGTGGACAAGCTGGAACTGGCCGTGTCGTTCGTCGATGGTGGCGCCGCGACAAAACTGCTGGGCGGCCTTGAACACGGCGGCAGCATCGACGCCAGCGGCCCGTATGGGCGCTTCTGCCTGATGGACGACGACGCCAATCAGCGCTATTTCCTGATCGCGACCGGCACCGGCATCACACCGTACCGCGCGATGTTGCCGAGCATCGCCAAGCGCATCGCCGAGCGCGGCACCCGCGTGGCCCTGCTGTACGGTGCGCGCAACGAGGAAGAACTGTTGTACGGCGAGGAATTCGAAGCCTTCGCCGGCCAGCACCCGGAGTTCACCTTCCACCCCTGCCTGTCGCGTGCTGCGCGCGCCGCGCCGCGCCCCAACGACCGCCGCGGCCATGTGCAGGACGTGCTGCCCGAACTGCAGCCGCATCCCGAGCACGACATCGCCTACCTGTGCGGCAACCCCGACATGATCGACGCCAACTTCACCCTGCTGAAGGAACTCGGCATGCCGATCAAATACATCCGGCGCGAGAAGTACGTGTCGTCGCGCTGATGCTTTGCGCACCGCAAGCACGGAGCGCGAAAGCATGCTGACATTCGACGCCCGCGCTTTAGCACGCCGCACCGCCAGGTTGCGGTACCTTGCCGAGGCAGGTTTCGGGCAAGCGCTGGCCTCGCCGCGACATCATCCGCATTCCGCAAGAACCGAACCCCGTCCACCGCGCCGGCTCCGATTCGCGGTTTCAAGACAGGGCGATTAATCTGACGGCCCTGCACACGCTCGATCTGCCTTCCATGCAAGAATCGCCTGCCTCCAACCCGTCGCCGGATTACGCCGCGCTCGACACCGCCCAGCTCGTGTCGAAGCTTGCGGGCGAAGGAGATCGCGCGCCGCAGGCGCTCATCGACGCGTGCGTGTCGTGCGGTGAGTCCATGGTGGAAACCCTGCGCGCATCCATTGCCGACCATTTCGACGACAACGATCATGGTCCGGACGCGTGGTGGTTGCCCTTGCATGCCGCGATGATCCTGGGCCGCATTCCATCCGAATCCGCCGGACTGCTGCTCGCGGAACTGATGCGCACACTGGACGCGCAGCATGAGGAAGACCTGCAGGACTGGCTGGCAGGTTATTGGCCAGCGCTGTTTTCCAACAAACCCGCCAGCGTGATCGATGCCGTGCGCCTGATCGCCGAAGATCCCGCGCACGACTGGTACATGCGCTGCCAAGCCGTCGAGGTGGTACTCGATGCGGGGCTGAATCAAGGCGGCGACACACTGGAGGCCTGCATCGATTGGGCGGCCGGAATGGCGTCCGACGCCGCCATGGAATGGGTGTTCCGCACCTGGGCCGCTTGCGCGCTGCTGGACTTCCCGCGTGAACGGCATCGCGTACTGCTGGAAACCATCGCCCGGGAAGACAAGCGCCGCCGGATCGGCGAACCATTTCCTCAAGGCGTTTTCACGATCGACGACATCGCACACGCCTTCGCCAACCCCGACCCCACACCACGGTGGCGCCGTCATCAATGGCGCAACCCGTGGCGCTTCTATGATCCTGACGCAATCGCCGCACGCCAGCAGCGTTGGCGCGAAGAAGAAGAATCGGGATGGGAAGAAGTAGACGATGATTGGGCCGCGCCACCTGTCACCCATGTTCGCGCCACGCCCAAGGTCGGCCGCAACGATCCATGCCCATGCGGCAGCGGCAAGAAATACAAACGCTGCTGCCTTGGCAAGTAGCCCATCGATCCGATGCGTCCGCTCGATCCGTCGGAGCGGTCTTTCGTGATTCGTATGGCTTCAGTACCGCTTGGGGTTGGTTCTGCGCGACGCAAAACCGGGGTCAGAGTGCACTTTCGAATCCGGGCTTGCGATGAACGTCGACTCCTCCATGAAAGTGCACTCTGACCCCGGTTTTTGCGCGCGCAGGTTCTCCCAACGCGTAGCACGAAGCTCGTGAACACCTTCCGGCTCTACCGCCCACGCCCCCGGCGCGGATGCGTGACGCCGTAGCCCAGCCGTTGGACCTGCGCCGCAACCTCCTGCCACTGCTGCGGGTCAAGGACGCGCGGCATTCCGAGTTGCGCCGCACGCCAGTACACCCGGCACGCGAATTCCAGAACCTGCATGGCTTCGAACGCGGCCGCGGGGCTTTCGGCAAACACGATCGCGCCGTGGTTGCTCATCAGCGCCGCGCGCCTGCCTTCGAGCGCCGCAAGCGTCACCGCTGCAAGCTCGTCGGTGCCAAAGCACCGGTACGGCGCCACGCGCACCGCTCCGCCCAGCGCGAGCATCTGGTAGTGAATGCAGGGAAGCTCGTCCAGCACGCACGCCAGCGCCGTCGACCAAGGCGCATGCGTGTGCAGGATGGCGCCCGCTTCGGCACGGCTGCGGTAGATTGCCCTGTGCAAACCGGTTTCGGAACTGGGCCGAAGCGTCCCCGCGACAACGTTGCCGTCGCAATCGAGCTCGCAGAGCTGCGCTGGCGACAAGGAATCGAAACGCGTACCGCTGGCACTGATGAGGAAGTGGTCGCCGATACGTGCCGAGACATTGCCGACCGTACCCACGACGAGTCCGGTCGCCGCCGCTGCATGCGCGGTCGCAACCAATTCCCGTACGACGTCAGTAGGCATGGCTTGCATCACGGCTTGGTCAGCGTGATGTCGCCGCCACCGCTGCGCAACGTTCCGGTACCGACCGCCTTGCCGAGGTCGCAGGAGAAGTGCCCGGAGCTGCTGTTGACGTTGCGCATGTCGGGCAGGTGGATGCCGATGTCGCCGCCGTCCGACGCGGCATCCAGGTGCATGGACAGCCCGCTGACATGCATCCCGATATCGCCGCCACCGCTTTCGATGTCGAGCGACGTCAGTGCCGCCAGGTCGCCGGTGGCGTTGAAGTCCCCGCCGCCGGTTTCCACGTCCAGCGATCGCAGCGCCGACAGGGCGCCGGACAGGCGCGCGTCGCCGCCGCCGGTCGCGACATTCAAGTCACCGCTCAGGGTGCTGCCCGTGAAATCGCCGCCGCCGGTATGCACCCGCGCTTGCGACGAGGCAACGTTTTTCAGGTAAACGTCGCCGCCGTCGCTGCCAACGTCGAGTTGGCCTTGCAGGTTCTGCCCGTGGATGTCGCCACCCTCGGTATCCAGGCCAAGCTTGTTGGCGAGGCCCTCGGCATCCAGCAGGCCGGCCGCGTTGCTGAAATTGCCCGCCACGTTCGCGGGCAGGTGCACCACGACATCCACGTACAAGGGCGTGCCGGAACCGCCGCCGGAGGTCTGGTTGACGCGCACGCGCTTGCCCTGGTAGCGGAAATCGCTGCTGGATCTGCCGTGGAAGCAGATCAGCTTGCCCAGGATGCAGACCTCGTCGGACCCGCCGGATGTCGAATCCGGCGGGTTGTACAAAAACGTGTCGTGGCGATCCACCGGGTAGTCCACGTGCACCAGCGTCTGCGTGCCGGACGTCGACACATCCAGCTTCACGCTCTCGGCAAGGGCTTGCGCCTGATCGCCACCCGCGACCACGGTGGCGTCGATCTGCACCGGGCCCGTGCCCGTGACCACGCGCATGTGGCCCACGAGGTTTTCCAGCTTGATGCTGCCGCCCGCAGGGACGTTGATGCTCTTTTGCAGTGTGCGTGTCACCGGAGTCGCGGCCATCGCACTTGCTGCCAAGGACAGCGCGCCCAGCACCGACAACGCCAGCAACCATCGAGTCGATCGGTTCATGTCTGCAACTCCCTCTTCGCTCGCGAGCCGGCGAACACGGTGCAAGCCTGCCGGGTGACGCGCCGAATTGCCATCCGCCAATCGTCACTGTGACTTCCGGCACGCCGGCGCGCGATTGCCCGTCTCGACACGCGCCGTCAATACTCGTCGTGCAGGCGAACCCAGTTCATGGTGCCGGCTGCCTCGTTGCGCCCCTTGGGTACCAGATCGAGCCAGTTGAAGGCGCCTATCAACAGCTCGGCACCGCGGTGATAGGTCGAGTAACTATGGAAGACGTCGTCGTGCTCGTCCTTGACGAAGATGCTGACGCCGAACATGTCCGGGCTCTTGCGGACGGGCATGAGGCCGTAGTTGTAAGTTGCACGGCCCGCCGCGCGGTCTTCGTCGGTGAACGACACGCCGAAGTCGTAGTTGAAATCGTTGCCGCCGGACGATACCCAACGGAACGCCCAGCCCATGCGTTTTCCGACTTCCTCGATGCGCTGGATCGGCGCACGCGACACCGCGGCGAACGCAAGATCGGCATGCTCGAAATGCTGGCGCGCGGCATCAATGTGATCGGCGATGTACGAGCATCCCGGGCAAATGTGATCCGAACCAGGTGTCAGCATGAAGTGGTAGATGGCGAGCTGGCTGCGGTCGCCGAACAAATCGGCCAGCGTGCATTCGCCATCCGGGCCCTGGAAGACGTAGCGCTTGTCGAGCCTGACCCACGGCAGTTGCCGGCGTGCTTCGCGCAACGCATCGAGTTCGTGGGTCAACGCGCGTTCCTTGTCCAGCAAGGTCTTGCGGGCGGTCAGCCACGCTTCGCGTGAAACGGCGGGGTGGTTCATGTTCGATCTCCTCGGGTCAGTGACGGGACGTGGGCCTGGCAGTGCCTGCCAGCTTCAGCCAGGGCCGCAGGTGGAACAGGCACATCAACAGATACATCGCGGTCATGCCGTCGAACGGCAGCACGCCCGGCATGGCCGGACACGACGCCATGGACGGCGTCGCGTTCGCGCTCGCCAGCGCCATCAGCGCGAACACCGGTGCCGCGGCGTACGCGAGCGCGCCGGCCAGCCAGGCGATGGCGTTGCCTTCATGCGGGATCTGGGTGGTCATGCGCGGGCTCCCGCCGCGGTTTCCTGCCACGGCAGGTTCGGGTGAGAATGTAAGTCCATCCTGCGACGGGGCGGGAGTGACAATCGTGTCGGGATTCCGATGGACGTGCTGAATGCCGCGGCGGGCCGCGCGCTGGCGGCGGGCGATCCGCTGACTGCGCTGAAATACGTCGCGCTGCGCGGCGACCCGCCGGCGCTGGCGCTGCGCGGTATCGCGATGGCGCAACTCGGTGACTTCGCGCGCGCGAAACTGCTGCTGCGTCGCGCAGCGCGCGGATTCGGCCCAAACGAGGCAACGGCACGCGCACGCTGCATCGTCGCCGAAGCCGAGGTCGCGCTGGTCTCACGCGACCTCGGCGGCCCATTGCGACGGTTGCACGACGCGCGCAGGACACTCGCGGCGCACGGCGACCGCGCCAACGCCCTGCACGCCGGTTACCTCGAAGCCCGGCGCCTGCTGCTGATCGGGCGCATCGACGACGCCGAACGCACGCTGGATACGCTGCCCGTCGCACGCATGCCGCCAGCGTCGTGCGTGGGCTGTTGGCTGGTCGCGGCCGGCATCGCGGCGCGGCGGATCCGTGCGGAGCCCGCGCACGCCGCACTCACGCGCGCCCGACGCGCCGCACGCGCAACCGGCATCCCGTCGCTCATGGCCGAAGTCGAGCATGCGACGCGCGTGCTGCAGGCACCGCTGGCGCGTCTGGTCACGCACGACGGATCGCGCTTGCTCGATCTTGCCGAAGTGGAAGCACTGTTCGCAACGAACAGCTTGCTCGTCGATGCCTGCCGCAACGACGTGCGCGCCGATGCACACGTGATCCGGCTTGGCAGTCGACCGGTCTTGTTCGAACTGGCGCGTGTGCTCGCCGAAGCCTGGCCCGGCGACGTGCCGCGCGACACGTTGTTGGCGCGGGTGTTCCGGGCGCGCCGCATCGACGACTCGCATCGTGCACGACTGCGCGTGGAAACCGGGCGGCTGCGCAAGTTGCTGCGCCCGCTGGCCGGGGTGGATGCCACGGCGCGGGGCTACGTACTGCAGCCACACAGCGCAACGACAGTCGTGGTGTTGGCGCCGCCGGTCGAGCAAGGCCACGCCGGGATCATGGGCCTGCTGGCGGACAACGCCGCGTGGTCGAGTTCGGCGCTGGCGCAGGCGCTCGCCGTCAGCCCGCGCACCGTGCAACGCGCGCTGGAAGCGCTCGCCGCGGCCGGCCAGGTCGAAGCGACCGGGCGCGGTCGGGCGCGCCGCTGGATGGCCGCAAACGTGCCCGGCTTCCCGACCGCCCTGCTGCTTCCCGCGCCACCGGCGCATGGCTAGGATGGCGGCATGCAACGCAAGCGTGCCGACGTCATCCGCGAATACGGCCCCTTCCCCGGCGTCGACCGGGTGCACGGTGTGACCTTCGACGGGCACCACGTGTGGTTCGCGTCCACCGACCAGCTGCACGCGCTGGATCCCGACAGCGGCGAAATCGTGCGCACCTTCGCCATCGCCGCGCGTGCGGGCACGGCCTTCGACGGCAGGCACCTGTACCAGATCGCCGAAGGCCTGATCCACAAGATCGACCTCGCCAACGGCAAGTTGCTGAAGACGATTCCCGCACCCGACGGCCCCGGCCTGGATTCAGGCCTCGCCTGGGCGGAGGGCACGCTGTGGGTTGGCGAATACCGCGGCCACCGGATTCACCAGATCGACCCGGAAACCGGCGCCTTGCTGCGCACGCTCGAATCCGACCGCTTCGTCACCGGCGTGACCTGGAGCGACGGCGAACTCTGGCACGCCACTGCGCAAGACGATGCCAGCGAGGTGCGGCGGATCGACCCCGCTACCGGGGAAGTCCTCGAACGCATCGACATGCCCGAGGGCAGCACCGTGTCGGGACTGGAAGCGGGCGGCCGCGAACGTTTTTTCTGTGGCGGCGGCGGCAGCGGCAAGATCAGGGCGATTCGTCGCGGTCGCACTCGCACCCGTACTTGATCGAAGGCACGGGTACTTTGGTTCTCGTAGCGCGCTGCGCGCCCGCAGTCAGGCGCCTACGAAGAGCACATCATCGCGGGTTTGCTGCCGCCGTCATCACGCCGCAGCCGGCAACCTCCCACGCACGTTCTCGGCGTCGAACGGCCCGGGCGATGCGATCAGCGCACGCGCGGCATCGACCTGGCCCCAAGTGTTCCACAGCAGCACGCCGCGCACGCGGCCGGCGTCGAGGTAATACACCACGCCCTCGCGGAACGGCGTCACCCATTGCTCGACGGTTTCCAGGCGCGAATCCAGCGTGCCGACGGCCTCGTAGCCAAGATCGAACAGGTCGGAATAGAAGAACGGCAGTTCGTCGTAGGGTGCATCCTGCCCGGCCATGCACTTGCCCGCGCGCACGCCCATCGTGATTGCGGCGTTTTCGTGCTCGACGCGCAGGCGATGCCCGAGTGCGGGCGCGGGGAACGATGCCACGTCGCCGGCGGCGTAGATGTCCGGGTCGGACGTCTGCAGGTGGTCGTTCACGATGATGCCGTTGTCGACGGCGAGTCCGGCGTCCTCGGCCAGTTTCACGTTGGGCGTGATGCCGAGTCCCGCGACCACCGCGTCGGCGCGCACGCTGTCGCCGTTTTCGAGTTCGAGCGTGGTGCCGCCGGTGCCGCTGGAACCGCCCTTCACCTTCGCGCCGGCGCGCACGTCCACGCCCTTCTCGCGGAAGTAGGCGGTGACGGCATCGGCCAACGATTCGGGATACACGCGCGCGCCGATCGCGTCTTCGGGGAACAACATGGTGACCTTGCAACCGTTCATCGCCATCGCGGCGGCGATCTCGCTGCCGATGAAACCGCCGCCGATCACCGCGATGCGCGCACCGGGTTTCACCGCCTTGCGCAAACGTTGGTAATCGTCGAAGGTGCGGTAATAGATGAAATCGTCGCCGCCCCGCAACTTGCGCGGCGTGCCGCCGGTCGCGATCAACAGCTTGCGATATTTCCAGGTGTCGCCCGCAGCGTCGCTGACGACGTGCGCGGCGCGGTCGATCTTCGTCGCGCGGCGTTGCAACGTGACCTCGGCACGCGCCTTGTCGATGGGACGCCAGATGTCTTCCTCCTTGCCGCCCTTCCACAGCTTCTTGCTGAGCGGCGGACGGTCGTACGGCGGATGCGATTCGTCGCCCAGCATGCCGATCGTCGCCTTCGCGTCGGCCTCGCGCAGCGCCTGCGCCGCGGCTTCGCCGGCCATGCCGGCGCCGATGATCAGGTAGTCGAACGTGTGTTGCATGGCTGCTCCCTCGTGCAATGTGCAGTGCTGCGAGCATACGCGCTTCGACGTGAAGCTGCCGCGCGAGGTGTGTCAACGACTTGGGCGGAGGAACGGGGTCAGAGTCACTTTTCGTCAGCATCCGTCAGAGCGCCGAACATTCCCGTTCGAAAAGTGACTCTGACCCCGTTCCTCGCGAGCTTGTCTTCCCCCTTCGGAACGAAGGGGGATCGAGGGGGATGGCTCTACTGCCGCGCTTCGCGCGGATTGCCCGGTGTCGGGGCGAAGCGCGGTGTCGCGCGCCACGGGTTGATGTCGATGCCGCCGCGCCTGAGGAAACGCGCGTACAGGCTCAAGCCTTGCGGCACGCAACGCGCCATCACGTCGGCGAAGATGCGTTCGACGCAGGCTTCGTGGAAATCGGGATGTTGTCGATACGAGACCAGATAGCGCAACAGCCCCGCGTGCTCGATCGGCGCGCCGCGGTAATGCAGCACCACGCTGGCCCAGTCGGGCTGGCCCGTGACCGGACACAGCGAACGGAACAGGCGTGTGCACAGGGTTTCCTCGATCGCGGGCATCCCGACTTGCGCCTGCAGCAGCTCCGGGCGCGGATCAGCGTAGTCGCTCGCCTCGATGCGCTGGTCGTCCAGCGATTCGCCGGCCAGGGATGCAACGCCGGCACGCTCGACATCGTGCGGGTCGAGCAAGGTGACGGCCACCTTCGCACCCACGCACGCGGACACGTCGCGTTCGACGCGCGCGCGTACAGCCTCGGGGCCGGTGAACGGCGTCATCGCATAGCCGCCGAGATAAAGTTTCAGCGATTTCGATTCGACGAGGTTGGGCGACGTGCACGGCACTGCCAACCGCAATACCGCAACACGCGGCAGTCCCCGCGCATCCAGCCACGAGAATTCCCACGCGTTCCACAAGTCGGCGCCGGTGAACGGCAACGCTGCGCCGTCGAGCCCGATGGCCTTGCGCGCTTCGGCGCGCGGCACCGCGAACAACACTGCGGGATCGACGGTGGTGGGATAGTCGGTCTTGAGGCCGAGGGGACTCGTGTTTGCCAGGGGGTGCATGGTGTTTTTCAATTTGGAACCCCTCTCCCACTGGGTACAGCTGCCATCCATGGCCAAAAGCTCCGTGGTGCCCGAAGGGAGAGGGGTTCAATCCGCTGACGAAACGATGTACTGCTCCAGCTTGCCATCGGGCAGCGCATAGGTGGTGATGTCGAGCTTGGCCTTGGGAAAGGTCAACGAGTAACCGCGCATCTGCATCCCGCCGCGCTTGCGCGCCGCGCGGATCGTGAACGAGGTGGGCTTGCCGAGCGGCGCCAGGCTGGTCTGGTAATCATGCATGGCCGTCGCATCGAAATAGCTGTTGGCATCCGCGGTGAAGAGATTGCGGTCGATCTTGCCGCGCTGCAGGTTCGCGAAGATGGCCTTGGCCTGTGCCAGCGCACGGGTTGCGGCGGGATCATGCACCTCGAACAACGCCTTGGCGATGCCCTTGCCGATCACGCCGAAGGTGCCAACCGCATCCTGGTTGGTCAGCACCACCACGGCAGTGCGCGCGTCAGGAAAGATGTAGTTGCCGGCGGTGAAGCCCATCACCTCGCCGTCGTGCGAAATCATCCGGTGCCCGTCCAGTCGTCCCACGAACACGCCGAGGCCGTAGCCGGAGGCGAGCCCGTCGTTCAACAGCACATCGGTTTCCATCGCATGCCACGAGGCCGGCTGCAGCAGTGTCTGGTCGATCATCGCGATGTCCCACTTGGCAAGATCGCTCGCGGTCATCGCCAGCTCGCCCGCGCCGAACATCCAGTCCACGCCCTCCTTTTCGGAGGACCGCAACGGGCCGAGCGCGTTGCGCGAATAGCCGCGCGCGTCGGTGGCCGGCAACGCCGCGAGATTGGTGTCGTAGGCATCGGTGATGCCGAGTTTGGGAAACACGTGTTGCTGCAGGAATTCGAACGGCGTCTGCCCGGTGACCTTCTGCACGATCGAACCCGCGATCACGTAGCCGGTGTTGCTGTACTGCCATTCGCTGCCGGGCGCGAAGTCGAGCGGCTTCTTCGCCCAGGTGTCCATGATGTGTGCCGGCGTGGTCGGCAGCTTCATCATCGGCATCAGGTAATCCTGCGGCCAGTAATCCTGGTAGCCGGAGGTGTGCGACAGGATCTGCCGGATCGTGACGTGGTCGGCGTCGGTGAGTTCGGGAAAGAACTTCGCGATCTTGTCGTCGATATTGAGCTTGCCCTGCTGCTGCAGCATCAGGATCGCGGCGGCGGTAAACTCCTTGCTGATCGAGCCGATGCTGTAGCGCATCGCCGGCGTGGCCGGGGTTTTCGGGTCGAGCCGCGCATCACCGTATGCATGCACATAAACGATCTTGCCGTCGCGCACCACCGCGATCGAGGCGCTGGGCACGCCGGACTTCGCCAGCGCGTCGGTCGCAATCTTGTTGATCTTCGCGGAAAGAGCAGCGGGCAAGGTGTTCTGCGCGAACGCAGGCGCACTCGCCAACGCCAGCAGTGCAGCCATACAAAACACATTGAAGCCATGCAGGATCGTTCGCATCGGACGGCTCCCAAGCGGAAAATGCAGACGCGAACGATAGCACCAGTCGCGTCTGGATCGCGCACTTAAAAAGCCATCCCCCTCGATCCCCCTTCCTGCGGAAGGGGGAAGACAAGACACGTACACCCCTTCCTGCGGAAGGGGGAGGAAAGTCCACCCCCTTCCGCAGGAAGGGGGTCGCCGCACCTGCCATGCAGGTGCGGTGGGGGGATGCGAGGCATGCAAAAACGGGGCAGCTTGTGCTGCCCCGTTGGCGCCATGCATCAGCGTGCGCGAATCATGGACGCTGCGGCTCTGGCGGCGGCAGCGCATCGACATCGTCCGTGTCGTCGCTGCGTTCGGCCTTGTGGTCCTCGCCGATCACGAGGTAGACCGCCGGCACCACGAACAGCGTGAACAAGGTACCGATCGACAAGCCGGTGAAGATCACCAGACCCATGTCGTGACGGCCCGCCGCGCCCGCGCCCGCGGCCGCGACCAGCGGCACCACGCCCAGCACCATCGCCAGCGTGGTCATCAGGATCGGGCGCAGACGCACCGCCGCGGCTTCCTCGATCGCCTCGCGCTTGGACATCCCGTGCTCGCGCTGCAGGTCGTTGGCGAACTGCACCATCAGGATGCCGTGCTTGCTGATGAGCCCGACCAGCGTCACCAGGCCGACTTCCGTGTAGATGTTGAGCGTGGACAGGCCGAGATTGATGAACAGCAACGCGCCGAAGGTCGCCATCGGCACCGCGACCAGGATCACCAGCGGATCGCGGAAGCTCTCGAACTGCGCGGACAGCGCGAGGAACACGATGATGATCGCGAACACCAGCGTGAACAGGAAGCCGCCGGATTCCTGCTCGAACTGGCGCGACTGGCCCGCGTAGTCGGCGGAATAGCCCGACGGCGCCACCTGCTTCAGCGTGTCCTGCATGAAGGTGAGTGCCTGCCCCAGCGACACGCTTGGGGCGATCACGCCGGAGATCGTGGCCGAGTTCAACTGCTGGAAGTGGTTGATCGATTCCGGCACCGTCTGGTAGGTCAGGTGCGCGACGGTCGAGGCCGGAATCATCTGCCCGCCGGGGGTCTTGATGTAGTAATTCTCGAGCTGCGCCGGGTTCAGGCGATCCACCTGCGCGACCTGTGAAATCACGCGATAGGAACGCCCCGAGATCGAGAAATAGTTGACGTAGTTGCCGCCCAGCGCCGCCGACAACGCCGCGCCCACGCTTTGCTGGGTCATGCCCAGCGCGGAAACCTTGTCGCGGTCGAGCGTCACGGTCGCCTGCGGCTGGTCGATCTTGAGGTCCGAGTCCACGAAGAAGAACATGCCCGACGCGCGCGCCTTGGCCAGCACCTGGTTGGCGACCTGGTCCAGGTTCTGCAGCGGCTCGGTGGTCTTGATCACGAACTGCACCGGCATGCCGAACGCGCCCGGCAGCGACGGGAACTGGAACACCGCGAAACGCGCCCCGGCGATCTTGTCGAGTTCGGGCTGGATGGCTTGCTGGACCTGCGTGGCGCTGCGGCTGCGCTCACCCCACGGCTTCAGCATGATGCCTGACATGCCCTGATTGACCGCACCCATGCCGGTGAACTGGAAGATGTGGGTGTATTCCGGCAGCTTCTTCGCGATGTCGAACACCTGTTTGGTGTACATGTCCATCTGGTTGATGGTGGCGTTGGGCGCGCCCTGCGTCATCGCCAGCACGATGCCCTGGTCTTCCTGCGGTGCCAGTTCCGATTTCGCGGTCTTGAACAGGTACGCGTTGCCGGCGAGGATCAGCGCGCCGAACACGATCGCGACCACCCAGGTATCCAGCGAGGAATGCAGCATCCTGCGGTAGCGGTCGCGCACGTAATCGGCGACCTTGTCGATGCGCTTGACCAGCGGTTTCTCGTGATCCGATTCGCGCAGCACCTTCGAGCACAGCATCGGCGACAGCGTCAACGCGACGATCGCCGAAATCACCACCGCGCCCGCCAGCGTGAACGCGAATTCGGTGAACAGCGCGCCGGTCAGGCCGCCCTGGAAGCCGATCGGCACGTATACCGCGATCAGCACGATGGTCATCGCGATGATCGGCGTGGCCAGTTCACGCGCCGCCAGCAGTGCCGCCTTGAGCGGCGAGTGCGCGTTCTTCATGTGGCGGTCGACGTTCTCGACCACGATGATCGCGTCGTCGACCACGAGGCCAATCGCCAGCACCAGCGCCAGCAAGGTGAGCAGGTTGATCGAATAGCCCAATACCAGCATCACCAGGAACGCGCCGATCAACGACAGCGGCATCGCCAGCAGCGGGATCAGCAGCGAACGCAGGGTGCCCAGGAACAGGAAGATCACCACCGCGACGATGAGGAACGTCTCGACCAGGGTCTGCACCACCTCGTCGATCGAGGCGCGGATGAAGTCGGTGCCATCGTAGGCGATGTTGCCGCTGATGCCGGCCGGCAATTGCGACTGGATCTGCGGGAACACCTTGCGCACGCGCGCGATCACGTCCAGCACGTTGGCGTCGGGCGCGGCCTTGATGCCGATCGCGACGGTGTGCTGGCCGTCGAACGCAAAATCGGAGTTGTAATCCTCGGCGCCCAGCTGGACGCGGGCGACGTCCTTCAGGCGCACGATGTTGGCGCCGTCGGCCTTCACCACCAGGTTCTTGAATTCATCGACCGTGTGCAGGTCGGTGGCCGCGGTCAGGTTGACACTGACCATCTGGCCCTTGGTGGTGCCGATCGCGGAAAGATAGTTGTTGGCGGCCAGCGCGGCATTGACGTCGCTGGCGCTGACGCCGTGCGCGGCCATCTTCACCGGATCCAGCCACGCGCGCAGCGCGAAGGTGCGCGCGCCGATGATCTCGGCGCTCTGCACGCCCTCGACCGCGCTCAATTGCGGCTGCACCACGCGGGTGAGGTAATCAGTGATCTTGTTGGCCGGCAACGTCTTCGACGAAAAGCCCAGGTACATCGAGGCGACCTGCTCGCCCGACTGCAGGGTGATCACCGGCTGCTGCGCCTGCTGCGGCAACTGGTTCTTCACCGAATTGACCAGCGCGGAGATCTCGGTGAGCGCCTTGTTGCCGTCGTAGTTGAGGCGCAGCGTCGCGGTGATCATCGACACGCCGGGCGTCGACGACGAGGTCATGTAGTCGATGCCTTGCGCCTGCGCGATCGCCTGCTCCAGCGGCTGGGTGATGAAACCCGCCATGGTTTGCGCGTCGGCGCCGTAATAGATCGTCTGCACCGTGATGGTGGCGCTTTCGGTCTTCGGGTATTGCCGGATCGGCAGCGACGTGACCGCGCGCAGGCCCAGCACCAGGATCAGCAGGCTGACCGTGGCGGCGAGTACGGGACGCTTGATGAAGAGGTCGGTGAATTTCATTGGGGAGCCTGCTGCGGATTCATGACGAGGCGATTACTTCCAGCCCGTCATTCCGGGGCCATCACCGGTTTCATCGGCGATGGAACCCGGAATCTGCTTGCACTTTCCGGAAGCAGATTCCGGATCGCGGCTACGCCGCGTCCGGAATGACGGTTGTGTGCGATCAATGCTCCACCGGATGCGGATTCGGGTTGAACGCCGGCTGCACCGTGTTGTTGATGTTCACCGGCGTGTCATTCTTGAGCTTCAACTGGCCGCTGGTGACCACCACGTCGCCGGACTGGATGCCCGACAACACCGCGACCTGGTCGCCGCGTGTGGCGCCGACCGTCACCACAACCTGCTGCACGTAATGCGACGGACCTACCTTGGGATCGGCATGCTTCGGATCGGCGGACGGCTTCGGCTTGGCCGACTTGCCCTCGGCGCCACTTTCCGGCGGCGTGCCGTCGTGCACCACGAACACGGTGTCGCCGTAGGGCGCATACGCGATCGCGGTCTGCGGCAAGGTCAGGTAACGCTTGCTGCCGCCCGAATCCACCGCGACCTTGGTGAACATGCCCGGCATCAGCAGCTCGCCGGGATTGGCCACGGTCGCCTCGACGCCGGCGTTGCGGGTGGCGAGGTCGATCTTGGGATCGCTGGCCGTGACCCTGCCCGCAAAGGTCTTGCCCTTGAACACGTCGGCGCTGATCTGGACCTTGCTGCCGACCCGCACCTGGTCCAGCGCCGACTGTGGCACATTGAAATCGACGTACACCGGATCGAGCTGTTGCAGGGTCACCACCGTGGTGCCGACATTGATGTAGTCGCCGGGATTGGCGGTGATGATGCCGATGCGACCCGCGAACGGCGCGCGCAGCGTTTTCTTGTCAACCAGCACCTGCTGCGCGGCGACGTTGGCCTGGGCGCCCTTGAGGTTGGCCATGTCGGTGTCGTACTCGGCCTTGCTGATCGCCTGCACCGCAAGCTGTTCCTTCGCCCGCTTGGCGGTCAGCACCGCGAGCTGCGCGGTCGCCTGCAGCGCGGCCAGCTTGGCGCGATCGTCGGCATCGACCAGCTTGATCAGCACCTGACCCTTCTTCACGTCGGCGCCGGACTTCACGTCCACGCTCGCGACCAGGCCCGCGACGTCGAACGCAAGGTCGGAACCGTGCACCGCGCGCACGTTGCCGACCGCCTCGACGTGCGGCTGCCAGTCCTGGTACTCGGCGGTCATGGTGCTGACCGTCTGCGCCGGGTTGGCCATGGACTTCATGAACTGGCTGATGAAATGAGCCTTGAGGGTGTTCCAGCCAATCAGCAGCGCGAACAGGATCGCCACCGCGACGATCACGATGATCAGTCGCTTGGTCTGCTTGGGTCGTGCGGAAGGTGCGTATGCGTTCATGAGATTATTGCTTCGATGCTTGATTGGCTTCGGAGAGTTCGGATGTACCCTGCCATCCCCCGCCCAGCGCGGCGTACAGCGCGGCGGTGTCGGTGAGGCGCGCGGTGCGCGCGGTGATTTCGGCGATGCGCGCCTGCTGGTACTGGCGTTCGGCCGACAGCAGGCTCAGGTAACCGACGGCGCCGACGCGGTACTGAGTGCGGGTCAGTTCCAGCAACTTGTCGGAATCGCGCTCCGCGGTGTTCTGCGCCTTCAATGACTGCGCGTCGTAGTCGAGTGCCTGCAGGGTGTCGGCCACGTTCTGGAACGCGACCAGCACGGTCTGTTTCCAATCCGCCAGCGCCATCTGCATGCCGGCCTCGGCCGCACGCTTCTGGTGCAGCAACTGGCCGCCATGAAACAGCGGCTGCAGCAGGCCCAGCCCCAGCGACCAGCCGCCGGTGCCGGCGGCGAACAAACCGGAACGGGTGAGCGATTCACTGGTCAGGCTGCCGTTCAAGGTGAGCTTGGGCAGCATGTCGGCGGTCGCAACGCCCACCGAAGCGGTCGCCGCATGCAACTGCGCGGATGCCGCGCGGATGTCGGGGCGCTGCGCCACCAGCGTGGACGGCAGGCTGACCGGAATGTCGGCCGGCAGCGTCACCTGCGCCAGCGTCACCGGTTGCAGTTTCAGCTGTGCCGGCGTGACGCCAAGATAGGTCGCCAGTTGATTCTGGGTCGCGGCCAGCCGTTGCTCCAGCGGCGGCAGCGTGGCTTCGGTCGCCGCCAGTTGCGAGCGCACCGCCAACGTGTCGGACAGCGACTTGGCGCCGATCGCCTGCTGTTTTTGCGCGATGTCGAGTTCCTGCTGCAGCGACGCAACGATCTGGCGCGTGGCCTTGACTTGTTCGCGCAACGACGCTTCCTGCAGGGATGCGGTGACGACGTTCGCGGCCAGCGCGAGATACGTCGCGTCGAGTTGCGCACGCTGCACGTCGGCCTGGGCCTGTTGCGCCTCGATGCCGCGGCGCACGCCGCCGAAGATGTCGAATACGTAGCCGACGCTGACGCCGGCGTTGTAGACGGTGTAAGGCCCCAGCGCCTTGCCGATCCCGGATTGTGCTGCGGATTGCTTGGCGCGGGTGGCACCGAGGTTCGCGTCCAGCGACGGGAACAGGCCGCCACGCGCGGCCTTGGCGGTTTCCTCGGCCTGGCGCAGCGACGCCTCGGCGGCGGCGATCGACGGGCTGTGGCGGAACGCCTGCTGCACGCGGCGATCCAGTTCGGCATTACCGAACGTGGTCCACCAGCGCTGCGGAACGTTCTCGCCTTCAAGGAAGCGCTGCGCGTCACCGCCGGCGGTGTTGGCCGCGACGGTCGCCTTCGGCAACGGCGCCGTGGTGAAGCGATCGACGTGCGGCGCGACCGGTTCGCGGAAGTTCGGGCCGACGGCGCAGCCGGCGAGCGCGAGCACTCCGGCGACGGTCAACACGGCGGCTGGCCGGATCGGGGGGAAACGGGTTGTCATTCGGGCTGAGCGAACTGGCTGGGGGGAGCGAAAGGGCGGCTCGATGGGCATGGCCCAAAACTGAACCGGGCGGTATTGTATTTACAGCCATCATTCAATGCAAGCATTACAGACGTATGGCAAGGCCCGGATCGTCATGCGGGCCTGCCGACGCGACGCTGTTCAAGCACGCGACACCTCCATGTCGTCCATCCTGTCCGTGCCGCCGGTTCAGCGTCCGCAACGCGCCACGGACGCTGTGCATTTCAAACCAGCACGCCCGGTGAGGGATAGAGCCGGAAGTCGTGTTTTTCAACATGACATTCGTCAGGTCTTCAACGTGATGACGAATGACGGCACCCGGTTTCGACAAGGGCGCAACGCATCCACGCTCACGCGACCCGGCCCGTGCGCAACGTTCTTGAAGCGAAAGCGTCGCGAAGCGCGCCCTCGTGCCCAGCGATCGATCGGCACGCGGGTTTCGTGGCCCGCGGCTTCGATCGGTCGCGACCTAGCGATGCGCCTCGGCCAGGTATTCGCGACTCTGCATCTCGATCAGGCGGCTCATCGTGCGCGTGAAATCGCCGCGCAGGCGCTTGCCGTCGTACAGCTCTACCACTGGCACCTGCGCGCTCACGGCCAGTTTCACGCGGCGGTCGTACAGCTCGTCGATCAAGTGCACGAAACGCTGGGCCACGTCCTCGTTGAACGGAGTGAACTGCGGCAAGCGCGATACCAGTATCGCGGGATACGTGCGGGCCAGCTCGATGTAGTCGGCCGATCCGTAGGGGCCGTCGCACAGCGCCGCGAATTCGAACCAGGCCGCCTGCGCGCCCACGCGCCGCGCCCGGAAGGCGCGATCGTTGATCCGCAGTGCCACGTTGTCCTGGATGTCACCCTGCGCCAATTCGTCGAACAGACGCGCCAAGGTCGCTTCGGCATGCGCATCCGGGGGCGTCAGATAGACCGGCGCGCGGGTCAGGGCGCGCAACCGCCAGTCGTGCGGCGAGGCCAGTTCCACCACTTCGCAATGCGCCTCCAGCAAGGCGATCGCGGGCACGAAGCGTTCGCGCTGCAGGCCGCCCTTGTACAGATCGCGCGGCGGCGTGTTGGAGGTCGCCACCAGCGCGACACCGCGCTCGAACAACGCGCGCAGCAGTCCGTACAGGATCATCGCGTCGCCGATGTCGGTGACCATGAACTCGTCGAGGCACAACACCCGCGCACGTGCGGCGATGTCCTGCGCAACCTTCGGCAGCGGGTCGCGCACTTCGCCCAGCGCGCGCAAACGCGCGTGCACGTCGAGCATGAAGCGGTGGAAATGCACGCGCAGCGCGGTTCCTCGCGGCAGCGATTCCACGAATTGGTCCATCAGCATGGTCTTGCCGCGTCCGACCGCGCCCCACAGGTACAGTCCACGCACCGGCGCGGCACCCGAAACTTTCGCGCGCAGGCGCGCGAGCAGGCCCGGCGCGGGCGCCGACAGTTCCGAGTGCAGGCGATCGAACGCGCGCAACGCGGCGCGCTGCGCCGGGTCGTCCTGCCAGCGGCCGTCGGCAATGGCTTGTGCGTAACGCTCGCCGGGGCTTCGCGGATTTCGGGAAACAACCGCGTCCACGCTCAGGCGGTCGCCTTGGCAGGCAGCCACGGGCGCACCGCGTTCTTCACCGCACCGCGCAGGTCCATCAGGCGGCGGTGGAAGAAATGCCCGGTTTCGGGCATGCGCACCAAGGTCGGTTGGGGATCCAGCGTGTCGATCCAGTCGAACACGCCCTGTGGATCGACCACCTCGTCATCCTCGCCCTGCACAACGAGCCATGGGCAGGTCGGCATTGCCAGCTCGCCGAACTCGTAGCGTCCGACCGGGGGCGCCACGGTGATCAGCGCGTCCGCGCCCAGCGAACGCGCGCAGCGCAGCGCGATGTAGCTGCCGAAGGAAAAACCCGCCAGCCACAGCGCATCGCCCGGACGCGCCTGGCGCACCCACTGCGCCACCGCCACGAGGTCGCCGCTCTCGCCATCGCCGTGGTCGAACGCGCCGGTGGACGCACCGATGCCGCGGAAGTTGAAACGCACCGTCGCGAGGCCCGATTCGCGCAGCGAACGCTCCAGCATCGTGACCACCTTGTTGCGCAGGGTGCCGCCCTGCTGCGGGTTCGGGTGGCAGATCACCGCGGTGCCGGCGCGGGCTTCTCCCGGCTCCGGGACGGCGGTGGCCACCTCCAGCGCGCCAGCGGGGCCAGGCAACGCGAACGTGGCGGGGGCGTCTGGAAAGCCGGACGGGGCCGGCGGCAGGGCGTCGCTCATGGTTGGATGATAATGGGAAACAGCCATGAACCATCTTGCCCATGCCCTGCTGGCCGACGCCGGTGGCGTCGAATTCGCGCTGGGCAGCGCGCAGGGCGATTTCGTGCACGGGCATCCCGACCCCGCGTGGCCCGCGCTACGTCAGGCGGGACTGCAGTTCCATCGCGCGATCGACCGCTACACCGACGCGCATCCCCAAGTCGCGGCGGCGCGCAACCTGTTCGAACCACCGCTGCGGCGCTATGCGGGGATCGTGCTGGACGTGTGGTTCGACCACCTGCTGGTGCGCGACTGGGATCGCCATGGCCCAGAGGAATCGCTCGACCACTTTTCGCGGCGCTGGCTGGGATTGCTGGATGCACACGCCGCGGCATTGCCAGAATCGCTGCGCGCGTTCCTGACCTGGATGCACACGCATGGCCTGCCTGTTGCATACGGAAGCGACGCCACGCTGGACGTGGTGTTCCACGCGCTGGCGCGGCGCCTGTCGCGTCCCTCGCCCATCGGCGATGCACTGCCCGCGCTGCAGGCACGCGACGACGCGCTGCAACACCACTTCGATGCGTTCTTTCCGGAGCTCGTCGAACACGCCCGTGGCCTGCGTGGCGCTCTGCTCGCGTAATCACGAAAAGCGCTTGACACGGATCACCGCGGATTCGCCCTCCCAGCCGTGCCCATCCGCGGTGATCCGTGTCCAGACACTTCCACGTTCCGAGCCCGGACTGCGATCACGAATCAAGCGTCATCGCTCAATAAAACCGGCAGCGGACAACCCAGCACCGCGCAGGCGACACGCAGCATTTCGGATTCGGCCAGCGTGACCTTGCCGTCGGCCGCGATCGCATGCGTCAGCGCACGCACCGTGAGCTGTTTGCCCTCGGGCGACACCCGCTGCAACTTGGCGAAGGCGGCGTCCAGCGCCGTCTGCCAGTCGTCCGGGATCGCGTACATCATCGTCGAGCCGGGCAACGCATCTTCCATCGCGGCCTGGAACGCACGCCGCGAGGTGTCTTCGTCGTCGTTGCCGAAATGCGCGATCAGCGCGACGAGGTCGCGCAGTTCGTCCGCGGCATCCGCAAGCTTCAGCGTGCCGGGTTTGAAACTCGCCGCCGGATCGAGCGCCGCGACCACCTGCGTCTGCACCAGTTTGGCGAGGCAATATTCGTCGAGATCGACGCGGCCATCGACGTGGATCAAGCCATCGAGCGTCTTGACGAAGGTCGCGATTTCAGGACGCGGCCGGCGTTTCAACGCGGGAAACGCCAGTTGCGCCAGCGGCAGCCGCAGCATCGGGTGCAGGTCGGCCATCGCCGCGACCAGATTGCGCACCGCTTCCGCCAGCGCCGCGTCGAAAGCCTGCGCCACCGCCTGCACCTGTTGCGCCTGCAAGTCAGTATGTTCGGAAATCGCCAGCGCGAACACCGTCGCCAGCGCACCGCGCGGATCGTGCGCGGCCGCGGCCAGCGCGGCGGGGATGCCTGCGTGCAGGCCGGACGCCGCGCGGTAATCATTGGTGTCGGGCGACGCCACCTGCGCCGCCACGCCCGCCGCGGTGATCGCGAGTTCCGCGCCGCGCGCGGGCACCACGCCGCCGATCGGCGCACCCCGCGCCATACCCGGAACCGGGACGACCCCGCCGATCGCGCCTGTGCCTGGTGCGGCAGCCGGCGGCGCCGTCTGGACATCCACGTCGCCATCCATGCGCGCGAAATCGTGCACGGCCTTTTCCCACGGCTGTTGTTCGGCGTGCAGTTCGATGTGGTCGGGATCGCCGCCTGACGCCAGCCATTGCTTGACGTAGGCGTCCAGCTCCTCGGGCTTGAAGCCGGGCTCCAGCGCCTGGATGCGCGCGACGATGGGCGGGTGCGTCGCGAACATCGAACTGGCTTCCGCGTCGCCGAACAGCATGTGGCGCACCTCGTCACGACGCGGTGACTGCAGCGCCGAGCCTTCCTCGAACACCGCGATCTTCTTCAGCGCGCCGGCGATGCCGGCGGTCTGGCGGGTGAACTGCACCGCCGAGGCGTCGGCCAGCGATTCGCGCGCACGCGACACCGCGGCCTGGATCAGGCGTCCGAAGAACAGTCCGATCGCCCCGATCGCGAGCAGCGCGATGCCCGCCAGCGCGACCTGTCCGCTGCCGCCGCGCCCGCGACCGTTGTTGTCGTCGTCGCCGCCGAGCCCGAAGTAGCCGCCCCACATCAGGAACCGGCCGATCACCCAGATCGCCATGATCCCGAACAACAAACCCATCAGGCGGATGTTGAGCCGCATGTCACCGTTCAAGACATGGCTGAACTCGTGCGCGATCACGCCCTGCAATTCGTCGCGGTTCAACTTGTCGAGGCAGCCCTGGGTCACGCACACCGCGGCGTCGGTCGCGGTGTAGCCCGCCGCGAACGCGTTGATGGCCTGTTCGTTCTGCATCACGTAGATCTCGGGCACCGGCACGCCCGCGGCGATCGCGACTTCCTCGATCACGTTGCGCAACTGCCGCCACTGCGGGTTGGTGGTGTTGGCAGGCACCTCGACCGCGTTCATCTCGCGCGCCACCGCGGCGCCACCGCCGGCGAGGCTGGCCACGCGGTAGGCCGAGCACAGGCCGATCAGCACGACCACCACGATCGCGATGCCGATCAGCGGTGCGGGTCGAAACCCCACCAGGAAGAACGCGCACACCGCGTCCACCGCCACCACGATCGCCAGCACCGCCAGCGCGAACAGGAACACCAGCTTGCGGCTGGAGCTGCGAACCTTGGCCTCGCGGGCGAAGAAGTCCATGGGAAGTCAGGGGCCGGGGGCCGGGGGCCGGGGACCGGCGAAAAGCAAAACCCGTGGGACGACCGGGGCCGCTTGAGCCTCGCCTCCCCGAGAGCGCCTGCCTGTCGCCGCAGAGAGGGGCAATGCGAGCAAATCACGCTCAGTCATTCCGGCACGCAACTCCGAAGCAGGGTGCTTGCCGGACAACGCGCCAATCCGGCCCCTGCTTCCCGGCCCCCGATCCCGCTTCACGCGAAGCTGACCTTCGGCACCTCACGTTTTGCCGGGTCGTCGATCGCCAGTTGCTCGGCCGGGGTGAACCCGAACGGCCCCGCGATCAGCGTGGACGGGAACACCTGCACCTTGTTGTTGTAGTTCATCACCGAATCGTTGTACGCCTGGCGTGCGAACGCGACGCGGTTTTCGGTCGAAGTCAGTTCTTCGGACAACTGCATCATGTTCTGGTTGGCCTTCAAGTCCGGGTACGCTTCGCTGACCGCGAACAGACGGCCCAGTGCCTGGGTCAACTGGTTCTCGCTACCGGACAACTGCTTCATCGCGTTCGGATCGCCGGGCGCGGCTTTCGCGGCCGCGAGGCCGTTCACCGCCGCGGTGCGCGCCTGGGTCACGGCCTCCAGCGTCTCGCGTTCGTGGGCGAGATAACCCTTGGCGGTTTCGACCAGGTTTGGAATCAGGTCGTGGCGCCGGGTAAGCTGTACGTCGATTTGCGCGAATGCGTTCTTGTAGGCGTTGCGCGAAGTAACCAGACCGTTGTAGATCGCGATCAGGTAAATCACAATGATGGCGATGATGACCAGGATGATGATCAGACCCGTCATTGTCGTCTCCTCCTGTGTTTCGGCCAGGGCGGCCGTTGTTGAAACCACGTCACGGAAGGCCGTCCCGGTCTTCGCGCGCCCTGGCAGGCAACGGCGACCGTTCGGCTGAACCATGCAACGATCACGGATGATCGCACAATCCTTTGAACATAGCATGCGTCCATCCGCTTTCCGTGCAGCGCTCGCCTGCATCCTGTTTTCGGCTTTCGCGCCCGCCAGCTTCGGCGCCCAGATCCACGGCAACCCGGTTCCGCCCGAACCGACGGTGGTGCACACCGGCACCCACCGCGCGCTGCCGGCCGCGCGCGTCACCGCGGCGCTCAAGGATTACGACCACTGGCTGGACCAGCTGGCCGCGGAAAACCGCACCGCCGGACTCGCCACCGCGGTGGTGATCGACGGCAAGGTGCGCTACGAGCGCACGATCGGCTACGCGGATGCCACCACCGGCCTGAAGGTGCGGCCGGACACGGTGTTCCGGCTGGCCTCGCTGTCCAAGGCGTTCGCCACCGCACTGACCGGGCTGCTGGTGCGGCAGGGCTACCTGACCTGGGACACGCGCCTCGCGACGGTGCTGCCGTTCTTCAAGCTGCGCAGCGCCAACGCCTCGGATGAAGCCACCGTGCGCGACATCCTCAGCCAGAGCGTCGGCCTGCCGCACAACGCCTACGACAACCTGTTGTCCGACGGCGTGCCCTACCAGGAACTGGAACGCAAGCTGGCGACGGTGCCGATGACCTGCGATCCGGGCAGTTGCTACGGCTACCAGAACGTTGCCTTCTCGCTGATCGGCGACGTGATCCACGCCAAGACCGGGCAGTTCTTCATCCAGTTGGTGGATCGCTACCTGTTCGTGCCGCTGGGCATGTCCACCGCCAGCTATGGCCGCGACGGATTGGAGAACAGCCGCAGCTGGGCGCGCCCGCACTACAAGCACGGCAAGGACTGGGTCGCCTACGAACCCAACGACAACTTCTACATACCGCCCGCGGCCGGCGTCAACGCCAGCATCCGCGACATGGAGCAATGGCTGATCGCGCAGATGGGCGGTCGCCCGATGGTGCTGCCCGATTCGCTGCTGGAAGTGCTGCACACGCCCGTGATCGACACGCCCAGCGAACGGATGTTCTCGAACTGGCGGCGCGCGCGCGTCAAGAAAGCCTGGTACGCACTGGGCTGGCGCGTGTACGACTACGCCGGCCACACGCTGATCTTCCATGCCGGCGCGGTCAAGGGCTACCGTTCGATGATCGGCTTCCTGCCGGAATACCACGCCGGCGTCGTGGTGTTGTGGAATTGCGAAAGCAACACCCCTGCGGGCCTGATGCCGGAATTGCTGGACGCGTTGCTCGGCCTGCCGCACGAAGACTGGGCCGGACTCGATCGACCCGAACATCCGGTCGTGCGCAAGCGGCGCGTGCGGCATGCGCGGCACCGGCGCTGAGCCGGTTCACCTCTCGTGAACCCGACGCTCCCCCTTCGGAACGAGGAGGGCGCCGCGAAAGCGGTGGAGGGATGTCGACGCACGCGACAAAAAGCCATCCCCCTCATTCCCCCTTCGCAAGCGAAGGGGGATGAAACACTCACCCCCTTCGGAACGAAGGGGGTCGCCGCGCAGCGGCGGGGGGATGTCGACGCACGTGGTCAAAAGCCATCCCCCTCTCGCGCTGCGCGCGCGTTCGCTGCGCTCCGCCCTTCGCAAGCGAAGGGGGAAGACAAGCAGCCATCCATATCGCGCTTGAAATCCGATCTGCGTAGCGGTGCGATTTCAGGCGAGCAACCATCCATGGTGCTGGGCGCCTGCCCGGCCATCCTTGGCCGGGCGTTCGCAGCGGCGCGCGATGCCCCCAGCATCGCGCAAACGCTGCTCTGCAGTTTCAACCAAGCAGCCGTCCATGGCACTGGTGACACCGGTGCGACTTCCATGTCGCACCTGAAATCGATTCCGCGCAGCGGAATCGATTTCACCCACCAAACTTGAAGTCCACGCGACGCTGCAGCACCGTCGACACCGGCTCGCCATCCTTCAACGCGGGCTTGAATTCGGAATGTTCGACGGCGTGCATCGCCGCCTGGTCGAACACCCGGCGCGGCGACGAGCTGATGACATGCGCGCCAGTCACGGCGCCCGTCGCGGTCACCGTGAACTCGACCACCGCATAGCCCGAGGTCTGGTTGCGCGCGGCCTCGATCGGATAGTCGGCGGACGCGGCCTTGACCACCTGCGCGCCGCGGGTGATGCCGGCGGGCTTCGGCGGGGGCGGAGCGGCCTCGCGTTTCGGTGCGGCCGCGGGTCGCGCGGCTGTGGCAGCCTGTTGCTGCGCGACCAGCTTGGCGGCCGCTTCCTTCTCGGCCGCGACCTTGGTCGCGGCGGCTTGTTGTGCGGCCGCAAGTTGCGCCGCCCGCTGCGCCTTCTGCTGGGCTTCCTGTTGCTGACGCGCCTGCAGCTTTTGCTGCGCATCCAGCTTGGAGCGCAACAAGGTCAGCGTGTAGTTGGTCGGATCGGCCTTGGACAGCACGGCGATCTCGCGGTTGGCCTCGGCAAAATTGTTCTGCGAGATCGCCTTTTCCACGTCCGGCACGCCGAACGGGAAGGTTTCGCGCAAGGCATCCTTGGCGACCTGGTTCGTCGGCTCCCTGGCCAACACCGCTTCGTAATACTCCATCGCATTGTCGCCGGCGGGCGCCACCAGGCGGTGCTGGGCATAAGCCGCGCGCGCCGCCGACAACAGATCGGGCACGCTCATGTTGGCCAGCTTGGCCTTGGCCTGCGCCGCGGCCTGGGACTGGGCCGTCGTGGACGCTGTGGCCGGCGCCGACACCGGCAACTCGGCGGGTGCGGATGCAGGGGCCGATGCGGCCGGCTTGGCGGATGCAACGGGTGCGGACGACGCCGGGCCCGGGCTCTTGCCGCAGCCCGCGAGCAGCAGCGCGGCACCCGCGACGACGGCGATGCCGCGCACGGCACCGGCAAACCCTGGACTGCCCGATCCGGAACGGATGGAATCGAAAGTGATCATGCGCCCACCTGTGTACGAGAGAGGAATTCGGCTCAGGGAGCATGCACGAATCGTTCCATCCCCGGCGCAATACCCCCGGCCAGCCCTGATTGTGCCGGACCGAATCGGTGGGATGTGACGCGCTCGACATTCGCGATCGTCAAGGCCGCGAGCTGTTGTGGAAAGTCAGGGCGAAGATGGGCGCTCGCGCGATGCCGGTGGCATCGCGTGCCCGGCTGAGCCGCCCGGCCAAGGATGGCCGGGCCGGCGCCCGCACCATGGATGGGTACTTGCCATCACACGCAGCGCATATGCAAGAGGCGGTTCGCGCAGACAGGTGAATCACAGCGCCGTCATGCGGCGATCAGGGACGATCGCACAAAAACGGAAAGCCCCGGCAGAACCGGGGCCAACGCTTGCACGGATTGCCTGCATCCCCGCGCTGGGCGCCACGGGGAAGGCAGGCTTGTCGTTATGGTGTGGAAGAAACGTGCAACAGGTACGCTTGCTTACTTCTTCTTGGCGCGCTTGGTCTTGCTGGCGCGTGCCGTCTTGGCCATCACGGCCTTCTTGGCGGTGCGCTTGCGCGCGGTCTTCTTGGCCGCGCGTTTGCGGGCCGGTTTCTTGGTGGCTTTCTTCGCAGCTTTCCGCACCGTCTTGCGTGCGGTCTTGCGTGCCGTGGCGGTCTTCGCCTTGGCCGATTTGCGGACAGTCTTCTTGGCCGCCTTTTTGGCGGGTTTGCGTGCAGCTTTCTTGGTAGCCATGGTTCGTCTCAGCTCCTCATCAGTTGGCAGTGGTTGCCCAGTGAACGCATGCAGAAACGCCTCGCACAAAAGATCGCTGTTCGTGGCGTGCCGCAGGTTGGACACTTGACGAC
>SCQS01000012.1 GCA_004299705.1 Rhodanobacteraceae bacterium | reverse complement strand
ATCCAACGCATCGAAGACAAACTCAATCGGCGACCCAGGAAACGACTGGGCTACCGAACACCCGAACACGTGTTCGAGCTATCCTTCAAACGCGTTGCACTTCGTAGTTGAACTCACCGATGCACTTAGATGCTTGGAGAATAGTGGAATAGTTGAGCACTTGGCCTCAAGGCGCGCGGAGCGCCTGGTGCACGACATGGCGTTAGCCGAGCTGCCGGAGCGACGTGAACTGGCGAAGTCGGGCAGTGGAGAGATTGTCATCAAAATCCCATCACCTTACGCCGCAGAATTCGGACGCCTGCGTCAGCTGATCTCGTCCAAGTCGCTGCAGGAGATCATTGAGAGGTATCCGGTTCGTGAGTCAGGGGTCCTCAATGTGTTGGCGCATGGTCTGCGTTTCCAATCTCGAGCGGATTACGAGGCTGCTGCTCTGAACTGCATTGCCACCAGCGAAGATTTAAGGAAAAGGGTACGGTCGAAACTGGGTAATCTTTCGGTGCAACTGATGGGATGACGAATTTCATTTTCTCCCGTAGAGATATGCAGAAGTGCATTGATCGCTTGGCCAAAGTCATTGATGCTGACCAGTTGACGTCGATCGTAGGTAAGCTGAACAAGCGTGGCGACCAAAGACTCCCAACGATGTGGGAACTAGTGATACTGGATGCGCTCTCGCATGTAGGGAAGCTGCGCCATGAGGTCCCTTCGGCGGATGGGAGCCGCCCCGACTTCGAGCTGGAAACTGGCATCGATGGCGAGCCCCGGCTTTTGATTGTCGGTGACATTACTGCCGTGTCTGATGCATGGCTTGACGAACAAAACCCCGTGGACGTGTTGTTTGGGGAGGTAAGCAAGCTTGCGCGCAAGTGTGGCCTGAACCCGAACAAATTCGGCTATCACGTACCAGGCGAGCGCGTGGGCTCGTATGGTGACGAACGGATGAAGCTGTCCATTCCCCAGAGGGGGCAGCTGCATTTTCTTGTCCGTAGTGTCCTCAAGCCTTGGGTGTGCGGTGTCAAGGAGGCACCGGACAGGCCACACCGGCTGGATCATCTGGATGGAGATACCCGTTTCTCGTTGACCTATGTGCCAACGCAAGAATTTGCGTCTGGCGGATACGTTAGTTACGACGTGGCACTCTCGCTCGACAGGAATCCGCTCTTTGGCGCTCTCAAGAGCAAAGCCGATCAACTGAGGCATGCGCCGGACAACGCGCTGCGTCTGATCGTGGCTTGTGACGGCGATTGCGCTTTGTTTCGAGGATCGTCGTTCTATCGCTCTCCCGGTACCTACAGTGCGCACCAGATCGTGCAGGATTTCCTTCGCCAGCACAGCAGTATTGATGCCGTGTTGCTGGTTGGAATTGACGAACAGCGCGGGGCTTTCGGGACCACGGCGATCTACAAAGTCAAATATGACGTGCTAGTTCCTCCGTCGCGTGCGTGGTCGGCCCGCTCGGGTGACGAGGCCCTTGCTTCGCTGGAGAAGGTCTTGCGGGCGGCGGCTGAACACGTGCCGCGACCGGTACAGACCGCTTGCAACGCGGTTATGCGCTGCCGTGAGCGGGGCTTTGGTCATGGAATGGTTGGAGCCTACAAGATGAGAGATAACAGTGTGCGTTTGTCTTCGCGTGCAATACAGCGACTCCTCGCTGGGGAGACCACGCCCGAAAATTTCAACATGATGCACGGGTGGGATCGCGAGAAGGGACCGGGCAATCCTTTTAGCCGGGCAATTCGGGAGGGTCGGATGATCTCTGCCACCAAGATCGAGCCTGGTGGCGACCATGACGATGACTGGTTTGTCTTCACCTTCGGGAGGCCGGACCCAGCCATTTCCCGATTCGTTGTTCCGAGATTGGGCGGTGGCGAGGGTTGAAACTTCCTTGAGAGCGATGAGGGCCCTTTGCTAGCCGTGTCCACGTTTGACACGTGTCCAATAATATTGGACAATCCAAAACCATGGACAAACAACGAACCACCCGTGAAGGCGATCTGCTTGACGCCGCGCTGCGGGCCATCCGCGCGCATGGGCTGGATGGCGAGCGGATCGAGTGGGAGCCGGCCGTGCACGACGGCGTTCACGGCGACGCGAGGGTGCGCCTGCGCCATGGCGGAAAGGCGATTACCTATCACGTCGAGGTCAAACGTACCTTGCAGCCGGCGGTATTGGGCGCCACGCTGGCGCAGTTGAAACGCCTACCGGCGCCGGCGCTGCTGGTGACCGACTACGTGAACCCGCGGATGGCGGAGCGGTTGCGCGAACAAGGCGTGCAATTCATCGACACGGCCGGCAACGCCTGGCTCGATGCGCCACCCCTGCTGGTGTGGGTGAAAGGGCAGCGTCCGCCGGACACGCCGAAGGCGGGCGACACGCTTGGGCGCGCCTTCCAGCCCACCGGCTTGCAGGTGCTGTTCGCCCTGTTGTGCAAACCGGAGATCGTCGATCGGCCCTATCGGGATATCGCGAAGCTGGCGGACGTCGCCCACGGCACGGTCGGTTGGGTGATGCCGGAATTGCCGAGGTTGGGTTACGTTGGCACGCTGAAGGGTCGGCGACGGCTGCTGAACGGGCCCAGGCTGCTGCAGCAATGGGTCGAGGCCTACGCCCGCACGCTGCGACCGAAGCTGGTGCTGGAGCGGTGGCAGGCAGGCAACCTCGACTGGACGGGCAAGGTTGATCCGACGCGGTACGGGCTGTTGCTTGGCGGCGAACCCGCCGCGCGGCGTTTGACCCGCCATCTGAGGCCGGGCACCGCGACGTTCTATGGCGCCAAGGTCAATCGTCAGTTGTTGATCGACCAGCGCCTGCGCCCCGACCCGGCCGGCAATGTCGAAATCCTGCGGCAATTCTGGACGTTCGACGGCGAGACTGTGGGGCAGGTCCCGGACCTGTTGGTGTACGCCGATCTGTTGGCCATCGGCGATGCCCGCTGCCTTGAGACCGCGAAGGAGATGCATGACGGCATCGTCGCTCGATTTGAGTAGCCGGCGCGAATTGGGGCTGCTCGCCGACCTGGTGACGGCGATTCGCCGGGCGAAACCGGACGCACGATTCCTGTTGGTGGGTGCGATGGCGCGCGACCTGCTGCTGTCTTTCGCGCACGGCATTGAATCGCGCCGCGCCACGGAAGACCTCGACTTCGCGTTTGCAGTGGACGACTGGCGCGCCTTTGCGGAGTTGCGGGCAGCACTGCTCGGAGGCGGTTTCACCGAAGTGGCCGCCGTGCTGCACCGGTTGAACTACAACGGCTACCGGGTGGACCTGATCCCGTTTGGCGGTGTCGAGCGTGTGGACGGCACGATCGACTGGCCGCCCCCTCATGATACGCGGATGGTGGTGCTTGGTTTCCGTGAGGCCATGGCGGCGGCAGTGGCTGTCAAACTTCCGGGCGAAATGGAAGTCGCCGTCGCATCGTTGCCCGCGCTGGCCTTGCTCAAGTTGTTTGCGTGGGCCGACCGGCGCTACACGCAGCCGGGGAAGGATGCCGGAGACCTCTGGTTGCTGCTGTGCAATTACCTCGACGCCGGTAGTCGCGAGCGGCTTTACGACGAGGCCCGTCACCTGCTCGAAGCCGCCGATTACGATGACGACCTGGCCGGTGCGTGGCTGCTGGGATCGGACGCGCGCAAATTGTTGGCGCCACGCCATGGCGCCCCAAGCGCGGCACTTGTCCGTGCATCGGCCTTGCTTGCAGGCAACGGTCCTGAAGGGCCGGTGCAACTCGCGGCCGACATGGATACGCTCGACTTGCAGCACGCGGTCGATATGCTTGGAGCGTTCCGTGCCGGCCTGGATGGTGCCCAGGGCGCCGCCGGCTCGTAGCTGCCGGAGGGTGCGGGAGCGCTTCGCAGTGGAGGATTGGGATTGAATAGCGCGACTTTGGTCCAGAAGCTTTGGAACTACTGCAACATCCTGCGCGACGACGGATTGTCGTACGGCGACTACGTCGAGCAGTTGACCTTCCTGCTGTTCCTGAAGATGGCGGACGAGCAGTCACAGCCGCCGTTCAACAAGCCTTCGCCGGTGCCGAAGGAATTTGCTTGGCCGACGCTGCTCAAGCCGGAAGGTGAGGCGCTGGAAGCGCATTACCGCAAACTCCTGCAGGAACTCGGCGCGCGCGGCGGCATGCTCGGCACGATCTTCCGCAAGGCGCAGAACAAGATCCAGGATCCGGCCAAGCTGCGCCGCCTGATCGCGGACCTGATCGACAAGGAGCAGTGGTCCAGCCTCGATACGGACGTGAAGGGCGACGCCTACGAGGGCCTGCTGCAGAAAAACGCCGAGGACGTGAAGGGCGGGGCGGGCCAGTACTTCACGCCGCGCCCGCTGATCGCGGCGATCGTGGACGTGATCGCGCCGCGGCCGGGCGAAACGATCTGCGATCCAGCCTGCGGCACCGGCGGGTTTTTATTGGCTGCGCACGATTACCTGGCAAATCCGGATCACTACAAGTTGGATCGCGCGGAAAAGAAGAAACTGAAGAACGGCACGCTGTTCGGTGTGGAACTGGTGGACGGCGTCACCCGCCTGTGTGCGATGAACCTGCTGCTGCACGGCATCGGCAGCGAATCCGACGAAGCGTTGCCGGTGGTCACCCGCGACGCGCTGGGCGAGAAGCATGGCGAGTACGACATCGTGCTGGCCAATCCGCCGTTCGGCAAGAAGAGCAGCGTCACCATCGTCAACGACGCGGGCGAGACCAGCCGCGAGTCGCTGACCATCAACCGCGCCGATTTCTGGGCCAGCACCAGCAACAAGCAGCTCAACTTCGTGCAACACATCTGGACCATCCTGAAGCAGAACGGACGCGCGGCAGTGGTGGTGCCGGACAACGTGCTGTTCGAGGGCGGCGCGGGCGAAACCGTGCGTCGCGAACTGCTGCGCAACGCCGACGTGCACACCCTGCTGCGCCTGCCGACCGGCATCTTCTACGCGCAGGGCGTGAAGGCGAACGTGCTGTTCTTCGAACGCAAGCCGGCCAACCCGAAGGGCGAGGCCAACACGCGCAAGCTGTGGATCTACGACCTGCGCACCAACCTGCACTTCACGCTGAAGGAAAACACGCTGAAGCGCGGTGACCTCGACGATTTCGTCGCCTGCTACAACACCAGGAACCGCGCCGGCCGCAAGGAAAGCGAACGCTTCAAGTGCTTCGACTACGAAGAACTGGCCAAGCGCGACAAGCTCAACCTCGACATCTTCTGGCTGAAGGACGAAGCGCTGGAAGAATCCGCCAACCTCCCATCACCGGACGTGATCGCCGCGGAGATCGCATCCGACCTGGAAGCCGCGCTGGAGCAGTTCGCGACCATCTCGGATGATCTCAAGTAAGCCCCAGCCTTCCCGCCGACTTGCAAGATAAAATGCAGTGCGGTGTGCAGCAGGTGAGGATGGAACGTATCTGGGGGAACATTAGGGGGAATCACGGCAACGAACGCGCACAGTTACACTGTGAATTCAAAGCGATGCGCGATTCGTTCGATTCCGACCCTGGCCTCCAGATGCGTAGTTGAATTCCGGGCGCCCCTCACTTCGTCCATCGGCTTGCCCGGAATAGAACCTCGCCGGTCCGATGACTCGCGCCAAGTGGTTGTAACTACGGCTGTTGCCCGATCGCCCGCTGCGCGTGCGCCTTGATGGTTTTCACCATCGACGCAAGGCCGTTCGAGCGGGTGGGGGAGAGGTGTTTGCCCAGGCCGATCGCGTTGATGAAGGCCGGGTCGGTGTCCAGGATTTCGCGTGCGCTGCGCCCGGAATAGACGCGCAGCAGCAGCGCGACCAGGCCCGAGACGATGGCGGAATCGCTGGTGGCGCGCAGGTCGAGTCGATCGGCGTCGCCGCTGACCACGATCCAGACTTGCGACTGGCAGCCGTCGACCTTGTTGGCGGCGGTCATGTCCTCGGCGGGCAGGGGCGGCAGTTTGCGGCCGAGGTCGATCAGGTATTGGTAGCGCCCGGTCCAGTCGTCGAAGAAATCGAATTCCTCGATGATTTCCTGTTGCGCGCTTTTGCTGTCGGTTGCGTTCATCGGTTGGCGATTTTCCAGCGCGTGCCCTGCGGGCCATCCTCGATCGCCACGCCCATGGCGGCGAGTTCGTCGCGGATCGCGTCGGCACGGGCGAAGTCGCGCGCGGCACGCGCGGCGCGGCGGGCTTCGAGCAGGCTTTCGACCTGGCCTGAGTCCACGCTGCCGCGCCGGAACCAGGCGGCGGGATCCTGTTGCAGCAGGCCCAGCATGCTGCCGGAACCCAGCAGTTCCGCCTTGATGCGCATCAGTTCGGCGCGTTCGGATTCACCAGGCGCCACATTGGATGCGGCCAATATCTGGCGCGCTTGTGCGGCCAGCAGGTTGAGCTTGGCCAGCGCCGCCGGTGTGTTGAGATCGTCGTCCAGCGCGGTTTCGACGTCGCCGGCAATGGTCGCGGTGCCTGCATCCATGCCGGCCAGCTCGCGCAGCGTGCCGTACAGCCGATCCAGCGTCGCGATGCTTTGCTCGATCAACTCATCCGACCAGTCCAGCGGCTGGCGGTAATGCGCGGAGAGCAGGGCGTAGCGCAGCGCCTCGGGCGGGTGCGTTTCCAGCAGGGCGTGCAGTTGCCTGACGTTGCCGATGGACTTGCTCATCTTGGCGCCGTCGAAGGTGAGCATGCCGTTGTGCAGCCAATAACGCGCAAAGATGCGGCCGCCGTGCGCGCAGGTGGATTGCGCGATCTCGTTCTCGTGGTGCGGAAACAGCAGATCGTTGCCGCCGGCGTGGATGTCGATGGTGTCGCCGAGATGCGCCGCCGCCATCGCCGAGCACTCGATGTGCCAGCCGGGGCGACCGCGCCCCCACGGGCTGTCCCAGCCGGGCAGTTCCGGCGTCGAAGGCTTCCACAACACGAAATCGGCGGGATTCTTTTTGTATAGCGCGACGTCGATGCGCGCACCGGCGATCAGCTCGTCGGTGGAGCGGCCGGAGAGTTTTCCGTAATCGGCGAAGCTCGCGACGTCAAACAGCACGTGGCCATCGGCGCCGTAGGCGTGGCCATTCGCGATCAGCGTTTCGCACATCGCGATGATCGGTGCGATGTGTTGCGTTGCCAGCGGTTCGACGTCGGGTGGCGCGACGCCGAGCTTGGCCATGTCCTCGCGGTAGATCGCGGCGTACTTGTCCGTGATCGCCGCGATCGGCACTTTGGCCGCGGCCGCCGCCGCATTGATCTTGTCATCGACGTCGGTGATGTTGCGCGCGTACACGAGGCGCGGGTAGCGCCGTCGCAGCAGGCGGGCCAGCACGTCGAACACCACCGGGCCGCGTGCGTTGCCGATGTGCACGTAGTTGTACACGGTGGGGCCGCACACGTACATCGTCACCCGGTCCGGGGCGGCGGGCGCGAAGGCTTCGACCCGGCGGGTCAGCGAGTTGTGGAGGTGTAGCGACATGCGGGCCGAGGTGCTCGCGTAGGGGAAATAATCAAGCGATTTTATCAGGTTGCGTTCGTTGCTTGAGCGGCTATTCAGGGTCGGGGTGATTCAATACGGTACGTACCAGAAGTTCGTATGCGCCGGCACCCGGCGTTGGAGCACGACATGTCCCGATTCTTCATTGCTTCGCTCTTGTTGGGGTTTGCCGTCGCCGCGAACGCACAGGGGTATCCGCCGCCACCACCTCCTCCTCCTCCGGGGCCGGCCGCCAACGTGCATTACGGCTGGGCCGAGGTGTTGCGCGTCGATCCGGTGTATGGCGTGGCGGCACAACCGCCGCAGCAACAGTGCTACCCGCAGACGGTGACCCGGCAGGACGACAACCACACCGGCGGCACCGTGCTGGGTGCCATCGTCGGTGGCGTGCTCGGCAGCACCTTGGGACACGGGCGTGGCCGCACGGCGACTACCGTGGCCGGGGCGGTTGCGGGCGGCGCGATCGGCAATCGCGTGTCGGCCGCGCACGACCAACCCTATACGACACAAGAGACGGTGTGCCAGCCGGTCGCCTACGCGCCGCAGCAGCAGATCATCGGCTACGACGTCGAGTACCGCTATCGCGGCGATGTCTACATGTCGCGCCTGCCTTACGATCCGGGCGAGCGGCTGCGGGTCAGGATTACCGTTGCGCCGGCGGATTGAAGAGTCCGGTGTGCCAGCACGTGGGTTCCCGTTGCATCCACGCGATGAGTATGCGAGTATTCGTGGCCCGTTGCCCCGTATCGACATGACGACAACCGCTTTCAATCACCTGGTCATCCTTAGCGGCGCCCGCGCGGCCGCCGGGATGACTTCGCGTGCGCGCCGACCGGAGCCCTGCAATTCGGCCGGGTAGGCAGTCGCGCGCACAGGTGTTGTATCAGACGACAAAAAACCCGGCCTTCGTGCCGGGTTTTTGTTTTATTTCAGCACGCGTCCATGCGTGCACAAGCCAAGCCGGCCAAAAGCCGCCATCCATGGCCAAGGGCTCCTTGGCCGACTTTCCACAAGAGCATCGGTTTCATGACTATTCGTCATTTCATCACCACCCAGGACTGGAGCCGCGCCGAGATCGACGCGCTGCTGGAACAGGCCGCCGCATTCAAGCGCTCGCCCGCTGGCAACCAGCTGGCCGGCAAGTCGATCGCGCTGATGTTCTTCAATCCGTCGATGCGCACGCGCACCAGCTTCGAACTCGGCGCGTTCCAGTTGGGCGGCCACGCGGTGGTGCTGTCGCCGGGCAAGGACGCCTGGCCGATCGAGTTCGAGGTCGGCACGGTGATGGACGGCGAGGCCGAGGAGCACGTCGCGGAAGTCGCGCGGGTGTTGTCGCGCTACGTGGATTTGATCGCCGTGCGTGCGTTCCCGAAGTTCAAGGACTGGTCGGTCGATCGCGAGGATCGCGTGATCAAGGCTTTCGCGCGCTATGCGACGGTGCCGGTGATCAACATGGAAACCATCACCCACCCCTGCCAGGAACTCGCGCACGCGCTGGCGTTGAAAGAACACTTTGGCGATCTGCGCGGCAAGAAATACGTGCTGACCTGGACCTATCATCCGAAACCGCTCAACACCGCGGTCGCCAATTCGGCGCTGCTGATCGCGACCAAGCTGGGCATGGACGTGACGCTGCTGTGTCCGACGCCGGACTACGTGTTGGACGAACGCTACATGGCCTTCGGCGAACAGAACGCGCGCGAGAATGGTGGCTCGTTGCGCGTGAGCCACGACATCGAAGACGCCTATCGCGGCGCCGACGCGGTCTACGCGAAAAGCTGGGGCGCGCTGCCGTACTTCGGCCGTTGGGATCAAGAGAAACCCATCCGCGAAGCACACAAGCACTTCATCGTCGACGAAGCCAAGATGGCGTTGACGAACCATGCAGTGTTCAGCCATTGCCTGCCGCTGCGCCGCAACGTCAAGGCCACCGACGCGGTGATGGACGCGCCGTATTGCATCGCGATCGACGAAGCCGAGAACCGCCTGCATGTGCAGAAGGCGGTGATGGCGACGTTGGTTGCACAAACCGTGGCGGGGAAAGCGACATGATGGGTCATCGACACCTCTACCGCGTCGGCGTGGAATGGACCGGCAACCACGGCACCGGCACCGATGGCTATCGCAATTACGGCCGCGAGCACGTGATCCGCATCGAAGGCAAACCCGACATTGCGGGTTCTTCCGATCCGATGTTTCGTGGCGACGCCGCCAAGCACAACCCCGAGGACATGCTGGTGGCGGCGCTGTCCACCTGCCACATGCTGGCCTATCTGCACGTCGCCACGCTGGCTGGCGTGGTGGTTACCGCGTACACGGATACCGCGGAAGGCACGATGGCGACCGAAGGCAATGGCGGGCATTTCACCGAAGTGGTGCTGCACCCGGTGGTCACGATCACTGCCGCCAGCGACCCCGCCAAGGCCGAGGCCGCGCACGCCGATGCGCACCACGCCTGTTTCATCGCCAGTTCCGTCAATTTTCCGGTGCGTTGCGAGTCGCGCATCGTTGTCGCCCACACCTGACATTCCTTTCGAGATATCCAGACCATGAGCCAAGACATCGTCCTTGCCTTTTCCGGCGGCCTCGACACCAGCTTTTGCGTGCCCTACCTGAAGGAGCGCGGCTGGGCCGTCCACACCGTGTTTGCCGACACCGGCGGCGTGGGTGACGATGAGCGTGCCTACATCGAAGCGCGCGCAAAGGAACTTGGCGTGGCTTCGCACGTCACCGTCGATGGCGGCCCCGCGTTGTGGGAACACTTCGTCAAGCCGTTCGTGTGGGCGGGCGAGGGCTATCAGGGCCAGTACCCGTTGCTCGTCTCCGATCGTTACCTGATCGTCGAGGCGGCGATCGAGCGTGCGGCGGAACTCGGCACCCGCGCGATCGCGCACGGCTGCACGGGCATGGGCAACGACCAGGTGCGGTTCGATCTTGCGGTCAAGGCGCTGGGCGATTACGAGATCGTCGCGCCGATCCGCGAAATCCAGAAGGAACACACCGCGGTGCGCGCGTACGAGCAGGATTATCTGAAGCAGCGCGGCTTCGACGTGCGCGCCAAACAGCAGGCCTACACCATCAACGAAAACCTGCTGGGCGTGACGCTTTCCGGTGGCGAGATCGATCGCTGGCAGGCGCCGGGCCAGGGCGCGCGCGGTTGGTGCAAACCGCGCGGCGAATGGCCGTCCAGACCGTTGCAGGTCAAGTTGGGTTTCGTCGGTGGCGAAGCGAAGACGCTGGATGGCAAGCCGGTCGCCGGGCACACGCTGCTGGCGAAGTTGAACCACCTGTTTGCGGAATACGGCGTAGGACGCGGGCTGTACACCGGCGATACCACGATCGGCTTGAAAGGCCGCATCGTGTACGAGGCACCGGGACTGGTCGCGCTGCTGGCCGCGCATCGCGCACTCGAAGAAGCCACCTTGAGCAAGCAGCAGAACCGGTTCAAACCGGAGGTCGCGCGCAAGTGGGTGGAGCTGGTGTACGAGGGATTCTTCCATGATCCGCTGAAGACGGATCTGGAAGCGTTCCTCGCGTCCAGCCAGCGTTGCGTCGAGGGTGAAGTGACACTGGAAACGCACGGTGGCAGCGTCAGCGCGGTGGCCGTGGATTCGCGCCACATCCTCAATGCCAAGGGCGCCACCTATGCACAGGCAGCGGATTGGGGCGTGGCCGAGGCGGAAGGGTTCATCAAGCTGTTCGGCATGAGCTCGACCTTGTGGGCCGAGGTCAACCGCAAATGATCCGGGACTCGGGACTCGGGACTCGGTGCTCGGCGTTGCTGGATGCGACGCTTGCGCACCTGCGCGCGCTGGTCGGCTTCGACACGCGCAATCCGCCGCGCGTGATCGGCACGGGCGGTATCTTCGATTATCTGCGCGCGCAGTTGCCCGGTTTCGACGTGCGGGTGACAGATCATGGCGCAGGTGCAGTGTCGTTATACGCGCTGCGCGGCAAGCCGAAGTTGTTGTTCAACGTGCACCTCGATACCGTGCCGGATTCGCCGCAATGGACGGCCAGCCCGTTCGAGCTGCGCGTGGCCGATGGGCGTGCGGTCGGCCTTGGCGCTTGCGACATCAAGGGCGCCGCGGCTGCGTTGCTTGCAGCGGCGAGCACATGTGATGGTGACATGGCGCTGCTGTTCACCACCGACGAGGAAGGCGCTGATCCGCGCTGCGTCTCTACGTTTTTGGGCACGGCTTCGTGCCGAGTCCCGGGCTTTGAAGCCGTCATCGTCGCCGAGCCTACGCGCTGCAAGGCGGTCCTCGCCCATCGCGGCATCCAGTCGGTGCGCATGCGCTTTCAGGGGCGCGCCGGGCATGCATCGGGCGAACAGAAGCCGACCGACAGTGCCTTGCACCAGGCGGTGCGCTGGGGCGCCGCCGCGCTCGATTTCGCCGAGCAGCAGGCCGCCGAGAATTTCGATGGATTGCACGGCTTGCGCTTCAACCTCGGCCGCATCGAGGGTGGCATCAAGGCCAACATGATCGCGCCGGATGCGGAACTGCGTTTCGGGATGCGGCCGCTGCCGTCGGTGGACATGGATGTGTTGCTGGGCCGGCTGCGCACGTTGGCGGAACCCGTGCCGGCAGAGTTTGCCGAGACCTTCCGCGGGCCGCCATTGCCGGCCGATGCCGCCACTGCCGTGGCGCGCCAGCAGGATGCGCGCGCGCTTGCCGGGAAGCTAGGTGTGCCGGTCGGTGGCCCGGTGGATTTCTGGACCGAGGCCGCGCTGTTTTCCCAGGCCGGCTTCACCACGTTCGTTTATGGGCCGGGTGACATCTCGCAGGCCCACAGCGCCGAGGAATGGGTCGCGCTGGAACAGCTTGAAACCGTTGCCACCACCTATTTGCGGATAGTGGAGAAGACCCGATGAACACGCATGCGCTGGATTTCCTGGATGCCGCGACCGCCGAACCTGGTCATCGGAGGTCGCTTCCGGGATGCGCGACAGGAGCCGATACTCAGCATGACTGACGTACGCACCACCATCGTCCGGCTGCTGTCGGCGATGGGCAGCGCCAAGGAAATCCAGCAGTACCTCAAGCGCTTTTCGCAGCAGGACGCCAAGCGCTTCGCCGTGGTCAAGGTCGGCGGCGCGGTGCTGCGCGACGAAATGACTGAACTGGCATCGTCGCTGACCTTCCTGCAACGCGTCGGGCTGACGCCCATCGTGTTGCACGGCGCCGGCCCGCAGCTCGACGAGGAACTGGTCAAGGCCGGCATCGAAAAGCACACCATCGACGGCCTGCGCGTAACGCCGCCTGCGGCGCTCGGCATCGTGCGGCGCGTGTTCCACCAGCAGAACCTGGCGCTGGTCGACGCGCTGCACGCGATGGATACGCGCGCGACCTCGGTGGTGTCGGGCGTGTTCGCAGCCAGCTTCCTCGACCGCGAGAAATTCGGCCTGGTCGGCAAGGTTGGCGGCATCGAACTGGCGCCGATCGAGGCCAGCCTGCGCATGGACTCGATTCCGGTCATCGCCAGTCTCGGGGAAACCGAGGAGGGCCAGATCCTCAACATCAATGCCGACTTCGCCGCCAACGAGTTGGTGCGGGTGCTGCAACCCTACAAGATCGTGTTCCTGACCGGCACTGGCGGCCTGCTCGACGGTGACGGGAAGGTGATTGATTCGATCAACCTCTCCACCGAATACGAGCATCTGATGGCGCAACCGTGGGTGTCCGGCGGGATGCGCTTGAAGTTGGGGCAGATTGCCGACCTGCTGCGCGATCTGCCGCCGACCTCGTCGGTGTCGATCACGCGCCCGGCGGAGCTCGCCAAGGAACTGTTCACGCACAGGGGTTCCGGCACGTTGGTGCGGCGCGGCGAAAAGGTCTTGCGCTTCGACTCGTGGTCGGGCGTGGACCTTGAACGGATGCGCACGTTGATCGATTCCAGTTTCGCGCCACGCCGGTTGGTCGAGGATTACTTCGAGCGCACCCGGCCTTATCGCGTGTACGTGAGCGAGAATTACCGCGCGGCGATGATCCTGACCCTGGAACATATCGATGAAGAGCAGGGCCTGCCGTACCTCGACAAGTTCGCCGTGCTGGACGATGCGCAAGGCGAGGGGCTGGGCCGCGCGGTGTGGCAGGTGATGCAGGCCGAGAATCCGCGCCTGTTCTGGCGTTCGCGGCACGGCAACCGTGTCAACGCCTTCTACCACGAGCAATCGGACGGCTGTTTCAGGCAGGCCGGTTTCAGGATCTTCTGGTACGGGCTGGATGGCAACTTCGCCACCATCGCGCGTTGCGTCGAACATTGCACGCAGCGGCGACCTACCTTGGTACAGGCGCATGGATAAGAAAACGATCGGCATTGTCGGGGCAAGGGGCCACACCGGCGCGGAACTGATCACGCTGATCGCGTGCCATCCCGCACTCGAACTGGCGTTCGTTTCGTCGCGTGGGCTCGCCGGCCAGCGCGTGGCCGAGCACAGCAACGCATACCGCGACGAGTTGCGTTACGAGAATCTCGATCCGCAACAAGTGGCCGCGAAAGCGGCGGATGTCGTGATCCTGGCCCTGCCCAACGGCAAGGCGGCAGCTTGCGTCGAAGCGCTGGATGCGATCGCGCCGGACACGCTGATCGTCGATCTGTCGGCCGATCACCGTTTTGACGCGTCGTGGTACTACGGCTTGCCGGAATTGACCCGCGATGCATGGCGCGGCGAGCGTCGCATCAGCAACCCGGGTTGCTACGCCACCGCGATCGAGCTGTCGGTCGCGCCGTTGAGAGACGTGCTGGCCGCGCCGCCGGTGTGTTTTGGCGTTTCCGGCTATTCGGGTGCCGGCACCACGCCTTCCGACAAGAACGATCCGGAGAAGCTGCGCGACAACCTGATGCCGTACGCGTTGACCGGGCACGTGCACGAACGCGAGGCCAGTTTCCGGCTCGGCCTGCCGGTCGAGTTCATGCCGCACGTGGCGCCGCATTTCCGCGGGCTCACGGTCACGAGCAATCTGTATCTGTCGCGCGAAATGAAAAGGGACGACGTGCTGGCGCGTTTTCGCGATGCCTACGGCGACGAGAAACTGGTGCGCATCGTGGACGAGCCGCCGTGGGTCAGTCGGATCGTCGGGCAGCATTACACCGAACTGGGCGGTTTCGCCCTGACCGCCGACGGCAGGCGCGTCGTGGTCGTGGCGACCTTGGACAACCTTCTGAAAGGCGCGGCGACACAGGCGATGCAGAATGTCAATATTGCGTCGGGGCTCGACGAATATTTGGCAATACCCATGTAGGAGCGCGCCTGCGCGCGACATGTTCGCGGTCGCTGCACGGCCTCGGTCGCGCGCAGGCGCGCTCCTACCAGCGAAGGAACAAGCACGATGGCGACACCCCTATGGCAAAAAACCGGCAGCAAGATCGACGCGAAGATCATGCGTTTCCTCGCCGGCGACGACGTGCTGCTCGATCGCGAGTTTTTCCTGCACGACATTGCGGCCAGCAAAGCGCACGTCGAAGGCCTGGCCAACATCGGCGTGGTGAATGCCGATGAGGCCACGGCGCTGAAGCGCGAACTGGATGCGCTGGCCACGGATTTCCGCAATGGCACCTTCGTGCTCGACGAGCACTTCGAGGATGGACATTCGGCGATCGAGGCGCGCCTGACGGAGCGCCTGGGCGACACCGGCCGCAAGGTTCACACCGGGCGCAGCCGCAACGACCAGGTCCTCGTCGCGACGCGTTTGTGGCTGAAGGAAAAACTGGCTGCACTGGAAACGCATTGCAAGGCGAGTGCGCGGATTTGCCTCGATCGCGCCGCGGGCGAATCGTTGCCGATGCCGGGTTACACGCACCTGCAGCGAGCGGTGGTCTCATCGACCTCGATGTGGTTTGCGGGTTTCGCCGAGGCCTTCATCGACGATGCGTGGCGCGCGCGGCAAACACGTGACTGGATCGACGCCAATCCGCTCGGCAGTGCGGCCGGCTACGGCGTAAACCTGAAACTGGACCGCGACCACACCACGCGCGCACTCGGGTTCGCGCGCATGCAGGTCAGCGCGACCTATGCGCAATTGTCGCGCGGCAAGTTCGAGATGGCGGTGTTGGAGGCGATCGGCAGTGCCTTGCTGGACTTGCGCCGGCTGGCGTGGGATCTGTCGTTGTTCATCACCGGCGAATTCGGTTTCGTGCATCTGCCCGATGAGTACACCACCGGCTCGTCGATCATGCCGAACAAGCGCAACCCGGACGTCATCGAGTTGTTGCGCGCGAGCTACGCCAGCGTCGCCGCCGCACGCACGGAAATCGAACAGTTGCTGTCGCTGCCGTCCGGTTACCAGCGCGACCTGCAGTTCAGCAAGGGCGGCATTTTCCACGGCGTCCATCGCGGACTGATGGCGCTGGAATTGTTGCCCGATTTGCTGGTGCGGATGCAATGGAGCGACGTGGCCATGCGTGCCGCGATCGAACCCGCGATGTACGCGACTGATGTCGCGATCGAGCAGGCTGTCCAAGGCGTTCCGTTTCGCGAGGCCTATCGGGCGGCGGCCGAGACTGCGGCATCCGCGGGGCAGGGCAGGACGCCGGAGCGGAGTCTCGCCGCGCGCACGTCGCCCGGTGCACACGCCGACTTGCGGCTCGATGTCTTGCGTGCGCGGCTGGGTGGCCTTGAGCAATGAAGCAGGCGAAGTGCGCACCGCATCCCGTGAACGTTCATGCCGCCGAACATTGCAACCGGGGCGATGGCCTGCACGTGCCCACCCGGCACCGCGTGCCAGGCGCGCAACGACCGCCCGGCCGACGTGCGAATGCTGGTGGTTTCCGCGCCCAGGAGCCACGGCGACCGCGTCGCCGTGGAACCGCTCAGAACGACATGAAATACCCGCCGTTCACCGGGATGTTGGCGCCGGTGATGAAGCCGGCATCGTCGGCGGTGAGGAAGGCGACGGTACGGGCGATTTCGGATGGCTCGCCCAGGCGGCCGACCGGAACCTGCGCGACGATCTGCGCGCGGACTTCTTCCGGTACTTTCATCACCATCTCGGTCTTGCAGTAGCCGGGCGACACGCTGTTGACGGTCACCCCCTTGCGCGCCACTTCGCGCGCCAGCGCCATGGTGAAGCCGTGCATGCCGGCCTTGGCCGCGGAGTAGTTGGTCTGGCCGAACTGGCCGGTCTGGCCGTTGACCGAACTGATGTTGACGATGCGTCCGAAGCCACGCTCGGTCATGCCGTCCACGCTGTTGCGGCACATGTTGAACACGCCGTCGAGGTTGACGTGCATCAGGTCGGTCCACTGCGCCTGGCTCATCTTCTTGAGCGAGGTGTCGCGGGTGATGCCCGCGGCATTGACCACGATGTCGACGCTGCCGTATTTCTCGGCGACGTGCTTGATGAGGTTTTCGCAATCCTCGAATTTCGAGACGTCGGCGGGCGCGAACACGATGTTGCCGTTGTATGCCTTCGTCTCTTCGCGGAACGCCGCGAGGCGCTCCTGGCGGTTGCCGAGGTCGGCGGCGATGACCTGGCGGCCATCCGCGGCCAGTTGCTTGCAAATGGCGGTACCCAGCCCGCCGATGCCGCCAGTGATGACGGCTACACGCTTTGACATCGAGTTCTCCGGAAATGTCGCGCAGCCGCATGTGTTGCGCTGCAGCAATCAAGCGATGGTACGAAGCCCGGGGCAGGGTGTCAACGGCGCTTGCGGGACGGCTTGTCCGCGTCGGAATCGGCAGAGGGCTGCGGCTTTGGCGCCGCAGCGCCGCCAGCCTGCAGGGTCTTCCAAAGGTCGATGTTGCGCTCGGTGATCTCGTTCAGCATCGACCAGGGCGTCTGGCCCAGCAGGTCGTTCAACTGGTCGCGGAACTTGTGCTGCTGCTCCAGGAACACCTTCAGGCTGTTTTCCAGATAGCCGCCCACGAAGCCCTGCATGGCGTCGCCGTAGAAGCGGATGATCTGCGAAAGCAGTTGCGTCGAGAAAATCGGCTGGCCGTGCTGTTCGTGCTCGGCGATGATCTGCAGCAGCACCGCGCGGGTCAGATCCTCGTTGGTCTTGGCGTCGCGGACCTCGAAGGTTTCCCCGGACAGCACCAACTGTCGCACCTCTTCCAGCGTGATGTAACTGGACACGCGGGTGTCGTACAGGCGGCGGTTGGGGTATTTCTTGATGACGCGCGGTGATGCCATGCCGCAAAGCTAGCACGCATTGCGGCGGCGCACCAGCGAAAGGGTCAAGACCGATGCGGCCCTTCGCCGGTGGCGCTTTCGCCCAACGGCAGCACCGTATGGCCGTGGCTGTCGTTGATGACTTCGGCCGCGGCGAGGTAGATCCCGACGACCGCGCTGACCAGGCCCAGGTAACCGCCGAGCACCGTCAAGGGTTCGAGGTGAGTCCAGTTTGCCAACGCTTGCGCGAACAGCGACAGGCACAGCCCAAGCGTGAACAGCATCCGCGCCACGCCATCGCGGCATGCGGCGATCCAGATGCAGAAGGCAAGGAATGCCCACACGATGTAATACCAGCCAAGGAAGCCGGCGGAGGTGGATACGTGCGCGCCATCGGACAGGCTGTGCTGGTACAACGCGGCGATCCACCAGTAACCCGCGAATGCGACGAACAGCAGTGTGTCGAAGGCGTTTCCGCGCGACCAGCGCAGGATGCCCGCAATGGCGAGCACGCATCCGCCCAGCACCACCGTCAGCAGCAACAACAGGCTGTTGTCCACGGGATGGTCGAACCAGCCGGCCGGTGTCATGCTGGTCAGCCAGAGGGTCAACGCAAAGGCCGCGTAGCCGAGGGCGGAAACGTTGGCGGTTTTGTTCATGCCGTTCTCCATCTGTGGCGCGCCATGTCGGATCCCTGGATCAACCGGACGCAACAGGTGTTTGGGGGATTATCGACACGCGATGTGTAGAAACGGTCACGATTGCCGCCACGTGCCCGCTCGTGAACGTCACGCTTGCGTCGTGCGCAACAAAAACGCCGGATGCCCGAGAGGCATCCGGCGTTTCGTCATACGCTCATCCGTGCGGAGTCATCCGTGCAGGCTCACCCGTGCAGGATCGGCTCATCGTGCATATCGTGGTGCTCGCCGGTCGGCAGCACGCTGTGGCCGCGGCTTTCGTTGATGACATCCGCGAACGCGGTGTACATGCCGATCAACGCGGTCACGAGGCCGAGGTAGCCGCCCAGGATCATGAACCAGCCGAGGTGCGTCCATCCGCCCAGTGCCAGCGCCAGCAGTGACAGCCACAGGCCCAGCGTGAACATCGACTTGGCCGCGCCTTCCCTGAAATCGGCAAACCAGATGCCGAAGGCCAGCACCGCCCACACGATGTAGTACCAGGACTGGTAACCCGCCGTCGGCGCGGCGGCGCCGCCCGCGATGGCGTGCATGTTCAACGCCCATGCCCACCAGAACGCGCCGAAACCCAGGAACAACATCATGTCGGCGGTGCGTCCGCGGAAGTACTCCAAGATCCCGGCGATCGCCATCACGCTGCCGCCGAGGGTGACTGCCAGCATCAGGTCGATGGAACGCTCCGAGGGAGCGAACCAGCCTGCATGGATCATGCTTACCATCCACAGCGTCAGGGCAAAGGCAGCGTAGCCCAGCGTGGATGCGTTTGCGGTTCTGTTCATGGCAACCTCCGATTCAGGAACCCGACTCAGCTTGCGGCGGACATCCGCCGGAGTTGGAGGTCACGTTCCATTGTCGACAAGTCGCGTGTAGGAACGGTCACGATCGGGCCGTCGCGTGCATGCGCGAAGATAATCCGGCGGGTGCGTCGTCACGCTGCGTTGATGCAGCGATAACGTGAGGGCGAGTGCTTATTCCGTGGCGCCGGAAACCTGCACGCTGACATTGCCGCCTGCTTGCGGGGCGTGCACCTTGCGCGCCGGCACCGCGAATTCAATGCCCAGCTTGTCCCACGCCTCCAGCATCGCGAGGTTGATGCGCTGCTGGATTTCCACGAACGTGTTGTAGCTTGGGTCGAGCACGTAATACACGAATTCGAAATCCAGCCCGTACTCGCCGAAGGCGGACAGATAACCGCGGTCGAAGCGGGTCAGCTTTTCGCGTTCGATGAAGCCGCGCACGTGCGCGATGGCGTCGGGAATCCGCTCGCGCGGCGTGTCGAAGGGCAGGCGGAAATTGAACAGCACGCGGCGTTCCTGACGACGCGAATAGTTGTGGATCAGGTTTTTCAGCAGCACCGAGTTGGAGATCGCCAGCTCCTCGCCCGACAGCGACTGGATGCGGGTGGATTTGATGCCGACCTTGGTGACCGTGCCGAGCTCCGTGCCGAAGGCGATGAACTCGCCGACCTCGAACGGCTTGTCCAGCCCGATCGCGATCGACGAGAACAGGTCGGTCAGTACGTTCTGCAGCGCCAGCGCCACCGCCACGCCGCCGACGCCCAGGCTGGCGACGAACGCGGTGATGTTGACGCCACCACCGGCCAACAGCGCCAGCACCAGCGTGATCCAGACCACGAACTGCACGGCCCAGGTCAGCACGCCCAGCATCACCGGATTGACGGGGCGCGCGCCATCGCGGCTGGCCGAGCGGTTCAGCCACGACACCAGCAGTTTGCTGAACCAGAATGCGAACTGGATGCCGATAAGCGAAAACAGCAGCAGTTCCAGCCACCAGTGCACCGAGAATTTCACCGACGCGGTGGAGGCATCGAAGTGCAGGAAGTTCAGCGCCGCCGTGACCGCGATCAGCAGCAACAGCCAGCCGCGGGTGGCCCCGGCGACGTCCGCGGCGACGCGGAACCCCGGGCGATGGGTGCGCTCGGCCAGCTTGTCCAGCCGCGATTGCAGGAACAGCGCGACGCTGTGCGCAATGATGTAGCCGAGCAAGGCACCCGCGCCCGCGATCACCCATGCGAGCGCGGGGTTGCCGAACCATTGACCATGCAGGAGCCAGTCGTGCATCAGAACCGATTACCTTTGCGGTGACGAGGAAAGTGTGCTCTCAGGCATCTGGTTTCGACGCCGGCGCATCCTGCGCATTGCCGGATTGCTGGAACACCCGCTTCATCACGAAGTCGGCGGTGACCTGCTCGCCGGTCAGCAGCATCGCCGCGAGCTCGCCGCCCAGTATCTGCGGCGCGATCACCACGTCCGGCTGCACCAGCTTCACGCGCGCCAGGTGGTGCGCATCGTTGACGGCGGCGACGGTGCGCGCCTTGCCCGCGAGTTCGCGCACCGCCAGCACCACGAACGCATTCTCGGAATCATCGGGCAACATCGCCAGCACCGCCTGCGCCTTGTCGGCGCCGGCCTTGCGCAGCACGTCGCCGTCGCTGGGCTCGCCGATCACGGTGTCGGCATTGACGGGGGCACCGGATTCCGGCTCCTGCCGCATCAACAGGGTGACGGGCTGGCCGCGGCGGGTGAGCTCGCGCCAGGTGTTGAGCGCGAGCGGCGTGTTGCCGATCACGACGAAATGGTTTTCGCGTTGCATGCGTTGGTCCTTCCGATTCACGATGCGTTGCAGGCTGCGGGTCACCAGTGGCGCGATCACCGCGGTCAGCGAGGTCGCGAACACCGCGACGCCCAGCACGATGATCGACACCACGAACAGTTTCGATTCGGTCGTCTTCGGCGTGATGTCGCCGTAGCCGACCGTGCTCATCGTGACCAGCGCGAAGTACAGCGCGGTCACGAGGTCGGTGATCTTCGGGCTGAAGTCGGTGCCGAGGTAAAACGCACCGAAGGTCGCGTACACGACCACCATCACCAACGAAGTCAACGCAAACAGGGTGCCGGCGGCGAGGCTGCTGCGATCGAACTGGCGCCATGCGAACACCAGCAGCGCCAGCATCAGGATGAAGTAGCCGAGCAGCAGGTGGATGTGGTGCCCGTAGCGCCCGAAATACATGCTGATAGCGGCGGTCGCGGCCAGCAGCAGCGCCATGCTCCATGCCAGCCGCGAGCGGAACAGCAGGCCGAACGCCATGATCAGCATGCCGAGCCCGATCAGGATCGGCGGCAGCAGCGCGGGGTGCAGGCCCTGGCCGCCGCTCAACAACTGGTCGAGGATGTGCCGCCAGTGCCGGCCGAGTTCGCTCTGCAGCAACCAGAAGCCGCCCAGCCCAAGCAGGATCGCCAGCGGCACGTGCGGAAACCAGTGGCGTCCGCCGATGCGCTTGTGCAGTTGCTGGATCCGGTTGCGCAGGAGTTGGGTCGGGCTGGGCAGCATCGTTGCCGGGGCGGAGGGCGGACGGGGCGGCAGGTGTGGCCGTGGACAAGCATTCACCTTAGCAAGGCGTCCCGCGCAGCGCCAACCCTCAGGCAGGATGCATGACGAAAGCCACTTATGGGCCGGGATTTGCCCGGCCAGCATCCACGACTCGTCCCCCATGAGCGGCTACCCATGACTGCGCAAACGGCTTCCCTGCAACGTCCGTCCCGCGCACGCCGGCGCGTCGCACTGGCCATTCTCGCGGGCGGCCTGATTGCCGGAACCCTCGATATCGGCGCGGCGGCCTTGAACAACCGGGTCGATCCGCGCCTCATCCTGCATTTCATCGCGGGCGGCGTGCAGGGCGCGGCGGCGTTGCACGGGGGCGCGGCGAGTGCCTGGCTGGGCCTGTTCCTGCAATGGGGCATGTCGCTGGTGATCGCCGCGGTCTTCGTGCTGGCGGCCTTGCGCCTGCGTTGGCTGACCGCGCGACCCGTGCTGGCCGGGCTGGCCTATGGCGTGGTGATCTTCGTGGTGATGAATTACGGGGTGATGTTTTTCTCAGCGTGGCACCGCATCAATCACTTCACACCCGAGAAGTTCGCCATGAATCTCGTGGCGATGCTGGTGTTCGGGTTGATCGTGGCGTTTTGCACGCGATGGTTGCTGGGCGTAGTACCGCGGCGCCCCTGATCGGGCGAACCCCGGCGCCACGGGGCATGACGATTGCCCCATGCAATCTTCCCCGCGATGGCGTAAAAGGGCGGGGTTCACCCGCGTGCGTCGGTCGCGCGGGTTGGTTTTCGGGGGCCTAGATCGGAGGGGTTGGCAATGCAGCGAGCGAAACTTCACAAACTCGGGGCGGGTTTGGCCTGCCTGGTGCTCACTTGCGCGGCGGGCGCCGCGACACCGCCCGCGCAGCCGGCATCTGCCGGTGGCATGCTGGGATTCACCGCCAGCGGCGCGGCGCGGCAACATCAGCTCGAACAACGTTTCAATTCGATGTTGAGCGCCAGCGAAATGCGCGACTGGCTGAAGCAGTTGTCGTCCGAACCCAACCAGGTCGGCTCGCCGCACGACAAGGCCAACGCCGAGTGGATGCTGGCGCAGTTCAAGCAGTGGGGCTGGGATGCGCACATCGAAACCTTCGACGTGCTGTACCCGACGCCGATCAAGGAATCGGTGGAACTGGTGGCGCCGACCACCTTCAAGGCCACGCTGCACGAGCCGCCGATCAAGGGCGACAGCACCTCGTACCTGTCCGGCGCGTTGCCGCCTTACAACGTGTACGGCGCCGACGGCGACGTCACCGGCGAACTGGTGTACGTCAACTACGGCATGCCGGACGACTACAAGGAACTGGCGCGCCTCGGCGTCAGTGTCAAGGGCAAGATCGTGATCGTGCGTTACGGCGGCGGCTGGCGCGGACTGAAACCGGAGCTTGCTTACCAGCACGGCGCGATCGGTTGCCTGATCTATTCCGATCCGCGCAACGACGGTTATTTCACCGGCGACCCGTACCCGAAGGGGCCGACGCGTCCGCCCGAAGGCGTGCAGCGCGGTTCTGTGGCCAAGATGCAGTTGTACCCGGGCGACCCCACCACGCCGGGTTATGGTTCGGTGCCGGGCGCGAAGCATCTGCCGCTGAAGGACGTCAAGACGATCCTGAAGATTCCGGTGCTGCCGATTTCCTATGCGGACGCGACACCGCTGCTCGAAGCGATGGGTGGCCCGGTGGCGCCCGAGAGCTGGCGCGGCGCGCTGCCGTTCACCTATCACGTGGGTGCCGGCCCGGCCAAGGTGCACATGGTGGTGAAGTCGAATTGGGATTTGAAGCCCATCTACGACGTGATCGCCAAGCTGCCGGGTTCCAGCGATGCCGAGCAGTGGGTGTTGCGCGGCAACCATCACGACGGCTGGGTGTTCGGCGCGTTCGATCCGCTGGCCGGCACCGTCGCGATGCTGGGCGAGGCCAAGGCCATGGGCGCGTTGTACAAGCAGGGCTGGCGGCCGAAACGCACCATCGTGTACGCGAGTTGGGACGGCGAGGAGCCGGGCCTGCTCGGTTCCACCGAATGGGCGGAAACCCACGCCAAGGAATTGCAGAAACACGCCGTGCTGTACGTCAATTCCGACACCAACGGACGCGGTTTCCTGTTCGCGGGCGGCAGCCATTCGCTGCAGCACTTGGTCAACCAGGTGGCAGCGGGCGTGACCGATCCGGAAACGCAGGCCAGCGTGCAGCGGCGCCTGCGCGCCCATCTGGACGTGGAAGCGGCGAAGAAAGACGCTCGGCCGGAGTTGAAGGAGGTCGCGAAGCTGGCGGGTGCCAGTGGCGACATTCCGATCGAACCGCTGGGCTCGGGTTCGGACTACAGCGCATTCCTGGAACACCTCGGTATCGCGACGCTGAACGTCGGGTTCGGCGGCGAGGCCAACCAGGGCGGGGTGTACCACTCGCGCTATGACGACTTCGAGCACTTCGACCGCTTCGGCGACCCGGGCTTCAAGTACGAGGTCGCGCTGGCGGAAGTGGCCGGTCACATCGTGCTGCGCACCGCCGATGCGGAAGTGCTGCCGATGCGCTTCGGCGACTTCGGCACGACACTCGATCGCTACGTCAAGCAGATGCACAAGGAAGCCGACAACGAGCGCAAGGCGGCCGAGGCGCAGCACAAGTTGCTGGCAGCCGGCGACTACAAGCTGGCGTCCGATCCGCTGCACCCGTTGGCGCCTCCAGCGCGCTTGTCCAACGTGCCGAAGGTCGACTTCGCGCCGCTGGACACGGCTGCAAAGAAGCTGAAGGAAAGCGCGCAAGCTTATGAAAAAGCTTACAGCGTACGCGCCGCAAAGGGGCTGGATATCCCGGCGTCCCAACTGGCCGAAGTCAACCAGTTGATGGGCACGCTGGAACAGCGGCTGCTCGATCAACAGGGCCTGCCCGGCCGTCCCTGGTACAAGAACATGATCCAGGCACCGGGCGAGTTGACCGGCTACGCGCCCAAGACCCTGCCCGCCGTGCACGAGGCGCTGGATGCGCGCGATTGGGCCCGCGCCGACAAGTACGCGGCGGTCACGGCCACGGTGCTCGACAACTACCGGGCGCAGTTGGACAAGTTGACAGCGTTGTTGCAACGGTGATCACTTGCGGCCTCGTGCTTCGCGCACGAGGCCGCAACGGCCGATGGCTCGGTCACCCTGGTGGCAGACTGGGGTGGGGCTCTTGTCCGCGGCTGGTTTCGCGCTCACGGCGCCCGACGCGCGCGTCCGCACCGCATTCGGGACACCGCCAACCACAGGCTAGACATGCCAGCATCCGAATCCACCCTGCCTGCAAGCGACGTCGGTTTCCATCGCTCGATCGGCCTGTTCCCGGGCACCGCGATCAACATGACCCAGATGTGCGGCATCGGGCCGTTCATCACCATCCCGCTGATGGTCGCGACGATGGGTGGACCGCAGGCGGTGATCGGCTGGATCGCGGGTGCCATCCTGGCCGTATCGGACGGCATGGTCTGGGCGGAACTGGGCGCGGCGATGCCCGGTTCCGGCGGCACCTACGTGTACCTGCGCGAAGCCTTCCAGTACCGCACCGGCAAGCTGATGCCGTTCCTGTTCATCTGGACGGTGCTGCTGACCATCCCCTTGCTGATGTCGACCGGCATCATCGGCATGGTGGAATACCTCGGGTTCTTTTTCCCGCACCTGGGCTGGACCGCCGTGCACCTGATCAGCCTCGCGGCGTGTTTCCTGGTGGTGTTGCTGCTGTACCGCCGGATCGAGTCGATCCGCGCGATCACCATCGCGCTGTGGGTGATCATGCTGCTGGCCGTGGTGGGTGTGTCGGCCGCGGGCTTCTCCGATTTCCATCCCGCGTTGGCATTCACCTATCCGCCCGATGCCTTCGGCGGACATTTCTTCGTGGGGCTCGGCGCGGGCCTGATCATCGGCATCTACGATTATCTGGGCTACTTCACCACCGCGTACATGGGCGACGAGCTGCGCGATCCAGGACGGACTATGCCGGGCTCGATCATCATTTCGGTGCTCGCGATGATGGTGGTGTATCTCGTCCTCAACATCAGCGTGCTGGGCGTCGTGCCTTGGCACGAGGTGGCCGCCTCGAAGTCGGTGGCCTCGCTGGTGGTCGAGCACAGTTGGGGCCACACGGCGGCGGCGGTGATGACCATCCTCATCATCGTTACCGCGTTCGCCTCGGTGTTCGCGGGTCTGCTCGGCGGTTCGCGCGTGCCGTATCAGGCGGCGCACGAAAAAGTGTTCCTGTCGGTGTTCGGACGCTTGCACGCCAGGCATGCATTCCCGCACGTGGCGCTGCTGACGATGGGCGTGGTGATGGCGGCCGGCACCTTTTTCGATCTGACCGAAGTGATCAACATGCTGCTGGCCGCCACCATCATCGTGCAGTCGGCCGCGCAGATCGTCGCGCTGGTTGTGCTGCGCCGGCGCCAGCCGGATTTGCGCCGGCCTTACCGCCAGTGGTTGTATCCGCTGCCGTGCGTCGTCGCGATGCTCGGCTGGATCTACGTGTACGTGTCGGCATCGACGTTATCGTTGATCCTGTCCGGTGCGTGGATCGTGGCCGGACTGGTGGTATTCGTGGCTTGGGCCAAGGTCAACCGGTCCTGGCCGTTCGCACCCGTGGAGGTGCGGGAAGCCTGGCTGGAGAACCCATCGTGTTGACCCTCGTGCAAAAAGTCCGCGTGGCCCTGGTCGCGCTCGTATCGCTGGCCGCACCTGCCGCGTACGCCGCCAATACCTACGCGCCCACGCAGGTCGCGCAAGACCCCGGCCACGTCACCGCGATCGCTCATTGGCAAATCCGGTCGAGCGCCGAGGCGCAGCAGGGCGGGGCGGAAATATCGAACAGCGGTTTCCAGATGAAGGGTTGGTACCCGGTGAGCGGCCGTGCCACGGTGATGGCCGGGCTGATGGAAAACGGCAAGTACCAGGATGTTTTCCAGGGCGACAATCTGCGCACGGTTGCCCGCCATCACTTCGTGGTGCCGTGGTGGTACCGCAGCGAGTTCACGCTGAAGGGCGTCGCCAACGGACAGCACGTATGGCTGCGTTCCAACGGCATCATCGGCGGTGCGGATGTCTGGCTCAACGGGCACCAGATCGCCACCGACGCGCAGATGCTCGGCGCCTATCCGGTGCGCCGGTTCGACATCACCCCATGGGTGCACACCGGCACCAACGTGCTGGCGCTGCGCGTGCATCCGGCCGATCCGCAGCTCGATTTTTCGATGGGCTGGGTGGACTGGAACCCGTCGCCGCCCGACAACAACATGGGGCCGTGGCGCGGCGTGGACATCGTCGAAACCGGGCCGGTCCAAATCGGCGAGCCCGCGGTCACTTCCGACCTGTCGTTGCCCGGTCTCGCGCAAGCGGCGGTGACGGTGCACGTGACGGTCAGGAATCTCGATGCGGTGCCGCAGGACGCCACGCTGACGGGCGACATCGCGGGCGTGCCGGTGCGGCGCCTGCTGCACCTCGATCCCGGACAGGTCGAAACCGTGTCGTTCACGCCCGCTACCAATCCGGCGTTGTTGTTGCAGAACCCGAAAGTCTGGTGGCCGATCGGGATGGGAGCGCACCCGCTGTACTCCCTGCAACTTGCGGTGGCGGTGGGCGGAACCGTGTCCGACCGCACGGCCACCACGTTCGGCATCCGCAGCGTCGCATCGCGCCTCACCAGGCAGGGCTATCGCCAGTTCCTGATCAACGGCAAGCCGCTGTTGATCCGCGGCGGCGGCTGGGCGCCCGACATGTTCCTGCGGGTCGACCCCGCGCGGCTCGCCGCCGAGTTCAGTTACGTGCGCAACCTGGGGCTCAACGCGATCCGCAGCGAGGGCAAGCTCGAAGACCAACATTTCTACGACCTGGCCGACCGCGATGGCATTCTGATTTTGCCCGGCTGGGAGTGCTGCGACAAATGGGAAGCCCCGGCCGGCACCGGCGGCGCACCTTGGGATGCGGCGGACATGAAGATCGCCGAGGCATCGATGGCGAGCGAAGCGCGTCTGCTGCGCAACCATCCTTCGGTGATCGCGTTCCTGATCGGCAGCGACAACGCGCCGCCGCCCGCCAACGCGAAAATGTACGTGGACACGCTGCGCGCGGCCGACTGGCCCGATCCCATCGTCTCCGCCGCTTCGGACCAGAAAACCGCGGCGGCGGGGCCGTCGGGCATGAAGATGGCGGGGCCGTACGCCTGGGTGCCGCCCGCGTACTGGTACGGGGACAAGCTCGGCGGCGCGTTCGGGTTTGCGTCCGAAACCAGCGCCGGCGCGGATATTCCGCGTCTGGAGGACATCGAGCGCATGCTCTCGCCGCAGGCAAGCGAGGCGTTGTGGAAATATCCCGAGGTCAGGCAGTACCACGCGGCGGCGGCGTGGTCGCCGTTCGCCCACCTCGATCGTTTCGCGACCGCACTGGCCAAACGCTATGGCGCGCCCACCAGTCTTGCCGATTACGTGAAGAAGGCGCAGCTCGCCAACTACGACAACGTGCGCGCGGAGTTCGAGGCCTACAACGCGCACATGGATTCGGCCAACCCGTCCACGGGCGTGATCTACTGGATGCTCGACAACGCCTGGCCGTCGCTGCACTGGCATCTGTTCGACTACTCCATGAATCCGGCGGGCGCCTACTTCGGCGCCCAAAAGGCCAACGAGCCGGTGCACATCCAGTATTCGTATAACGACCGCGGCATCGTGCTGGTGAACCACACGCTGGCCGACGAGCAGGGGCTGCAGGCACGTGTGCAGGTGCGCAACCTCGACGGCAGCGTGCGCTACAGCAAACGCTTCACGGAAATCGATCTTGCGGGCAACCACACGCTGCATCTCGCCAAGGTTCCGCAACTGACAGGGCTGTCCAGCACCTATTTCCTCGAGCTGAGTCTTGTATCCAATGACGGCCAATCCGTCAGCCGCAATGTCTATTGGCTGTCGACACAGCCGGACGTGCTCGACTGGAAACATTCCAACTGGTACACCACGCCGGTCACGCAATACGCGAATCTCACCGCGCTGCAGACCTTGCCGACCACGACCAGCCAGGTGCAGGCCTCGACGCGGCGCGATGGCGACGACGATGTCACCACGGTCACACTCGGCGTGCCGAAGTCGGCGAAGACCGTGGCGCTGTTCCTGCACCTGTCGATCCGGAAGTCCGCCAAGGGCGATCCAGTGCTGCCGATCCTCTGGAGCGGCAACGACGTCACCTTGTGGCCGGGGGAATCGTTGACCGTGAGCGCGCGTTACGCGGCGGCGGCGACATCGGCTCCCGTGGTCGAAGTCAGTGGGTGGAACGTGCCGGCACGCGACGTCCCCGCGCCGCTGGTATCGAAATGACGCATGCCGACGGATTCTTGCACGCACTTCGTCAGCGAATCGTTCCGGCCGGATCCGAAAACAATGGCGAGGGCGCGTCGGTGCCGACGCCGGGCATCACGCACGCGGCCGTGCCTCGCGGCACAAGGCTCCGCGTCTCGTCAAGCAGCAACGCGCGAAATGAAACCCCTGCCTCGCGCGAGGCAGGGGTTTTTGTTGCGCGCCACCGCGAACCGTCGCGGCATACGTCCGTGTCAGGGGCAGGGCCGGCAGCGGTGCCTCGCCCTGAGCCCGTGGCCGTGATGCTCAACCACCGGTTGCGACGTGCGCCACGAAGTTGGCGACATTGAGCGTGCCGAAGCCCGAGCAATAATCCCAGCCGGCAGCAGCGGTTTCGCCGTTGTTGTTGCCGGATGTCACATCGTGGAAGTCGGTCGCATAGTTCGTCTTCGCATCGGCATAGATCAACGGTGCCGCGAAACCGAGGCTGGAGTTGGTCGCCAACGCGCGCGCCCACACGCCCACGAACAGCGGCGAGGCAAGGCTGGTGCCGCCGACCACTTCCGGCGAACCATTCACGATGATCGATGCCCCGGAATAGGGGCTCGCGTCCATCGCGACGTCCGGCACGCCACGGGTGGTGTGGCCGGCGTTCTGGCCCACGCCCACTTGCCAGCTCGGCATCGGCTCGTAGAGCGAGGGGCTGCCGCCGGTGGCGCCACTGGCGTCGTTCCACACCGTTTCGTTGGCCCAGGTCGTGCCATTGCTGCCGGTGGTCCACAGCTCGGTGCCGCCGACCGCCACCACGTATTGCGAGTTGGCGGGCCAGCTCGCCCCGGCCCTGTGCCTGCCGCACTCGTCGGCGCCCGAGTCGCCGGCGGACACGGAAAACGTCATGCCCTCCGCGTCGGCTTCCTGGAAGATGTTGTCGCCGGTTGCGGCCCCGTTCGTCTCGGCGCTCGTCTCGCAGCCGCCGATCGACACGTTGACCACGCGCACCACGTCGGCCGTGGTCGCGGCGCTGAAGTCATCGACCAGACCCTGGTTGGACAACGACGAGGTGTCGTACAGGTACAGCGCCTTGACGCCGCCGGACATGCCGGCGATGTCCTGGGTGTCGAGATCCCATTCGGTGGTTCCGGTGGCGCTCGTGCCACCGCCATCGACGGTTACCACGTTCAGCGGGATATTCCCGAGGCTGGGGTTCTCGCTCAGGAAGGTTTTGAAATCGCTCAGGGTCGGGCTGACCGAGCCCGACGTGATGACGCCGACGCTGACGGTGGACCCGGTTGCCGTGGTGCCGGCATCGTAGATCGTCGGGAAGTCGAGCGGGCTGTGGGAGACTTCGGTGCCCACGGAGGAGCCGCCTCCGCCTCCACCCGGGCGCTTCAACACGTGGAACCGGTGCACGGTCTGCAAGCCGAGCACTTCATGCACCACGCCCTTCAGCGAATCCGGGATGCGGGCCGCCGTGGAATTTGCGAAGGCCAGTCGACCATGACGGGTGTGTACCTGGACCAGGTTGGTATTGAATGCCGACTGCACGTCTGCGACCGACCCCGCGCCCGATACCAGCAGGTTGTCGGAAGTGACCTGGATGTCGTGGAAGCCTTGCTGGCGCAGGAACGCCTCGACCTGGTCGACCTGGTTCGCGCTCGGAGCGTATTCGACCACGAACTCGGCGTGGGTCAGGTTCGGGTGATGTGGATTGGCGATGAACGCCTGCAACTGCGCGGCATTGCGCCAGTGCAGCGACAACGTTACCCGCATCGATTTCGTCAGCGCCATCGGGCCGATCACGGTATCGCCGGCACGCAACTGGGTGGCCTGTTTGATGACGGAGGCATGGGTCAGCGGCATGGACGGGGATGCGGCCAGTCCCGTTGCACCCACCGCCAAGCCCACGGCGGCGACAAGCGCCTTCAATCGAACATGGTTTGACATCAGTGACTCCTGCAAGTTGGATGTGAACACCGCCACGTGCTGCGAGCGCGTGGCTCCACGAAGCAAGTCCGCAAGTGCACACTCCCCCTTGGCAGCGTCGAGCCGGTTGCCAAGACCCTTGATACGTCGCACACAACGCGTCAGCGCGCGCTGCGGATCGTCTGCCCGACACCCTCGCATCGGCACAAACGCGTGCACGGTAGTCGCGTTCCGGCAGCGAGTCACGCTGCGGCGCACCATCCCGTGAAATGCATGTCCTGCAGCGTTGCGGCAATGTCTTTCCGGCGTCGCCGACGATCAACGGTACCCGGAGAGGATTGCAATCAGTGGCCCGAGATGCGTCTGGAAATGTTCCCAGCGCGCGACCGACGAACGATAGATGGGCCGCCGCACCTGGCCCAGGCTGACCGTGCGCACCGCATGCCGGTTCGCATGGAAAGCCAGGCACTTCGGATCCCACGGCAAGCCGACATACCCCAGCAGGCGACGGATTTGTGCGTCGGGATCCGCCACCAGCTCTTCGTACCGCACATCCAGCACGGCATCTGCCGGCAATACCCGTCGCCAGTGCCGCATCAGTTCCAGGTAACGCGCGCAGTAACGGCCCAGCGTGCCGAGCTCGTAGGTGTAGGGCACACTGCCACGCTCGAAGACATTCGCGAAGCACGAGAAACACGCGTCCAGCGGATCGCGCACCACGTGGACGATCTTCGCCTGCGGCAACGCCAGCCGGATCATCCCGGCGTGCAGGTAATTGCCGGTCAGCTTGTCGGTGATGTGGCTGGCACCCGGCGCCTGCCGCCACACGCGATCCAGGTAGGCCGCGCCAAGTTTCCACAGTGCATCCTGCGTCAGCGCGGGTACGACCTCGGGATACGCCGTGTGGTCGCCCGGATCGTCGAAGCCGAAGGCTGCCTTCAGCGTCTCCGGCAGGTATCGCATTTCCCCGCCCGCATGCACCGACGGATGCGCGGCCAGGATGGCCTCGACCAGCGTCGTGCCCGAACGCGGCATGCCGACGATGAAGATCGGCACGCGTGCATCGTGCTTCCGGACCTGTGGCGCCGCGCGCAGCATGTCGGCGGTGAAGGTCGCGGCGATCCGCTGGTTGAAACGCTCGTCCAGCGGCTCCTGGCGTGCCGCGTACTCATCGAGGTGATGCGCGTCGCGCTCGGCCCGGTTGCCTGCGGCGTAAGCCGCGAAAGCATCGTTGTAACGTCGCGCGTCTTCACGCAGCTTGCCCAGCGCGAACCAGTAATGCACCTGCTGTTGCGTTGGCAACGTGGCCAAGCGTTGCGCGAGCGCTTCGAGCCGCGCCAGCCACGCGCCGGTTGCATCAGGACGGCCGAGCAGGGTGAGCCGGTAATACGCATCGATGTAATCGGGCCGGGATGCGATCGCACGCTCCAAGTGGTCGCAGGCTTCGGCGACACGGCCCGCTTCGGCGAGGCAGTGGCCCATTCCGTAAAGCGCCGCAGCCTGCTTCGGCTGCAGTGCGAGTGCCCGCCGGTAAAGCGTTTCTGCATCACCGAAACGCTTTTCGCGCCTCAGCAAATCCGCAAGATCGGCGAGTGCCTCGGGACTGTCCGGCGCCAACGCGAGGGCGCGTCGATACTGCGCCTCCGCTTCGTTGTAGCGGCACAGGCGATACAAGGCCTTGCCAAGATGGCGCGGGATGTCCGGGTTGCCGGGCGCGAGTTCCGCGGCGCGGCGCAAGCACGCTTCCGCCTCGGCAGGTCGACCCTGCTCCGCGCAGGCGAGGCCGAGCGCCTCATGCAGCGGGGCTTGTTCCGGGCTTCGCGCGATCGCCCAGCGCAAGTGCGGCTCGGCCTCCGCGAAACGCCCGAGCACCACCAGTACCCCGCCCAGATTGGCGTGTGCATCGAACGATTCGGGAAGGATCGACAGCACGCGGCGGTAGCAATCGAGCGCATCCACGAGCCCGCCCGTTTGCGCAAGCCGGTTGCCCCGATCCATCAAATCCCGAGCAGATTCCCCGTCGCCACGTGCATCGCGCGGCCCGTTCGGAACGGTGATCACAAAACGTTCTCCGCGTCGATCCGGCAGCAATCGCACGAGTGACGCGACGAAATGGGTACAGGTGCGCAGCGTCGGCGGCTGGCAGCGTTTTCGGGTGCGTCCACCGTGCGCAGGCCGATGCGCAGCAGGTACGCATCAAGATCGACGGGTGGCGTGTCAGGGTTGGCCACGTCCGGATTCCAGCTTGCGCTCAAGGAAATCCACGGTCGCGGTGTCGGCACGGAGCCACGAGACGTGGCGCAGGAAGCCGTGGATCTCGTTCGGAATCACGATGGCCTCGAACGGCACGTGGTGTTTGCGCAGGCGTGGCACGATGTCTTCCATCTGCAGGAAGTGCACGTTGCGGTCGTCGTCGCCCTGGATCAGCAGCACCGGGGATTTCCAGGTCGCGATGGATGCGTCGGGCGAGGATTCCCAGGCCACCTTCAGCGCCTGCTTGTAATCGCCCTGTTCGTAGCGTCCGTTCGGATTTTCGTTGAACCACCAGCCGATCGCGCGCGACCAGTCGTACAAGCCGTGCATCGCCACCCCGGCCTTGAAGATGTCGGAGTTGCGCGCCAGTGCCAGTCCGGTGAGATAGCCGCCGTACGAACCGCCCCAGATGCCGATGCGCGCGGGGTCGACGCCCGGCACGTGCTGCAGGAATCTTGCACCCGCGACCACGTCCTGGTACTCGGACGCGCCGGCCGGACCCGCGTGCGGCGGGTTGTGGAAAGCGTGGCCGTAGCCGATGCCGAGCCGGTAATTCACCGACAGCACGGTGAAGCCGTGCGTCGCGAGGTACTGGTTCACCGCGTAGCTGTTGGAGTAGTAGTCCATGTAGTGCCAGCCCAGCAGCATCTGGCGGGGCGGGCCGCCGTGCACGAAGATCACGCCGGGCTGGTGGGCGCCGGCGTCGTGGCTGCGGAAAAGTTGCCCGTGGATCAGCGTGCCGTCGGCGGCCTTGAACGTGACGGCCTGCGGAACGACCAGTTGCGCGGTCGGGAAATCGGCCGGGATCAGGTTGGCTTGCAGCGCGCGTTGGTCATTGCCATTGGCCTGCATCACGGAAACCAGCGGCGGCCGCTGCGCGCCGGCGTCGATGTAGGCGACGGCATCGCCGACTGCTGCGGGTGAGGTCTGGATGTCGGTACCCGAGGTCATTGGAGTCGGTTGCGCGCGGTCCACGGGCACACGGAACAGGTGCCGGCGATCGCCATCGTTTTTCGTGCCACCGGTGTTGGCGCTGTAGACCACGGAACGCCCGTCGGGCGCCATCACCACGTCTTCGACCATGAACTTGCCGGGCGTCAGCAGCAGGGGCGTGCCGCCATTGACGCCGACCGAATACAAATGCGGCCAACCATCGAGGTCGGCGAGAAACACCAATCGCGATCCGCCGTCGGCCCAGTGCAGGTTGGAACCGCCCGCGGTTTGCGGGTACGAACCGACCAGCGTGTCGGGACTTTGCCACACCACGCGGCCTTGCCCGGTTCGCGCGTTCGCGACATGGATCGACCATGGCTGCGGCGTCAGGGTCAGGATCGGCTGCGGCGGGCCGCCATTGCCGGGCTGGCGCGTGAAGGCGATGAGCGTGCCATCGGGCGACCAGCGCGGATCGCCGTCGTTGCCGGTCGAGGGCGACAGGTACACCAGCGGCGTGTGGTCATTGGTGAACACCCCGATGAAGGCATGGTCGCCGCGATTCGACACGAACGCCAGCCGCGAACCATCCGGCGACCAGTGCAGATCGCCATCCTTGCCACGGTCGAAGAACAGGCGTTTCGGCTTGACCTTGTCGTGGGCATCGAGCGGTGCGGTCCACACCTGATGGCCCTTGATGTAGGCCAGTTCGCCTTTCGATGAAAGCGCCGGCGCATCACCTTCGGTCAGCGCGCGCGAAGTGCCGGCGGCAAGGTCGACCACCCACAACGTCACCCTGGGTTCGACCGGGTTGGACGCGGGATCGGGCGGCAGCTTCTCCGGCCAGTTGGCGTCGTGGTCGCCGCCGCGCACGAACACCAGTTGCTGGCCGTCGGGCGAGAAGGTGAGTTGCGTGATTTCCTGGCCGTCGTCCTGCGTGAAGCGCGTGACCTGGCGCGGCGCGAATTTTGGCGCTTCGGCCACCCACACGTTGCGCACGCCGTTCTGGTTGATGACCCAAGCGATGCGGTCGCCGTGGCGTGCGGCCACGAGATCCTGCGGGAACGGATACGCCAACACCTGCTGCAGCGTGAATCCCTGTGTCGCGGACGGCGTGACGGCATGGCTGGTTGCGGTCACCAACAAGCCGGCCGCGAAAAGGGCGGCGATCACGATGGCGTGCATTCGGCGCATGGCGGTTCTCCCCGATCCGTGAAACGTGAGGTTAACCGCTTCGATGCCCCTTGGCCCGTGTCGCTGGTCATGCAGGCTTCGGGTATCTGCACTTACCATGGCCGCATGGACGGAATGGCTTCACGACCACATGTCGTGATCCTCGGCGGCGGTTTCGGCGGCCTCTGGGCCACGCGAGCGCTGGCGCGGGCACCCGTGCGGGTGACCCTGGTCGATCGCGCCAACCACCATGTATTTCAGCCGCTGCTGTACCAGGTGGCCGCGGCCAGCCTGTCCGGCCCGGACATTGCCGCGCCCTTGCGGCACATCGTGAGGAAGCAGGCCAACGCCACGGTCTGGATGGAAGAGGTGACCGGCATCGACGTCGCGACACGCAGCGTACGCACCACGGAACAGACGATCGACTACGACTATCTGGTCGTCGCCACCGGCTCCACCCACGCGTACTTTGGGCATGATGCGTGGGCCGCGAAGGCGCCGGGTCTCAAGACCATGAACGACGCGCTGGCGATCCGTCGGCGGATCCTTTCGGCGTTCGAGGCGGCCGAGTGCGAGCCCGACCCCGCGCGCCGCGCCGAATGGCTCACCTTCGTGATCGTGGGTGCGGGGCCAACCGGCATGGAGCTTGCGGGTACGCTGGCGGAAATGGCGCACCACACATTGCCGCGCGAGTTCCGCGTGGCGAGGCCGCACGATGCCCGCATCCATCTGGTCGAAGCCGGCTCGCGCGTGTTGGCGGCCATGCCGGAAAAATTGTCCGCGATCGCGCAGCGCAAACTGGAAAGTCTTGGTGTCGAGGTTCACACGGGCGATGCGGTCACCGACATCGATGCGACCGGTGTGCGCATGGGCGACCAGCGCATCGTCGCGCGCACGGTGTTGTGGGCGGCCGGCGTCGCGGCATCACCGCTGGGCGCGCAGCTCGGCGGCGAGCGCGATCGCGCGGGACGCGTGAAAGTAGCGCCCGACTTGTCGCTACCGGGCCACCCCGAGGTCTTCGTGATCGGCGACCTCGCCTGGCTGGAGCAGGACGGCCAGCGCGTGCCGGGCATGGCGCCGGCCGCCAAGCAGATGGGCGCGTACGCCGCGCGTGCGCTGCGCGAACGCGTTGCGGGGCGCGTGCCACGCATGTTCCGTTACCACGATGAAGGCAGCCTCGCCAGCATCAGCCGTTCCTCGGCGGTGGTCGATCTGCGCGGCTGGCAGTTCTCGGGATTCGCCGGCTGGTTGTTCTGGCTGATCGCGCACATCTTCTTCCTGATCGGCTTTCGCAACCGGCTCGCGGTGATGTGGAACTGGGCGTGGTCGTACCTGACCTGGCAGAGGAATGCGCGGATCATCGTGGGTGGCCGTCCACGCGCGGATTGAGTGCGTGGACGACACCCGCGTGCTCGTCAGTGGCCGCCGTGTCCGTGGCCATGGTCGTTGCCTTGACCATTGTCGTGGCCGTGGCCGTGTCCATGACCATGGCCGTGTGCATGCCCATGTCCATGCTCGTGATCATCGTTGCGCCACCAATGGCGCTCACGGCCGCCGTAATGGCGCACCACGTAGTCGTTTTGCAGATAAGGCCGGTCGACATCCAGTGCGATGTTCACGCCACCCGCGCTAACGTAGCCCTGCAAGGCGAGGGGCAGGCTCACACCGGCCTGCCAGCCGTTGCCGCCCAACCAGAACCACATGCTCGAAGCCGGCTCGTAATACACCTCGGCCGACGGGTAATAGACGTACTGGTGCTTGGCGCGCCAGCCGTGTGCGGGCGCCCAGGGCGGCGGGTCGGCCATGACCGGGGTGGCGACGGCAAAGCTCGCGCCAGCAAGGGTCAGTGCGGCAAGGGTGACAATGCGCAGGGTTTTCATCATGGCCTCCTCGTATGGGTCGATTGTTGCACGACGCATCATGCTGGCGCGCACAACCTGAACGCCACGTCATGCGCATGACGTGCCTTGAGTGTCCGTCGGGCGTTGCCAGCGTGGGTGTACGCAGGGTGTTGCGAAGACCGTATTGCCGCGCTCGCTGATCCACAAGTCCGCGACGGCGATCAATTCGCCGTGCTCGAAAATCAGCGGACAGCGCTCACGCAGCCACGGCGGCATGCGCGCCTGCTGGAACAGGTCGCGCAGTTCGCGGGTGTGCGCGTCGCCGGCGGGCTTGATGCGTTCGCCGCCGCGACGGAAACGCACGGTCAACGGCGGGTCGATGCGCACGCCGGTGGCGGGCGTCGTTGTCTTGTTCGTGGCATGCAACATCAGCGTGCCGCAGCCATCGGGCAATACCAGAGGCGCGCCATTCCACTGAGCCTGCCAGCGTGCGGGCACCGGAGTCAGCGAAGGCATGGCGTGCAGGCGACCGTCCCACACCCGCACTTCCGCATTCGGCCATGCGATCACGGGCACGCGATCGATCGCTGCTTGTGCCGCCTGTCGTGCCAGTTCGGCACGCGATGCGTCGGGCGGAGCGGATAGCCCGCGCGCGTGCAACCAGGCATCGAGTACCGGTGCGTGCAGGGCCTCCGGCAGCGACAACCAACCCTCTGCATCGAGGCTGTCGGTGTCGCGGCGCAGGTTGGACAATGCCGCTTGCGCGTCAGCGTCGATGTAGTCGGCGGCCGTCCGACACAGGCGTGCCGCGTGCAGGATGGATGCTGCCGCATGCGGCCAATGCCCGCGGATGCGCGGCAAAAGCTCGCGCCGCAGCACATTGCGGGCGAAGCGCGGGTCGGCATTGGCCGGGTCTTCGATGGCCTCTATTTCTTTTTCTTTCAGGTAGTTGTGCAGTATTTCACGCGGGGTTTCAAGCAGTGGTCGCCACAGGAAGCCCGACGCCAACGGCCGCAATACCCGCATCCCGCCCAAACCTTCCGGCCCCGCGCCGCGCAACAATTTCAGCAACACGGTTTCGATCTGGTCGTCGCGGTGGTGCGCCAGCGCCAGCCATTCGCCCTCGTGCAAGCTTTCGGCAAAGGCCGCGTAGCGTGCACGTCGCGCCGCGGCTTCGAGCCCCTCGCCATGTGCGTCGCGCACTGTGACGTGCAGCACCGTCAACGGAACATTCAGCGTCTTGCAAAACACCGCGCATCGATGCGCCCAACCAGCGCTTTCGGCATGCAAGCCGTGATCGACGTGCAGGGCGCGCAACCCACGCTCGCGTGCTTCGGGCATGGGCGCCAGCGCGTGCAGCAGCGCCGTGGAATCAGGGCCGCCGCTGAAAGCGACGCACAACGCAGGCGGCGCGGCCGTACGCAAGGCGTGTTCAAGAATGTCGGTGAGGGGTTTGGCCGGCATGCCGCGATGATAAACGCGTGGTACCACCAAACCAGAGTGCAGAGGCTTCAGGCTTGCCGGAGGGTGAAGGTCAGTTCGATGCCGATGCCCGCTGGATCGGTCAAGAACAGTTGGGTCTGGTGCAGTTCGTCGACAACGTCAACTTCATAGACCACGCCGGCGGCGTCGAGTCGCGCGCGGGTGGCGCCGAGATCACTGCAATCGAAAGCCAGATGGTTGAACACACCGGGTGGCTGCGCGTTGCTGCCATCGGCGCGGGCGACGGTCAGGTGCAGCACGTCGCGTTCGCTCGCGTACAGCCAATAACCGCGTGATCCGGATCGAAACACGGGCCGCGGGCCTTCGCGCAAACCGACGATGTCGACGTAAAAGCGCCGCAGGTGTTCGATCGTGTCAGCGTTTGCGCGCAGGTTGACATGGCCGAAACCGCGCGTAGCCATGCGCGGGTTATTCCTGATACGTGCCGTAGCCGCGCAGGCGCTGGTAGCGCTGTTCCAGCAATTCGTCGACGGGCAATGCCTGCAACTCGTCGAGCTGGTTGAGCAGCACCGCCTTCAGGCGGATCGCCATCGAACGCGGGTTGCGGTGCGCGCCGCCGGTGGGCTCGCGGATGATCTTGTCGATCAGGCCGAGTTCCTTGAGGCGCGGCGCGGTCAAGCCCAGCGCTTCGGCGGCGTCCTTGGCGCGTCCCGCGTTCTTCCACAGGATCGACGCACAACCCTCCGGCGAAATCACGGAGTAGGTGGAATACTGCAGCATGTTGACGCGGTCGCCCACGCCGATCGCCAGCGCGCCGCCGGAGCCGCCCTCGCCGATCACGGTACACACGATCGGTACCTTCAGCTCGGCCATCACTTCGAGATTGCGCGCGATAGCCTCGCTCTGGCCGCGCTCCTCGGCACCAACGCCGGGGTAGGCGCCCGGCGTGTCGATGAAGGTGAGCACCGGCAAGCCGAAACGTTCAGCCATTTGCATCAGGCGCAGCGCCTTGCGGTAGCCCTCGGGGCGTGGCATGCCGAAGTTGCGCCGAACCTTGGATTTGATGTCGCGGCCCTTCTGGTGGCCGATCACCATCACCGGCCGCCCGATGACGCGCGCAAGGCCGCCCACGATCGCGGCGTCGTCGGCGTACATGCGGTCGCCGGCCAGTTCGTGGAATTCGTCGCAGATCACCGCGACATAGTCGTTGGTATAGGGGCGTCCAGGGTGCCGCGACAGTTGGGTGATTTGCCACGGCGTCAGGTCGCGGAAAATCTCGGCCGTCTTCACGCGCAGTTTTGAGCGCAGCTTGCCGACCTCGTCGTCCACGTCGATGGCGTTGTCGTGGCCGGCCGAGGTCAACTCGCGCAGCTTGTCTTCCAGCTCGGCGATCGGCTGCTCGAAATCAAGAAAATTGGGGTTCATTCCCATTGCCTGGTTGGGCAAAGCCGTAATTGTAACGGTGTAAAACCGGGGTCAGAGTGCAATTTCCAGTCTTTCGCACCGCCGACCATGCAGACGAGCGGGAAATTGCACTCTGACCCCGGTTTTACACTGCAGGGCGCGACAGTGAGGGCTGCACGGACTTCACGCCCGGCACCGCGGCCAGACCGCGCAGCAGGCCGGTGTTGACCCGCACCCGCCAGTCGTCACCGAGGCGCAAGTCGGCACTGCCCTGCGCGTTGTGGTAGCCGGTGAGCAGCAGCGGCGTGCGGCCGCCGCAATGGCCGGCCAGCGCACGCTTGAAGGTGGGCACGAAATCCGGGGCGATGCCGTTGACGCCGATGCGCAGCACGCGTGCGCCCGCTTCGCAGGCTTCGTCCAGCGTCCACGCACGGCGCGCGCGCAGCGCGAGTTCGCCCGAGAAGTCATCCAGCGCAAGGCCGCCTTCGATCACCAGCAACGCATCGGGCTGCAGCAGCGCCGCGTATTGCTGCATGGCCTCGCGGAAGAAATTGACCTCGATCGCGCCGCTCCAGTCCTCGATGCGCACTGCGGCGCCGGTGTCGCCGCGTCGGCGCATCTTCACGAGCATGCCGGCGACCGCCCACGGCGTTTCCGGCGCGCGCCGCCAGCGGTTATCGTCGCCGTCACCGCCGCCGCGCGGTGGCGGGGGCTCGTAGCGTTCGGAGATTTCGCCGATCGGGCAGGTCGCGAGTTGCGCCAGCACATCGCGCCACGGATCGGTCGGGTGGCCGGAAAGATAATGTCCGAGCGTGGCGCGTTCGCCCGCGAGCCTGCGTTCCAGCGTCCAGGGCGATTGTTCCGGCGTCGCGATCGAAACCGTGGTGGTTGGCGCGAGGGCCGCGCCGAACATGTCGTTCTGGCCGGCATCGCGATCGCGCAGGTTTTGTTCGGCAGCTTTTACCGCTTCCGGCAATTGCGCGGTCAGCGTGGCACGGTTGGCGCCCAGCGCATCCATTGCGCCGGACTGGATCAGCGCCTCGAACACGCGCTTGTTCAACTTGCCGGGGTCCACGCGCGCGCAGAAATCGGCAAGGTCGCGGAAGGCGCCGCCCGCTGCGCGCGCCGCCACGATGGACTCGCACACCGCGCGGCCCACGCCCTTGATCGCGCCGAGGCCGTAGCGGATCGCGTCGTGTTCGACCGCGCCGCCTTGCGGAATCGCGACGAAGTGGTAATCCGAAGCGTTGACGTCGGGCGGCTGGATCACGAGGCCGATCGCGCGCGCGTCCTCGATGAACTGCACCAGCTTGTCGGTGGCATCCATGTCCGACGACATCGTCGCGGCCATGAACTCGGCGGGGTAGTGCGTCTTCAGCCACGCGGTCTGGTAGGCGACCAGCGAATACGCGGCGGCGTGCGACTTGTTGAAACCGTAGCCCGCGAACTTTTCCATCTGGTCGAAGATCGCGTCGGCCTTCTTTTCAGGTACGCCGTTCTGCATCGCGCCGTCGCGGAAGATGGTGCGGTGCTTGGCCATCTCTGCCGGCACCTTCTTGCCCATCGCGCGGCGCAGCAGGTCGGCGCCGCCCAGCGAATAACCGCCGACGATCTGCGCCATCTGCATCACCTGCTCCTGATAAACCATGATGCCGTAGGTTTCTTTCAGAATCGGTTCGACGCGCGGGTCGGGGTAGCTGACGGGCTCGCGGCCCTGCTTGCGCGCGACGTAACTCGGGATCAGGTCCATCGGGCCCGGCCGGAACAGCGCGTTCAAGGCGATCAGATCTTCGAGGCAATCGGGCTTGGCGTCTTTCAGCAAGCGCTGCATGCCCGCGCTTTCGAACTGGAACACCGCGCCGGTGCGTGCCTCGCGGAACAGCCGGTAGGTTTCGGCGTCGTCGAGCGGTAGTTGCGCGAGATCGAGCGGTGTTTCGCCCGTTTGCCCACGCCGCGCATTGATGGCCTTCACCGCCCAGTCGAGGATGGTGAGCGTGCGCAGGCCCAGGAAGTCGAACTTGACCAGGCCCACCGCTTCCACGTCGTTCTTGTCGTACTGCGTGACGACACCGGTGCCGCCGGGTTCGCAGTACAGCGGCGCGAAATCGGTCAGCGGAGTTGGCGCGATCACCACGCCCCCGGCGTGCTTGCCCGCGTTGCGCGCCAAGCCTTCCAGCTTCAGCGCGAGGTCGATCAGCGTGCGCGCTTCCTCGTCCTGCTGGTACAGCGCGCAGAACTCGCGCACCACGCGGTCGGGTTCCTTCTTGGATTTCTCGCTGAGGCCCAACGCGTCGCCCAGCGTCAAATCCAGCGGCATGCGCGGGATCAGCTTCGCGATCTTGTCCACCTGTCCGTACGGCATGCCCAGCACGCGCCCGCAATCGCGCAGCACGGCCTTGGCCGCCATCGAGCCGTAGGTGATGATCTGGCTGACCTGGTCGCGGCCGTATTTTTCGGCGACGTAGGCGATCACTTCGTCGCGGCGTTCCATGCAGAAGTCGACGTCGAAGTCGGGCATGGACACGCGTTCGGGATTGAGGAAGCGCTCGAACAGCAGGCCGAAGCGCAGCGGATCGAGGTCGGTGATCTTCAGGCACCACGCCACCACCGAGCCCGCGCCCGAACCGCGTCCCGGTCCGACCGGAATGTCGCGCGACTTGGCCCAGCGGATGAAGTCCGAGACGATCAGGAAGTAACCGGGGAAACCCATCTTGCCGATCATGTCCAGTTCCAATTCCAGGCGCGATTCGTAGTCCTCGCGGCTGTGGCCTGCGGCCACGCCATGTTCGGCCAGCCGTTGCTCCAGTCCCTCGCGGGCCTGGTTCGCGATCCACGATTCCAGCGTGTGCTTTTCGGGCACCGGGAATGCGGGCAGGTAGTACTTGCCGAACGAAAGTTCGAGGTTGCAGCGCTTGGCCAGTTCGACCGTGTTGTCCAGCACCTCGGGCAGGTCGGCGAACAATTCCGCCATCGCGTCGGCGGGCTTCAGCCACTGCTCGGGCGAGTAGTCGCGCGGCCGGCGCGGGTCGGACAACTGCTGGCCCTGCTGGATGCACACGCGCGCCTCGTGCGCTTCGAAATCCTCGGCGTCGAGAAAGCGCACGTCGTTCGTGGCCAGCACCGGCAGGTCGAGCCTTGACGCAAGCTGCAGCGCGTGCGCGTTGAATGAGTCTTCGCCGTCGCGACCGGTGCGGGCGATTTCGAGATACAGGCCGTCGCCGAAATGTCGGCGCAGCGCATACAAGCTGTCCTGCGCGTCGCGTTCGCGTTGTGCGGTCACGAGCCGTCCGACCGCGCTGTCGCGGCCGGCGATCGCGAACAGCCCGGTTGCCGCATCGTCCAGCCATTCCGGCTGCAATTGCGCGCGCCCGGCGTGCTGGCCTTCCAGCCAGCCGCGCGAGATCAGGCGCGTGAGGTTGAGATAACCCGCGTGGTCGCGGCACAGCAGGGTCAGGCGGTCGGGGCGGGTCGGATCGTCGGGATTCGCGATCCAGAGATCGCAACCCACGATCGGCTTCACGCCGGCCTTCTCGGCCGCGGCGTAGAACTTGATCTGCGCGAACAGGTTGGAATCGTCGGTCAGCGCCAGCGCCGGCAGGCCCAGTTCCACCGCGCGGCTGACCAGGTTGGCGTGCTTGGCCTTGGCCGGATTGCCGTACTCGGGCTTCTCCGGAATGCGGATGGTGGAATCGCGTAGCGAGTATTCGCTGTGCGCGCGCAGGTGGACGTAGCGGATCGGCATGGCGTCTTTCGTGGTATCTGGGCAAGCGTATTGCCCACCGGCGGAGGCGGCAAGCTTGACAGCGGGGTGAACTCGCCCGGGTGACGCATGGATGGCACCAGCCACGAGCAGACGATCGTCACCGGCGGGTGGCTGGTCGTCGGCCGGTGCGACACGCGCGTGGGATATCAACCGCATTGCTCCACGTGATGTCCTTGCTTCCCACGATTCCGGGGATACCGGACGCCGGGCGGTTGGGATTAGGGTCAAACCCCAACCGGAGCGCCAGTGGGCCGGACGCTCGCATCCAGCAGGCAAGTCCAACGCTGGATGTGTGTTTTTCGCCAGGCTTCAGGGTGATTGTTCTCGGAAAGTTCTGCAGCGCGGAGATGTCAGGGCTGACGTCCGCGTTGTCAGATACCCAGGACCAACCTGATTGGGACCAGATGGTGATGACCATGGACCTCATGCTTGCGTTCTGTACCAATGTGCTGGCCCTGAAATCGCACTCCACGTTGTCAGAAGTGCATGTCACGGAACCGATGTCGATCGAGATTTCGATCCGGAACACTGGCTCTGGTGGCGAAGCACTGGCCGTCAACGCAGCGGCGGTGGCTGCACAAACGACCAGCGCTGCAAACCAGAGCCGCCTTGCTTGTCGGGGAAAGGTCACGGGCATGACGGCGTGATGAGAAACGGAGTGGTCGCAAAGATCAAGTCCAGCGGGGTGCCTTTCACTTCGATCAATTCCCTGGCATGGGTAGTTGACGATACGCACCCAAAAAGCGGTCAGTGACCACCGTATGTCATGGGCGGTCTCCCATGCTTCACTCGAAACCAACGCATACCTGGCGCACCGGCGCAAAACTGCGCCGGTGTTCCGGGCACGGCCCCAGCCGGCGCAGTGCTTCGAGATGCGCGGGCGCGGGATAACCCTTGTGTTGCGCGAAACCGTAGCCGGGCCAGCGCGATTCGTACTCGACGAGGATGCGGTCGCGGCTGACTTTGGCGAGGATCGACGCCGCGCTGATTGCGGGCTCACTGGCGTCGCCGCGCACGATCGCGCGGGCCGGGCAGGGCAGCGATTTCGGCAGGCGGTTGCCGTCGATCAGCGCGAGTGCGGGCGCGATCGGCAACGCTTCCAGCGCGCGGCGCATGCCGGCCAGCGTGGCTTGCAGGATGTTGATGCGGTCGATCTCGGCCGCTTCGACGCGCACGACGGCGTGCGCCAGCGCGTGTGCAACGATCAACGCATACAGCGACTCGCGCCGTTTGGCGGACAGTTGCTTGGAATCGGCCAGCCCGTCGATGGGGCGCGCGGGGTCGAGGATCACCGCGGCCACCACCACGGGACCGGCCAGCGGGCCGCGCCCGGCTTCATCGACGCCGGCAACGTGGGCGGTCACTTCAAATCTTCCAGATGGCCGAACACCCAGGCGCGATACGAATCGCGCAGCGCGGCGTTGCGGCAATCGAGGTCGTGGCCGTCGCAGCGGTCGCGCAGCAAGGTGTTGGCGATGAAGAACGGGTTGCGCGGCAGATCGGCGGCGTCCAGCAGCAGCGAACCGAGATAGGCGATGTCCAGCACCGGATAGTGCTCGCGCCGGATCGGCAGGTTGAAGCCCTTGAGCATGTAGTACGTCGTGTACTGCGGGTCGGCCACGCCCGGCGGCGCGATCTTGGCCAGCGCGGTGATCGCGCCGTCGAAGGACGGGTGGTGGTCGCCGAAGTGCAGCAGCAGGGCCGGCCGATCGTCGTGTCGCAGGAAGGTTTCCAGCTGCGTCATCGCGGCATCCGACATCGACAGGCGCTGCAGGTAGTTGGCGAGGTTGAGGTTCAACCAGTCGTCGAGTGTCTTGTCCTGCGGCGCGAGCTTGCCAGTGAACAAGGGCTTGTCGTAAGGCGCCGGCATCTCCTTGAACGGCGTCATGTGCGGGCCGTGCTGGTACAGGGTCAGCATGAACACGAACAGCGGTTTGCCATGGGCCTTGGCCTTTTCGGCCTTGAACACGCGCTCGAAGGCGGCGAATACCTGCGCGTCCGTCGCGCCCCAGTCGAGCTTCAATTCCTGGCCGCCGTAGAACGCATCGAAACCATAGTCCGCGTAAGCATCGCGGCCGTTCATGAAATCGCCGTCGGTGGGGTAGAGGCCTACGGTGTAGTAGCCGTCCGCGTCCAGCAGGCGCGGCAGCGTGTAGCGGATGCGCGGCGCGAGGTTGAACGGCGCGTAGATGCCGGCGGGGCCGAACAGCGTGTGCGGCAGGCCCGACAGGAAAGCGAATTCGGAGGTCCAGGTGCCGCCGCCCCAGGTGTGCACATTCATCCAGCCGTGCGCGATGGTGTTGGCGTCGGCGTGGAACATCCGCGCGTCGCACAGCTTCGAGGTGCAAGCGGTAAGCAGACGCGGGTCGAAGGTGCTTTCTTCCAGCACCGCGATGATGTCGGGCTTGCGGGTGGCGGCCGGCGTGTCACCGGGAAGCTTGCGCCAATCGTCGCGTGTCGCGTCGGCCAGGTGGAAGGGCGGCTGGTAAACATGGGCATTGCGGATCGAAACGACGAAATCCGAAATGAAACTCTCGTCGTTCATCGCCAGCCACATGCCCTTGTCGTAGACACGCGCGAACAGCCCGCGCGGCGACAACGTGATGACGAGCAGCGCCACGCCGGCGACGAGCCCGAGCACGCGAGCGAAACGTGTGCCCAGATTTGTCCGTGGCCGGAAATCGCCGTGCCACAGCAGCACCAACAGTGCCGGCACCAGCACGAGGGCGGCGACGATGGCCGCGATGATGAAGGGATAGCGCAACAGGGTCTGCGCGATTTCGGCGTTGAAGTAATAGACCAGATCCGGCGCCAGCAGTGGCGTCGAGAGATAGCGGAACTTCAGGTTGGCGGCGATCACCAGCAGCAGCATGGGCAGGCAGCCGGCCACCAGTCCGAAGGTGATGCGCCCACTCGCTGCTACAGCGACGACGGCCAACCCGGCGAGGATGCAAACCGCGAACGTGCATTCGAGCGCGGTGCTTTCGTCGAAGGGGCCGAAGCGCAGGGTGACCAGCAGCACCGCCACCGCGAAGGCGACCAGCAAGGCGTGCTGGCAGTGCCAGGAAAGAAAACGCGGGCGCGACGTTTTCATGGTGATGATGCGCCGGATTCCGGTGTGGGCAACATTTGCCCAATCGCGAGTGCCGCTGCTGCCGCCGCGCCACCGCCCGCATGCAGTGCGAGATGCATGCGCTCGAATTCATGGATCAATTCGGCGCGGTGACCGGAATCTCCGAACAATTTGACGACAGCGTCGGCCAACCGCGCCGGCGTGCAATCGCGCTGCATCAGTTCCGGCACCAGCGGTTTCCCGGCCAGGATGTTCGGCAACGAATACACGTTGGTCTTCAACATGCCGAGCCCTTTGACGACGGCGTGGGTGAACTCGGCGATGCGGTAGCCGACCACCATCGGGCGCTTGGCCAGCATCGCTTCCAGCGCGGCGGTGCCGGAAGCCAGCAGCACCACGTTGGCCGCGATCATCGCACGATCGGCGTGGGCGTCGAGGAGCATGGGACCGGGGACCGGGGACCGGGGACCGGGCAGTGTGCTGGAGTCTGCTTCTGGTCCCCGGTCCCCGGTCTCCGGTCCCGATTCGAGTCCCGAGCCGCGCAACAAATTATCAAGCTCACTGCGACACCTCGCATTCGCTGCCGGAATCACGACTTGCAGATTCGGGATCTCCGTGGCGACGCGTCGTGCCGCTTCCAGGAAGGTCTCGCCGAGGCGATGGATTTCCGAAAGCCGGCTGCCGGGCAGCACGGCAAGCACTGGTGCGTTCTCGCTCAGTCCGAGTTCGCGGCGCGCCGCGTCGCGATCCGGCGCGAGGGGGAACCGGTCGGCCAATGGGTGCCCGACGAAGCGCGCGTTGACGCCGTGCTTCGCGTAGATCGTTGGCTCCATCGGGAACAGGCACAGCACGCAGTCTGCGGACTGACCGATCTTGTCGGCGCGATTTTCCCGCCACGCCCAGATCGACGGGCTGACATAGTGCACGGTGCGGATGCCGGCGTGCTTGAGTTTCTTTTCGAGGCCGAGGTTGAAGTCCGGCGCGTCGATGCCGATGAACACGTTGGGCCTCAATTCCGTGAAGCGGCGTGCGAGAGAGCGGCGCAGGTGCAACAGACGCGGCAAGTGCCGCAGCACTTCGGCAAGCCCCATCACCGAGAGTTCCGCAATGTCGTGCCATGACTCGAAACCGACGGCACGCATGCGCGATCCGCCCACGCCGACGAAACGCGCGTCGGGGAAACGCACGCGCAGGGCCTCGATCAGGTCGGCGCCAAGCAGGTCACCGGAGTCTTCGCCGGCAGCCAAGGCGAAAACCGGGACCGGGGACCGGGGAACGGGTACCGGCGAAGCAGGTGAGGCGGTGCCATCGCGGACGCGTGAATTCATATGCGAAGCATAATCGCGGTGGTTCGGGGCGCGGTGCAATGGTGCGATTTCCCCGTTGCGTTATGTGGCATCGCCCCCCTCACGCAACGCTACGCGCTGCTCCGGGTACGTCCGCTTGTTCCCCAGGCGATGAAAGCCTTCTGGGGGAATGGGCGTGTTGATGGTACGTCGATGCTTTACGCTTTTCCCTGGTCCCCGGTCCCGGCCGTCACCGCACCAGCGCGCGCTCGCTGCGGCTGATGAAGTCGCACATGCTGCGCACGTCCTCGCTCGCCTCGGCTTGTTCGGCCAGCGCCGCGCGGGCTTCTTCCAGCGTCTTGTGCGACATGTAAAGGGTGCGGTAGGCGCGCTTGATGGCCGCGATGCGTTTGACGCTGAAGTCGCGGCGCTTCAGGCCCTCGGCGTTGACGCCGCGTGGCACCGCGAACTGGCCGGCGACGTAGATGAAGGGCGGCACGTCGCGGTTGATGGCCGAGTACATCGCGGCGAAGGCATGCGCGCCGATCTTGCAGAACTGGTGCACGCCGGCGAAACCGCCCAGCACCACGAAGTCGCCGACTTCGACGTGGCCGGCCAGCGTGGCGTTGTTGGCGAGGATGGTGTGGCTGCCTACATTGCAGTCGTGGGCGACGTGCACGTAGGCCATGATCCAATTGTCGTCGCCGATGCGGGTGACACCGCCGCCCTCGGCGGTGCCGCGGTTGATGGTAACGAATTCGTGGAAGGTGTTGCCGTCGCCGATCACCAGTTCGCTGCGTTCGCCGTGGTATTTCTTGTCCTGCGGGTCGCCGCCGATCGCGCCGTAGGCTTCGATGCGGTTGTTGCGCCCTATGCGGGTCGGGCCCTGGATCAGCGCGTGGGCGCCGACGCGGCAGCTTGCGCCGATTTCAACTTCCGCGCCGATGACGGCATAGGGGCCTACGGTTACATCGTCGGCGAGTTTCGCGCCATCTTCGACGATGGCGGTGGGGTGGATGGTTGGGTGCGCCGGGTTCACCGGGTGGTTTCCGCGCACATCAGCTCGCAGGTCGCCGCGTCCTTGCCGTCGACCACCGCGCGCGCGGTGAAGATGCCCATGCCGCGGATCAGGCGTTTCAGTTGCACTTCCAGGCGCAACTGGTCACCGGGCACCACCGGCTTGAGGAAACGCGCGTTGTCGACCTTGGCGAGGTAGAAGATGCGATCGTCCTTGGCGGCGTGCGTGCCTGAAAGCCCGATCAGCAGGCCGGATGCCTGCGCCAGCGCCTCGACGATCAGCACGCCCGGCATCACCGGATGGCCGGGGAAGTGGCCGGTGAAGAAGGGTTCGTTCATCGTGACGTTCTTGATCGCGACGATGCTTTGTCCCGCCACGAGTTCGATCACCCGATCCACCAGCAGGAACGGGTAGCGGTGCGGAAGGATCGCGGCGATCCGTTCCGCATCGACAGGCAGGGTCACTTGGGGTGTCACGTCGTTCATCAACTGCGTTCCTTGGTCAAGACTTCCACTTGTTTTTCCAGCGCCGCGATGCGCCGGGCCATCGCGTCGAGCTGGCGCATGCGCGCCGCGTTGCGGCGCCACGCCCGGTTTTCCTCGATCGGCGCACCGGAAGAATACACGCCGGGCTCGCGGATGGAGTGCGTCACCAGCGTCATGGCGGTGATGGTAACGCCGTCGGCGATTTCAAGGTGGCCGAGTACGCCCGCGCCGCCACCGATCTGGCAGTCGCGGCCGATCGTCGCACTGCCCGCGACCGCTGCGCAGCCGGCCAACGCGGTGTGGGCGCCGATATGCACGTTGTGCGCGATCTGGATCTGGTTGTCGAGGCGCACGTCTGTTTCCAGCACCGTGTCTTCCAGCGCGCCGCGATCGATCGTGGTATTCGCGCCGATTTCGCAATCGTCGCCGATACGCACACCGCCCAGCTGCGGCACCTTGACCCAACCGTCTTCGTCGCGTGCGATGCCGAAACCGTCCGCGCCCAGCACCGCACCGGGGTGGATCAGCACGCGCTTGCCGAGCGTCACGCGGGTGACCAGCGCGACACGGGCGCCGAGGCGCGACTGCGCGCCGACCGTGCAGTCGGTACCGATCACGCAGTGCGGCCCAAGCACCGCGCCGGCTGCGACGGTTGCCCCGGCTTCGATCACGCAGCCTGGGCCGATGCTGGCCGATGGATCGACCCGTGCATCGACGGCGATCTCCGCGGAGGGATGGACGCCCGGTGTCGCGGCGGGTAGTTTCTCGAACAGCTTCGCGATCCTCGCGTAGGCAAGGTAGGGATCACGCGCGATCAGCACGGGCACCGGGCTGGCATCGGCGTGCTCGGCATGCAGCACCACCACGCCCGCGCCGGTGTGCGCGAGGTCGGTCGCGTAACGCGGGTTGGCGAGGAAGGCCAGTTGTTCCGCTCCAGCACGATCCAGCGGCGCGACCCCGCGGATCATGCGCGACTCATCTCCGCGCGCTTCGAGTCCGAAGCGCCGCGCCAGTTCGTCGATGCGGTAGCCGGTTGATGGTTCCATTCGCCCCGTCGGATGTTACGCAAAGCGGAAAACAGAACTGTCCGCGAATGAACGCAAATGAACGCGAATCAAAGCGAATGCGCAAAGAGTCCTTCGCTGTGCCTCGCATTCATTTGCGTTTATTCGCGTTTATTTGCGGACCGCCTGCTCTTCGCCTTGGCTGTTCAGAACGTCCGGCCGAAGTAGAACTGCAGCACTTCTTCGAACGGCTTGTCGCCGGGCTTGTCGCGTATGGGCCTGGCCAAGTTGATCACAATCGGGCCGACCGGCGCGATCCATTGCAGCGAGATGCCGACCGACGCGCGCAGATCCGAGGCGTTGAACGCGCCGAAACTCGAATACACGTTGCCGACATCGGTGAACAGCGACACCCGGGCCTTGTTGTTGTCCTTGAAGAACGGTAGCACCAGTTCCGCGCTGCCCAGCACCTTGAATGCGCCACCAACCGGCTCCGGTCGGTAGAAGCTGCCGCCAAGGCAGGAGTTGCTGCTGGTTGCGATGGCGGTCGGATCCGGTTTCCCGTTGGCGTCGATCAGGCCCGAGCAGATGCGCGGCCCCAGCGTGTTGTCCTGGAACCCGCGCACGTCGCGCACGCCGCCCGCGTAGTAGTTCATGAAGAACGGGAACGACATCGTGTGGATGTTGCCCTCGGCGTCGGCGTACTTCACCGATATGTCCTTGCTGCCATAGGCCTTGCCATAACCGAGCGTGCCGGAGAGGTGGCCGACGAAGCCGAACGGCAGCGGGAAATAGTCGCTGCTCGACAGGGTCAACTTGTAGTAGGGCACGGTGCCGCCCGGCAGGCCGATCTCGGCGCTGACCTGTTGCAGGCCGCCGCGGGTCGGCTTGAAGAACTTGTTGAGGGTGTCGTGCGAATAGGAAATGGTGAGTGGGGTGTTGTGGATGGTGTAGTGCCCGATCTTTTCGATCTGGTCGAAGAACACCTGCGGCGTGTAGCCCGGTATCAGGTCAAGTCTGGTCTTGTTGAGGCCTATGCCGACGTTCACGCTGTCGGTTTCGCTGATCGGGAAACTCAGGTAGGTATTGAACGAGTCGGTATCGGACAGGTAGGACGCGATGTTCTGCTCACCCTGGTTCAACTTCAGCACGCTGGCGTTGTAGCCGATGCCGATGCCGCTGTCGGTCAGGTACGGGTCGAAGAACGAAACCTGGTATTGCTTCAGGAACAGGCTCTTCGAGAACGTCGCCGACAAGGTGTCGCCGGTGCCGAGGAAGTTGCGGTTGGAGATCGAGGTGGAAAGGATGATGCCCGACACCTGCGAATAGCCGACGCCGAACTGGAACTGGCCGGAGGATTCTTCCTTCACCTTGACGTTGAGGTCGACCTCGTCGGTGGTGCCCGGCACCTTGACGGTGTCGATGCTGACGTCGCTGAAATAACCGAGGCGCTGCAGGCGAACCTTGGAACGGTCGATCGCGGCCTGCGAATACCACGCGCCCTCGAACTGGCGCATTTCGCGGCGCAGGATCTGATCCTGGGTCTGGGTGTTGCCCTTGAAGTTGATGCGTCGCACGTACACGCGCGGACCCGGGTCGACGAAGAAGGTGAGGTCGACCGTGTGGTCCTTCTCGTCGATCTTCGGAATGGGCGACACCTTGGCGAACGCGTAGCCGATGTTGGACAGCACGTCGGTGATCGCGTCGGACGAAAGCTCGATGCTGTGGCGGTCGAAGATTTCACCGGGCTTGATGCGCAGCACCTTGCGCAGTGCGCTCTCCGGCAGGATCAGGGTGCCGAGCAGGTGGATCTGCGAAATCTTGAAGATGTCGCCTTCGTGGATCGCGGCGGCGATGTAGATGTTGCGCTTGTTCGGGCTGATCGTGACTTGCGCGGAATTGATGTTGAAATCGGCGTAACCGCGGTCGAGGTAGTACGACGAAAGCTTGGTCAGGTCGCCGGACAGTTTTTCGCGCGAATACTGGTCGTTGCTGGAATACCACGAGGTCCAGTTGGGTGTGCCCGATTCCCAGTCGCTGCGGATTTCGTTGTCGGTGAACGCGTGGTTCCCGACGATGTTGATTTCCTGGATCTTCGCGGCCTTGCCTTCGTGAATTTCGATGTCGATGGCGACGCGGTTGCGATCGAGCCTGGTGACGTGCGGCTCCACCTCGACGTTGTACTTGCCGCGGTCGTTGTACTGGCTGATCAGCTGCTGCTTGACCTGGTCGAGGGTGAGGCGGTCGAAGGTCTGGCCTTCGGCGAGGCCGGCGGACTTCAGGCCCTTCAGCAACTGGTCGGTCTTGATGTCCTTGTTGCCGTGCACGGTCAGGCTGGCTATGGACGGGCGCTCCTTCACCTTCACGATCAGGATGTCACCTTGGCGCTCGAGTTCGACGTCGCTGAAGAAACCGGTCTTGAACAGGTCCTTGATGGCCTTCTGCGCGGTGGCGTCGGTCATGGTCTGGCCGGGCTCGACCGGCAGGTAGCTCAGCACCGTGCCGGCGGCGATGCGCTGCAGGCCCTCGATGCGGATGTCGCTGACGGTGAAGGGCTGGAACGCGTACGCCGCGAGCGGAGCGGACAGGGCGGCGAACAGGATCAGTGCGGCGACTCGTTTCATCGTCGATTCCGGGATTCAGGAAGTTTTGGCGCAAACCGTGCATCGTACAGGCGCCACCGCGCCCGGGAAAGCGGAATGTCAGGGCGCATGCTGCCTGCGCCCGGCACGTTCAGGGTTGCGCGGGTGGCGTGCGTTCAAGAAAAAATCCGCAGGATGTCGTTGTAGAAGGCCAGCCCCATCAGCATGACCAACAGCGCCATGCCCATGTACTGGCCGGCCGCCATCGCACGCTCGGACAGCGGGCTGCCCTTGACCAGCTCGATCACGTAGTACAGCAGGTGGCCGCCGTCGAGGATCGGGATCGGCAACAGGTTCATGATGCCGAGGCTGAGCGAAATGATGCCGAGGAAATACAGGAACCACGCCGGCCCCATCTCGGCCGAAGTCTGCGCGTATTGGGCGATCGAGATCGGCCCGGACAAATTGGACAGCGAAGCCTGTCCGGTCAGCATGTGGCCCAGCATCTTCACCGTGGTGGCGGTGATGTCCCACATCTGCGTACACGCGGCGGGGATGGCCGCGATCGGCCCGCGCCGCATCACGGTATCGTATTTCGCGGTCACGACCTTGGCGTAGATGCCCATCGCCCAGACCTTGCTGCCGTCGGGCTCGGCGGTCAGGCGTGGCTGCAGGTGGATGGCAAGTTGCCTGTTGCCGCGCTCGACCACGAGCGCGAGCGTGCGCTCGGGTCCGGCGAACTTGCGGGTGGTTTCGGTCAACTGACTCCAGTCGTTGACCTTGGTGCCGTCGATGCTGAGGATGCGATCGCCCGGTTCAAGCCCCGCGGCCGCTGCCGCACTGCCGGGAATGACCTTGCCTACCACCGCGGGCAGGCTGCGTTGCAGCGGCATCATGCCGGTCTGGTCGACGATGGTCTGGTCGCTGGGGTGCGGCGGCAGCTTGTTGAAGGCCAGCACGCGCGTTTCGACGACGCCCTTCGGCGTGCGCAATTCGAGCGGGGTGGGCTGGTGCGTTTGCGCGGCATTCGCCAACGCCAGCCCGAGTTCGGTCCAGTTCGCGATCGGCCGGCCATTGACGCTGAGCACGCGATCGCCGTTCTGGATGCCGGCTTGCGCCGCAAGGTTGGTCACGTCGCCCACCAGCGGCTGGAAGTCGGGTTTGCCGATCACCAGCATCGCCCAGAACGCGGCCACCGCGAAGATCAGGTTGAAGCCCGGCCCGGCCAGCACCACCAGGATGCGTTGCCAGATCGGCTTGCCGGTGAATTCGTACGGACGATCCGCGGGCTCGACGTCGCCTTCGCGCGCGTCCAGCATTTTCACGTAGCCGCCCAGCGGGATCCAAGCCACGCAATATTCGGTGCCATCCTTGCCGTACCAGGATTTGATGGGCTTGCCGAAACCGACCGAAAACCTCAGCACCTTGATGCCGCAGCGGCGCGCGACCCAGAAGTGCCCGAACTCGTGGAAGGTCACCAGCACGCCCAAGGTGACGATCATCCACCAGATGGAACCCAGAATGTTGGTGAAGTCACTCATGCGCGATCAATCAAAACAAGACTGGTTCCATCATAAAACAACCCGCCTGAAGGCCGGGCAGGGCTCCGGAAAACGCATCGGATCATGGACAGCGGACAGGTGCCGTCGGTTCCGCAAGTACGGGTAGGGCGGGAGTAGCCGCGAAGCGGCGCATCCCGCCGTGATGAAGCCAACGTGGCGGGATGCCCCCGGATCAAGTCCGGGGTTCTCCCGCCCTACAAGCCGAGCAGGAATTTGCCGAGTACGAATATCGGCAACGCCGCGACGATCGAATCCATGCGGTCGAACACCCCGCCGTGGCCTGGAAACAGCGCGCCCGAATCCTTGACGCCAGCATGGCGCTTGATCAGGCTTTCGAACAGGTCGCCCACGATCGAGAACAGCACGGTCAGCAGGGCCAGTACCACGATCGCGGGCAGCAGCTTGGCAGGCACCTTCAGCAGCGCACCGCCGATCAAGCCCACGATGCCCGAACACACCAGCGCGCCGTACACGCCCTCGCGGGTCTTGCCGGGGCTGATCGCGGGTGCCAGTTTCGTGTGTCCCCAACGGCGTCCGGCGGAATAGGCGCCGATGTCGGCCCCGAACACGATGCAGGCAAAGAACACCACCCACCAAGGGCCGTGCCCGGTATCGGGCTGCGCCATGTCGCCGTGCATCACCACCAGCGCGCACCACGCCGGCACCACTACCAAGGCGCCGGCGACCAGTTTCAGCAGGGCGTGGCCGCGTGACGTTTGCGACGCGAAATGGTTGCGGGTGAGCCACAGCAGCGCCAGCAGCCACCAGACGAGTCCGATCAGCACCGGCAGCCACCACCACGGCGTCTTGCACAGGTGCCACAGCAACGCGAACAGGATCGCGTAGCCAAGCAGGCACACCGCGCGCAGCGGGCGGCCGCGCACGCCGGCCATGCGGGTCCATTCCCACATGCCCAGCAGGAAGATCAAGCCCAGCAGGGTCGCAAATACCGACGCCTTGGTCAGGAAAATCAGCGCGAGGATCAGCGGCGTGAGGACGATGGCGGTGATGACGCGCTGCTTCAGCATAGGCTTGAGGTGATTTCAGCCCCCGCGGGCCGCGGTCGGGGCGCAACCGAAACGTCGCTCGCGGCGCGCGTAATCATCGAGGGCACGGTCGAGCTCGGCGTCGTCCACGTCGGGCCACAGCGTGTTGGTGAAATACAGTTCGGTGTAGGCGAGTTGCCACAGCAGGAAGTTGCTGACGCGATGCTCGCCGCCGGTGCGGATGAACAAGTCCGGCGCCGGCACGTCGGCGAGGCAGAAGTAGGGCGCCAGGGTTTGCTCGTCGATCATGGCCGCGTCGAGTTCGCCGCGTGCAACCGCCTCGGCGGCACGGCGCGCCGCCTGCGCCGCATCCCAGCGGCCGCCGTAATTGACGCACACGTTGAGGGTCAGTCTCGCATTGCTGGCGGTGCGGATGGCGGCATGTTGCATGCGGGTGCGGATGGCTTCCGAGAACGCCGACAGTTCGCCGATGAAGCGCACGCGCACCTGGTTCTTGTGCAGCTCGTCGATTTCCTTGTCGAGCGCCTTCAGGAACAGATCCATCAGCGCGCCGACCTCGGTGGAAGGACGTTTCCAGTTCTCCGAGGAAAACGCGAACAGGGTCAGCACACCCACGCCATTGCGCAGGCACCAGGCGACGGTGGCGCGTACGGCTTTCTGTCCGGCGCGGTGGCCGAAGCTGCGCGGTTGCGCGCGACGGCGCGCCCAGCGCCCGTTGCCGTCCATCACGATCGCGATGTGCCCCGGCACGATTGCCCGCATGGCAACGTGGGGAGCGGGGCGGCTGGTCATCGAAGCAGGTCACTCATGGATTGCGCGTGTTCCGGGAGAGCCGAGGCCTGAATCGGTTCGGCTCCCTCTCCCCCAAACGAAGAAACCGTTTGGGGGAGAGGGGGAAGTATGCGTCGGGCGGGTTCGCTCTCATGAAGACCGTTGCGATCGGCAAGGTTGTCGATGCTCCCGAACTTCCAATTAAATGGCCAGGAGTTCCTGTTCCTTCGCCTGTACCGCGGCGTCGACTTCCCTGATGAAGTGGTCGGTGAGCTTCTGCACCTCGTCCTGGCCGCGGCGCTCGTCGTCTTCGCTGATGTGCTTGTCCTTCAGCAGGGTCTTGATCTGCTGCAGCGCATCGCGGCGGATGTTGCGCACCGCGACCTTGGCATTCTCGCCGGCATGGCCGACGTGCTTGGCCAGCTCCTTGCGGCGCTCCTCGGTGAGCGGCGGCATGTTGAGGCGGATGGTGGTGCCGGCCGTGGTCGGGGTGATGCCGAGGTCGGACGCCATGATCGCTTTTTCGACCGCCGCGACGACGGTTTTCTCGTACGGCGTGATGGTCAGCGAGCGCGCGTCGGACACGGTCACCGTCGCGACCTGGTTGAGCGGCACGTCCGATCCGTAATAGCTCACCTTGATGCCTTCCACCAGCGCGGTGCTGGCGCGCCCGGTGCGCAGGTGCGACAACTCGTGGCGCAGCGTCTCGATGGTCTTGCCCATGCGGGTCTGGCTGTCGCGTTTGATGTCGTCGAGCATGTAGGAGTCCGTCACGCAGTCAAAGCGGGAAGTATAGCCGCGAAGAAATTTTCGTAGCGGGGTCGGTTTCCAGTCGAGGCCTCGCGCGAAGCGGTTGTTGCGAAAAGTCAGCCCATGGATCGGCGTCCTGGTGTCCACGAACTTCGGGACGCCCGTTTCGCCGACGGCTCCAGCGGAGCGGCGATCAGGGACGATCGCACACCAATGTCCCGATCGATTCGCCCTTGAGGATGCGCATCAGGTTGCCCGGCCGGGTCATGTCGTAGATGCGCAGCGGCAGGCCATGGTCGCGGCACAGTGCGATCGCGGCGGTGTCCATCACCCTGAGGTTGCGCGCGATCACTTCCTCGTAGCTGACGTGCTCGAACCGCCTGGCATCCTTCTTCTTCTTGGGGTCGGCGCTGTAAACACCATCGACCTTGGTGGCTTTCAGCAGCAGATCGGCGTTGACCTCGATCGCGCGCAGCGCCGCGGCGGAGTCGGTGGTGAAAAATGGATTGCCGGTGCCGCCTGCGAACAGCACGATGCGGCCTTTTTCCAGATGCCTGATTGCACGGCGGCGGATGAAATCTTCGCACACGTCGTGGATCTGGATCGCGCTCATCACCCGCGCGAAGCCGCCGCGCTTTTCCACCGCATCCTGCATCGCCAGCGCGTTCATCACTGTCGCCAGCATGCCCATGTGGTCGCCGGTGACGCGATCCATGCCGGCCTCCGCAAGCCCTGCGCCACGGAAGATGTTGCCGCCGCCGATCACCACGCCGACTTCGACGCCGAGCTTGCGCGCTTCCAGGATTTCATCGGCCATCCGTCCGATCACTTCCGGGGCGATGCCGTAATCGCCGGTACCCATCAGCGCTTCGCCGGACAGCTTCAACAGGATGCGCTGATACTTGGGCTTGGCGGGCATGCGGGGCTCCGGTGTGGTTGATCGCGGCGATTGTACTTGGGGATGGGGGACGGGTAGCGGGGTGCAGGGACGGCATGCCATGTTGGTGTCGGAAACGCGCCGGAATTGTCCGCGAGGTTTCAGCCAGCAACAAAGTGTCCTGTCGGCACCCCCGCTACCCGTCCCCATCCCCGGTTTAACGGGCACAAAAAAGCCGCGATCACCCGCGGCTTTTTTGCGAAGCTCGGTGGCACGGTCTACGCCAAGCCGGCCTGCTTCATCACTTCGGCGGCGTAATCCTCGACCACCTTCTCGATGCCTTCGCCGACCGCGATGCGGTGGAAGGACAACACCTTGGTCTTGGCCTTGGCCAGCGCGTCGCCAACTGAAATGTTGGTATCCAGCACGTAGGGCTGGCCGGTCAGCGAGATTTCGTTGAGCGTCTTCTTGATCTTGCCGGCGATCATCTTTTCCTGGATCTCGGCGGGCTTCTGCTTGTCCTTGTCGCTCATCTGCGCCAGCGAGATTTCCTTTTCCTTGGCGACGAAATCGGTCGGGACGTTTTCCGGCGCGACGTACTGCGGGTTCATCGCGGCGATATGCATCGCGATGCCGCGCGCGAGTTCCGCGTCACCGCCTTCCAGCGCGACCAGCACGCCGATCCGGCCGCCGTGCACGTAGGCGCCGAGGTTGGGGGCGTTGTCGGTGCGCACCACGCGGCGTACCTGCACGTTCTCGCCGACCTTGGCGACCAATGCCTGGCGGGCTTCCTCGACGCTGCCGGCGCCGAGTTTGGCAGCCTTCAAAGCTTCGGCGTCTTTCGCGCCGCTCTTGAGCGCGGTCTGCGCGGCTTCGTCAGCGAACTTCAGGAAGTTTTCGTCCTTGGCGACGAAGTCGGTTTCCGAATTGACTTCGACCAGCACGCCACTGTTGTGGTCTTGAGCCAGCACGATGCGGCCTTCGGCGGCGACGCGGTCGGCTTTCTTGTCGGCCTTGGCCAGGCCCTGCTTGCGCAGCCATTCGATCGACGCGTCGATGTCGCCGTTGTTCTGGGTGAGCGCTTTCTTGCACTCCATCATGCCGGCGCCGGAGCGCTCGCGCAGTTCCTTGACCATCGCGGCGGTGATTTCCATGTTGCTACCTCGTCAGCTTGGGTGCGCCAATGATCAGGCGCAAAGGAAAATATGGATGCTGCGCGGCGGGCGCGGCCTCCGTGGAATCGCCCGCGGATGAGCCGGGGCGCCACCAGGAACGGGATTGCGGAAACGCGGCAAGAGGTGGGGTCTTACCGCGTCCATTGCAATGCCGCGCGCCAACGCGGCTAGCGCTCAGGCTGCGTCGCCTTCGTTCTCGCTGGCGTCGGCTTGGGGTGCGCGCTTCGGCGCGGCCTTCTTCGCCGCCGCGCGGCGGGCCGGCTTGCGGCCTTCCTCGTCCTTGCCGGCGACCGGGTTGCCTTCGGCGTCGAGTTCGACGAACTCGTTGTCGTCGCCGCGGGCCTGGATCGGCGCGGCGGCCTTGCCCTCCAGCACCGCGTCGGCGGCGGCGCGCGCGTACAGCTGCACCGCGCGGATCGCGTCGTCGTTGCCGGGGATGGCATAGTCGACCAAGGTCGGATCGTAGTTGGTGTCGACCACCGCGACCACCGGGATGCCCAGCTTCTTGGCTTCCAGCACGGCGATGTTTTCGTGGCCGATGTCGATCACGAACAGCGCGTCGGGCAGGTTCCGCATGTCCTTGATGCCGCCCAGCGACTTCTCCAGCTTGTCGCGTTCGCGGCGCAGGCTGAGCACTTCGTGCTTGACCAGCTTGTCGAAGGTGCCGTCGGTTTCGGCGGCTTCCAGTTCCTTCAGGCGCGCGACCGACTGCTTGACGGTACGGAAGTTGGTCAGCATGCCGCCCAGCCAGCGGGCGTTGACGTAGGGCATGCCGCAGCGCTGGGCTTCCTCGCCGATCGCGTCGCGCGCCGAGCGCTTGGTACCGACGAACAGCACGGTGCGGCGCTTCTGCGCCAGGCCCGAGATGTAATTCATCGCGTCGGTGAACTTCGGCACCGTCGCTTCGAGGTTGATGATGTGGATCTTGCCGCGGGCGCCGAAGATGAAGGGCGCCATCTTGGGATTCCAGTAGCGGGTCTGGTGGCCGAAATGCACGCCGGCTTCCAGCATCTGGCGCATGGTGACTTGGGGCATGGTTGTAACTCCTGAAGGGGAACCCGTTTTTGCTTTCCCGCGATCCGCAGCCGATGGCGGATGCCGCATGGTTTGGGCAAACGTGGTTCCGGGGTTGGGCTTCCGCAGGCCCCGCGGCAACGACCCTCTTGCGAGGGACCCCGGTGCCGGTTATGGGTCTGCGTGTGTATTCGCCGGTGACGCCCGGCGTGGGCGGCTTGCTTGCGCACAGCCGGCGAATTGTACGGGATTCGGGCTTTGCAAGCAATGGGAAACGTTCAAGCCTGCAGACGTGGGGCCAATGGAGGATAATTGTCCCTCATTCCAGCGGGCGCGCCCCGCCTCGATGGGTTCCGTGCCACGACGCAATCCTCCGGCGCGCCGCTGAATCCGGACCCACCCAAACCTATGCCCGTCATTCCCAAGACCCCCGAAGAAATCGAGTCCATGCGCGTCGCCGGTCGCCTCGCGGCCGAGGTGCTGGCGGTGCTGAAGGATCACGTCAAGCCCGGCGTGACCACCGAGGAACTCGACGACATCGCCTACCACCACATCGTGGACGTGCAGCACGCGATCCCGGCCAACGTGGGTTACCGCGGGTTTCCCAAGACGCTGTGCACCTCGGTCAACCACGTAATCTGCCACGGTATTCCCTCACCCGGCAAGGCACTGAAGGACGGCGACATCATCAATTGCGACGTCACCGTGATCAAGGACGGCTGGCATGGCGACACTTCGCGCATGTATTTCGTCGGTGAACCGTCGGTGCTGGCCAAGCGCCTGGTCGATACCACTTATGAGGCGATGATGCTGGGTATCGGGCAGGTCAAGCCAGGCGCAACCCTGGGCGACATCGGCCACGCGATCCAGAAACACGCCGAAGCCGCCGGTTACTCGGTGGTGCAGGAATACTGCGGGCACGGCATTGGCCGCATCTACCACGACGAGCCGCAGGTACTGCACTACGGCCGCGCCGGCACCGGCATGCGGCTTGAAAAGGGCATGACTTTCACCGTCGAGCCCATGATCAACGCCGGCAAGCGCAACACGCGCCAGATGCCGGATGGCTGGACCGTGGTTACCAAGGACCACTCGCTGTCGGCGCAGTGGGAGCACACCATCGCCGTCACCGATGACGGGTTCGAGATACTGACGGCCTGGCCCGACGCGTGATGGTACGGATGTTCACCCCCTTCGTGTCGAAGGGCGGAGCGGAGCGAACGCGCGCGTAGCGCGAGCGCGTAGCGCTGGGGGGGATGCCGTCATGCGAAACGAAAAGCCATCCCCCTCGATCCCCCTTCGTTCCGAAGAGGGAAACCCACGCCTTCCACCCGCGCTGCCGCGCGCCGGCGTGTCGCGCGATGCGCGTGCAGGGCTGCGGCAGTTGCTGGACGACCATGCGCGCGCGCTGGCGGTCGCGTTCCGGCATGGCGCGCCCGCGCGCGAACTGGCACGCGCGCGGGCGCATGTCATCGACATGGTGTGCGCGCACGTGTGGTCGGCGTTCGTCGGGGAGACCGGCGCCGCGGCGCTGTTCGCGGTGGGTGGTTTCGGGCACGGCCTGCTGTTTCCGTGTTCCGATGTCGATCTGCTGGTGTTGCACGATCCGGAACCGGGCGCGCCGCTGATGCGTGGCCTGGAAGCGGTCTTCGCCTGCCTGTGGGACGTCGGCCTGAAACCGGGGCAGGCCGTGCGCACGCTGGCACAGTGCCGCGAGATTGCCGCCGCGGACGTCAGCGTGTTCACCAGCCTGCTGGATGCGCGCCGCATCGCCGGCGCGGAGCGTTTCGCCAGTGCGTTGCACGGCGTGCTCGACGACCCCGCGTTGTGGCCGCCCGACACCTACCTTGCCGCCAAGCTGGAGGAACGCGCGGCGCGGCATGCGCGCTACGACGACACCACCCACAACCTCGAACCCGACATCAAGGATGGCCCGGGTGGCCTGCGCAACCTCGACCTGATCCGTTGGCTGGGCAAGCGACTGGTCGGGGTGGACGATCTGGATGGCCTGGTGCGTGCCCGCCTGCTTGAAGCGAGCGAGGCCGACGCCTTGCGCGAAGCACGCGTGACGCTGCGCCGGATCCGCTACGGCCTGCACCTCGAAGCCGGGCGTGCCGAGGAACGCCTGCTGTTCGACTGGCAGCGTGCATTGGCGGCGCGGTTGGGTTACGCGGATGCCAACACCACAGGCAACGCCGCGGTCGAGCGCTTCATGCAGGATTATTTCCGCGCGGCCGGCACCACCGAGCGCCTGTTGGTGCAATTGCTGGAACGCCTGCAGGAATTCCTGCATCCCTTGCCGCCGCCGCGCGATCTCGACGCGCATTTCGTTTTGCGTGGCAACCGCCTCGAATTGCGCGACCCGGATTGGCTGCAACACGCGCCGGAGGGGTTGGTCGAGGTTTTCGTCAGACGTTACGACGTGCAAGGTTGCGTCGGTATCACGGCGGCAACGATGCGCGCGGTCGAGCACGCACTGGTCGAACATGGCACCGCGCTGTCGCGCAACCCGGATGTACTTGCGGCTTTTCTTGCGCTGTTGCGACGTGGCGCGGGCGCGGTACGCGTGCTGGAAGCACTCAACCGGCATGGCGTGCTGGCCGCGATCCTGCCGCCGTTCGCGCGCGTGGTCGGACGCATGCAGTACGACCTGTTCCATGTCTACACGGTCGACGAACACACGCTGCGCGTGCTGCGCAACATCGCCCGCTACGCGCAGCCGCAAGTGCGCGCGACGCTGCCGCTGGCCTGCGACGCTTTCGCGCGCCTGGCCAAACCGGAATTGCTGTTGCTGGCCGGCCTGTTCCACGACATCGCCAAGGGCCGCGGCGGCGACCATTCGCAATTGGGCGAGGTCGAGGCGCGCGCGTTCTGCCATAGCCTCGGGCTTGCCGACGACGACACCGAGGAAGTTGCATGGCTGGTGCGCTGGCATCTGCTGATGAGTGTGACCGCGCAGCGGCAGGACATCGCCGATCCGGAAGTCGTGCACCGTTTCGCGGTGCAGGTCGGGGATTGGGGTCGGCTGGATCTGCTGTACCTGCTCACCATCGCGGACATCGCCGGCACCAGCCCGAAACTGTGGAATTCGTGGAAGGATCGTCTGCTGGCCGATCTGTATGTCGCGGCACGTTACGTGCTGCGGCGTGATCTGGCCCGCCCCGCGCGTGCCGAAGTGCGGGTGCGCGAAACACGCGCCCGCGCGCTCGCCCTGCTTGCCGGGCAGGGGTTCGATGCGGCGACGGCAGCGCCGGTGCTGGACGCTTTTCCCGACGTGGCACTGCTGCGCCAGCGCCCGGAGATGTTGGCGTGGCAGGTGGCATCGCTGCTGGCCGGCGGCGATGCCACGACCGTGATAGCGGTGCGTCCGCCGGACGTGCGCGGCGGCACCGAGGTGTTCGTGGCCACGCCCGATCGCGATGGCGTGTTCGCCGCGGTCGCGGCCACGCTCGACCGCATGCGTCTCGACGTGGTCGCGGCGCGCGTGATGACGTCGCACGACGGGCGCGTGCTGGATACTTTCACGGTGCTGGATGCCGGCACGCAGGCGCCCGCACCGGCCGAACGCGCGGCGGAGGTGCGCGAGGTACTGCTGCGAGTCCTCGCTGCCCCAAGCCTGCGCAGCACGCCGGCGCGACGCAGCCTCACCCGGCGCCTGCGCCACTTCCAGCGACCGCCGCGGGTCGATTTCCACGGCGACGATGGCCAACCGCTGACACGCCTGGCGCTGACCTGCAGCGATCGCCCGGGGCTGCTGGTCGCGATCGCGCAGGCGTTCCTCGATGCCGGTGTGCGCGTGCACGACGCACGCATCGCCACCTTCGGCGATCAAGTCGAAGACTTCTTCGAACTCAGCGACCGCGAGGATGCGCCGTTGAATGCCAAGCTGCAGAACGCCTTGCGCGAGGCATTGCAGCGACGCCTGACACCGGGCAGCATGTCGCCGGATCAGGAGACACGACATGCATGAATTGCAGGAAATCGTCGACACGGCATGGGAACATCGCGCCAGTCTCGATAACGCCGGAGCGCACGAATTGCGACCTGCGCTCGACCGCGTACTGGATGCGCTGGAAGCGGGCAACCTGCGCGTGGCCGAACCGGATGGGCAGGGCGGCTGGCGCGTGAACCAGTGGGTGAAGCGTGCGATCCTGCTGTACTTCCGCGTGCACGATGGGCGCGTGATGGGCGGCGGCCCGATGGCGGCATTCGACAAGGTGCCGCTGCGGTTCGCGGATTCGGACGAAGCGGCGTTCCGCTCGGCCGGCGCGCGCGTGGTGCCCGGCGCGCTGGTGCGGCGCGGCGCCTTCGTCGGCAAGGATGCTGTGTTGATGCCGAGCTACGTCAACATCGGCGCGCACGTTGGGCCGGGCGCGATGGTGGATACATGGGCGACGGTCGGCTCGTGCGCGCAGGTCGGCGCGCGCGTCCACCTTTCCGGCGGCGTTGGCATCGGCGGCGTGCTGGAACCGTTGCAGGCCAACCCCACCATCATCGAGGACGACTGCTTCATCGGCGCGCGCTCGGAAGTGGTGGAAGGCGTGATCGTCGAACGCGGCAGCGTGCTGGGCATGGGCGTGTATCTCGGCCAGTCCACGCGCATCTACGATCGCGCGACGAAACAGGTTTCGTATGGGCGCGTGCCCGCGGGCAGCGTGGTGGTCGCGGGTTCGCTGCCGGCGACGGACGGCTCGCACAGCCTTTACGCGGCGATCATCGTCAAACGCGTGGACGAGAAGACCCGCGCGAAGACGTCCATCAATGAATTGTTGAGAGCCTGAGAGCAGGGTCGGTCCGCAAATGAACGCAAATGGACGCAAATAAAAGCAGAGAGCCTGAATGTCCTGATTCATTTGCGTTTATTCGCGTTCATTTGCGGACCAATTTTTTCTTGCTTTTCCCTCCGGGATGAACATGAACTCCATCGTTCTCTATGGCCTGACAACCTGCGACACCTGCCGCAAGGCGCGCAACTGGCTGGACCGTTTCGGCGTCGAATACACGTTTGTCGACTATCGCGTGAATCCCGTTCCGGCGGCGACGCTGAAGGATTGGGCGGCACGGCTCGGCGGCTGGGAGAAGCTGGTGAACAAGGCTTCCACCACCTGGCGCAACCTGTTGCCGCAGCGCAAGAATCCCGCGAGCGATCCGGAATGGACGCTGTTGCTGAAAGAATATCCCGCGTTGGTGCGGCGGCCCGTGGTGGTGCGTGGGGATGGCGGCATCAGCGTCGGCTTCAGCGACAACGCCTTCAAGAGACTGTTCGGCAAGTGAGCCGCATGTGAGTGACGTTCGCGCCCACCGTTACCGCAAGAACCTGCGCGTCGAGCGCGACAACGAAGCCTTGTACACACGGTTGGCAGCAGTGGCTTCCGATCCGCGGCTCGCGCGCGTCTACCGGCGCATCGCGGCGGGTGAACAAACCAACGCGGCATTCTGGGAATCGCGCCTGCGCGAACTCGGTGCGGCCATTCCGCCGCCGCATCCCCGCATCCGGGTGCGCGTGCTTGGAACCCTGGCGAAATGGTTCGGCACGGGCTTCGTGATGCCGACCGTGGTACGGCTGGAACACGCCGACCATCTGGAAACGCCGGTCGATCGCGCGGGCCATCGCGACCACTTCGTGCAGGACGATACGCGTGCGCGCGCGCATCGGCATCGCGCGGCCGGTGGCAACACGTTGCGTGCGTCGGTGCTGGGCGCGAACGACGGGCTGGTGTCCAACGTCAGCCTGGTGATGGGCATGGCCGGTGCAGCCACCGGCAACCACGCGGTGTTGCTGGCGGGGCTGGCCGGCCTCGTCGCCGGAGCCTGTTCGATGGCGCTGGGCGAATGGTTGTCGGTCAACTCGTCGCGCGAGTTCTATCAGGCGCAGATCACCGAACGCGCGGAACGCCTGGCGGTCGCACCGGAGGAAGGCGTGAAGCACATCGCCGGCATCTACCGCGACAAGGGGCTCGGGCGCGCCAAGGCCGAGCACCTGGCCGAACATTTGGCGGAAACCCCGCGCACCGCGCTGGATACGCTGGTGCGCGAGGATCTGGGCGTCGATCCATCCGAACTGGGCGGCTCGGCGTGGAGCGCGGCGATTTCGTCGTTCTGCTTTTTCGCGTTCGGTGCGATCTTTCCGGTCGCGCCGTACTTCTTCCTGGGTGGTCGCGCCGCGATGTTCGCCAGCATGGGCACCACGTTCGCGGGCCTGTGCCTGATCGCGGTCGGCACTTCGTTGTTCACCGGGCGCGGCCTCGCGTTTTCGATCGCGCGCCAGTTCTTGATCACCGCGGTCGCCGCCGCGATCACGTTCGGTGTCGGACACATGCTCGGCATCGCGATCACGCGTTGACGCGTACCCGACATAAGTGGCCGATGCCCCGTGCAAAGCGTAAAGCGTTTTGACACGGATCAAGGCGGATTCACACGGATTTCAGGCTCATCGATCCGTGTTCATCCGTGTAGATCCGTGTCCAAAAGGCTTTTGCAGTTCTCTGCGTCATGATCATTCATCGCTATGCTAGGCGACATCGATTTTTGCGCGAGCAGCGTCCATGTCCGAAGTCTTCGATCTCACCTGTGAACTGATCCGCCGTCGTTCGTTGACGCCCGATGATGCGGGCTGCATCGGCTTGATCGCCGCACGGCTGGAACGATCCGGTTTTCGCTGCGAACACCTGCGCTACGGCGAGGTTTCCAACCTGTGGGCGATGCACGGGCAGGGCGACCCCGTGCTCGCGTTTCTCGGCCATGTCGATGTGGTGCCGAGCGGGCCGGAAGCCGATTGGACATCCAAACCCTTCGAGCCGAACGTGCGCGACGGAAAACTCTACGGGCGTGGCGCCGCCGACATGAAATCCGGTGTCGCGGCGATGGTGGTGGCGTTGGAAAAGTTCGTCACCGCGCACGCCGATCATCCAGGCACCATCGCGCTGCTGCTGACCAGTGACGAGGAAGGCCCGACCAACCTCGACGGCGTACGCCGGGTCGCGCAACACTTTCGTGAAACCGGCCAGCGCATCGACTGGTGCGTGGTGGGCGAGCCTTCCTCGAAGCAGAAACTGGGCGACCTGATCCGCGTCGGGCGGCGTGGTTCCCTGTCGTTGAAGCTGACAGCGCATGGCGTGCAGGGTCACGTCGCCTATCCCGAATTGGCGAAGAACCCCATCCACGCCGTTGCATCCGCGCTGGCGGAGCTTGCCGCGACGCGCTGGGACGAAGGCAACGACGATTTCCCGCCCACCACCTTCCAGATTTCCAACATTCACGGTGGCACCGGCGCGCTCAACGTGATCCCGGGCAATGTGGTCATCGACGCGAACTTTCGTTTCGGTACCGCCAGCAATGCATCATCGCTGCGCGAACGCACCGAAGCCATCCTGGAAAAACATGGCATCGAACATTCAATCGAATGGAACCTGTCCGGCGAACCCTTCCACTCGCCGGAAGGCGGCAAACTGCGCCAAACCGTGATCGATGTCTGCCGCGGCCTGTGCGGCATCGCGCCCGAACCCAGTACCGGCGGCGGCACTTCCGACGGGCGTTTCATCGCGCCGCTTGGCGCCGAGGTGGTCGAGATCGGCCCGGTCAACGCCAGCATCCACAAGGTCGACGAGCACGTCGCGCTGGATGACCTGGAACGCCTGCCGGCGATTCATCAGGCGATCGCGCAACGATTGCTGGGTTGATCGGTTCCTTCGCTTGACTGTCCTTTGAGGAAGCATGCGAATTCGCATTTGACCGGCTTCGGCTCGAAGGCGAAACTCAGCCGAAAATAGCCGATGGCCGCTCTCAAACAGAGCAGACGCTCCAATTATGCTGAATCCTTCCAGGTGGATCATCCGCATACGATGCTAGCCAAGGTGCGTGGCGCGTTCATACACTCATGAGTTGCTGCCTCACGCGGTCCAGATCAGCCGGCGTATCCACGTCGGTCACGTCGAGAGGCACTCGCTCGACACGCGAACCTTGGCTGTGGAGCCACGCCTGCGCGCCTTCCGCGCCATGCCACGCGGCGAGTTCTGAAAAGCAATCGGCAGGGAACAACACCGGAGGACCCGGCGCACCGGCATGGTCGACTGCGAAGATGCGCTCGGGTTCCAGCGCATGCCGGTCGAGCATGGCTTGCAGCGCACGCGCATCGAGCAGGGGATGGTCTGCCAGACAAACCAGTGCCGCCAAGGCATCTGGAAAACGTTCGCGCACTGCGCGGATACCGGCGCCGAGTGATGCGCCCAGACCGTCGCGCCAATCAGAATTCCGTATGCATGTGACGGGCAACCCGGCCAACGCATCGGCTACGGCGTTTCCGCCGGCGCCGGTCACTACCAGCATGGGGAGACGCAGGCGCAACAGTGTGCGTGCCACACGACGGACCATCGACTCGCCATCAATGATCGCCAGTTGTTTCAGTGCGCCGAAGCGGCGGCCTTCGCCGGCGGCCAGCAGCACCACGATCGCCTCTTGATGGCGGTGTGACGATGTATTCATGCGTGGACAGCGCTGACGCCGGCACGTAGCGGACCACCCTCACGTGCGCGCTGGACGGCCAGGATTTCCGCAGCGATCGATAACGCGATTTCCCCGGGTGTGTTGGCGCCGATGTCCAGTCCTGCGGGCGCGTGCAACGCCCATCCGGGCGCTTCCAGTCCGGCGCGCAGCAGTGCTGCCCGCTCGCGCGAACTCAGTGCGCCGACGTAGGCGAGCGGCATGCCTTCCAGCGCGTGCAGGCAAGCCGCGTCCTGTGCGAGGTTGTGGGTCATCACCATCACCGAGGTGGACGGATCGAGCACGAGCGATTGGCGCAACCGGGCCGGCGCCGCGCAGCAAGTGACGATTGCCGGCGACAGACTGGAGACATCGAGTCGGCGTGGGTCGTTGTCCACCAGCGTGGCTTGCCAGCCAAGCGCGTCAGCCAAGCGCAGCAGCGCATGCGAGGTGGCGTTGCTGCCAATCACGACCAGCGAGTGCGGTGGTTGCACCGGTTCGAGCAGGATCTCGTCGTGACCACCTGCATCGGTCACGGCGATCACCGTGGCTCGCTCCGGCCGCAGCCGAAGGAGAGCAGCATGGAGGGTGTCGTGCGCGGGCGTGCTCCTTGTCGTGCCATCGCCGAGCGCATGGCATGGTGCAATGGTCGCGCCATCGCGCGCGAACCAGGTTGCCAGCGTGGCCGGCCGGCGTTCGCGCAGACAGGTTTCGATCGGCGCCAGCCATGGCATGGCCTCGTTGCGTTCGATAGGTTCGATCAGCACTTCGAGTTCGCCGCCACAGCCCATCTCCATCAACACGTCCAGACCCGATTCGGCGTTGTAGGCAACCCGCAAGGGTTTGCCCTCAAGGATGACCGCACGGGCGCGCGCGACGATGTCGCTTTGCGGGCAGCCGCCAGAAAGTTCGCAGACGACTCGTCCATCGACATGCACCAGCATCCGCGTGCCGGCGTGGCGAAAGGTCGAACCGCGCGTGCGAACCAGCGTCGCCAGCGCCGCGGTTGGTGCGCCATCCGGGAGATCGCCGATCGCGTCGATCAGCGCGCGCCACTCCGCCGCGCTGCTCATGGATGACATCCTGTGCAAGTGATCACGGGAACGTCACGCCCTGGCAAGTGCCGCTTTGACGCGCTGCGGCCGGAACGGCGTCTGGCGCAGGCGTATGCCGACCGCGTCATAGACGGCGTTGCTGATGACCGCCGCGGTGGGACAGGTCGAAGGTTCGCCGCCGCCATTCGATGGGTACTTGGCACTGTTGTTGACGAACACCATTTCTATGTTGTCGGGGATCTCGTTGAAGGTGAGGATCGGATAGCTCGCCCAGTCGCGGCTGGTGACGTGCGCGCGGTTGAAGGTGATTTCCTCGTGCAGCGTGCGGCTCATCGACTGGATCACGTTGCCCTCGATCTGGTTGCGCATGCCGTCGGGGCTGATCACCAATCCGCAGTCGTGCGCCACCACCACGCGCTTGACCCAAATGCCGCCGGTATCGCGATCAACCACGACGTCCGCGATGGTGGCGACGCGGCTGCCGTCGCGGTTGACCCAGGCAAGGCCGCGACCCGTGGCCTTGCTTCCCGGCTGCCTGCCCTGGAACGACGGCCGGCTTTTCCAGCCGTACTGTTTGGCGGCCGCGTTCAGCACCGCGAGCGCGCGCGGCTCCTTCAGGTATTTCAATCGGAACGCCAGCGGGTCCTGGTGCGCTGCCGCCGCCAGTTCGTCGATGAAGGATTCCATCGCGAAGGTGGTTTCAAGCTGTCCCGGCGCGCGCATCCACGCGGTGATCACGCCAACCCGGCCTTCGCCATGCGCGACGACATCGGCGTTGTCGAACTCGTATTCGTACTTGATCGCGGCATCGCCGAGATGCACCTGTCCGACCGGCTTGCCGATCAGTTCGGAAGCGAGCAAACGTGTGTCGCTGAAGGTCGGTACCCACATGTGGTGGTGCCACGCGGTGACATTGCCATCCTTGTCCAACGCGCCTTCGAGATCCTGCACGATGGGCGGTTCCTTGGGATCCCAGCCGTGCGAATCCCAGCGCATCCACTGCACGCGCACCGGACGCCCGACCGCGCGCGACATGATCGCGGCGTCCGCCATCACGGGTTCGAGGCCGTTGCGGCCGTATTGGCCGGATGCCTCGACCCAGTTCACCTCGACGTTCTCGACCGGAAGGTCCAGCAGTTCGGCCATGTCGCGCCGCGCCTGGTGGGGCATCTGGGTGCCGGCCCAGAACTTCGCATAGCCCTTGCCGACATCGGCAATCGCGAGTTCCGGGCCGATGGAACCGTGGGTTTCGAACGGCGTGCGAAAAGTTGCCTTGAATCTCTTTGCTCCCTTTCGCAAGGCCGCATCGACGTCGCCACGCTTGGCCACCGTGATGTCCTTGCCCGACGCATGCCGCAGCGTTTCCCAGAGATCGTCCATCGCCGGCAACCCTTGCCAGTCAGACCACTTGGCCTGACCGTCGGTGGGGCCCTTGCGGACCAGCTTGGAGCCCAGTTTTTCGGCAGCCTTGATCGCGCCCCACTCGGTTTTCGCAACCACACCCAGAAAGTTGCGCTGACGCACCACCGCGACGAATCCCGGGATGTCCTTGAGACCGCTTTCGTCCACGCTCAGCAGGTTCGACTCGATGCCGTAGGGCCGCACCACGCGCCCGTGCAGCATGTTCGGTACCTTGACGTCGTGCACATAGGTGAACGCTCCCGTGACCTTGCCCGGAATGTCCTTGCGCGGCACCGACGTGCCGACGATTGTGTATTGCGACGGATCCTTGAGCTTGGCATCCGGTGCCACCTTCATGCCGAACGTCTTGCCGGTCGCGCCGATCGTCACGTCGAGGCGCTTGCCGTCCACCAGCTCGCCGTAGGTGATGCTGCGTTTGGTATCGCCCGTGACGGAGACGACGCCGTCACGCACCGTGAGTTGCTCCACCGGTACATGCAGCCGTTTGCTCGCCATCGACAACAGTACCTGGCGTCCCGCGGCCGCCGCATGGCGGATCTGCGGGCCGGCGTAACGGACCGCCATGCTGCCGTAGGTCGGTCCCTGATCTACCGTGTCGGTGGTGGTGCCCATTACCACGAACAGCTTGTCGAACGGGAAATCGAGTTCCTCGGCTGCGATCTGCGCCAGCGCATTGGGCGACCCGTTGCCCTGTTCGACCTTGCCCGTGAACAGCGTCGCGGTGTTGTCGGGGTGGATCGCGAGCCACGCGTCGAGTTTGGCCGGGTCGACGGCCGGAAACGTCTGCGCACCTCCACTCGGGCTGGCAGGAATGCGCGTGGCGGGCTGCTGGGCAAGCGCGGCCAGCGGCCCGAGCAGGCTGAAGCCCAGCACGAGGCCACCCGAGGTCTTGAGGAACTGGCGGCGGCTGGCGCCGAAACCGGAAATGTCGGAAGTCGCGGATGCGGATTCGGGTCGCGCGTTCATGATGCCTTCCTCCAGTTCTTCGCGGCACGTTCGATGGCGCGAACGATGCGCATGTGCGTGCCACAGCGGCACAGATTGCCGTTAAGGGCCTGCTTGATGTCATCCCGGCTCGGGTTCGGATGCGAATCGAGGAACGCCTGTGCGGTCATGATCATGCCGTTGATGCAGTAGCCGCACTGCACGGCTTGTTCGTCGATGAACGCCTGCTGCAGCGGACCCGGCTTGTCCACGCTGCCGAGGCCCTCGAGCGTGGTGATCGCTCGGCCCTCGGCGGCAGTGACCGGAAGCACGCAAGAACGCACCGCGGCGCCGTCCAGATGGATGGTGCACGCGCCGCATTCCGAAAGGCCGCAACCGAACTTGGGCCCGTGCAGCCCCAACTGGTCACGCAACACATACAGCAGCATTGTGCCGGGCTCGGTATCGACCGTGTGCTGCTTGCCGTTTACCTTGAGGTGGATTGTCTTGGGCATGGCGCGCTCCCGTCGGATGATCGATGAATCAAAGTGGGAAAATATCGCGCTGCATGTGAAACCTTGGTTACTCCTGATTCGCTACAGGTCAGCAACCAACGTTTGTCGTCATTCCAGGGCCGCCCGCGATGAAGCTGCGGGCCATCCCGGAAGGACGACAAATTTTGCCTCCCGCGTGCCTCCAATCGCTCACTTCCTCGACAATTTGAACGCCTGATTCCAATGCCCGCCCGCAAACGCGGTGATGATCCAGACCACGGCGGTGGCTTCAAGATAATGCGCAAGCCCGATGCCGCCGACATCGACGGGAATCCAGCCGAAGGCTTCGCAGATGCGCGCGACCTGTTCTTTCGCCTTGGCGTCGTCGCCGCACATGAACATGCTTGGCGGGCCACCCGGAAAATCGGGCTTGTAGAAGTGTGCGTTGCCCACGGTATTCAAGCCTTGACGACCAACGCTTCTGTCAGGGCTTGCTGGATGAGCTCGCAGCTGGAGGTGCCGGGTGCGCCAACCAGCTTGGGGGGGCACCCGACATGTCCAAGGGATTGGTGGCGTCGATCACCACCTTGCCGTTGAAGTTGTCCGCTCCGGCCAACTGGATTGCGTCCACGGTTTTGACCCCGTTGACTGCAAAGACTGCGAGTTCACTGAAATTCGTCGTCTCGAGAAACGTCCCACAGGACGCGCGTTTGCCGCTTTCGCGCACCCAAGCGACCAGTTTCCCCGGCTCACGCGAACCCAGCATGACTTCGTGGCCTTCCTTGGGGAAACCGTGGCCCAGGGACTTCGCGACGTCAAATTCACGCCACGCGCGCCAGTGCCGGCTTCATGAGCAAAGGCGCAGTACAGCTCAAGGCGAGCTTGGCGGATCATGGCTGCAACGGATCGCGCAGCGGACGTTGGCGTACGGGCCCGCAACTTCTGTTTTGGGACGCGGAGCGACACCCGCTTTGCGATGGCCGCCACGTGGCGGGTCAGCTTGGGGACGCAGGTACAAACACTGCAAAGATGCCCGCGTACGGCTTCACCATGAACGCCGGGGCGCCGTAATAATCGCCGCCCACGTAAATCTGCGATAGCGTGCCGTCGAGGTACAGCGCGTTGCGGCAACCCAGCTTGTCGCGAAACAGGGTGGCGAAGGTGTGGAAGTTCACGGGCGCGGTGCTGACCACGAACATGGCCTTGCCGGGTGTCGGCGTGCACACGCCGCTGCGCCACTTGGAGCTGTCCGACGCGGCCTCGAAGTGCGGGTTGAGCTTGCCGTCGATCACCAGCATCGGCCCCGATTGGGTGGCGATGCGCGGCGAAGCGTGGGCCGCGGCGAAGTCGGTGGTGGTCTGCACGCTGGCGTGCCCGTTGGCGTCGATCGCGAACACGCCGTTGGGCAGCAGCGAGAAGTTGCCGGCGGCGGGGTTGCCGTGCGCGGTGTTGAGCGGCTTCATGACCTTGCCGTTTTCCACGTACAAGCCGAGGGGCTCGCCATGGGCGTCGTAAATGCCGGCGTTGGCGGCGAACAGCAGGGTCTTGCCGTGTGCCGCGCCCCATGTTTTCAGGGCATGGATGCTGGAATACGGCGTGCCGGTGACGGGGTCGCGCCAATGCAGGCTCAAGTTTGCCTTGGCGAGGTCGATGGTCACCACGTGGAAGTGGATGTTGTCGTACACGACGTCATGGCTGGCGATGCCCTGCGAGGCCTGGCTGCAGGCGACCAACGGTGCCAGCGCGACAAGCACCAGCAGACACCGCGCGAGCGTGCCGAATTTCGTGGAGGCTGAATGTGCGGATTTCATGCGTCGATAGTCGCGGCGTGGCGACGGGTGTTGCAAGCGGACTGCTTCACGATTTTCAGGCCCGCGTGGCCGCTGATGTCAATGGGCGGGTTGCAAAGTCAATTTGTACTTGGCTGGGCCCGGCAGCAGCGGTGTCGGTTTGCCCTGTACCCACGCCTTGAAGCCCTTGCCGAACCAGGGTGACAACGGATTGTCGGATTGTCCCGATGGCATTTCCAGGATGGCGTGAGCCTCGTTGCCGGGCTGCACGTCCATGCGCATCGATGCGCCGAAGGCCGGGTGCAGCACGCGTGGCATGTTGTTGTCGCCGGGCAGCCCGACGTGCGGCATGTCGAAAAACCTGGCGATGAATCCCGGCAGCGCCACCGACAGTGGATTGTCGATGCGCGCGGTGTTGTAACGGCCCCAGGTCTTGTCCGCCAGCGGGCCGGGCAGTTTGGCCAGTTCGTCCGCGACCTGCTCGGCGGAATCGGTCAGCAGCGCATCCCAGTTTCCGTATTGCGGGTCGAGCAGCCACGCGGGCTTTTGCGTGACCATCGTCCACACCGCGTATTCGCCGGCCTGCGGGTCGGGCCATGTGAAATCTTTCCACTTGGCCGTGGCGCGTGCGCTGAACGGTGCGAGCGCATTTTCGCGCACGCGTTCGCGGAACATCCGCACGATGCGGTAACCGACGCTGTCGGTCGCGGCGCGTGCCTGCCAGTTCGCGACGAACGGTTTCAGCGAAGCGAGGCGTGTGTTGTGCGAAGCGGCAAGCACGGACAGCAGCAGTTTTTGCCAGCGCGCAAGGAACAGCGCGCGGTTGTCGAGCTGGATGTCCAGCATGTCGCGCGGGATGAAGTGGTCGTGTGCGGCGAGATCATCGCGGATTTGCTGCGCACGCGCGCCGAGGTCGTAGCCGCCATCACCGATCAACGCCAGTGCGTCGCCGGACACGATGCGCTGGTTGGCGGTCCAGATGCGCGCGTCGGCCGGATCCACGATGCGCGGGTCCTGCGCGGGTGTGGCGTAGCCGACCCAACCCGTGCCGGGCTTCGACCAGTCGGAGGGTACGGAGGCATCGATGCCGGCACGGATAGGGATCACGCTGCCCGCGATCGACCAACCGATGTTTCCGGCGTTGTCCGCAACCACCAGGTTTTGCGGGGGGATGCCGATGGTCGGCGCGAGTGCCAGCGCCTGGTCCACCGTGGTCGCGGTTTCCAGCTTCATCAGGTTGAGGTTGACCGCGCGCGGATCCTGCGCGGTCCACGCCAGCGCCAGCGGCGTGCCGTCCGGCGCCTTGGCCATGATCGGACCCCAGATGGTGTCCTTGACGACCATGTGCACGGCGGGCGCGCCCTTCACGTGTATGGTTTCATCGTGCTTGACGAGCGTGGTCCAGCCGTCGGGCGTCTTGTATTGCGAGGGATTGGCGGGGTTCTCGATGACCCTGACCCAGTCCATCCAGTCGCCTTCGCTGTTGGTGAAGCCCCACGCGATGTGGCCGTTGCTGCCGATCACCATGGCCGGTGCGCCGGGCAGGGTGACGCCGTTCAAGTCGATCATCTTCGATGGATCGGCGGGATCGGGATAGCGCAGTTGCGCGCGATACCAGATGTTGGGTACGCGCAAGCTCAGGTGCGGATCGTTGGCCAGCAGCGCCGCGCCGCCGGTGAGCTTGCCGCCCACGGCGAAACCGTTGCTGCCGATGCCGGTGTCGGCGGCATCCGTCAGTGCGACGGCATGCGCGCCCTGCGCGAGTGCGACTTGTTGCACGGGTGCCTTGCGCAGGTCGAACACCGATGCATCGGGCAGCGGCACCGCCGACGTGGAGCCGCCCTGCATCGGCGCTTCCCAGCGCGGCGACGGCGCCAGCAGGAAATCCACGAGGGGTCTGGGCAGCACGGCGCGCAGCCGCGCGATGTTCAGGTCGCGCCGGTCGTCGCCGTCCTGGTTGAGGTCGAACGACATCGCGTCGATGGTCAGCAGGGTGTCGGCGTCCGTCCACGGCTTCGGTTTCTCGCCCAGCAGAAGATATTCCCACGGACGCACCGACAGGTGCGCGAGCCCGGCATTGACGCCGGCCGTATAGGCATCCATGAATTTGCGCTGGCGTGGTGTCATCAGCGCCAGTTCGCGTTGTGCGAGCGCGCGGAAGCGGTGCTGGCGGTGGTTCTCGTCGACCGGCAGCGCCTTGGGGCCGACCAGCGCCGCCAGTTCGCCCGCGGCGACGCGGCGCTGCAGATCCATCTGGAAGAAGCGCTCCTGTCCATGCACGAAACCGAGCGCCCAGGCGAGGTCGCGGCGATTGCGCGCAGTGATCGTGGGGATGCCGTCGCCATCGCGCGCGATCGTGACCGGCGCGCTGATGCCCTGCACCGCGACAGTCCCGTTCGCCTGTGGCCGGCTGCCGGCCAGCAGGCGCCAGCCGATCGCCAGCACGATCACGATGATGACGATCAGCGCAACGATGATGCGTCGGAGCCAGCGCATGGTTGATCCTTGGGCGGTCGCGCCATTGTGCCGTTCGTGGGTACGGTCGCCAAGCGGAGCGGGTCATGGCGCATGGATTTTTCTCGTCTTTCTGCTCCAGATGTCATGCGAAAGGCACTGGGCTACGCGCGGCTCCCGCCGCGCGCCCTTCAGGCCAACGGTTTCACCGTTGTTCGCTTCGGCATCCTGCCTCCGCAGTCCCGCTTTCGCGTGAATGACGACGATGGAATTTGACCAGCGCTGCGCTACGGGACGATGCCCGTCCATGAATCCGATGAAAATTTCGATTCGGCCAGTGCCTGCGCGCGTTCCAGCTCTTCCGGCCTGATCCTGCCGATCGCCAGTCCGTGGCGGTTGCGGAAGGTCGCGATCATCTTGTCGATGATTTCGGCACGCGCAAGTCCAGTCTGGCTGCGCAGCGGATCGACCCGCTTGGCCGCGCTCTGGGTGGCCTTGTCGGAGAGCTTTTCGCGGCCGATGCGCAACACCTCCAGCATCCTGGTGGTGTCGATGTCGTAGGCCATGGTGACGTGGTGCAGTACCGCGCCGCCGCGGCGGGTTTGCGCGGCGCCGGCGATCTTGCCGGCCGGCGAGGCGATGTCGTTGAGCGGTTGGTACCAGACGTCGATGCCGAGTTCCTGCAGGGCGTTGATCACCCACGCGTCCATGAACTGGTAGGACTCCTGGAAATTCATGCCCGCGACCAGGGTCTCCGGCGCGTACAGTGAATAGGTGATGGTGTTGCCGGGCTCGATGAACATCGCGCCGCCGCCGCTGATGCGGCGCACGATTCCGATGTCGTGTCGCTGCGCGGCCTCGCTGTCCACCTCGTTGCGCAGCGACTGGAAGCGGCCTATCACCACGCACGCCGACGACCATTCCCATACCCGCAACGTGGGCGGCCGGCGGCGCGCGGCGACTTCGTCGGTCAAGACTTCGTCCAGGGCCATGTGCAACGCCGGCGGCTGCGGCGCGGCGTGGATCAGCCGCCACTTGTAGTCGTTCCAGCCGGTACGGTTCACGCGGGCGGCTCCAGTGCGCGTTGCACCGCGACCGCGATGGCCTCGGGTGAAACCCCGTACATCCGGACGTTCGACCCCAGCGCGGCCCTGATGACGGCGGCGTGCTGTTTGTCATCCGCCGCCGCAGGAAGGCCTTCCAGCGCCACGTCGATCAGCGTCAAAGCCGAATCCGGCTCAAGGAAAAAATCGCCGCTGACCCGCACTCCGGTCAGTTTGCCGTTGCGTACTTCGAGGTCGGCCACCACCAGCTTGCCGCCGGGCATCTTGTATTCGCCATGCATGTCGCGTGTGTTCCCCGTGCTGATCGTAGCGGCACGGTAACGAAGCTTAGCGCGGCGATGCAGGGGTTGTCCTGCCGGGAGGCGTCAAAAATTACCAGTGGCGCCCGTTGAAACGGCTCTGGCTGACATGGATCGACAGCCCGATTCCGCCCGACGGGTTTTCGCAATCGCCGAGGTTCTTGGTCATGTTGATCGTGGCGGCTTCGTAATTGCCGCTCACGTGGTTGCCGCCCATCACGCCCATGCTGGCGCTGCCGTGCATCTGCGGCTTGTTGTAGGTGGAATCGTCACAGTGCTGTGCCGCGACGCGTTCGCCGGTGGGGGCCATGCCGCTGCTGTGGTCGCCGTAATACACGCCCGGTGGGCTGACCGGATTGCCGTATTTGTCCCTGGCCGGGCGGGAAGCAGGATGACTGGCCGTGGTGCTTGCGGTTGCCGGCATGTCGCTGGGCGGCAGTTGCAGGTTCAGTGGCGGGCTGGTGGTTTGAGCCCATGCCGCCGCAGGCAAGATGCAGGCAGCCAGCAGGATGGCGTTGCGGATCGTATTCATGGCGAAGCTCCGGATGGCACCCTGTTCAACGCACGAGCCCGAAGCGCGTGCACACGATTGGAGTATCCCGCGCCCCGCGAGTTCCCGAAGCCGTCCGTGAAAGCGCGTTGGACGCGGATCAAAGCGGATAACCGAGGATTTTGCCTCCGATCTGCGTTCATCCGCGTTAATCCGTGTCCAAGGTTTTCCCGTGCATGACGCGGCCATGCGCGATATCAGCCGCTGGTTTCGATGCGATCGACCTTGCGCAGCCCGCGCGGCAGCAAACCGCCCCGTTGCGCGCGGCTGCCGCCGTATTCGACCAGATCGGCCCACTTCAGGATCAGCTTGCGCTGACCCGCGTACAGCGTCACTTCGCCGGAGCCCTCCGCGACCACCGCCACGCCGGCCACGCGTTCTTCGCCCGACTGCAATTTGGCCTTGGGGATTTCGATCAGCTTGTTGCCGCGGCCGCGGTCGAGTTCCGGCAGGTCGGCGACCGAGAACATCAGCAGGTGCCCTTCCGTGGTCACGGCAACGATGCGGTCGCGCGATGGATCGTTGACATAGGCCGGTGCCAGTACCCGCGTACCGTCGTCGATGTTGATCACCTGCTTGCCGGCCTTCTTGTTGGCGAGCAGGCCTTCGAAGCGCGTGAGAAAACCGTAGCCGGCGTCGCTGGCGAGCACCAGTTTGGTCGCGTTGTCACCGATCGCGACCGCGTCGAAACGCGCGCCGGCCGGCGGCGTGAAGCGGCCGGTCAGCGGCTCGCCGTTGCCGCGCGCCGAGGGCAGGGTGTGCGCGGGTGTGGAGTAGCTGCGGCCGCTGGAATCGATGAACACCGCCTGCTGCGAGCTCTTGCCGCGCACGCTGGCGAGATACTGGTCGCCCTCGCGATAAGCCAGCTCCGCGGCTGCCACCTCGTGGCCCTTGGCGGCGCGTGCCCAGCCTTTTTCGCTCAGCACCACCGTGACGGGTTCGGACACCACCAGTTCGCTTTCGTCCAGCGCCTGCGCCGCGCTACGTTCGACCAGCGGCGAACGGCGGGCGTCGCCGTACTTCTCGGCGTCGGCTTTCAGTTCCTGCTTGATGAGCGTCTTCAGGCGCGCCTTGGAGCCGAGGGTGACTTCGATCTTCGCCCGTTCCTCTTCCAGCGCATCGCGCTCGGCGTTGAGCTTCATTTCTTCCAAACGCGCGAGCTGGCGCAGCTTGGTTTCGAGGATGTAGTCGGCCTGTTCCTCGCTCAACTTGAAGCGGTTGATCAGCGCCGGCTTGGGTTCGTCCTCGTGGCGGACGATGCGGATCACCTCGTCGAGGTTGAGGAAGGCGATGCGCAGGCCTTCCAGCAGGTGCAGGCGACGTTCGACTTTTTCGAGGCGATGCTGCAGGCGCCGCGTCACGGTGTCGGCGCGGAAGCGCAGCCATTCCTCCAGGATCTGCTTGAGCGTCTTGACCTGCGGGCGGCCATCCAGCCCGATCATGTTGAGGTTGACGCGGAAGCTCTTTTCGAGGTCGGTGGTCGCGAACAGGTGCTGCATCATCGCGCCGGTATCCACGCGGTTGGAACGCGGGATCAGCACCAGCCGCACCGGGTTCTCGTGGTCGGACTCATCGCGCAGGTCTTCCAGCATCGGCAGTTTCTTGGCGCGCATCTGCGTCGCGATCTGCTCGATCACCTTGGCCGGCGAGACCTGGTGCGGCAACGCGGTCAGCACGATGTTGCCGCGCTCCTCGACGTACACCGCGCGACAGCGCACCGAGCCGTTGCCGGTCGCATACAGGGCAGCGAGCTCGCTGCGCGGCGTGATGATTTCGGCCGCGGTAGGAAAGTCCGGCCCCTTGATGTGCTCGCACAGGTCGGCGACGCTGGCGGAAGGCTCATCCAGCAGATGGATGCACGCCGAGGCGACTTCGCGCAGGTTGTGCGGCGGGATGTCGGTGGCCATGCCGACCGCGATGCCGGTGGAACCGTTCAGCAGCACGTGCGGCATCCGCGCCGGCAACCACGACGGTTCCTTGAGCGTACCGTCGAAGTTGGGCGCCCAATCGACCGTGCCCATCCCGAGTTCGCCGAGCAGCAATTCGGCGATCGGGGTCAGGCGCGATTCGGTGTAGCGCATCGCCGCGAACGACTTGGGGTCGTCCGACGAGCCGAAATTGCCCTGGCCGTCGATCAGCGGGTAGCGATAGCTGAAGGGCTGCGCCATCAACACCATCGCCTCGTACACCGAGCTGTCGCCGTGCGGATGGAACTTGCCGATCACGTCGCCGACGGTGCGTGCAGATTTCTTGGGCTTGGCCGTCGCGGCAAGTCCGAGCTCGCTCATCGCATACACGATGCGCCGCTGCACGGGTTTCAGGCCGTCGCCGATGAAGGGCAGGGCGCGATCCAGCACCACGTACATCGAGTAGTCGAGATAGGCGCGCTCGGCGTATTCGCGCAGCGGGATCTGTTCGAAGTTGGTTTGCAATGCAGTCATGTCCGTCCGTCGCCCCGGCATGGGCCGGGGGTCGATGAGTCATCTGGTCAATTGTCGCGGGATGCGCGCCCCAATGCACGCGTTCGGCTACGATCGCCTGCCGAACGGTGCTCCATGACCTCCATGGCCGACGCGCGACTTGTTGTGGCCCGTAATCGACGCCGTGATCGGCCGAATGATTCCGGAGGATGTCCGCATCCAGGCGGGGCATGGATGGCGTCGGCCGCGTCGGTGGCCAAGGGGCCGGGAGGGTGATGGTGATCGGCGACGCAGCAGCATTCTCGAAAATCGGCGCGCGCCAGGCGAACGAGGACAGCTACGCGTTCTGGTGGGCGGGCGGCACGTTCTTCGCCGCGGTGGCGGACGGACTCGGCGGGATGGGTGGGGGCGCGCACGCATCCAGTTACGTCGTGGATTACGTGAAGACGCACGCCGTGCGCCCGGGCGTCAGCGCGGCGGAACTCGTCGAGGTGGTGCGGGAAAGCCATCGAGGCCTGCAGGCGTTGCAGCAGCAGAACGTGGAAGACCGCTCGATGGCGACGACGCTGACCGTGATGGGTCTGCGTGGCAACGAACTGGTGGCGGCGCATTGCGGGGATTCGCGCCTCTACGTGGTGGGGCGCGACGGCCTGGAACAGTTGACCGAAGACCATTCCGAAGCGCAGCGCCTGTTCAACGAGGGCCGGCTCACGGTGGTCGGCCTTTCGAGCTATCCGCGCAAATATATCCTGGAAAGCGCGATCGGCATTCCCGGCGAGCCGGTGGTGCAGGAAATCAGTCGCGGGGTGAACGCGGGCGACTGGCTGGTGCTGGCGACCGATGGCGCCTACGGCATGCTCGAACCCGGCGATTTGGTTGATGTCGCGCGGGACTCGCGCAAGCCCGGGCAGTTTTCCACCGCCTGCCTTCGGCTCATCGAAGCGCGCGGCCCGCGGGACAACTACACCATGGTCGTCGCGAGGGCAGGCGGCAATCGCCTGATGCACGCGCTGAAACGACCCCTGCGTCGATCGCTGGCGGGCGGCAGCGCTTCACCCTTCGCATGGTGAGTCAGTAATCGTTGATGCCGTTTTCCGAATTGGAGGGATGACGCGGCATGCGCCGCGCGTCCCCCAACCTGGAGCCATCGCCATGCCCACCGTCAACGATGAATTCAACCGGACCTGTGTGCGTCTCGACCTCGACCCCGAGCGCTCGGGCATCTACACGCAGCATGAAGTGGTGCTGCAATTCAACGAGGAGGACCTGCGCGTGTTCAACCAGTGCGCGCAACGCATCGCGCCCGGCACGCCGGCGCTGGGCGCGGAGCAGCTCGCCGCGGCGGCGCGGCGACTTGCGCGTGCGGTCGGCGAGGGCAACGAGTCGCGTTTCATCCAGATCCGCATGCACCGCGCCGGCGAGGTCCGCGCGATCCTGATGGATGCCGGTTGGGCCATTGATCCCGCCGTGGTGGGGCGCATGCAGGATCTGATCGGCTACCTCGACGGGCCGGTGGCACTGATGCCGTGGGATGTGCCGGCGGTCGGCGGACTGGATCGTGCCTTGCTGGTCGACATGGCGATGGAAGGACTGCGTGCCGAGCTGGACGAGTACGCCGACTTCTGCCGCTACCGTGCGGCTGAGGCACAGCGTCTCGGTATTCCCGTCGCGGCGGTGGATCTCGATCGCGAACGCTGGGCGCTCGATCGCAGCGAAGAACTGCGCCTGGAACGAATGATCCGTCGTGGCGACGCGGACCATGCGCGGGGTGGTCCCGCCGAGATGTTCCGGGTGAGTTGACGGGTGTTTACGGAGCCGGTCCGTCCCGCCAGGTGCGGCACGGACGGGCGGGACGATGGATTCTTTCGGGGGGCACCGGACATGCGCCGCAACGGGGTCGTTTCATGCATAATGCCGCCGCAACTGGCGCGCGCAGCGCGCCTGCCGGCTTCCTGAGGCGCGGCAGATGGGGCGATTCGAGACTACGCGTTGGAGCGTGGTGTTGCGTGCCCGCGGCGAGGCCGGCGACGCGCGCGCGGCCCTCGAACAGTTGTGCCGCACCTACCGTCCGCCGGTGCTGGCGTTCGTGCGGTTTCGTGGTTACACCGCCGATGCCGCGGAAGACCTGACCCAGGCTTTTTTCACCCGCTTCCTGGAACGCGGCTGGCACGCATCCGCCGACCCCGGGCGTGGCCGCTTCCGTTCATTCCTGCTGACTGCACTGAAACGTTTCCTGATCGATGCCGATGCCGAAGCTGCGGCCCTGAAACGTGGCGGCGGGGTCCGCTTCGAGCTGCTGGACGACGACGGCTGCGCGGACGCGACGGGCGAAACCCCGGACGCGGTGTTCGAGCGCGAATGGGCGCACGCCGTGCTGAAGGCTGCGCTGGGCCGCCTGCGTACCGAAGCCGAGCAGGCCGGAAAACTTGAACTGTTCCGGCGCCTGGCCGAATTCCTGATCGAGCGGCCCGATGAAGCCGAGTACGCGCGCGCAGCCGAAGACCTGCATTTGCGCCGCAACACCCTCGCGGTCGCGGTGCACCGGATGCGCCAGCGCTTGCGCGAGCTGGTGCGCGAGGAACTGATGGAGACCACTTCCAACCGGACGGAGCTGGAGGAGGAATTGCGGACGTTGCGCGGCTCGATGCACGAGCTTTCGTGACGGTCGCTGTGTAATCGTCGACGGTTTTCCCCGAATGCCGGGTCGATCCAAGAGGTGATTCCAGGACCATGAGCCCTGTCGCAGACAACTCCCTTGCGGATTTCACCCGCACGCGCTGGTCGATGGTGCGCAATCTCCAGGGCGCGCACACCGACGGCGCGCGCGCTGCGCTGACCGAGCTGGCGGTGCGTTACTGGTATCCGGTGTATGCCTACTTGCGCCGTTGCGGCCACCCGCAGGAAATCGCCCAGGACATCACGCAGGTATTCCTGCAGCAGGTCGCCTCCGATTTGCGCGACAGCTGCAACACACCACCCGGGCGCTTCCGCGAATGGCTGCTGGTGCGGCTCAACGTGTTTCTCGCAGGCGAGTGGCGTGAACTGATCGGCGGCGAAGGCATGCCCGAAGCACCGCCCATTGTCGAACTGGAAGCGCGCAGCCGCAATGAAATCGGGTCGGAGGGCTCCCCCGAGCAGGCCTACCGCCGCAGTTTTGCGCTGGAGGTGTTGTCGCGGGGCTTGAAGCGCCTGCGCGCGGAAGCCAACCAGACCGGCCATGCCGACATGTGCGAGGCGCTGGAACCTTTCCTCACGCGCGAACCGTTGCCGGGTCAGTACGACGAACTCGGGCGCAAGTTGTCGATGCGGCCCCTGACCCTCGTGATGGCACTCAAACGGTTGCGCCAGCGCTTTCGCGAACTGGTGCGCGACGAGCTTGCCGACACCGTGGCGTCGGCGGATGAATTGGCGGCCGAACGGCAGGCGCTGTTCGCCGCGCTTGATCGGGGGCACTGACCGATGGCGACGAACCCGTCGGCGCGCGACCAGTCGTTGCTTGGCGGCTCGCCGCTGGAACACGCGCACGGCCTCGCGGAGCTTGCCTTCGGTAGCTTCACGCAAGCCGCTGATCTGGCGCAGGCGCGTCACCTCGCGCTGCTGCCGGCGGAATCGCTCGAACTGGATTTGAACGATCCGGCGCAGCGTCAGTTCGGCGACTACGAATTGCTGGAACTGCTGGGCGAGGGCGGCATGGGCGTGGTGTATCGCGCACGGCAAGCTTCGCTGGATCGCGAAGTCGCGGTGAAGCTGCTATCCGCGGGGCCATGGGCGTCAAAAGAATTCATCGCGCGCTTCGAACGCGAAGCGCAGAATGCCGCGCGCATGCAGCATCCCGCCATCGTCACGGTCTACGAAGTCGGCAGCTTCGAAGGCATGCAATTTTTCAGCATGCGGCTGGTGCGCGGCGAAAGCCTGTCAGCGCACCTGAAGCGCGGCGAAAAATTCACGCCGCGCGAAGCGGCTGTACTGATGCGCACGGTTGCCGAGGCGGTCGGTTATGCGCACAGCCTCGGTGTGCTGCACCTGGACCTGAAACCCGCGAACGTGCTGATCGACGAAGCGGGGCAGCCGTACGTCGCGGATTTCGGCCTGGCGCGGCGGCTGGAAAACGCGCTGGCGGTGGACAACGACGAAGTTTCCGGCACGCCTGCATTCATGGCGCCGGAGCAGGCGCAGGTACGCGCGCACAAACTCACCGCGGCGACCGACATATGGGGACTCGGCGCGATCCTCTACCAGTTGCTCACGGGCCGTCCGCCGTTCCAGGCCGAAACCGCGCAGGACACGGTGAAGCTGGTACTGGAAGCGCAGGTGCGCGCGCCGCGACGTTTCCGCCCGTCGCTGCCGCTGGACCTGCAGGCCATCGTGATGTGCTGCCTCAGTCGCAGCCCACGCGAGCGTTATCCGACCGCGCGCGCCCTGGCCGATGACCTCGCACGTTTCGTCGAGGGCCGCCCGGTGCTGGTGCGCCCGTTGAATGCGGTGCAGCGCATGGCACGCTGGACGCGGCGCGAACCCAAACTCGCCGCGACGCTGGCTTGCGCGGTGGCCGCGCTGATCGTTGGTCTCATCGCCACGAGCTGGCAGTGGCGGCACGCCCGGCGCAACGCGGTGCTGGCGCAGAACAATGCGAACATCGCGCAGCACACGCTGTGGAAATCGCGCAGCGACGTTGCGCAGCGCCAGATGCAACATGGCGACGCCTATCCCGCCCTCGCGAACGTTTTCGCGAACCTGCGCGAGATGGAAGCGCACGGTGACCGCGCCGACGCGGCGCTGGCGCGGTTGCGCATCGGTACCGTGCTCGCGAACGCGCCGCAGCTGATCGATGCCATTCCGATCGTCGCAGGCCAGCAGATTACGGCGCTGGCGATTTCTCCGGACGGGAAATCCGTTGCCGAAGTGGTCGACGGGCGCACCATTCGCTTGATCGACGTCGCCAGCGGCAAGCAACGCTGGCAAACGAAGGTGCCGCCGCGATCGTTCGGCATGACGATGTTCGGCCTCAATCAGGCGGCGCTTGAACTGCACTTTTCGGACGACGGGCGGCGCCTGGTCGGCCGCGCCGTGCCGGGGGGCGCCGCCAGTGGCGAGAATCCCGCGCTGTATCCGCATGACCTCGACAGCGTGTTGATCGATGCCGGTACAGGCACGCTGGTTGCACCGCCGAAGCAGTTCGCCGACTTCCTGGCCGTGGATTACGCAGAAGACGGCCGCTATGCGCTGCTGTTCGACAAGCGCGGCGACGTGCAGCGCTGGCGCACGCTGCCGTGGGCCGCGGACGGCGACCGCGTGCGGATCGATGGCGACCTTGTCGCGAGGGCGGACGGCATCCAATTGGCCGGCGAGGCCCTGCTTACCGATGACGGCGCGACGATGGTGCTGGTCGACAGTGCGAAATTGGGCTTCCGCAGCTTCGACGCAGCGCGGATGCGTTTGCGCCGGAGTTTGCACCTGACCACGCAGCAGGATCGCGCGACCGCCTGGGCGGTGCGTCATGACGGCAGGCAGCTCGCCATCGGCACGACCTCCGGCCAGCTCGCCATCTGGGATCTCGCCACCGGCAGTGCAACGTGGCTGCACTCGCGCTTCAGTGGATGGATTGGACGGCTGAGCTTCAGCGCCGACGACAGCCGCCTGCTCGCAGTTTCCAGCGAGCCCAGCGAAATGCGCGTGTTCGATGCGCGCACGCTCGAACTGGTCGCCACGCCGATTGTGCTCGGCAACAACCTCGATCCGAGCACGCTGACCGATGCCGGGTTCGGGCCGGATGCGGCCACGGTACTCACGCGCCATTGGGCAACCAGCGCCGTCGTATGGCAGGTGCCCGATGCCGGTTCTCCGCTGACGGCGCCGGTCCCCGTAGCGCCACCGATGGTCGCGGAATATGCACGCTTCGCGCTGGCGAGCGATGCGCGCTCGCACCTGATGGCAACCGCCGACAACAACCTCCTCAAGCTGTGGCGCGTGCGCTGGACGCCGTTCATCGGCGGCGTGGCGGCGCCGATGGTTTCGGACAGCTTGCACTTCGACGGCCGGCACCTCGTGTCGGCAAACGGCAACCGCGTGAACGTGTTCGACGTCGCAACCGGCCGGACCGTGGGCAAGGCCGTCGTGCTGCCGGAGCCGCCAACCTACGCCGGACTGGATGGCAGCGGCACGCGCCTGATCGCGATCGCCGGGCGCGAACTCTCCTGTTGGAACTGGCGCGACGGGGAATCCTGCTGGCCCGCGCTGACATTGCCGGATTCGCCATTGCGCCTGAGCCTCGCCGCCGCCGCGCCGATGCTCGCCGTTTCCACCGGCAGCAACGACAAGGGCGTCTTTTTCGAGCACGTGCACATCATCGACCTGGCCACCGGCCGACAACGCGGTGCGCCCATCGGCCTCCAAGGTCCACTCGGCGCGTTGCGGCTTTCCGATGATGGCCGGCGCCTGCTGGCTTTTGGATACCGAAATTCCTTTGTCGCGATCGCGGATTCCAACGTGGTACATGTCATCGATACCCGCCAGGGAAGGATCGTGGAGAACCTGGTGCACACCGACAAGACGCAGGCACGTATCGCCGATGCGCGTTTCGCTGGTGATGGCAGCATCTGGAGTTTTTCCGGACGCACCGGATGGGGGGAGGGTCCCGATCCGAGGATCTGGCACTGGAGTGCCAACGGAGGGCTCATCGGAAAGTCCGTTGGCCTCGACGATGAAATCGGCCTGGTGCCGTTGCCGCACGGGCGCGGCGTGTTCGAACTGGCCTTGGCAAAACTTTTTGCCGGCAAGGTGGCGGCGGCCAAGACGCTTGCCGCGGTGCCGGTCGAGCAGAACCGCGTGGACGTGGGCGCCGCCAGTCCGGATGGCCGCCTGCTCGCGCTCGGCGTGCTCGATGGCGTGGCATTGTTCGTCATCGACCGCGACCAGCGGCTGGTGCCGGATTTCAAGTTGGCGCTGCCCAATCACGATGCCGTCCAGCAACTCGCCTTTGCGCCGGATGGCTCGCGCCTGATCGGACGCACCGTCGCCGGGCATTGGTTCGAGTGGCGCATCGGCACCGACCGGCGGCCGGTGGATGACATTGCGCGGGATTTGGCGCTGCGCGACTTCACCGGCCGGAGTGACGCCGGGCAAGCCAGCGTGCCGCCGCTGTCGGTGGCGGCACGCCGTGCGTTGCGCGCCGCCGACCCGGGCCCTGCGCCGGCACCCCGGCCGGCGACGGTGGCCGCCGGGAACCACACGGTTGCGGCGCCGGCCGCCGATCCGCACTACGAGCCGCTGGACCTCGGGCCGATCGCGAACGTCGAGCCGCGCGCGCGGATGAACCGGGCGGCACGCGTGCCGCAGCGCCCGCAGGCCTTTCCGACGCTGCCGCGTGGCCTGCAGCGTTACGCCGGCGTCGACTTCCTGCTTGGCCGCGGCGTCCAGCTTTCCGGTACGCCGTTGAATCCGCTGAATACCGAGTTTCCCGCGCAATCACGATCGCTGCGGATTGCGCCGCAACGCATCACCGCGATCGACGCGCTGGTCTTCCAGTTCGATTTCGTCGCCGGCGAGGTCGGTGCGGTGCGCTTGCGCTACGCCGACGGCGGCGAGCGGGAACTGGCGATAGTCAATGACCGCGACACGCGCGGGTTGCTGGACATACGTGCGAGCGGCGCCAGCCCGCGCCGCATCGGCTGGCTCGGAATCTACGCGACGGCGCTGCGCGGGTGGGGCATGGCCGAGATGGGCGAGATGACGATCACGACGAGCTACGCGGTGCGGCTGGAAAACCCCGAGCCGGATCGGCCGGTTGTCGGCATTTCGCTGGAAGCCCCGCCTGCGGCCAGCCCGGGGTTGCTGTTCCTGGCGCTGACCCTGGAACCCTCCCGCTCCGGCAGAGCCGTCGCGAAGACACCGCCATGAACGACAGAGTGCTTCCATTCGTGTTGTTGCTGTGCGCGCCATGCGCGTCGATGGCGTGGACGGGGCAAGCGGAACAGCAGCCGGAAAACGCAACGCAGGAACCGCAACCGCCCACGCTGGAAACCATCGTGGTCACAGGCAGCCACATCCGCAACATCGATCTCGAGACCCGGCATCCCGTGCTGGTGCTCGATCGCGCCGCAATCGAGCGCACCGGCCTCACCAGCATCTCCGATGTCGTGCAGGCGATCGTCACGAATGGCGAAACCCTGAACCGCAACATCAACAACGGCGGCAACGGCGAGCAGCTTGCCAACCTGCGCAGCCTCGGTGCCAACCGCACGCTGGTGCTGTTGAACGGCCAGCGTTTCGTCACCGACATCGACGGCGCGGTGGACCTGAGCGCGATCCCGCTGGCGCTGGTCGACCGCATCGAAGTGCTGCTGGATGGCGCCTCGGCGATTTACGGCTCCGATGCGATCGCCGGTGTGATCAACATCATCACGCGCAAGAATGTCGAAGGCGGCGAAGCCGGCCAGTACTCCGGACGCACCAGCCATGATGATGGCGCGCGCCAGGCTTACTACCTGACGTACGGCCACAAGGGCGACCACTGGGGCGCTTCGGGCGGTCTCGAATACAGCCTCGACGCCCCGATCTTCGCGGGCGATCGCGCGATTTCCGCGGTACCGGTCTACGGCTTGCCGACGGGCACGCAATTCACTGGTTCCCCGTTCGGGCCTTACAGTTTCCTGGTGCCCGAATCGCTCTTGTTCTCCGGCCCCGATTTCCTGGCGTTGCGCCTGGTCAACGGACGGCCCGGCACCACGCCGGCCGATTTCCGCAGCATCGATCTTGCCTCGGATTTCTACAACTACCAGCCGCTCAATTATCTGCAGACGCCGCAGGAACGCCGCGCAGCGTTTGCACAGGCGCGTTACGAATTCACCCCGAACCTGGCGCTGAGTGCCGACGTGCTGTTCAACCAGCGCCAGTCGCGCCAGCAACTCGCGCCGTCGGACATCAGCGTGTTCGCGTTCGATGGCACGAACCCGGATGCAATCGCGATCAGCCCGGACAATGTCTACAACCCGTTTGGCGAACCCGTCGATATTGCGTTCAGGCGCTTCGTCGAGGCCGGCCCGCGCCTGTTCCACCAGATCGACGATACCTTGCGTCTGCGCGTGGGCCTCGATGGCAGTTTCACGTTGCTCCAGCGCGACTTCACCTGGACCGCGAACGTGCTCGGCACGCGCTCGGATACCTCGGAGTTCACCGGACCGCTGGCCGATTTCAGCAAGCTGGGGCCCGCGCTGGGCCCGTCGTTCCTCGATTCGGCGGGCACGGCACATTGCGGGACGCCGAACGCGGTGATCGCGGGCTGCGTGCCGATGAATCTGTTCGGGCCGCCGGGTTCGATCACGACAGTGATGCTGGATTACGTCGACGCCTACGAAACCAACCGGTATCGCAACCGTTCCGAGGCCGCCAACGTCGGCCTCGGCACCGACAGCTTGTTCGCGCTGCCGGCGGGTGGGCTCGGTTTCGCCGCGGGCGCCGAGTACCGGCGCGAGAGCGGCGACTCCATCCTCGATCCCCTGGAAGTGAGCGGCAACGCTGCCGGCAATGGCGTTTCCTCCGCGTCGACCCGCGGCGCCTACTGGCTTGCCGAAGCCTACGCCGAATTCAATGCGCCGCTGCTGGCCGGCACGCCGTTCGCGCGCAAGCTCGATCTTTCGCTGGGTTCGCGCTTTTCGCACTATTCCAACTTCGGCAACACCATCAATTCGCAGGTCGGGATCAGGTGGCAACCCACCCATGACCTGCTGGTCCGCGCCAACTATGCCGAGGGTTTCCGCGCGCCATCGGTCAATGAACTTTTCCAGGGTAACGTGACGAACCAGGGCATCGATGCGGACGATCCGTGCGTCGTGACCAACAACCCGACGGCGGCGGTACTGGCACGCTGCGCGCAATTCGGCGTGCCGCCCGGCTTCAACCCGTCGATTGAAAGCGTCGGCGCCAGCGTCCAGGCTGGCAATCCGGGCCTGCGCCCAGAAACCTCGCGCTCGCGCGGGGTAGGGCTGGTCTACAACCCCGCCTGGCTGGACGGCTTCAGCGCCAGCGTCGACTGGTACGACATACGGTTGCGCGATGCCATCGGCGATCCGGGGTTCCAGGGCGTGGTCGATGGCTGCTACAAGTACGGTGACGATGCGGATTGCGCGCTGATCACGCGCGACCCGGCCGACCACAACATCACGCACCTCATCGACGAGTACCAGAACCTGCCGGGCGGGATCGAAACCAGTGGCTACGACCTCACGGCCCACTACCGTCATGGCACTCCGTGGGGGCGCTTCGGCGTGGGCTGGGATGCCAGCTACGTCGACTACTTCGGCGAGATTGGCCACCCGGCACCGGGAAGCTCCCTGCCTGATGGCGCCATCGCGCACGGCAACACGGTCGGCCTCAACAGCGCCAGCGGGAGCCTGTTCGGCGTGATCTGGCGCTGGCGCACGCAGCTGCAGCTGGCATGGACACGCGAACCGTGGAGCGCATCGATCACTGCGCGTTCGTTCTCCGCGATCACGGAGGATTGCTCAACCGTCGTGAACACCGCGGATTTCCTCGGCCAGCCCGGCTTGGTCAAGTTGTGCTCGGGGAACGGTGCCACGCGGCTGGTCGATGGCCTGGTGGTGCCGTACAACCGTGTCGGCAGCGTGACCTTTACCGACCTGGAGGCGGGATGGGATGCGCCGTGGCACGGGCACCTCATGGCCGGCATCCGCAACGCACTCGGCCGCAACCCGCCGGTGTCCTATTCCGCGTTCGAGAATTCGTTCTTCCCCGATTACGACATCCCCGGCCGGTTCTACTACGCGAACTATCGCCAGGAGTTCTGAACCGCTGAGGCGTCCCTGTCATTTTCGCGCGCGATTTCCGAAGGAAGCAACGAGGGATGAACCCTCACCGCCCAGGGAGCCGGGCGAACCCCCATCCATGCAAGCCCGTTATGGACGACCTGCTGCAGGTTTCAGAGGTGAATGTCATGAAACTCAGCGCAATCTCCGTCGCCATCATCCTCGCCGGTGCGGCTGGTGTCGCGTTCGCAGGAGGTCAGACCAATGTCATGCCTCCGATCAATGTCCATCCTGCCGGGGTCGCCGCTTGCGCACCACCCAACGGTACGACGGGTCACGCTTGCGACGGGTACAACCAGTTCTTGCGTGCGAATTTCACGCCGCGCCAGATCGGCATGTTGTTCGGGGCGAGGACGTCCTATCCCGAATACCTGACGGGCGGCATCGATCGGTTGCAGAAGCGGTACGACACCTTGTTGCAGCAGTACGTGGCGTCGCAGCGGGCATCCGCCAACGCAGCGTCGGTTGCGGCCAAGTAACTCGGGCGCCGGTTATCACTCTCCACCGGCGAACTCTCACGCCCCGCCTTGCGGGGCGTGTTTTTGGGGCCGAGCATGCCTCCCGTTTCAAGGACGCGTTTTTCGCGTGGCATGCGGCGCGAACTTGCGGGGTGCAGGCGGGGGTGCGTGTAATTTTCACGGTTGGATGCCGAACACTGGGGTGTAAGCGCTGGTCGTACACCGCAATGCGTCCGGCCACGGCACTTTGGCGCATAATCGGCGCGTGGACGGATGATTCCCTCCGCGCCCGTCCGCGGAAAGCGGCGAGCATGAGCAGGTTCGAACAAACCCAGTGGAGCATCGTGTTGCGCGCCGGTGACGGTTCCGCCGATGCGGGTGCCGCGCTTGAGGCACTGTGCCGTGCCTACCGGTCTCCGGTGTTGGCGTATGTGCAGGGGCGCACGCACAATGCCGACAAGGCCGAAGACCTGACGCAGGCGTTTTTCGCGCGCTTTCTCGAGCGTGGATGGGTTTGCGATGCGGATCCCGATCGGGGTCGTTTCAGGTCGTTCCTGTTGACCGCGCTGCAACGGTTCCTCAGTGACGCCAACAGCGAGGCGACCGCATTGAAACGGGGTGGTGGCCTCAGGATCGAATCACTGGACGATGCGGAGGAGGGCTGCACGGACGCTGGCAATCCCGAGCGCGAGTTCGAGCGCGCGTGGGCGTGGGCGGTGGTGGACAAGGCCTTCAAGCGGTTGCGCGCGGAAGCCGGGGCCGCGGACAAACTCGCGTTGTTCGAACGGCTCAGTGAATTCCTCATCGAGCGGCCCGACGATGCCGACTACGCCCAGGCGGCCGAAGCGTTGCACCTGCGCCGCAACACGGTCGCCGTCGCCGTGCACCGCCTGCGCCACCGGTTGCGCGAACTGGTGTGTGCGGAACTGGCCGAAACCACCGCGAGTTGCGGTGATGCGCAAGGGGAACTCCGGGCGTTGTGCGAATCGCTGGGGATGCCTGCGCCGTGATCAGCGATCCGGCCACGGAGTTTCCCGTGTGTCGTGTCGACGCCGATGATTTTTCGCAAACACGCTGGTCGCTGGTGCACATGCTGGGTGACCGGAACCCGGACCATGCCGACGAAGCGCTGGTTGAACTTGCTTTGCGGTATTGGTATCCGGTGTACGCCTATCTCCGCGCGAATGGTCATGCGCCCTCGAGCGCGCAGGATGTCGCACACGCGTTTTTCAGGGATCTGCCGGCCCGGTATGTGGCCGACCCCGTATCTGCGCGCAGCCGTTTCAGGGCATGGCTGCTGTGTTCGCTGCGCATGTTTCTGGCGGGTGACTGGCACGAATTGGCGAATGGGGAACCGTTTGCAGCAGCGCCCGACGTGAAAGCGCTGGAGCGGCGTTATCGACGTGTCGCGCAGCTTGCCGGGAATGTCGGGGAGCATGCGTTCCTGTCCGGTTTTGCCGAGGAAGTCCTGTTGCGCGGTTTGCGCAGGTTGCGTGCGGAAGCGTGTGCCGCGGGGCACGCGGAAATGTTCGAGGCGTTGCGACCGTTCCTTGCCGTCGATCCGCCGTCAGGGCGGTGCAAGGAGCTCGCCGAGCGATTGCCTGGTCACCCACTTGGGATACTCGCGGCACTGCGCTGCCTGCGCACCCGCTTTCGGGAGCTGGCGCGGATGGAGCTGGCGGATACCGTCGAATCGCGGGCGGACCTGCTCGTGGAGCAGCAGTGGGCCATGGAAACCTTGCGCGGGGTGCCTGGGGCGTGACGGGCACGCGAGCTCCCTTGCCTGGTGTTGCCTCGGCCGGCGAATCGACGGAGATCGGCCCCTGCGAAAGAAGTCCGCTCGCCGAGTTGGCGTTCGGCGAGACCGCGGACAGGCGTGAGCCTGCACGCAGCCGCCATCTGGCATTCATGCCGGCCGACACGCCACTGCTCGACCTGAAGGATCCCGACCAGCGCCACTTCGGCGGCTACGAGTTGCTGGAATTGCTCGGATCGGGCGGTACCGGAACGGTCTATCGCGCGCGCCAGGCCGCGCTGGATCGTGAGGTGGCGCTGAAACTGCTTGCGGCGGGACCGTGGGCCTCGCGCGAGTTCATCCGGCGGTTTGAACACGAAGCACGCTACGCCGCACGCATGGAGCACCCGAACATCGTCACCGTCTATGACGTTGGTTGTCACGAGGAAATCCATTTTTACAGCATGCGTCTGGTGCGTGGTCGCAGTCTGTCTGCACGCCTGCGTAGCGGCGAACATTTTTCGCCGGAGGCCGCAGCCAGGCTGGTGCGTACGGTCGCCGGCGCGCTGGAGTACGCGCACGGCATGGGCGTGCTCCATCTCGACTTGAAACCGTCCAACGTGCTCGTGGATGCGAATGGCGTACCGCACGTGTCCGACTTCGGCCTCGCGCGGCAATTGCAGGGTACGCCTGTGATCGACAACGATGAACTTTCCGGCACGCCCACTTACATGGCGCCGGAACAAGCCGTCGTGCACGCCTACAAGTTGTCCGCAGCGACCGATGTCTGGGCACTCGGCGCAATCCTTTACGAGCTGGTCGCCGGTCGGCCACCGTTTCGCGGGGACAGCGTGGGCGAGACGCTGGATATGGTGCTGGAAGGCCACGTGCGTGAACCCAGCCGCTTTGCGCCGGCACTCCCGCGGGATCTCGAAGCGATTATCTGCAAATGCCTGTACAAGGACGCCGTGCAGCGCTACCAGACGGCGCGCGCGTTGCACGAAGACCTGACGCGTTTCCTGGAAGGGCGACTGGTGCATGCGCGCCGGCTCAATCTTCTGCAACGCGGTCTGCACTGGATGCTGCGCTGAGCAGGGAAGTCCGGCGCGGATCGCTGACGCCGCTACGGAGCGTCTTTGCATGTCGTCGTGTAGCTGCTGAGTTTTACAGGATTTGAGAGCAGGGATGCGCCGCACCGGGGCCCTGCCATGCATAATGTCGACGCACCCGGCGCGCAGTGGGTGCCGGGCGGCTGCGTGAGGGCGCGGCGAATGGCCAGCTTTGAAACTGCATGTTGGAGCGAGGGATTGCACGCCCGTTGTGAACTTGCCGGCGCGCGCGCGGATTACGCCGCGGCACGCGGGGGCGCGTGGGTCAGGCGCGCCTTGAATTGCGCCTCCGGAGCGCATCCTTCATGAACGGCGATGTGCCGCGCGACGAGCATCTCGAGGCGGATGCGATCCGAGCCGAACTGCAGCGCATCCTCGCCAGCAAGGCATTCTCCAACGCGCCCATCCTCAGCCGTTTCCTGGGCTATATCGTGGAACACTGGATCGGCAACGGGGATGCGGCGCCGAAGGAGTACGCGCTTGGGGTGGAAGTCCTGCAGCGCGGCGCCGCATTCGATCCCGATGCGGACACGATCGTGCGTGTGCACGCGCGCCGCCTGCGGGCGCGGCTGGCGCGGTACTACGAAACCGAGGGGCGCGATGACCCCATCCGGATCACGCTGCCCAAGGGGCATTATCGCGTCGAGGTGGGCCAGCACGTGGCTGCGGATGAGACCGGCCCGGCAGCCCCCGACCTCTCGATTTGCGTGTTGCCGTTTGCCAACTTGAGCGACGATGCGGAGCAGGAATACTTCAGCGACGGCATCACCGAGGATCTCATCACCGATCTTGGCAAGGTCTCGGCGCTACGGGTTGCCTCACGCAACAGTTCCTTCCAGCACAAGGGCAGGGCCGGCGACACCCGCGAAGTCGCGCGGGCACTCGGGGTCACCCATGTATTGTGCGGCAGCATCCGCAAGGATCACGAACGGGTTCGCATCAGCGCACGCCTGATCGATGGCGAAACCGACAATCAGGTCTGGGCCGAACGTTACGATGGCGACGCCCGCGATATTTTCGCGCTCAACGACGAGATTTCCGCGGCGATCGTGAAGGCGCTGAAACTGTACCTGTTGCCGGAGGAACGGCGGGCGATCGGGCGCCGCCGCACCGACAACGTGGAGGCGCACAACCTGTACCTGATGGCAAGACAGCTGTACGTGACCCACCTCGAGGCCGACGTGCGTTCGGTGCGAGCCATCGTGCGCCTGTGCGAGCGCGCCACCCAACTGGACCCGAATTTCGCCCAGGCCTGGGCGCTGATGGCGATGGGCTATCGCGGGTTGCTGGAACTCGGCGTGCAAGCCGATGACGGGGCGGCAGCCGTGGAGCGGGCGTTGGCGCTCGATCCCGGCCTGGCCGAAGCCTATGCCACCAAGGCTTACATCCTGCAGGTCAAAGGGGCGCTGGACGAAGCCATCGTCCAGGTCGGAATCGCGCTGGACCTGGATGCCGATTCCTACGAAGCCAATCGCACGGCCGCGCGGCTGGCGTACCAGTTGCACCGGTTCGATGACGCCATCCGCCATTACGAAAAGACCTCGCGCCTCATGCAATCGGATCTCAATTCGCCGATGATGCTGGTGAGCTGCCATCGCGCCACGGGCGATCTGGCGAGGCTGCACGGCGCGGCAGGGATGGCGTTGCGGCGCGCAGACGAAGTGCTTGCGCGCGACCCGAACAATCCGGTCGTCATCGCCTACAGCGCCAACGCGCTGGCGGCGCTGGGCGAGGGCGAGCGCGCGAAGATGCGCACCCGCCGTGCGCTGCTGCTCGATCCGGACAACTGGAACATCCGCTACAACTTCGCCTGCGCCCTGAACGCGTATCTGGATGACCGGGCCGGGGCGCTGGACATGCTTGAACCCTTGCTTGCGGCCATCACGGCACCGCTCCTCGGCTACCTGAAAGACGATCCGGACTTGAGTTCGCTGCACGCTGATCCGCGTTACCGGGACATGATCGCCGCCGCGGAGGCGAGGCTCGCGGCTTGCGCGCCCCCACCGGCTGCAGGGTAGTTCGCAGGCTCGGGTCACCCAGCGCGGGCACGCGTCGTGGGTGACCCGCACCCGTGTGGTTATCGTCGATTTCACCGTGAAGTCACGGCCTGTCTCTGCCGCCAGCGTCGGCTGGGCGCGAACCTGTACGTGAGGGTGCTCCCTCGCCGCGCACGGGACGTGAGCGGGCCAATCCAGCCGTGCACGCCCGTCATGGATGACCTGCTGCAGGTTTCAGAGGTGAACGTCATGAAGCTCAGCGCAATTTCCATCGCCATCGTCATCGCCGGCATGGCCGGTAGCGCGTTCGCAGCCGGCCAGGACGAGATCATGCCGCCCGTGACCGTCGTGGGTGCGCCAGCAGCCGAATGCGCACCGCCGAATGACCATACCGGGCACGCCTGCGACGCGTTCAACCAGTTGGTCCGCGCCAACTTCACGCCGCGTGAAATCGGCATGCTGTTCGGGAATGCGAGTTCGTACCCGGAGTTGCTGACCGGCGGCATCGAGCGCCTGCAGCGCCGCTATCAGGCCGTGTTGCAGGAGTACATGGCAGCGCAACAGTCGGCAGGCACGGCCAAGGTTGCGGCGGAATGACTCGGGTGCCGGCCGCCACGCCCCGCTTTTGCGGGGCGTGTTTTGCATGTGTGGGTCAGCGCGGCACGCGATAACCGCCCGGCACGCCATGCGGCGACAACGTGAGTTGCCACAACTGGTCGCGGCGGGTACGGAACGTGGCGGCCGAGCCGCAGATGTAGTAGCGCCACATGCGACGGAAGCGTTCGTCGTAGCGCGGATTGTGGGCCGAAAGTTCCGGCCAGGCGGCGTCGAAATTGGCCAGCCACGCCATCAGGGTCTTGTCGTAATCCGTGCCGAAGTTGTGCCAATCCTCGACCACGAACAGGTTTTCAAGCGCGGGCGTGACCTGCGAGGCGGCCGGGATCATCGAGTTCGGGAAGATGTATTTTTCGATCCACGGATCCGGGCGACTGGGCTCGCCGTTGGTACCGATGCAATGCAGCACCGACAGTCCGTCGTCCTTGAGACAGCGTCTGCAGACTTCAAAGTAGGTCCGGTAGTTCTTCCAGCCGACGTGCTCGAACATGCCGATCGAATACACCGCATCGAATTTTTCCGTGACATCGCGGTAATCCTGCAGGCGGATTTCGACGGGCAAGCCCTTGCACAACTCGCGCGCGAATTGCGCCTGCTGCTCGGACACCGTGACGCCGACGCCCGACACGCCGTATTTCTCGGCCGCGTATTTCAATGCCTCGCCCCAGCCGCAGCCGATGTCGAGGACCTTCATGCCGGGCTTCAGTTGCAGCTTGCGGCACACCAGGTCGAGTTTGGCTTCCTCGGCGTCGTCCAGATTGCTGGCGTTGGCCCAGTAGCCGCAGGAATACACCAAGCGCTTGCCCAGCATCTTCGCGAACAAGTCGTTGCCGATGTCGTAGTGCGCCTTGCCGATCTTGAATGCCTTGCGCCCGCGCTGCATGTTGAGGAAGCGTGCGCGCAGGTGCGCACGCAGCGCGTCGAAGTCGCGCAATTGTTCGTCGAGGTGCGCGCCCAGCACGTGGAAGAAGAACTGGTCGAGGGCAGGGGTATCCCACCAGCCGTCCATGTAGGCCTCGCCCAGTCCCAGCGAGCCGTGTGCGAAAGCGCGCGCGAACACGCGCTCGTCGTTGACCTTGAGGTCCCAGGGACGGTCGCCGTCGATGCGCACGTCGGCATGGGTCAGCAGTTTTTGCGCCTTTTCGCGCAATGCCTGGTCGTGGCGGGTGAGGGTGTGGGTAGCAGGTGCGGTCGGCGTCGAAAGATCGTTCATCAGGCAGTCCCGTGTCGTCTACGCAAGGTCGCAGGTTCCATTGCCAAGGGCATACGGCCGACAGAATGGCCAACACCGGGGGCATGGAGTGGAAGCGGATTTATATCGTACAACACGCCGTGCGTGCCGCTGGGCGGCGTGCAGCGTGTTGTCCGGGAAGTTAACGGCATTCAACACGCGTCGTTGCCAAGCGCGCCAAACTCGGCCGGCAGGATCGCGTAGAACATTGGCAGGTTTTCCGCGCGCACGCGCGTCAGCATCTTGTCGGCGGCCTCGCGGGTCACCACGAAGTCCACGCGCACGGTTTCCTGTCCGGCCAGCTCCAGGAAATGAGCCTCGTGGGTGACGCCGTGGCGGCCATAGCCGGCGATCGAGCGGAATGCGGTGCCGCCCGGCAGGCCGAGCTTGCGGGCCTCCGCGAGCAGCCAGTCGTACAGCAGCACGCCCGCGTGGCGGCGGTTTTCATGCACGAAGAAGCGCAGGTACACGCCTTGCGTGGCGGCGGTGTCGTTCATGCGAGATGTCTCAGCAGGGTCTGCATCAGCGCGAAACCCAAGAGTGTCATCCCGAGCGTGCCGACGACGTGAATGCCGATGATCGCGGCGGTCCAGCCGTATTGCTGGCGCAGCAACAGGGTGATGGTTTCGCCGGAAAACGTCGAAAAGGTGGTCAGTCCGCCGAGAAATCCCGTGGTGATGAACACGCGCGTTTCCGGCGACAGCGACTGGAATTGCGCGAAGGCGCCCAGGATCAGGCCCATCAACAGGCCGCCCAGCAGATTCGCGGCCAGCGTGCCGAGCGGCACGGTCGGGAAGATCGGGTTGAACCAGATGCCGAACAAATAGCGCAGGCAGGCGCCGAGGAAGGCGCCGCATCCAGTGGCGAGCAGGGCGTAGATGAGCATGGGCGTCTCGACTTCCTTTAAGGGTTGCAGGGAGTCGTGCGCGCGGGTTGCTCGTCAAATGCAAAGCCTACACGCCGGAATCCCGGTCAGGTAGGCATCATCAGCCACACAATAAACGTGGCGGTTCGGGGAGGCATGCCATCTCCCGTGAATGTGCGTGCATGGTAACCGGGTTGCCGGGGCAAAGGGTAGGAGCCTGCCTGCAGGCGACCGGGAGGTCGGGAGGTGTCGGGGCACACCGTGCTGATCGCGCGCAGGCGCGCTCCTACAACAGCCCGCGCGCTTTCAGAAACGCGCGCGCGTCTTCGGCGTCGTGTTCAAACCACGCCCGCGCGCAGCCGAGCCGGAACGAATAGCCCCACGCGTCCATGTCGGCCAGTGCGCGCGCGCGGCCGAAGCCGGGCAGCGCGTCGGCCAGCACGATCTGCAGGTAGCAAGTCGCGTCTTCCTCTTCCAGTGAATCGCTGGCGTTGGTGTGGATGGATGCGCGCCGCGCCGGATCGGCCACCAGCAAATGGCAGGCCTCGTGCAACAGCGAGTGCACCGGCGTGTCGGCGCGTGCGTACACGGTCGATGCGATCACGCCGGCTTCGGGTTCGCCCCAGAAACAGCCGGGGATCGGCGCGTCATCTGCAACTGAAACGAGTTCCAGACCGTGCCGTGCGAGCAAAGCCCTGGGTGCATCGAAGCCGATGTCGGCGAGGCGCAGGACTTCATGGGTGACGGCATCCCCCCGCGCCTGCGGCGCGACCCCCTTCCCCTGGAAGGGGGTGCGGTTTTCTTCCCCCTTCGCTTGCGAAGGGGGATCGAGGGGGATGGCTTCTGGCGCGGCGTTCATACGCAAGGCGTGACTGCGTCGCGATACTTGCTCAGCCGCCGGTAGCGGCAGCATTGCCGGCTTCCGGCAACGCGACCGACAACTCCAGCACCTCGCCCTCGCTGCTGCGTTCGAGGTTGATCTGTACCGCGTCGGTATCCACGTGCACGTATTTGCGGATCACTTCCAGCAGCTCGTTGCGCAGCAGCGGCAGGTAATCGGGGCCGCCGCGGGTCACGCGTTCCTGCGCGACGATGATGCGCAGGCGCTCGCGCGCGATGTTCGCGGTGTTCTTGGGGCGCTGGCGCAGGAAATCGAGCAGACTCATCGCGTCCTCCTCATGTGCCGAACATGCGCTTGAAGAAGCCCTTTTTCGGTGCTTCGAGGAAACGCATCGGCAGTTCCTCGCCCACCAGGCGCGTGACGGCGTCTGTGTAGGCCTGGCCGGCGATGGACTCGGCGTCGTGGATCACCGGCACGCCGGAGTTGGAGGCGGCCAGCACGTTCTCCGATTCCGGGATCACGCCCAGCACCGGGATGCCGAGGATTTCCTCGACATCCTTCACGCTCATCATCTCGCCGGCTTCGACGCGCGCCGGGTTGTAGCGGGTCAGCAGCAGGTGCTGCTTGCCCGGCCCTTCGCCCTTTTCCGCGCGCCGGGTCTTGGACGACAGCAGCCCGAGGATGCGGTCGGAGTCGCGCACGCTGGATACTTCCGGGTTTACCACCACCACCGCGCGGTCGGAGAAATACATCGCGAGGTGCGCGCCCTTCTCGATGCCGGCGGGCGAATCGCACACCACGTAGTCGAAGCCTTCCTGCTTCAGTTCGTCCAGCACCCGGCCCACGCCGTCTTCGGTCAGCGCGTCCTTGTCGCGGGTTTGCGAAGCGGCCAGCACGTACAGGTTGTCGTGGCGCTTGTCGCGGATCAGCGCCTGCTTCAGCGTGGCCTCGTTCTGGATCACGTTGACGAAGTCGTACACCACGCGGCGCTCGCAACCCATGATCAGGTCGAGGTTGCGCAGACCGACGTCGAAATCGATGACCGCGGTCTTGTGCCCGCGCTGGGCCAGGCCGGTGGCGAGCGAGGCGGACGTGGTGGTCTTGCCGACGCCGCCCTTGCCGGAGGTGATGACGATGGTTTCGGTCAAGGGAGTGCTCCGATCGTATGGTGTGTAGTGCTGGAAGTGGGTCGAGGGATGAAAGCGCGGCGCGTCGGGCCGATTATTCGGGGTGCGGCTGAATGTTCCGTGTCACAAAAGTGTGATCTGCAATTTGTCCTGCTCCAGCCGGATCTGCACCGCGCGGCCGGCGAATTCCTCGGGCAATTCCTCGAACACGCGGTAATGGCCGGCGATGGAAACGATCTCGGCGCGGAATTCGCTGCAGAAAATCCGCGCGGCCTTGTCGCCCAGCGCGCCGGCGAACGCGCGTCCGCGCAGGCTTCCATAGACGTGGATGTTGCCGTCGGCCAGCACTTCCGCGCCGTTGGCGACCGCGCCGACCACCACCAGGTCGCAGCCTTGTGCGTAGACCTGCTGGCCGGTGCGCACCGGCTGATGGTGCTGCAGGGCCGCGGTCGGCTCGTCGCCGCGGGCCACGACGGGCTGTGCGGCCGGTGCCGCTTCGACTTGCGCGCAGGTGTCCGACGCGTCGGCCGGCTGTTCGCGCTCGGCTCGTTCGTACACGGCCCGGAACTTGGCGATCAAGGGCAGGCCCAGCCGGCGCGCCAGCGCATCGGTGGTGTCTTCGCCGTAGGCCAGCCCGACCGGCAACAGACCGGAGGCGCGCACCGCGTCGAGCAATGCATGCACGGCGCCATCGTCGGGTTGCGGCGTGAGGAAGGAAAGATCCACCACCACCGGCGCGCGCTCGAACAGCGCGGGCGCTTCGTTCACGCGCACTTCCAACGCCGCGCGCAAGGCCATGGGATCGGCATTGCGCACGCGCACGTTGGCGATGCCGACCTGGCCGAAACGCAGGTCGGCGGCTTCGAGGATTTCGGCGGTCGCGCCGGCCGGACGCGCGCTCACGCCTGGCCCGCCACGCGCATCAGGGGCTCGTCCACCGGCAGCGGGCGCTGCGCCAGCCACGGCAACGCGGGCAGGCCGTCGGGGTAGGTGTCGCTCACGAACGGATAGCAGTCGAGTCCCTTCAGCAGCAGGCTGACGCGGCGACCGGATTCCGGCATCACCTGTTGCCCGGCTTCGTGGAAGCCGAACACGCCGTGGAACAGCACCGCCACGTCGTCACGCGGCTCCAGGAACACTTCGCACGCGAGGTTGGGCGAGCGCACCTCGGCGAAACTCTGGACGTCGGCGTAGAAGGTGCGGCCGAGACCGTGGCCACGATGCAGGTCGCCGACCACCACGCGGTCGATGTACACGAAGCGCTCGCAGTGCTGGCGGAACCACTGGAAGTTTGAGCTGGTGTGCGGGGTCGAATCCCGCAGCGCGACCAGGAATCCGGCCAGATGGCCGTCGACTTCGGCCACCCGGAAGTAATCGGCGTGGTGGTAGAAATGCTGCAGTTGCGGCGCATCCATCGGCAGGATGGAGGCTCCGGCGGTGTTGTTGAGTCCCATCACGGCGGCGAGATCGCTTGCGCGCACGTCGCGAAGGGTCAGATTCGGCGTCAGCATCGTTGTCTCAGGGCTTTCCGGGGCGGCGTGGAAGCCGGTGGCCACCACGATCCGCTTATTATCGCATGCAACCGCCCGGCCACGACGCCGGCGCTTCCGCGTGGTCCGGCTGGGTTATGATCGGCGCCGTGCAACGCCTCTCGATCAGTCCGGTCACCCTGCTGCGTTATGCGGGGCTCATCACGTACGCCAGCGTGGGTGTGCCGCTGATCCGGCGCGACTGGATCAATGCGGGCGCCGAGCGCACCGTGATCCATGCGACGCGCACCCTGCACGCGGAAAGCCACGACGTGATGCTGATGTGGGCGGCCAGCTACGCCGTGTTCGGCGTGGTGTACTGGTTGTTGACCGGCAACCTCGGTTCGCGCCGGCACTGGGGCGCCAAGATGCTGGCGCTGTTCGTGCTGACCTGCGCGGCGCTGGCGATCGCCTGGTTCAGCGCCAGCGGCCTCGGCGCGATGCTGCTGACGGTGGTCGGATTGGTGCTGCCGTGGCTGCTGCCGCTGCCGTACGCCGTCGCGTGGCTGGTATTGCAGAACGTGGCCTGCATCCCGGTGTTCTCCACCTTCCCGCATTTCAACCTCGGCATCGCCATCATGCAGGCCGGCTTGTACCTCGGTGGTTCGGTGGTCGTGTTCGTGGCTTCCGAAGTTGCGCACCAGCAGGCCAATGCGCGCGAGGAGCAGCGGCGGTTGAATTCAGAACTGCGCGCCACCCGTGCGCTGCTGGCCGAATCAAGCCGCATCGGCGAGCGCATGCGCATCGCGCGCGAGCTGCATGACCTGGTCGGCCACCACCTGACCGCGCTCAGCCTGAATCTCGAAGTGGCCGGGCACCTGGTGGAAAACCAGAAAGCCGCCGAGCACGTGGCGCGTGCACGCACGACCGCGAAAAAGCTGTTGGCGGACGTGCGCGAGGTGGTCAGCGAACTGCGCGACGACGAGGACATCCGCCTGACCGACGCGCTGCGCGACCTCACCGAAGGCGTGCCGGGCCTGAATGTGCATCTTGAGCTGCCGCCGCGCTTCGCGGTGCGTGATTCGCGTCGCGCGCAGGTGCTGCTGCGCTGCACCCAGGAGATCATCACCAACGCGGTACGGCATGCGCGCGCGCGCAACCTGTGGCTGCGCTTCGAGGAAGGCGAGGGCGGCAGGCTGGTGCTGAAAGCCAGCGACGACGGGCGCGGGGCGCTCGAAATCAAGCCCGGTAACGGCCTGAATGGCATGCGCGAGCGGCTGGCCGAGGTGGGCGGCAAGCTCGCGATCCAGACCGATCGCGATCGCGGTTTCACGCTCGAGGCCACCTTGCCGACGGAGAGCGTTGCGTGATTAAACTTGCGGCCTTGGCTACTCGCCAAGACCGGTTCGGGGCGTGGGGCGGCGCTGATTGCGCAGGTTTACGTGGAGAGGGAATGCAATGATTTCGGTCTGTCTCGTGGATGACCAGACGCTGGTGCGCCAGGGCATACGTTCGCTGCTGGAGCTTTCGCCGGAAATACAGGTGGTGGCCGAATGCAGTGACGGGGCAGCCGCGCTCACGAAGATTCCGGAGGTCAAGCCGGACGTCGTGTTGCTCGACATGCGGATGCCCGGCAAGAGCGGGCTCGACGTGCTGAACGAATTCTCGGCGCACGGCAAGGTGCCGCCGACCATCATCCTGACCACCTTCGATGACGACCAGCTGGTGCTGGCCGGCCTGAAAGCGGGCGCGCGCGGTTATCTGCTGAAGGACGTGTCGCTGGAACAACTGGTCGATGCGGTGAAGACCGTGGCCGGCGGCGGTTCGCTGATCGCGCCGGTGGTTACCCAACGCCTGCTGGCGGGCGTCAACCGCATCAACAACCAATTCACCAGCCTCGGCCAACCCGACCCGTTGACCGACCGCGAAACGGAGATCCTGCGCCTGATGTCGGGCGGCTACAGCAACAAGGAAATCGCCAATTCGCTGAAGGTGGCCGAAGGCACGGTCAAGAACCACGTCTCCAACATCCTGTCCAAACTGGGCGTGCGCGACCGCACGCGGGCGGTGCTGAAAGCGCTGGAACTGGGGATAGTCTGACGACTGCGGGTGTCGTTCATGGGCAGTGGTCTGGCTTGAATTTGTAATGCCGTTCGCCCTGAGGTATCGAAGGGTGAACGGCATTGCGCCAGTATCCGTTCGTGGTTCGATACGCGAAGCGTACCCTGTGCTGAGCCTGTCGAAGCATCACCACGAACGGATACTTCCAGACCAGGCCACTACCCGTTCATGCGAGGCATGGCGCGAACGCCGCGAAGCAAGTACCATCCGCCATTCGTGTTTTTTTTGAAAGCGGCGCGGTACCAGCCGGTTTTGCCGGTCTGGGCAAGCGTCGATCCTGCGAACCAGCCGTCCGGAGATTCCTGGCATGACCCGTGTGCTCGAATTCGTCGTAGCCCTGATCATCGTGTTCATACTGGCCGTGATCGTGGGCCTGTTCCTGCCCAGCCACGCGCACATCCAGCGCTCGATCGAAATCAGCCACAACCCCGAGCACATCTACGACGTCCTCAACAACTTCAAGCGCTTCCCGGATGGCGCCGGCGGCGGCCTCGAAGCACTCGATCCGGGCGTGAAGTTCTCGTTGTCGGGCCCGGCCTACGGCCCCGGCGCGACCATCAGCTGGAAGGGCAACAAGGCCATCGGCAACGGCACCCTGGTCAACAAGTCCGGCAGCATCGATCTTGAAAACAAGAGCACCGTGACCTGGGATCTCACCAACGACTGGCACGGCAAGAACAAGGTGTTCCAGTTGACGGTTGAGCCGAAGCAGGGCCAGCGCGTCAGCACCGTGACCTGGTCGTATGACGTGGACTACGGCTGGAACCTGGTCGCCCGCTACTCGCAGTTGTGGATCCACGGCGATCCGTCGACCGTGATCCAGTACGGCCTCGGCTCGCTGCAGAACATGCTGGCGGGGATCCCCAATATCGATTACAACAAGGTCAATCCGGGCCTGTACCGCACGGATGCGACGCCGGTACTGTTCGTGTCGACCAGCGCCCAGCGCACCGTGGACGACATCGATTCCGCCGAAGCCGCGGCGATGAAGGAAATCCAGGCGGCGATGGGCAAGCTTGGGGTCAAGGCCGCGGGCCCGACCACGATCATCCGCACCGACTGGGGCGATACTACGTTCAAGTTCGACCTTGCGGTGCCGATCAACACCAGCAGCTTGACCATCGATGGCCAAAGCCATGACTTGGCGCAGCTGCCGCCACCGCCGCCGCCCGGCCAGGAGGCAGCGCCGCCGGCGTCGGCAGCCAGTGCCGGCCAGCCCGCTTCCGGCTCCTCGTCGGGCGCCGCAGCGAGCAGTGGTCCGACGCCGGGCAGCCTCGACAAGCAGAACCGTTTGATCGTCAACGCCAATGTGCGCGCGATGATGATGCCCGCGGGCGAAGTGCTGGCTGCGTCCTGGACCGGCGAAAGCGGCGTGCAGTTCATGGTCAAGGCGCTGGAAGCCTACGCCGGCACCCACGGTTATGCGTTCAACGAGAGCAGCGCGCCGGCCTACAACCAGCTGGCTTCGTTGCCGACCGTCAGCGACGACGCCAAGATTTTCCGCGTGTTCCTGCCCGTCACCGACGCGCCGGCCCAGACCCCCGACCAGAAGGCGGGGCGTACCCAGGCGTTCACCGCGCTGGATCCGTCTTTGTGGGCGGGCGAGAATGCGGCCAGCAAGGCCGCTCCCGCGAAGAAGGAAGCCAAGAAGCACGAGGCGCGCAAACGGCCCGAGCACACCAAGAGGCGCCACCATCGTTGATGGTGCATTAGGTTGAACAAAAGGCCCGCCGAGTGCGGGCCTTTTGTTTGAGTGTGCGTGGATGGGTTGCAGGCTTCCGTTCGTGGTTCGATACCTCACCACGAACGGACCGATACGTACCCGTTCGCCCTGAGGTATCGAAGGGCGAACTGCGATTTACCGCGACTCGCCCTTGGTACACAGGCTCACCCTGCTAGAGTTCGCGCTCGATGCGTGTGTTCTGGCGCTCCTTTTCAACCGGCGATGATCAAGACCGAAAACCTCGGCAAGCGCTATGGCAGGCTCGACGCGGTCGCGGCGCTCGACCTGCGGGTGGCGCCGGGCCAGGTCATGGCCCTGCTGGGGCCCAATGGCGCCGGCAAGACCACCTCGATGCGGATGATCGCGGGCTTCCTGCGCCCGTCCTCGGGGCGCGCCACGGTATGCGGGCACGACGTGGTGCGCGAACCGCTCGCCGCGCGCCGCGCCCTCGGCTATCTGCCCGAAGGCGCGCCGAGTTACGGCGAGTTTTCGGTGGCCGAGTTCCTGGCGTTCGCCGCACGGGTGCGCGGGTTGACCGGAATCCCCGGCGCGCGGCGCATGGACGAAACGGTCGAGCGTTTGCAATTGCAACCGGTGCTCGCACAGGGCATCGAAACCCTGTCCAAGGGTTATCGCCGGCGCGTGTGCCTGGCGCAGGCGTTGCTGCACGACCCGCCGGCCTTGATCCTCGACGAGCCCACCGACGGACTGGACCCCAACCAGCAGCGCGAGGTGCACGCGTTGATCCGCGGCATGGCGCGCGACCGCGCGATCATCGTTTCCACCCACGCGCTCGACGAGGTGCGCGCGGTCTGCAACCGGGTCGCGATCCTGGCACGCGGTCGCCTGCGCGTGGAAGGCACGCCTGCGGAGCTCGAAGCCCGCTCGCGCTACCACCGCGCGGTCAGCTTCCATGCGCCGGCCAGCGCGCTGGCGCGCGAGTTGCTGGCGCGCCAGCCGGAGGTGGAAACGGTCGAACTCGACCCGATCGATGGCCGCGTCACCGTATTCCCGCGTGAAGGCGCCGACATTTTCCCGGTCGTGGTGAAGCTGTTGGCAGAGCAGCGCGTGCGGGTCGAGGAACTGCAGCTTGAACGTGGCAGGCTGGAGGATGTATTCCGGCATGTCACCGACGATGCCGAAGATGCTGCGTGTGCAGCGTAGTCACGACAACGGTCCGCCAATGAACGCAAAGAACGCAAACAAGAGCGGCACCATCAAGGACATTCCTGATTCGCGTTATATGTCAGCAACCGCTCTTTTTTTTCGTCATTCCGGGGCGTCTGCGGCTTCATCGCAGGCGAACCCGGAATCCATGTTGTCGTTGGCAAGACCAAGATGGATTCCGGGTTCCGCCCGCAAGCAGCGCGGGCGGCCCCGGAATGACGACAATTTTTTGCTGACATACGACGCTAATCAGCGGTTGCTCTTATTTGCGTTCTTTGCGTTCATTTGCGGACGGGTTTTGCATCTGCTTTTTGCTTCCCCACAGGCGGCTGGAGCGATGACATGCCGGCCGTGACCTCGAGTGCGACGACAGAGTTGCGCGGCAAGCCCTTTCGCGGCGTGTTCCTGCGTGAGCTGCATGGTTACCTGATCACGCCGGTGGCATGGTTGTTCGCGGTGATCTTCCTGCTGGCGGCGGGTGCATTCACGTTTTACCTCGGCGCGTTCTTCGAGCGCGGCCAGGCCGATCTGGATCCGTTCTTCCGTTTCCATCCCTGGCTGTACCTGGTGCTGGTGCCGGCGCTGGCGATGCGGCTGTGGGCCGAGGAACGCCGCAGCGGCACGTTGGAGCTGTTGTTGACGCTGCCGATCCGCACTTGGCAGGCGGTGCTCGCCAAGTTCCTCGCCGCGTGGGTGTACATCGGCTGCGCGCTGGCGCTGACCTTTCCGATGTGGCTGACCGTGAATTACCTCGGCCACCCGGACAACGGGGTGATCCTCGCCAGCTACATCGGCAGCTTCCTGATGGCCGGCGCGTACCTGGCCATCAGCGAGTGCCTGTCGGTGCTGACCCGCAGCCAGGTCATCGCCTTCATCCTCGCGCTCGCGGTGTGCTTCCTGTTCCTGCTCGCCGGCGATCCCCTGATCCAGCAACCCCTGCTGGCGCTGGGCTCCAACCGCGTCGCCGATGCCTTGTCGGACTTGAGCCTGCTGGCGCATTTTCAGGCCATCGCGCGCGGGGTACTGGATTTCGCCGACGTGGCGTACTTCCTGCTGACGATCGTCGCCTGGCTGGCCGCGAACGTGCTGATCCTCGACGTGAGGCGCGGCGGATGAAGCTGGCGCGGCCCGGTCGTCTGTGGTGGGCGCTGCCGCTGCTTGCGGTGGTGTACGTGTTGCTGGTGCTGGGCGCCTCGCGCTGGCTTGGCAGCGAACGCATCGACCTGACCCGCGATCACCTCTACACGCTGTCGCCGGGCACGCTCGACATCATCGAACACCTGCAGCAACCGATCGACCTGACGCTGTATTTCTCGGATCGCGCCAGCCACAGCCTGCCGCAGTTGCGTGCCTACCACCAGCGCGTGGTGCACATGCTGGATCAGGTCGTGCGTCATTCGCACGGGAAGATTCACCTGACCCAGGTCGACCCGCAACCGTTCTCCGAAGACGAGGATCGCGCGACCGCCGCCGGGCTGACCTCGGTACGCGGCGAGGGCACGGGTCAAGCCATCTTCTTCGGGCTGGCCGGGCGCAACGCCGGCGACGGGCGCAGTTCCGCGATTCCGTTTTTCCTGCCAGCCAAGGAACCCTTCGTCGAGTACGACATCGCGCGCCTGCTGCACGACCTCAGCATCACGCACAAGCCGCGCGTCGCGATCTACAGCGGCCTGCCGATCTGGGGCGGCACCGACGCCAACGGCAACAACTTGCCGGCGTGGACCGCGTTGCAGCAGGTGCAGCAACTGTTCGATGTACAGCGTCTGGACGCCAGCTCGCTGGCGTCGCTGGGCAACACGGATGCGGATGTGCTGGTGCTGATCCAGCCGACCGGATTGACGCACGCCGACTTCCGCGCGATCGACCGCTACGTACAGGATGGTGGACACCTAGTGGCCTACGTCGACCCCGATTCCGAGGTCGATGGCGGCGTGGCGTCCGACTTGCAACCGTTGTTCCAGGCCTGGGGCGTGGCGTTCGATCCCGACCGGGTGTTGCTGGATCGATCCCGCGCGCTGACCGTGCAATCTCCCACCACCGGCACGTCGGTGCGCGATCCCTCCGTGCTGGGGCTGACCGGCGACGAGCTCAATCGGCGCGATCCGGTCACCAAGGCCTTGAGCATGATCGACGTGGCGGCCACGGGTTATTTCGGGTTGTTGCCGGGCGCGACGATCCGGCTGGATCCATTGATCCAGAGCACCACCGAGGCGATGGTGGTGCCGACGCAACGCGTACGCAGCAGCGACCCCGGTGCGCTCTACAAGGATTACGTGCCCGGCGGTGAGCACTACGCGATCGCGGTGCGGCTGAAGGGCGAGTTGCCCGATGCGTTTCCCGGCGATGCGCCGGCGCGGCCGCCCACCGGCAAACCGCAGGTGATCCTGGTCGGCGACACCGACCTGTTGTCCGACCGCCTGTGGGTCCAGCCCAGCCCGACCCTGGGCCAGACCTTGATGAGCCCATTCGCCAACAACGGCGATTTCTTCGTCAACACCATCGACGATCTGGCCGGCCCGTCCAACCTGATCGCGATCCGCGGACGCGCGGTGAGTGAACGTCGCTTCACGCGGGTGGACACGTTGCGCCGGCAGGCCGACGAGAAGTTCAAGGCCAAGCAGCTCGAACTGCAGGCCGAACTCAGCGATACCGAGGGCAAATTGGACGCGCTGAAGCACGGCGCGCAGGGGCGCGGCCGGACCGCTGCACAGAAGGCGGCGGTCGAGCAGTTCCTGCGCCGCAAACTCGAAATCCGCGGCGAACTGCGCGCGGTGCAGCGCAGCCTCGACGCCGACATCCAGCGACTGTCGATGGAACTGAAATTCGTCGATATTCTGCTGATGCCGATCCTGGTTGCCTTGATCGGGCTGCTGTACGGCCTGTGGCGCGTGCGCAGGCGCCGGTTCGGAGGCGATTGGCGATGAGTGCAGCAACGGGCGGCACGCCACGCATGCGTTGGCCCGGTGTCGCGGCTGCCGCATTGGGCGCCTGCGCGGTGATCCTGGGCGCGCTCGGCGCGCACGCCTTGCATGCACAACTGTCGCCGCGGATGCTCGACGTATGGCATACCGCCGTGCGTTTCCAGTTCTGGCATGTTTTGGCGCTGGCGATCTGCGCGCTGTTGCCGCGGTCGCATGCCGTGCAATTCGCGGCCGTGCTGCTCCTGGTCGGCATCGTGTTGTTCAGCGGCAGCCTGTACGCGCTGGCGTTGGGTGCGCCGCACTTGCTCGGGTTCATTACGCCGCTGGGTGGCCTGGCGCTGATCGGCGGATGGATCGCGTTGGGCGTGGCGTTTTACCGACGCCGTGATTGATTCGCTGGCCGGGCAAGCTGCGCTTGTCGCCACTGATTTAAACCCTCCCCTTCAAGGGGAGGGAAGGGTGGGGATGGGTTTGTTGACGAGGGCACCATGATTCAAAAAATGATTCCGCGCGGGTTCGACGTCGAAGCCGCTGTCGCGCACCTCGCGAAGCGCGATCGCAAGCTTGCGACCTGGATGCGCCGCATCGGTCCGCTCGAACACGATTTCAGCGTGCGTTTCGATCCGGTGGATGCGCTGGCGCGTTCGATCCTGTACCAGCAGCTGTCGGGCAAGGCCGCCGCCACCATCACCGAACGCGTGCGCCGGCGCATGCCGCGCGGCGGCAGGATCAGCGCGCGCGGCATCGACGCGGTGGACGACGTCGGCCTGCGCACGGCCGGCGTGTCGCGCAACAAGATCGCCGCGTTGCGCGACCTGGCCGCGAAAGCGCAGGCGGGCATCGTGCCCACCATCGCGAGGCTCGACCGCATGCCCGACCAGGATTTGATCGATCACCTGGTCCAGGTGCGCGGCATCGGCCGCTGGACGGTGGAAATGCTGCTGATGTTCCGGCTGGGCCGCCCCGACGTGTTGCCGGTGGACGACCTCGGCATCCGCAAGGGTGCGCAGATCGTGCACCGCATGCCCGCAATGCCGGCACCGCGCGACCTGCGCGAATTCGGCGAACGCTGGGGCCCGTACCGCACGTTGGCGAGTTTCTATCTGTGGAAGATCGTCGAAGCCGCCAACCCGCCCAAGCCCGGCGCCAAGCCTGTCAAACGGTCGCAGGTCGATTGACCCGCGTTCATGCGATGCCAGTGGCATCGCATGCGGGTCATGAGGGTGAGCCATGGATGGCGAACGGAAATGCGCGCCATGGATGGCTGACCGGTGGCGCAGGGCCTACCGTTCAGCACGTTTCCCGCAAATCCGCTTGCATGTCACGAGCCGCATACGCCATCGCATTCGCGGTGATGGCTTCGGGAAAACCCATCCGCTGCAGCAGCCGGATCGCATTGCGCTCGGTCGCGGGGCCGGGTTTCAGCGTGTAGTCGAAGTAGCCCTCCACGTCGGGGTTTTCCTGGAAGTGGCACAGCACGTAGGCGTCGCCCAGCATGGCCTGCAGTTCGACGTCGTGGGTGGTGGCCAGCACGATCGCGTTTTGGCCGAGTGCTTCCAGGATCGCGCGCGCCACCGCGATGCGCTCGACCGTGTTGGTGCCGCTGAAGGGTTCGTCCAGCGCGATGATCCGGGTTCGTTCGGGCGTGGCGTGCCGGATGAATCCATCGATGGCCTCGATCTCGGCGAAGTAGTGGCTCTTGCCGGATTCGACCGAATGCGCGCCGTGGATCGACGCCAGCACTGCCGCCCGCGGCAGCGTCGCGGATGCGGCAAGGCAGAAACCCAGCGTCTGGCCGAGGATCGCGTTGCACGCCAGCATCTTGATGAAGGTGGTCTTGCCGGCCATGTTGGAGCCGGTGACGAGCAGCGACTGGCGCTCCAGCCTGGTCGAGTTCGTGACGCCATCCGGCAGCAGGGGATGGCAACCCTCTGTCATCGACAATTCGCGATTTTGCGTGAACGCGGGCGCGCAGTGTTGCGGGTACTGCTGCAGGAACGAAGCGACAGCGACCGTGGCGTCGATTTCACCGACCAGCGCGAAGGTCGCATGTAGCCTGCCGCGCAGCCGATGGAAGCGTTCGACCGTGCCGGCATGCACGGCGAGGTTGGTGAGGAACGCGAAGTTCAGGAACGCGGGCAATACCGAGAACGGCGGCGGCAGCGCCTTCAGGATGTTCATGCACGCAAACCAGAACAGCGCCTTGCGTATCACGGCGCGTTGAGGTGCTTCGTCGTGCAGGCGCTGGACTGCAGGCAGTTGCGCGTGTCCACGCATTGCGGCCAGCCGATCCGCCACGTCCAGCAGCTTCGCGCAATGCTGCATGGCCTCGGTTTCGCGACCCTGGCGCCAGCCTTGCCGCATGATGACGGCCGCGTTCACCAGCAGTACCCCGAACCAGAACCACAGCGCCACCTGGAAGAACACCGCCAGCACCAGCAACGCCAGCGAAACCAACGCCCAAGCCCAGATCAACACGCGCCGCGCGGGTTTCTCGATGCGCTGAGCGAACAGCAGGTCGGCCAGATCGGCGTTGGCCTCGTCGCCGAGTTTCGCGAGCCGCAACTGCAGCGCTTCGCGCAAGGGCTGGTTGCCGGCGAGTTCAAGATAGCCAGCGAAGCGTTGCGCGAGCACGCTGCGGTCGTCGACGTATTGCCTGAGCTGCGCGTACAGGACCTGGCCGCCGACCGGCGTGACCGTGGTGTCCATGCGCGCGAAGAGTTCGGGGAATTCGAGGTCATCCCAAGTCTTGTCATCGACCCAGCGGGCGGGTGATTCGTTGCGGACCAGCGTGAAGTAGCGATTGGCGAGGTAGCCCGGCTTGTCGCTCCGCCGGCCCCAGCTCGCGCGCAGCTTCGCGAGCAACTTGCGCCTGGGCGACCAGGTGTCGCGCAGTTCGCGCCAGCGCGCGCGGGCCAACGCAAGGATGGGTAAATCACTGGCGAACACGGGTGCGGGCACGTCGGTTCCTTTGCGGCGGGGCTGCTTCAGTCTGTTTGATTTGGGGACGCGGCGTGCCAGCACCAGTGCCATGGCTCGTAGGCAATCCCATGCGGATTGCCGCGTGGGTACGACAAGTCGAAACCGTAATCGGCGGCGTGGCGTTGCAGCCAGGCGAACGCGGGGGACAGTTCGAACGTTTCTTCCAGCGCGGCGAAGCCGGGCGTGGTGAAGTCCACGCAGCGGCCCGTGTGGTGTTCGCTGTAGCCCGGCGCGGCGCTGACCCGCAGGATCTCGCTGATCGCTTGCCCACGGGCGAGTTTGCGCTCGACGATGCCGAGCTGGTATTCGATCGAACGGAAAGCGGAAACGACCTGCAGGTCGATGCGATCCTGCGCAGCGGCCTCGCGCATCCGCGCCAGCGCGCGCGCCGCGCGCGGTTGCAGCCACTGCGTGCGGCCGTGGATGTCGGTGCCGATGTTGGCCAGTTGCGCGGGTTCGCGTTGCGGGCGCAGGTGCCGCGCGCTGCCGTAGTCGCGGGGAACGCCCAGTGCGAAAGCCCGTTCGAGCAGCGCGTGGCGCTCGCCTGCATCACGGCAGCGCTGCGGTACGTCCGTCATGCGATGCAGCGAGCGGCCGTTGTCGGGCAGGTGTTCAAGGTGCGGCGGGTCACCTGCGGGCCGGGCCTGCTCATGATGTCGCAGGTCGCATGTAGAAACCCGCCACCTTGCCGTCCGCGTCGCAGGCCACTTGTGCGTTGAGGTTGCCCTTCGTGAATTGCAACGGCAGGGTCACGATGGTGTGGCCCTGGTACATCGCGTTCTGTGGCGTGCCGCGGCCTTGCAGTTTGCCCATCAGGCTGCCGACTTGTCGCCAGGCCGCAGCCAGTTTGTCGGCGCCGAGGTTGGCTTGCATCGTTGCGTCGAATTCGGCGGTTGCGGCCTTGGCGTTGCCTTGTTCAAGATTCTCGATCAAGGTGCTGGCGGCCTGGGTGCAGGCCTCGATGCGGGCGGCGCCGGTTTGGCCCGCCGCCGCGGTTGCGTGGGCGCTGGCCGCGGGGTGCGCCTGGGCACTGGCGGCCGGGGTTTGGCCGGCTGCGGATGCGAATGCGGGGCAGGCGGCCATGAACACGGCGACTATCAGTTTGTGGTGCATGGATTGGATCCTCTGTTCGCAATGCTTTCAAACTGGTGGACAAAGAACTTGTCGCAGTGTGTCACATGCGGGTCCACGGGCGTGAGCGGGAGTCGCGCAAGGGGCGTTTTCGCGGCTGCGGAAAGGGCCGAAGAGGATGTTGCGGAATCCGGACGGCGGTCAAGCATGGGTCGCACGGCAGCAGTCCGGGTCGTTCCGGATGCACGCGGTTAGAATCATCGCCCGAATACTTGTAGGGAATGCATCGACATGAGCGCTGCGGGAACGCCGGGCTGGACGCTGATGGCGGTCGAGATACTGGCCTCGATCGTGCTGCTGCTGTTGCTGATCGCGCTGGCGGCTGCGGTTGCCTTGTTCGTTTACGATCGTCTGCAAACCCGCAACGCGATTCTGCGCAACTATCCGGTCATCGGCCATTCGCGCAAATGGCTGCAACACTTCGGGGTGTTCTTCCGGCGCTATTTCTCGGCGGCCGACCGCGAGGAACTGCCGTTCGACCGTTCGCAGCGGCAATGGGTGCATTTCGCGTCGGTGAATGCCGACAACACCCGTGCGTTCGGTTCGACCCGCGACCTGCGCGTGGAAGGCGTGCCGTTCTTCGTGAACGCCCCGTTCCCCGAGTTGGCCCATGAATCGGTGCCGCCCAAGCCCGTCCTGATCGGCCCGTACGCGCGCCAGCCTTACGAGCACGCGGCATTCTTCAACGTCTCCGCGATGAGTTTCGGCGCGCTGTCGGCACCGGCCGTGAGCGCGCTGTCGCGCGGCGCGGCCAAGGCCGGTGTCTGGCTGGATACCGGCGAGGGCGGGTTGGCGCCTTATCACCTCGAAGGCGGCTGCGACATCGTGTTCGAGATCGGCACCGCGAAGTACGGCGTGCGCACGCCGGACGGGCGTCTGGACGACGACAAGCTGCGCGCGATCTGTGCGCATTCGCAGGTGAAGATGGTCAGCGTGAAGCTGAGCCAGGGTGCCAAGCCGGGGCTGGGCGGCCTGTTGCCGGGTGCCAAGGTCACGCCCGAGATCGCGGCGATCCGCGGCATCCCGGTGGGCCAGGATTCGATCAGCCCCAACCGCCATCCCGAGATCGCCAACGTCTCCGAGTTGCTGGACTTCATCGCGCACGTGCGCGAGGTCAGCGGCCTGCCGGTCGGCTTCAAGGCGGCGCTGGGCGGGATCGACTGGATCCGCGACCTGTGCATCGAGGTGCACACACGCGGTTTGCCGAGCGCGCCCGACTTCATCATCGTCGATGGTTCCGAAGGCGGTACCGGCGCCTCGCCGCAAACCCTGATGGACGGCATGGGACTGCCGCTGCGCGAATCGCTGCCGCTGCTGGTGGACACGCTGATCGAGCAGGGCCTGCGCGAACGCATCAAGGTGATTTGCGCTGGCCGCTGCGTGACCGCCTACGACGTTGCCTGGGCGCTGGCGATGGGCGCGGACTTCGTGAATTCGGCGCGCGGCTTCATGTTCGCGCTGGGCTGCATCCAGGCCATGCGTTGCAACAAGAACACCTGTCCGACCGGCATCACCACCCAGAATCCGCGCCTGCAGCGCGGCCTGGTGGTGACCGACAAGGCCGAGCGCGTCGCGAACTATGCGCGCAACCTGATGCGCGAAGTCGGCATCATCGCGCACAGTTGCGGCGCGGGCGACCCACGCGGCCTGCGCCGCAAGCACTGCCGGGTGGTGGTGGACGACGGGTTTTCACAGTCGCTGGAGCGGTTGCATCCGTATCCGGCGCGGCGCGAGGCTTGAGTGGAGTGCTGCAAGCCTGCTTGGCTTGCGGGAAGCGTTGTCGAGGTTGGAGGGGCGACAATCGAACCATGCGGTCCTTGACGAGCGGCCGGTTTGGGGAAAGTAGCAACAGCCACCTCGCCACAGGTACACCTCGCGCGATTGGTCGGTAGGACGGCGACTGGGTAGGCTAGGCCAATGCCACATATCACCTTCCGTTCCGCGGCGTTCGGAGCAATGGGCGCCGCACTGCTGTTCGGCGCAAGTACGCCGCTCGCCAAACAACTGCTGCACGATACCTCGCCGGTGATGCTGGCAGGGTTGCTGTATCTCGGCAGCGGCGTAGGCCTCGGTATGACGCGTACCATACGCGATCGAGCCTGGCGCGCGCCGGTCATGACGCGCGGCGAATGGTCCTGGTATATGCTCGCGATCCTCTTCGGCGGCGTGCTCGGCCCCTTGTTGCTGATGTTGGGACTGACGCGCACGAGTGCGGCCACGGCGTCGCTGCTGCTGAACCTCGAAACGGTACTGACAGCCCTGCTGGCGTGGACCGTGTTCCACGAGAACACCGATCGCCGCATCGTGCTGGGCATGCTGCTGATCGTCGCCGGCGCGGCGCTGCTGGCGTTGCCCGGTTCGTCGCAGGGCGCGCACTTGATCTGGGGCGCGCTGCTGATCGCGGGCGCCTGCTTGTGCTGGGCGCTGGACAACAACTTCACGCGCAAGGTGTCGGCATCCGATGCTATTCATTGCCGGACTGAAAGGCCTCATTGCTGGCATCGTCAATGTCGGCATCGCGCTGACACTTGGCGCTCGTCTACCTTCGACAGCTGCGATCACCGAAGCCATGACCGTAGGGTTGCTTGGTTACGGCATCAGTCTTGTGCTGTTCGTGCTCGCCTTGCGAGGGCTGGGGTCGGCGCGCACCGGTGCATACTTCTCGACTGCACCGTTCATCGGTGCTGCGATTGCAATCCTGGCCTTCGGCGAACACGCCTCATGGATGTTCTGGCTGGCCGCCGCCCTGATGGGCGCGGGCGTATGGCTACATCTCACCGAGCGCCATGAACACCTGCACACCCATGAGCCGATCACCCACACGCACCGCCACGTACACGATGAACACCATCAGCATGCGCACGACTTCGATTGGGACGGACGCGAGTCCCACACCCACGAACACACTCACGCGCCGCTGACCCACAGCCATCCGCACTATCCGGACATCCATCATCAGCACAAGCACGAATAATGCCGGCCGACATGCTTTCCGGTCGAATCTTCATGGGGAACCTCCTTCCGTTTCAGGGTACGCCGCATACAGGCTGTCGAACACGACCGACATGTCCTTCAGCAGCGCGTCGTCGTTCTCGCCATGACGGGCACGGGCGCCCGCCATGACGCTGGCGAAACCCGCAGCATCGGGAACAGGGATGCCGCCAATATCGAGGTAGCGAATCAGCCGCCCCAGTTTTGCGAGTCGCGCATCGCGATCCAGTCCAAAGCTGGCCGCCAGCACCTCGAACGTCACACGCGCGCCGACGTGGCTGAATTCGGCGCCGTCGAAGTCGAAGCCGATCGCGCGTTTGGGACAATCCGCCGGTTTCTTGAGCCACAGGAAAGTGGCCTTTTTGTCGATGAAACGACGGATCAGCCACGCTGAGGCCACGCGGTCGATCCACAAGTGCCGGCGCGTGGCCCAGGTCCGACCGCGATAATCCGACTTGTTCCGATGCGGCACCACGGCCCGCTTCGTATGCGGCTCGTCCGGCGAGAATTGCAGGTTGAAGGCGTGCTCGGTGTCGGCCAGGGCCGCCAGAGACTGTTCACGCGCCGCGCCTGGGAAGAAATCGATCGCGGCAATGACGTCGAGTTCGCGGCGCAGGCCCGCCAGGCGGCGGCGTGCCTCCGTTTCGTTGAGCTTGGGCAAATCGGTGCGCAGGTCGGCCAAGCGTTCAAGGGCAGTGGCGTAATCCTCACCGCGGTCATACAGCGCACGCAGGGCAGCATCGTGTTCGGCATCGCTGGCCGCGAACGCGATCACGTGCGCACTGCCGCCCGCCTGGATGACCTCCTTGGCCTGTCCGGCTAGAAGGGCTTGGGCCGCTTCGCTCGCCGGCAGCGCGTACACCCCATCGCGCAGGATTGCTGCGCCGGCGCCTTTGAGCGCCCGCCACAGGCGCATGCGTGGCGTCTGCCTGCGTCCGGGCAGCGAGGCGATCAGCATCAACCAGGGTGGTTCGTTTATGTTCATGTAGTGTATTCTACGACAATGTAATGTATGCTACAAAAATTGTTCAAGCGGCAGGGTTTCAAGCATGAACCTTCGCTCACTCATAGCGGAAGCGTTGTCTCTCGTCGGCTGTCCATGACGGCGGGACGAGAGGCAGTCGAGGGCTTGATCGCATGGCCACACTGACGAAGCCGGCAAGGCGTATTGATCAAAGCGGGGCGCAGGACGCTTCCGCACCGACACCCGCCTATCTGCGCCACGGGGTGTCCTTCCGCGCGGCATTCTGGGTCTGGGTACGCGTGGCTGCATTGAGCTTCGGCGGCCCTGCCGGACAGATCGCGGTGATGCACCGCATCCTGGTCGAGGAAAAGCGCTGGATCAGCGAGACGCGCTTCCTGCACGCGCTCAACTACTGCACGTTCCTGCCGGGGCCCGAAGCACAGAAACTCGCGGTCTATGTCGGCTGGTTGCTGCACCGGATCAAGGGCGGACTGGTGGCAGGCGTCCTGTTCGTGGTGCCGGGGTTGTTGTCGCTGGGCGTGTTGAGCTGGGTCTACGCGAGCTATGGCAAGGTCGGCGTCGTCCAGGCCCTGTTCTTCGGCTTGAAGGCCGCGGTGCTGGCGGTGGTGCTCGAAGCGGTGTTCCGGATCGGACGCCGGGCACTCAAGGGGCGCGCGCTGGTGGTGATCGCCGCACTCGCGTTCGTCGCGATTTTCTTCTTCAACGTACCGTTCCCGGCCGTCGTCCTGGCAGCGGGCGCGCTGGGCTGGATCGGGCACGCGTCAGGCATGTTCGATCCACAAGGCAACGCGGGCCATGCCGCGACGGGGGCGATCGAGGAGGGCCCGTTGCCGGCCATCGATGCCGCGTTTGCACAGGAGATTCCGCCGCACGTCCTGCCGAACCACCGCAGAACCCTCAAGGTGTTCGCGATATGTTTCATTGCGTGGCTGACGCCGCTCGTCGCACTCGCGCTGGCTGCGGGTCCGGACAACACCTTCACCAGGATCGCGTACTTTTTCACCAAGGAGTCCACGGTAACGTTCGGGGGCGCGTACGCGATCCTCGCGTACATGGCCCAGCAGGCGGTCGAGCATTACCACTGGCTCGCGCCCGGCGAAATGCTTGCCGGGCTCGGCATGGCCGAGACGACGCCGGGCCCGCTGATCAGCGTCGTCCAGTTCGTCGGCTTCATGGCAGGCTATCGCCACCCCGGTGCGCTGGCTCCCGTCGTCGCCGGCACCCTCGGTGGTGTGCTGGCCAAGTGGGTAACCTTCGCGCCCGCATTCCTGATCGTTTTCGTGGGCGCGCCGTACATGGAGGCACTGCGCAACAACAAGCCACTGAACGCGGTGCTGACCGCCATTACGGCGGCCGTGGTCGGCGTAATCCTCAATCTCGCCGTGTGGTTCGGGCTGCACACCTTGTTCGCGCGGGTCGAGACCCGGCACGTCTCAGCGCTGGCCCTGCAGGTTCCCGATATTTCGAGTCTCGACCGCTGGGCGCTGCTGCTCGCGGCGGTGGCGGCGGTCATGCTGTTCCGGTTCAAGATCGGGATGGTGACGACGCTCGGCGTTTGCTGTGCCGCCGGCATCGCGATTTACCTGTTGGGGTGGCTCGCGTAGGAGTGACCCGCCATGGAACATTGGTTTCTGATCGCTGTACTTCTTTGCTGGCGATGAGATGCCATGGCGCGCCGAGCGATCAATCCGCTGAACTGTCTTTTTGCTGCGCGCGCGTTGCGCGATTTCGGTGACAGCTTCGTCGCAATCCTGTTGCCGGCTTACCTGCTGGCGCTGGGCTTCACGCCGCTGGCGGTCGGTGTGCTCGCCACGGTGTCGCTGTCGGGTTCAGCCTGCCTGACGATCGGTGCGGGTTTGTTGGGGGCACGCTACGGCTATCGTCGGCTGCTGCTGATCGCGGCCGGGCTGATGGTGGCCTCGGGACTCGCGTTCGCCGCCTCCCGGAACTATGCGGTGCTGTTGGCGATTGCGTTTGCGGGCACGATCAATCCATCCGCCGGCAACGTCAGCGTGTTCGTGCCGCTGGAACACGCCGCACTCGCGGACACAGCCCGCGACATCGACCGCACCCGGATGTTCGCGCGTTACAGCTTGGCCGGTGCCTTGGCCGCAGCCATGGGCGCTTTGGTTGCGGGTGCGCCCGAATTGATGGCATCGCTTGGCCTGGATCGGTTGAGCGCGATGCGCGGGATGTTCGTGCTCTATGCGTTGCTCGGCGCAGCGGGACGAGTTCTCTACGCACGCCTGCCGCAACGTCCGATTCCCGGAAACATCGCACCTTCAGCAGCGCTCGGGCCTTCGCGTTCCATCGTGATCCGGTTGGCCGCACTGTTCAGCCTGGATGCGTTCGCGGGCGGCTTCGTTGTGCAGTCGCTGCTCGCCTTGTGGCTGTTCCAGCGGTTTCATCTCTCGCTCGCCGCCGCCGGGGTGTTCTTCTTCTGCACGAGTTTGCTGGCGGCGCTGTCGTATCCGGTCGCGGCACGCCTGTCTCGGCGCTTCGGGCTGGTCAACACGATGGTGTTCACGCATATCCCCTCCAGCGTCGCGCTGATCTTGGCCGCACTGGCGCCCACGCTTGAATTGGCGTTGCCGCTCCTGCTGGTGCGCGCCGCGCTCTCGCAGATGGACGTGCCGACCCGCTCGTCCTACGTGATGGCCGTGGTGACCGAGGCCGAACGGCCTGCTGCGGCGAGCTTCACGTCCGTGCCGCGCAGCCTCGCTTCGGCCGCGAGTCCGGCAATGGTGGGCGCATTGTTCGCAGTTTCCGCGTTCGCGTGGCCGCTGTTGATCTGCGGTAGCCTGAAAATCATTTACGACCTGCTGCTGCTCTCGCAATTCCGGCATCTCAAGCCGCCGGAAGAGCGGCAGTTGCGCGGCGTATGATGAATAACCTCGACAGGTGAATGCGATGAGAAGCCTGAGACCCCTGTACATCTGTTTAGCGCTGTTTTTCTCCGCGTCGCTGTTGGGTGCGCCAGCATGCCGCGGAGCCGACCTTCCGGGCACCTTGCCGCTGAAGACGATCGCCAACTTTCCCTTGCCGGGTCGGGCGACCCGCTGGGATTACGAGAGCCTCGATCCCGAGCGGCATCTGTTGTTCCTCGCACATCTCGGCGACAACGAGGTGGTGGTGTTCGATACCCAAACCCAAAAGGTGATCGCCACTATTCCCGATGTCAGCCGCGTGCACGGCGTGCTTGCGGTCCCATCCTTAGGCCGCGTCTACGCGTCCGCCACCGGCACCAACCAGGTGGTGGCAATCGACGAGCGTACGTTCAAGATCGTTGCGCGCATGCCGGGTGGGGTGTATCCCGACGGGATCGCCTACGCACCCGAGGTCGGCAAGTTGTTCGTTTCGGACGAACACGGAGGCACCGACACGGTGATCGACGCGAAGACGAACCGGCGCATCGCGACCATCCCGATGGGCGGCGAGGTCGGCAACACCCAGTACGATCCAGTTTCCAGGCACATCTTCGCCAACGTGCAGACACGCGACGATCTGGTGGAAATCGATCCGGTCACGGACAAGATCGTCGCGCGGTACCCGTTGCCCGGCGCGCAGGGCAATCATGGCCTGCTGATCGATCCGGCCAGTCGCCTGGCTTTCATCGCTTGTGAAGGCAACAACAAGCTGCTGGTGCTGGATATGCGAACCATGAAGGTCATCCAGCACTTTCCCGTCGGCAGGGATCCGGACGTGCTGGCCTTCGATGACAAGCTTGGTTTGCTGTACGTGGCCAGCGAAAGCGGTGTGGTGTCGCTGTTCCAGGTCAACGGCCAAACGGTCACGAAGCTTGGCCAAGGGCTGCTCGGTGACGACGCCCATACCGTGGCGGTGGACCCGGCCACGCACAAGGCGTATTTCGCGATCAAGGCACGGCACGGCAAACCGGTGTTGCGGGTTATGCAGCCGCAACCACCTGTTTCTGTTACTGGCGCCAGTCCGGATTCTCGATAACGGGTGCGTGGGACGGGCGAGGCCAAACGTTTGCAGCCAACGTCCGGTTTCTGGAACCTTGGTGGAGGTGGCCCCTGTCCGGTGCGGACGTCTCCCGCCATCCGGCATGAACCAGATGCGATCCCGCGGGACGTTCAGTTCGACTTGGTTGCGTTCGCGGGTTTGCGCAAGGTTTCCTGTGAGGCGACCGCGCGCCAGTGGCCATCGATGCACGCGAACACGTCGGTGAAGGGCACAGTGACGGTCCAACCTTTGGCGGCGGAGTGGATGTGGTTGACGCCGGTGGCCACGGCGGTATCGCCCCATACGCGGATGCGCAGTCCGTCGACGTGTTGGGTAACGCCCTGCGCGGCGGGGGCCGCGACCAGCGCCGCCTTGTCGCGGGTGCGGCCTTGCCAGTCGGTGTCGAGGTAATCATCGGCCAGGATGGTGTCGAGCGCCTCGCGATCGCCGCCGGGTTCGACCGCCGCGAGCCAGCGCCGTTCGAGCTGGGCGATGGCCGCGCGAGCGGCGGTCGTGGTGGCTGGACTGCCCTTGCCGGGCGCGGGTGATTGCGCCAACGCAGCCGACGCGCAGACCGTGGCCGCAAGGCCGGCCGCACAGCACCAACGGCGGTTCATGCCGCGCCCAACGTGCGCCAGCCTTCCGGCCCGAGCACCTGCAGGCCGTTGAAGCGCGACTTGTAGCCCATCTTCGGATGGCCTTCGATCCAGTAGCCGAGGTAGAGGTGCGGCAGGCCGCGCGTGCGGGTCATTTCGATCTGGCGCAGGATCGCGTAGGTGCCGAGGCCACGCCTGGGCAGTTCTGGCTCGAAAAAGGTGTAGACCGCGGACAGGCCGGTTTCGCAGACATCGGTGACGGCGACCGCGAGCAGTTGGCCGGCCAGCCGGAACTCCAGGAACACGGTGGGGCTCCACGGCGACGACAGGAAGTGCGAGAAGTCGTCGTCGCTGGCCTCGTCCATGCCGCCGCCGGGGTGGCGCGCGCGCAGGTAGCGCGCGTAAAGGTCGTGGCGCTCGTCGGTCAGTCCGGGCGTGGATTCGATGAGTTCGATGTCGCGGTTGGCGGCAAGGCAACGACGTTGGCTGCGATCGGGCTTGAACGTCGCGATGTCGATCCGGCACGGCTCGCAGGCGTGGCAGTGCGGACAGTGCGGGTGGTAGACGTGGCCGCCGGCGCGGCGGAAACCGCGGGCGAGCGACAGCGCGTACAGGCTGGGCAGGTTGGGTGCGGCCGGGTCCAGCACCAGGTTTTGCGCGGTGCGCGACGGAAAATAGCCGCAGGCGTGCGGCAGGGTCTGGAACAGACGGACACGTTCGCTGCGGAGGGTCATCGCTGCGTCACCACATCGAAAGCAGCTTCGCCCCGTAAATGGCGACCGCGATGACCACCGCGATCAGCACCGCGGTGCGCACGCGCGAGGCCGTGTAGGCTGCGCCGCGCCCGCCTTTCTGCTGGAAGCGGTAATTCACCAACTCGTCGGCATAGCGGGTGACCGGTTCGATGCCGATGTCGCGCATCACCTGACGCGCGCGGGAATGATCCTTGGCGTGGCTGACCCACACCGCCGGCCAATCCTCGCTGTTGCCGGGTCGCGCGTACGAAAAATTCGAATAGCTCTTGCTGTCGTAGGCGCGTCGGTTGGTGACCTTGGTGGCGATGCCGTGCTCGGCCATCACGGCGACCAGCCGTTCGACGTTTTCGACCCGCGGGGAAGAGTAGATTCTGCGCATGGGGATCAGTTTACGCAGGCCGCGGACGGTTGCAATCTACTGGCGCGATGTCATGGGAAATACGTTCGTCATTCCGGACGAACCCACGCAGTCGGGGAGATCTGGAATCTGCTCTGGATGGCTACGAACAACAGCAGATTGACTCGCGCCTTCCTTGGCGCTCGCCCTTGGGTCGCCTGCGGCGTTCGCGTTTGCAATCCTGCAAACGCAGTCGGGTTCCCACGCCGGCAAACCGGCGTGGGCCCCGGAATGACGACGTAAAGATTTTCCGTGACGCACGCTAGGATTGGAGGCGCAGCAGCCCTTCCTGCGCGCTGGACGCCACCAGCTTGCCCGCAAGGTCGAACATCTGGCCGCGCACCAGCCCGCGCGCGCCCTGCGCCGTCGGGCTTTCGCAGGCGTACAGCAGCCAGTCGTCGACCCTGAACGGGCGGTGGAACCACAGCGCGTGGTCGAGGCTCGCCAAATGCAATCCCGGCGTCAGGTAGGAGACGCCGTGCGGCAGCAGCGCGGTGCCGATCAGGTGGTAGTCCGACGCGTAGGCCAGCAGCGCGCGATGCAGCGCGGGCGTGGCATCAATCTTCTGGGCCAGCCGGAACCAGATGTACTGGTGCGCCGGACGCTTGGTGGGGTGCAGTTCGTCGCGCGGCCACACGAAGCGGTATTCGAACGGGCCGTCGGTGGAAAGCCAGCGCTGCAGCTTGGGCGGCAACTTGGCGAGTTCCGCGTCGGGCAGTGGCGTCGGCGGGTCCAGGTCTTCCGGTTTCGGCACTTCCGGCATGCCGTTCTGGTGCTCGAAGCCGGGCTCGTCGATCTGGAACGACACCGCGCAATTCAGGATCGGCTTGCCGTGCTGGATCGCCTCGACCCGACGCACCGAAAAGCTGTGGCCGTCGCGGGCGCGATCGACGTGATAGACGATCGGCGCCTCGACATCGCCCGCGCGCAGGAAGTAACCGTGCAGCGAGTGCGCGGCGCGCGTCGGCTCGACGGTCTGCTGGGCGGCCGAAAGCGCCTGGCCCAGTACCTGGCCGCCGAACACGTATTTGGTGCCGATGTCACGGCTCCGGCCGCGAAACAGGTTGTCCTCCAGTCGTTCGAGTTGCAGCAGTTCGACCAGTTCGGCGACGTGGGGTTGGGTCATGGCGGTGGCGGTGTGAGCACAAAGACGCGGAATTATAAGGGCCATCGGGTGATGGCGAAAAACCATCCCCCCGTTGCGCCTGCAGGGCAGGCGCAACGACCCCCTTCGCAAGCGAAGGGGGTGATCAATGCCGCCGCAATCCGCATTCGGCCAAGATGCGGCCCCACGTGAACAGCGGGCCGGGGTCGAGCTTGCGGCGAACTTCGCACGTTGGATCGTCGCTGGCGGCGACCATCGTGGTGTCGAGTTCCTCGTGGCCGGCGATGCTTTGCAGGGTTGGCAGCGTTGTACGCAGGTGCGCGATCAGCGCGATCAATACATCGATCTGTATGTCGGGATAGGGTTCGGTCATCACCTGTTTGCGCGAGTCGAGCCAATCCGGGTAGCGCCCGCGGTTGACCAGTTCGATGCCGAGCGAGTGTTGGTTGTGGCCGCGGACGTGGTGCGCAATGCGTGCATCCGGCACGTAACGGAACACGCTGCCGTCGCGGTCGATGTAATAGTGGCCGCTGTTGCCGGTGCCGCTGGAGTGCACGATGCGCTCGCCGTACGCGCGAGCGGTCGCGAGATCGGGCAGCTCGGTGCAATGGATCACGATCAGGTCGACCGTGGCTGGATCCCGCGCGTCGAGGCGATCGACATAGGGCAGGGGGTGGTCGTGGATCGTCAACGAATCAGTCATCGGCAAAGTGTTGCACGAAACGCGAGATGCCGGCCTTGCCTGTTACCCTTTCGCAAGTTTCGAGGGCGAGGCGGAACGCGGCACTTGCCCCCTCACCCCAATCCTCTCCCCCAAGCAGAAGCAGCTTGGGGGAGAGGGATCATTTTCGGATTCCGAATAAAAACCATGCCCGGCCACGTCATTCTTTCGCACGGCTCCAAAAGCGGGCCCGACGCCAGCAAGGTCAGCGCGCTCACGCTGGTCGCGGAGTCACTGGGTTGGAGCACGTCACGCCCCGATTACCGCAAGGAAGACGCATTGGGTTACGTGGGCGCGGTGCCGCCGCGCATCGAGCGCCTGGTGGCCGCGATGCAGGGGGCGTCACGACCGCTGGTGCTGGCGGGTTCCAGCATGGGCGCGTTCGTGTCGGGGTTGGCCTCGTTGCGGGCGCCCTGTGATGGTTTGTTCCTGATGGCGCTGCCGGTCGGCGTCGCGGGCGGTCCGCGCACATTCGATGCAGCGCCGCGCGTGCCGGGCATGTTGGTGCATGGCTGGCGCGACGAACTGTGTCCGGTCGAGGGGGCACTGGCGTTCGCGCGCGAACGCGGGATGCCGGCGCTGCTGCTCGACGACGACCATCGACTGACCCGACACGTCGCGGTGCTGGAACGGCAGTTCGAATGGTTCCTGCAAACCCTGGTGGCTGGTCCCGCGAACACCTGAGCCATGACGACCTGATTCATGACCACATTTTTCGCCACCTGTCCCAAGGGCCTTGAATACCTGCTGCGCGATGAACTGGCCGCGTTGGGTGCCGACGCGCACGAGGCCTTGGCAGGCGTGCGTTTCGAGGGTGACCTCGCGTGTGCTTATCGCGCCTGCCTGGAATCGCGCCTGGCCAGCCGTATCCTGATGCCGCTGGCGGAGTTCGACGCGCCCGATGCCGATGCACTCTACGCCGGCGTGCAGGCGGTCGACTGGTCGTCGCACATCGCGCCCGACGCGACGCTCGCGATCGATGCGACCGGCAGCAGCGGTTCGATCACTCACAGCGGGTTCGCCGCGCAGAAAACCAAGGACGCGATCGTAGACCAATGCCGCGAACGTTTCGATACGCGCCCGAGCATCCAGCCGGATCGCCCGGACGTGCGCCTCAACCTGCGCCTGCACAAGGGCCGCGCGACGTTGTCGCTGGACTTGTCCGGCGAACCGTTGCATCGGCGCGGCTGGCGGCGCGAACAGGGCGAGGCGCCGCTAAAGGAAAACCTCGCCTGCGCGATGCTGCTGCGCGCGCGTTGGCCCGATGTCTACGCGCAAGATGGCGCGCTGGTCGATCCGATGTGTGGTTCCGGCACGCTGCTGATCGAGGCCGCGTGGATGGCCGCCGATGTCGCGCCGGCGTTGCAACGCGATTATTTCGGGTTCCTGGGTTGGCGCGGGCATGACGTGGCGCTGTGGCAGCGTTTGCGCGAAGCAGCGCGGGAACGCGCGCAACAAGGGCTACGCAAGTTGCGGCCGTGTTTCTTCGGCAGCGACAGCGACCCGCGCATGATCGCGGTCGCCACGCACAACCTGCAAACCGCAGGCGTGGCCGGATTCGTCACGCTGGACAAGCGCCCGGCCGAGCATCTGGAACCGCCCGCGGGTTTCGTGACGGGCCTCGTCATCACCAACCCGCCCTACGGCGAGCGCATGGGCGATCTCGAAACCCTACCGGTGCTTTACAAGGCTTTGGGCGAACGCCTGCGTGCGGGCTTCACGGGCTGGCGCGCGGCTGTGTTGACCAGCGAGCCGGAACTCGAACGCGCGCTTGGCTTGCGCGCCGACAAGCACTACGCGCTGTTCAATGGCGCGCTCGAATGTCGCCTCGCGGTGTTCGATGTCCGTGAGCCGCGCGTGGCGGGCGACGATGCGCCGCTGTCGCCGGGCGCGGAAATGGTCGCCAACCGCATCCGCAAGAACCTGCGCAACCTGCGCAAGGACTTGTCGCGTCACGGCGTGAGTTGTTTTCGTGTGTACGATGCGGACCTGCCCGAATACGCCGCCGCCATCGACGTGTACCGCGGCTGGCCGGAAGACCTGGCGGATACGGGTGATGATGCGACTGCACGAACGTGGCTGCACGTGCAGGAATACGCGCCGCCGCCCAGCGTCGATGTCAATGCCGCGCAGACCCGTTGGCGCGACCTGTTGCGTGCGGCCCGTGCTGCGCTTGAAGTTCCGCGCGAACGCGTGGTGACCAAGACCCGCGCACGCGGCAAGGGCGGCAGCAAGTACGGCCGCTTCGCCGCGCGCGACGAATTCCTGATCGTGGAAGAAGGGGGTCTGCGCTTCCTGGTCAACCTGCACGATCGCCTGGATACCGGACTGTTTCTGGATCATCGGTTGGCGCGCGAGCGAATACGCGAGCTGGCCCGCGATCGCGACGTGCTGAATCTGTTCGCCTACACCGGCACCGCCAGCGTGTACGCGGCGGCGGGCGGCGCGCGCAGCACCACCAGCGTCGACCTGTCGCAGGTTTATCTGGAATGGGCCTCGCGCAATCTGGCCCTGAACGGATTCACGGGCACCACGCAGCGGCTGGCGCAGGCCGACGTGCAGGCGTTCGTGAACGAGGATCGCACGCGCTACGGCTTGATCTATGTCGATCCGCCCACGTTTTCCAACTCGGCCCGCGCGGAAGATTTCGATGTGCAACGCGATCACGTGGCCTTGCTGGAAGCCTGCGCGCGGCGCCTGCGCGATGACGGCGTGGTCGTGTTCTCCAACAATTACAGGCGTTTCAAACTTGACGTCGAAGCGTTGTCGCGCACGTTCACCATCGAGGACATCACGCGTGCCAGCGTGCCTGCCGATTTCGCCCGCAGGCCGCGCATCCACGGCTGCTGGTTGCTGCGGAAGGTTTGAGTGGGACGGGCGAAGCGACTGTTGTGGAAAGTCAGGCCATGGATGGCCGCTCCGGTGGTCGCAGGCTTGGGACGTTTCATTTACCGATTCGCTCCAAGATACGGCGATCAGGGATGATCGCACTCGTACAGTTTTGATTCAGCGCCGTGGCGCAAGCATGAATCCGTCACTCGAGAGCGGAGGCAGGTCATGAAAGTCCGTGCATTCACCCAGCGCGCAGGCTTGGCCACTGCGTTGGTGGCCGCCTCGATGTTCGTCGTGCCGATGGCGTCCGCGCACGTGCATATCGGCGTCGGCATTTCGGTCCCGGGCATCACGGTCGGGGTCGGCAATTGCTGGCGTTGCGGTTACTGGGCCGCGCCACCTGTGTACTACACGCCGGCCTATCCCGCGCCCGTGTATTACCCGGCGCCCGTGTATTACCCGGCTCCGGCTTACTACGTCCCGCGCCCGGCGTATTACGGGTATTACGGGCCGTACTACCACCGTGACTGGCGGCGTCACTGGCACGACCACGATGGCTACTACCATCACTGGCATCACCACGACGACGACGATTGATGCCCTGCGTCCACTCTGTCATTCACACGCGGGCATCCCCACGCGCCGACCTGAAGCGGCGCGTGGTTCGTTGGAAGCTCGCTTCACGAACTTCGTACATGCGGTGTGTTAAAACGACGCACCCATGAGTCCATTACCCGATCCATCCTTCAACCATCACCACGGCGGTGAAGCCGCGATCGACCTGCATTCGATCCGGACCTTCCTGCGGCAATGGTTCCGCGACCCGGTGAAGATGGCGTCGGTGACGCCATCGGGGCGTCAACTGACACGCATGATGGTGGCGCAGCTTCCCGCGGATTGCTCGCGGGTCGTGGAACTGGGCGCCGGTACCGGGGTCTTCACGCGTGCCTTGCTGGATGCCGGCATCGCGCCATCGCAATTGTTGGTCGTCGAGATCAACCCCGACCTCAGTGATTTCCTGCGCGATCGTTTCCCGCGTGTTCCGGTGGCCTGCGCCGATGCGCGCCACCTCGACACGCTGGCCGCGGAGCGCGGGCTACTCGCGGACGGCAAGCTCGATGCGGTGGTCAGCGGGCTCGGGATGTTGTCCATGAGCAGCGAACTGCGTTGCGAGATCCTGCGCGCGGCGTTCGCGGCATTGGGGGATGACGGCCGCTTCATCCAGTTCACCTACGGGCCGTTCAGCCCGGTGCGACGGCGCGAGCGCGAGGCCCTGGGCCTGCGCATGCACCGTGCGGGATTCGCACCACGCAACCTGCCGCCGGCGACGGTATACGTTTATCAACGCTCGCGTTCGCACGAGGTCGCCAGCGTGCGGCGTCCGCCGCGCGGTTGAGGCTCAGGCGAGCGCCAACGCGTAGTGACGCGTGCGGGCTTCGCGGACGTAACCGAGTGATTCGTAGAGCGCCTGCGCGGGCGCGTTGTCCTCGGCGGTTTCCAGTACCAGACGCAAGGCGTGGGTTTCGGCGGCGAACGCGCGAGCCCTTGCCATCAGCGCGCGGGCGACGCCGCGTTGCCGGGCCTGCTGCGTCACGAACAGGTCGTTGAGCACCCAGATACGCCGCGCGGACACCGAAGAGAACGATGGATACAGTTGCGTGAAGCCCAGGGCTTCGCCGCTTGCAGCGTCGCGCGCGACGAAGATCACCGATTCATCGCGTTGCAGGCGTTGCTCAAGGAAAGCGTGCGCGATCGACAGGTCGGATGCCTGCCGGTAGAACACGCGATAGGCATCGAACAGTCCGGCCAGCGCAGCCAGGTCGGCGAAGGTGGCGCGCGCGGTCGTAATCGTTGCAGGGGCAGCGTGAGTGTCGGACATGGGCCGGTTGCCGGTTCGCGGGACACCGGCATCATGCCCAAGGCCCGCATGACTGCGCAAGCGCGGTCACGCGGGCCTCGCTGCAAGCTGCATCAATGCAGATCCTGCACCCACTTCTCGTACTGCGCGCGAGTGACGTATTTGCCGCCCCCGCTGGCATACAGGAAATCGCTGTCCAGCGGTGGATAGGCTTGTGCCTCGGCTTCGCTGATGCGGCCATCGTGGTTCTTGTCGAGCGATTTGAACGAGGGCGGCGGTCCGTAGTTCTGGAACTGGGCCGGCATGCCCGCGTTCACGGTGAGGGTGCCGCCGTGGCTGTCGGGCAACGGGTAGGTCGCGCTCGTCTCGGTGCCTTGATAAAACTGCCCGGAGGCCCCCTGCTGGGGGACCGCCTGCGGTTGCGCCGCGGGTGGAGCGGGTTGTGCCGGCATCGTTGTCGGTGGTGGCGGTGGCGGCGGTGGAGTCTGCTGGGATGCGGTCTGTGCCGTCGCGGCGGCCGCGACTCCGAACAGGGCCAAGGCGATGGCGCTGGCAAGCGACAGACGAAGCGAACGTTGGATGCTCATGAAACCTCCTTTCGCAATGGGGCGCGGCGCGCCTCAACACACCTTTGAACATAGGGACGCCACGCGGTTCAGCCAACCCACGGGGGCGGCGAGCGTCAATCAGTCTGCGTTCAACTGCGTGATGGCAGCGTCATGGCGCCGGACGCGAGGCAAAACGTGTCGCGTTGCGGGCGGAGCCGGTTTTGTTCAATGGGCGAGGAACAGCTCGCCGATCGTCAGCGCCAGCGGGTACGGTTTGAAGTGGTTGCGGTTGCTCAGGATGACCACGCTGACGTGTTGCTGCGGCCAGCGGATGATGACGTTGCGGAAACCCTGGCTCTCGCCCGAGTGCCACTCGGTGTCGCCGCTGAGGCGCCAGCCGTATCCGTACAGTACGTCGGGGTCGGCGGTCGGCGGCTTGGGCGTGAACATCAGCTTGCGCGAAGCGGCGTCGAGCAATTGGTTGGTGTACAGCGCCGCATCCCACTTGGCCATGTCGGCGACGTTCGAATAGATGCCACCGTCGCCGCGGGTGGCGCTGGTGATGTCCTGGTCGGTGCGTACCCACTTGCCGTCGATCTTGCTGTAACCGTAGGCGCGGTTCGGCACCTGCGGGCCGCGATGGTGTTCGTACATCAGCGTGTTCGTCATGCCAAGCGGATGGAATATCCGCTGCTTCATGAAATCGGCCAGGTCCATGCCGGATGCGCGCTGCACGATCAGGCCCAGCAGCACGTAGCCGCCGTTGCTGTAGCGGTGCGCGCTGCCGGGCTTGAAATACAGCCAGTGTTGCGCGGCGATCATGCGCAACACGTCGTTGTCGTCGATCTGTTTCGTGGTGCCCGGGGGGATCAGGTCTTCGTAATCGATCAGCCCGCTGGAGTGCGTCAGCAGATTCGAGATGGTGATCGCGGCGTCGCTGGCCGGCAGTTCGGGCAACCATTTGCGGATAGGGTCGCTGAGCTTGAGCTTGCCGTCCTGCTTCAGCAGCAGGACGCTGGCCGCGGTGAATTGCTTGGTGACCGAGGCCAGCCGGTAGTCGCTTTCGGGCGATGCCTTGATGTGCTTTTCAAGATTCGCGTAACCGTAGCCGCGTTCGATGATCGGCTTGCCATCCTTGACCACCAGCAGCGACGCACCCGGCACGTCGCCGCTGTAGCGGCTCATCAGTGCATCGACCTCGGCCCGTTGCGCCGCGGCCGGAGGTTGTACCGCGGCAACGGTCGTCATCGGCAAGCATGCGAGTGCCAGCAGGGCCAACAGTTTTCGCGTCATGGGTGGTTCTCCGCGTGATGGATCATTGCACCGGCACGTCGTACAGCACGGTCGGTTGCGGGTGCATGGCCAACGTGTAATGCCACCATTCCGCCGGGTAGTTCTCGAAGCCCTGCGCGGCCATCGCATGCAGCAAGACCTGTCGGTTCGCGCGCTGCGAAGCGGTCACCCGCGTGGAATCGGTGTGCGCGCGCGGGTCGAACAGGTCGAAATGCGTGCCCATGTCCAGCGGCTTGCAATGGCGGTCGTGCGCGTTGCAACGCATCAGCGTCAGGTCGACGGTGGCGCCGCGGCTGTGGCCGGACACCGGCGCGATGTATTCGCCGAGCAGCTTGCCCTTGTTCACGTTGGGGTAGTGCGCGGCCTTGGTGCGCAGGTCGCCATTGTGCGCCCAGCGCACGAACGCCGCCACCGCTCGCGCCGGTCGATAGCAGTCCCAGATTTTCAGGCGCATGTGTTGCTTGCGCAGGGTGTGTTCCACGCGCGCCAGGGCCTCGGCGGCCGGCTTCAGCAAGAAACATTTCGCTGCGCGGTAGCCGGGCACCGGGGCGCCGGTGAAATTGTCGCTGCCCGCGTAGTGGATGTTCTCGGCGATGTCCGGCACCAGCGAGCGGATGTCGACCATGCCTGCTGCGGACATGGTTTTCGCGGGCGAGATCGGGGGCGGCGCATCCGCGCTTGCCGTGCTGCCGGTCAACGCCAGCACGCAAGCGGTTGCAATGGCCGCGCACTTATTCACACGCGTGCTTCCGGGTGAAATCCAGGTCACGGAAATCGGAGCTGGCGTCGGCGTTGGCGTCGACCAGCGCCATGTGCAGCGTACCGCCGGCCTGCGCGGGAAACAGCAGCCACGCATCGGGGTCGTCGTGCTGCCAGTGCACGAAGTAGCGATCGCCCAGGCGCATGACCTGGCCCGTCAGCAGCGGCGACATCTCGGATGCGAACTGCACCGTACTGCCGCGCGCGCAGAGCCGCACCTTGCCGAACCATGGGTCCTGCCATGTGCCGAGTTGTGATTTCAGTTCCGCGGGCGTCGCGGGTTTGCGCGCGGAGGTGTCGGGTACGGGCTTGTGTTCTTCGGCGTTGTAACGGGCCAGCTCGGCCGCGTACGTCGCGACCGACTTGGCACTGTTCGGCGCGGTGAAATGCTTGAGGAGCACCTCGTCGAGCACCGTCAGCGCGTCGTCGGCGCCGCCGTTGATCAGCAACACGAAACCGCTTTTGCGCCAGGGCAGCAGGAAGATCGCGGCGCGCATGCCTTCCAGCACGCCGGTGTGCCAGATGGCGGTCGCGCCGTCGGGGTCGGAAATGAACCAGCCGTGCGCGTTGGCGACGAACTGGGTGTCGTTCCAGTCACGCCGGCGTTGCGACACCAGCACCGGGGTGTACGGCAGCCATTCCTTGTGGCGTTGCCCGGGTGTCAGCCACGCCAGTTGCTGCGGCGTCGGCGCCAGCCAGTTCTTCGCCCAGATCAGCATGTCGTGCAGGCTGCAACTGACGCCGCCCGCCGCGTCCATCGTCGTGGTCTGTCGGATCGGCCCGTCGAACGGCACGGCAACGTAATGGCCGTCGCGCCAGGTGTACGGCTGTGCCACGTTGCCGACCTTGTCGCGGTTCCACGTGCCGACCTGGCAGCGGGTCATGCCCAGCGGCTGGAAAATCTCGCGGCGCACCAGTTCCGCATAAGACTCGCCCGCCACGCTGGCCGCAACTTGTCCGGCCACCACGAACAGCACGTTGTCGTAGGAATAGCCGGCGCGAAAACTGTAATCCGGCTTCAGGTAGCGCACGCCCTTGACCACGTCATCCGGCGTGAAGTGGCTGGGGTGGGGCCACAGCATCAGGTCGCCGGAGAATTCGTGCAGCCCGCTGTGGTGCGACACGAGGTCGCCGACCTGGAAGTTTTTCGTCACCCACGGGTCGTACATCCCGAATTCGGGCAGGTATTTCGTCACGGGGTCGTCCCAGTGCAGCTTGCCGGCCTGCGCGAGACGCGCCAGCACCGTGACCGTCATGGCCTTGGTGGTGGAGCCGAGTTCAAACAGCGTGTTGTCGTTGATGGGCTGGCCCGATGGCAGCTTGCCCTGGGTGTGCGTGTAGACCACCTTGCCATCGTCGATCACCCCGACCGCGAGACCGGGCAGGTGGTAGTGCGTGACCACGGCGTCGACCAGGTGGTCCAGGGTTTGTTGCTGGTTCGTCTGCGGCGGTGCGGCGCACGCGGCGGTCGCAGCCAACACCAGAACGGACAGCGCGAGCACGCGTTGCGACAAGGGTTTCATGGTTCTTCCCAGTTTTGTGCCGGCTGTTCGCCAGCGACCATTTCATCGAGGGATTGACGCCTGCGTACCACGGCGTAGCGGCCCTGGTCGAGCAGCACTTCGGCAACTAGCGGCCGCGAGTTGAAGGTGGACGCCATCGACGCGCCGTAGGCGCCAGTGGCCTTGATCATCACCAGGTCGCCGGCTTCGCAGCGCGGCAAGGCGCGGTCGCGCGCGAAAGTGTCGCTGCTCTCGCAAACCGGCCCGACCACGTCGTAGGTCTGCAGCAGGCGTTCGTGATGCGCCAGCGGCACGATGTCGTGCCAGGCGTCGTACAGGCTTGGCCTTATCAAGTCGGTCATCGCGGCATCCAGCACCAGGAACGTGCGTTGCCGGCCGTGCTTGATGCGGATCACGCGCGTCAGCAACACGCCGGCTTCGGCCACCAGCCAGCGCCCCGGTTCCAGCAGGATGCGACCATTGAACCCGGCCAATGCTTCGCGGATGACCGTGACATAGTCCTCGATCGCGACGGGATGGTCCTGGCCGGCGCGATAGCACACGCCGAGGCCGCCTCCGACATCGATGCTGTGGATCGCATGTCCCGCGTCGGCAAGTTCACGCCGGAAACCGGCGGTGCGTTGCAGCGCCGCGCGGATCGGATCGAGGCTCAGCATCTGCGAACCGATGTGCACGTGCAGCCCGTCCAGGCGCACGTGGGTCAGCCGCGCGCTGGCGGCGAACCATTCGCGGGCCTCGTCGATGCCGACGCCGAACTTGTTCTCCGACTTGCCGGTGGAAATCTTGGCGTGGGTGAGGGCGTCGACGTCCGGGTTGATGCGCACCGAGGCATGCGCGGTGACGTTGCGCTTGCCCGCAATGCGCTGCAACAGTTGCAACTCGTCCGCGGACTCCACGTTGAAGCGGGCGACGCCGGCGTGCAGCGCGTCGGCGATTTCATCCGCGCTCTTGCCGACCCCCGAGAACACGACGCGCGCGGCCGGGATGCCCGCGTGCAGGCAGCGCCACAATTCGCCGCCCGAAACGATATCTGCGCCGAAGCCGGCGTCCGCCATCAATTGCAGGATCGCGAGGTTGGAATTGGCCTTGACGGCATAACAGACCTGTGCGTCCAGCCCGTGCAGCGCCGATTGCAGCGCTGCGATGCGCTGGCGAATGGCGGACGCGGAGTAGACGTGGCACGGCGTGCCCACGCGCCGTGCCAGAGCGGAGAGATCGACGCCGTCCAGTATCGCCGGGTCGGCGGATGCGGGTACGGCGCGGGCAGTCGTTGCGGTCATTGCATGTGATAGGTGTGGATTGTCTCGGAGTCGGAGAACACCCATTGATTGGCGTCATTCCCGCGAAAGCGGGAATCCAGTGCCTTCGTCGAAAGGGAAGGCGCTAGGTTCCGGATCGCCGCTGCGCGGCGTCCGGAATGACGAACAAAAGCTGGCGCTCACCTTCTGTGACACGTCAGTAGCCCGCGGCCAGACCGGCCGAACGATGCGGATCGCTGGCGCCTTCCAGCAAGCCGGTCTTCGGGTTGACCAGGATGGATTCGAGCACGCCCAGCGAGCGCGTCTTGAGCGTGTAGCCCATCGCTTGCAATTGCTGCGTTGCCTGGGGCGTCAGCAGGCCGGGTCCGACGTAGACGACGTCCGGATACCACTGCATGTGGATGTGCGGCACGTCGACCGCCTGCTGCATGTTCATGCCGAAGTCGATCACGTTGAGGATGCTTTCCATCGTGGTCGAGATGATGGTGGCGCTGCCGGGGCTGCCGGTGAGCATGAACGGCTTGCCGTCCTTCATCACGATGGTCGGGGTCATCGAACTCAAGGGCCGCTTGCCGGGCTCGACCTCGTCGGCCTTGCCCTGCACCAGGCCGGCACCGTTCGACGCGCCCGGTTTGGCCGTAAAGTCGTCCATTTCATCGTTGAGGTAGAAGCCGGTGTCGCCGGCCATCTGCTTGTTGCCGAACAGGAAGTTGATGGTGTAGGTGACGGCGACCGCGTTGCCGTGCTGGTCGATCACCGAGTAGTGGGTGGTGTTGTTGCCCTCGCTGGATGGCAGGAAGCTCTTGATCTCGGACGAGGGCGTGGCCTTGTCCGGTTTGATCGTCGCGCGCAGGCTGGCCGCATACGACGCCGACAGCAGTTTCTGCATCGGGATGTGCACGAAATCCGGATCGCCCAGATAGGTGTTGCGGGTGGCGAAGGCGCGGCGTTCGGCTTCCGCGAAGTAGTGCACGAACTTGACCGAACCGTAACCCCACTTGCCGAGCGGATAGGGCTTGAGGATGTTCAGGGTCAGGCACATGGTGGTGCCGCCGGAACTGGGCGGCGGCGCCGACAGGATGGTGTAACCGTGGTATTCGCACTGGACGGGTTTCAACCATTCCACGTTGTAGTCGGCGAAGTCCTGCATGCCGAGGATGCCGCCGTTCTCGCCACTGGCCTTGACGATCGCCTTGGCGATGGAGCCCTTGTAGAACGCGTCGGTGCCGCCCTTGGCGATCTTCTCGAGCGTGTTGGCGAGGTCGGTTTGCACCAGACGCTCGCCCGCCTTCCACGGCTTGTCGCCGTGGCCGAAGATCGCGGCCGAGTGCGGATGCTTGTTGAGATCCGCGAGACGCTGATTGATGATTCTGGCGTCGCCGGCCTCCAGCACGAAGCCGTCGCGGGCCAGTTTGATGGCCGGTGCCATGACTTGCGCGAGCGACATCGTGCCGTAGGTCTTGAGCGCCGTATCCAGCCCCATCACCGTGCCCGGCACGCCTACGCCGAGATAGGTGTTGACGCTGCGGCCCTCGACCACGTTGCCCTTGGCATCCAGGAACATCGTCGAGGTGGCCTTGAGCGGCGCCTTCTCGCGGAAGTTCAGGAACAGGTTCTTGCCGTTGGCGAGGTGGATGGTCATGAAGCCGCCGCCACCGATGTTGCCGCAACACGGCTGCGTCACCGCCAGCGCGTAACCGACGGCGACCGCCGCATCGATGGCGTTGCCGCCCTGCTTGAGGATTTCGAGGCCGGCCTCGGTGGCGAGGTGTTGGTCGGTGACCACCATCGCGTGCCTGGCCGTGACCGGCCGCACCTTGACCAGCGCATCGCGGGTAGCGGCGGGCAGGTAGGCGAACGGGGCGGACGAGGGCGGCGTGGTGTTCTTCGCGCCCGCGGCGGCGCAGAGCGCGGCCAGCGCCAGTGCCAGCACGGGTCTGGACACTTGGATGGCGCGTCGCGGTGTCGCTGTTGATCGCCTTGGGATGGAGCGCGCCGCGTTTGGATCGAGCATGACTTGGGTCTCCGAATTCATCGAACTGAAAATAGTCGCCGCCCCGTCGCGGCACCAATGAAAAATGCGGTACATGGCATAACCGCAGATTGTGGACGGTGCCGAAAACTTTGCGCAATCCCGAGCCGCGTGATCCCTGCCCCAAAGCGAAAGCCTTTGACACGGATAAAAGCGGATCAGGTCGGTTAAAAGCTCAACCTTCTGTTCTATCCGACTTTACCCGTGTTGATCCGTGTCAGAGGCTTCTGGGCTGCAAGGGTCAAGGGGAAGGACATGGTGCTTCGACTTCGTTCGCGTTGCTCGCGGAACCTGTCCCGAGTACAGCCGAAGGCTTGGCGCGGACGGGTCTGCCAAGCGGTGAGGTATATCACCCGCCCCAGAATCCCGGCGCGGGCGGCGACAGCAAACCACCTTCGAGCTTCACGCCGCCAGCATGATCGTGTTCCAGCCACAGTGGCCCGTCCAGATCAATGAACTCGGCTTCCCGCGCGACCTCCAGTGCGGGCGCGATGCCCAGCGACGAGCACACCATGCAGCCGACCATGATGCGGAACCCGTCGGCGCGGGCTGCGCGCAGCAGGCGCCATGCTTCGGTCAGGCCGCCGGTCTTGTCCAGCTTGATGTTGATGGCCTGGTAACGGCCGCGCAGGCGCGGCAGGTCCGCCGTGGTGTGGCAGGCTTCGTCCGCGCAGATCGGAACGTCGCTTGAAAACCCGAGCAGGTCATCGTCGGCATCGGCGGGCAGCGGTTGTTCCAGCAGGCGCACGCCTGCACGCGCCAGCGCCGGCTGAAGATCGCGCAGGGTTTCGATGTTCCAGCTTTCGTTGGGATCGACGATCAGCGCGGCGGCCGGTGCCGCGCGCCGCACGGCCTCGATGCGCGCGGCCGGCTCGGTGGCGTCGACCTTGATCTTGATCAGTCCGGCATCCGCGATGCGCGCGGCGGCCTCGGCCATGGCCTCGGGCGTATCGATGCTGAGGGTCAGCGCCGTGGTGAGCGGCGCGTGCGACGGTCGCGCCAGCCGCGTCCATACCGGCACGCGGGTGAGCTTCGATTCCAGATCCCACAGCGCCGCATCCAGTGCGTTGCGTGCGGCACCGGGTTCGAGCCGCGCCTGCAGCTCGTCGCGACCCATGCCGGCGCAAAGCTCCCTGCGCAACGACTCGGCCTGGGCGAGCACCGACACCATCGATTCACCGTAGCGCGGGTAGGGCACCGATTCGCCGCGTCCGACGCAATCGCCTTGCCGAAGTTCGACCGTGACCACCTCCGCCGCGTGCTTGACCCCGCGCGAGATGCGGAACGGCGAATGCAGCGGCAGGCTTGAATGGCGGATCGTCAGTTCGCGCAGCATGCCAGCAGGTTGTCCACGATGGCTTCGACGCCCATGCTGACGGGATCCTGGCAGGGCAGGCCGAGTCGGCGGCTGATCTCGCGGCAGGCCGCGAGCGCTTCATGCTGGTCGAGGCCGGAGGTGTTGAGCGCGATCCCGACCGCCTTGACCGCGGGGTTGGTCAGGCGCGCCGCGACGAGATTGGCGTCCAGGCATTGCTGCAGGTCGGGGATCGGAAAATCCGGCAGCCCGCGCATGTGCGCGCGCGTGGGTTCGTGGCACAACACCAGTGCGTCGGGCTGGGAGCCGTGCAGCAGACCCAGCGACACGCCCGCGTAGGACGGGTGGAACAGCGAGCCCTGGCCCTCGATCAGGTCCCAGCCGCCATCGTCGCGCGCGGGTGAAATCGCCTCGGCCGCGCCCGAGATGAAATCCGCGATCACCGAATCCACGGGGATGCCGCCACCGGCGACGAAGATGCCGGTTTGCCCGGTGGCACGGAAATCCGCCTTGAGGCCACGCTTGCGCATGCTGCGTTCGAGGGCGAGCGAGGTGTACATCTTGCCGACCGAACAATCGGTGCCCACGGTCAGCAGGCGGTGTCCGGTGCGTTTGCGGCCGCTGCCGACGGGCAGGGGGCCGACCGGTTCGCGCGCGTCGAACAGCACCCTGCCGTTGCGCCGGGCGGCGGCGACGATGTCGGCGTTGTCGCGCAGTTTCTGGTGCAGGCCGGCGATCACGTTGAGGCCGGCATCGAGCGCGGCGACGGTGTCGGCGACGGTTTCAGCGGCCATCACGCCGCCCGCGTTCGCGGTGCCAATCACCATGGTGTCGGCGCCGGCCGCACGCGCTTCCGCAAAGCCCATTTCCGGCAAGCCCAGCGTGAAACGGCAATCGGGATGCCGATGTTGCGCGATGCACCACTCGGGACGCCAGTAGGCCAGGCCCCTGGCCGTCTTGATGGCCAGGTTGTCGGCGGCCTGCCCGAGGTACAACAGGTAGGGTGGCCCCCACTGGGCCTGGCCCGGGATTGCCCCGTGTTCGGACATGTATTCGTTCCTTCGGAGATTCATCGTGCCTGGTGCTTGCCCCAATCGCTTGCACGAGGTTATCCGCCGGTGGCCGGCGCCTGCCAATGAAAAGACGGGCATCAGGCATAACCGGGAGTTGTGAGTGGTTGGGGCCTTCGCCGCTCGGGTTGCCCGATTGGCCTTGCATATTGGCAAAGAACGTCGCCATTCCGGGTTCGCCTGCAATGAAGCCGCAGGCGCCCAGGAATGACGATGTAAAGGTTCTTTCTGCCACGTCAGGGCTTCGAACCGGCCCCCGCAGGAGCGGGCTTGCCCGATTCGACAACCGGGTAGCCGCGCTGCCGCATGATTTCGAGCACCTTGTCGACGGTCAAGGCGGCGACTTGGTGATGGTCGCGTCCGGTCATGCTCTGGGCGTGGAACAGGGAATTGATGATGGCCTCCTCGGTCGCCTCGATGGTAGCCATGAACAAGGGTGACATCGCATCGTTGCGCAGGACCTTTTCCTGCCGCAACGGACTTGCCGCTTGATACGGCATCCGTACCGCCTTGTTGGTGGAGAAGGCGATCACGTAATCGCCGCTGCCGTTCGATTCGATGCCGCCCGTTTTCGCAAGCCCCAGGATCGCCCGCTTCGCGAGGCGTTCGAGGTTGCGCGAAGCCAGCGGCGCGTCGGTGGCCACCACGATCATGCAGGAGCCGTCGGGCGAATCGTTCAACTTGTCGCTGAGGTAATAATGGTGCAGCAGTTTCCCGACCGGCACGCCGGCGATGTCCAGCACGCCGCCGAAGTTTGTCTGCACCAGCACGCCGACGGTGTAGCCGCCCAGCGATGCCGGCAGTTTCCGGGACGAGGTTCCGATCCCGCCCTTGTAGCCGAACGCCACGGTTCCCGTGCCGGCGCCGACATCGCCTTGCGCGACCCGGCCGGTTTGCGCCGATTTGATGGCGTCCAGCACGTCCTGCTTGGTCACGTGGCGGCCGCGGATGTCGTTCAAATAGCCGTCGTTGGTTTCGCCCACCACCGGGTTGACCGACAGCACGTCGGCGTTGGCCGGGAATGAAAACGTGTAGTCGATCAGGGCATCCGCCGCGGTCGGCACGCTCAACGTGTTGGTCAGGACGATCGGCGTTTCGATGTTGCCGAGTTCCGCGATCTGCGTGGCGCCGGTCAGCTTGCCGAAACCGTTGCCGACGTAGACCGCGGCCGGAACCTTGTCCCGGAAGATGTTGCCGGGGTACGGCAGGATGGCGGTGACGCCCGTGCGCACGTCATGGCCCTGGATCAGGGTTTTCTGGCCGACCCTGACACCCGGTACGTCCGTGATTGCATTCCAGCGCCCGGGTTGCAGTACCCCGATGTCGATTCCGTAGGCGCGCAGGTCCTGGTGCTGGGCGAAAGCGGGCGCACAGCCCAGCAACAGGATCGCTGCGACCACGAGGCGGGAAACCATGCGCTACCCCTTTGGCGTGGACAAGTTTTGCGGTTCGAACGCGCCTTGCCGGGCGTGTCGAACCCTGCCGAAAGTCATGCCCGCGTGTTGTTGGCAAACCGGCGGCGCTCAAGCAATATCATCATCGGGGGGCGGAGGGCAACTCTCGACATGCGTCTGCGATACATCGAACTTTTCCATGCCGTGCTCACGACGGGCAGCCTGACCGGCGCCGCCAAGCTGTTGAACATCTCGCAGCCGGCCGCCAGCAAAGCCTTGCAGCATGCGGAAGACAAACTCGGCTTTGCCCTGTTCAGCCGGGTGCGCGGGCGCCTGCAGCCCACCCAGCAGGCGCTGCAGTTGCGCGACCGCATCGAGAAGATCATCCAGGACGTGCACGACCTGCAGCGACTGACCAGCAGCATGGGCCAGCCGGGCAGTTGCCCGTTGCGGGTGACCTGCACGCCGACGCTGGCGCAGGTGCTGCTGCCTGCCGCCACCGTGCTGTTGCGCAAGGCGTTTCCGGATGCCGCAGCGGAGCTGTCCACCCAGCACTCGGCCGTGATGTGCGAAGCGCTGTCGTTGCGCGAAACCGACATCGGGCTGACGCTGCAGGATACCGGCCACCAGACCCTGCGCCAGAAGGTGCTGTGCCGCGGCCACGTGATGGTGATCGCGCCGCCCGGTTGGTGGCCCGAGAAGGAGTTGTCGCAGCCGCTTCCGATCAGCGCGCTGGCCGGCCAGCCGATGGTCGGCATCACCGTGCGCGATGCGTTGGGCAACATGCTGCAAAGTCATCTTGCACAGTTGGAACCGGCGCCGCGCACCGCGGTTTCGGTGCAGACCTACCAGTTGGCCCACACGCTGGTGGCGAAGGGCGAGGGGCTGGCGCTGGTGGATCCCTTCACGGCGCGTTGCGGTGGCGCGGGCAGCGTGCAGATGCGTTCGCTGAAGCCGCACCTCGAAGTCGTGCTGTACGCGATGTACCGGCCCGACAATCCGCTGAACCCGGTGCAGAAGCGCTTTCTGGACCTGGTGCGGCAACTGGCGCAACGGATGCTGACACAGGATCGAAACCCGGCGTGACGCGGCGCGCGCGTACCCACAACGTCCGGTTATGTAACATGCCGGTCTTTTCATTGGTGGTCGCTGGCCGCGGCGGCTTATCCTCGTTCCGATTTTGACCATGCAGGTTGCTTCCGGACGGAGCACGCGGTCGGTATTCACGCGTTGATCGGAGGGGTTCGATGAAGTCATTCCACTTTGCATTTGCGGGCATTGCGTTGGCTGTCGCCGCCTCGGCATTCGCAGCCAGCGCGCCGGTTGCTGGCTCGTCGTCGGCGCTGCAGGCGGCCGATGCCAGCTTCGCGAAAGTGTTTGCGGCGAGTCCGCCGGTTGATGGGTTCCCGCCCACGCCACAACCCGCCGACCTGGTGTTGCGTGATGCCACCATTGCCACCGAAAACCCGTCGCAGCCCGACGCGCAGGCTCTGGCGATTCGAGGCGGCAAGATCGAGGCGGTCGGCAGCAACGCCGGCATCGCGCATTACATCGGCCCGCACACCAAGGTCATGGACCTGCACGGCGCGTTCGTGACGCCCGGCTTCATCGAGGGCCACGGGCACCTGCTGCAGACCGGCGAATCGCTCATGCAGATCAACGTCGGCAAGGCCAGGAACTGGGACGGCATCGTCGCAATGGTCAAGGCCGCCGTCGCCAAGGCCAAGCCGGGGCAGTGGATCGTGGGCTTCGGCTGGTTGCAGAACAAGTGGAACCGCGTGCCGCAGCCGAACGTGCTGGGCCTGCCGTTGCCGACCAGTCTGGATGCCGTGTCGCCCGACAATCCGGTGATGCTGATCACGGCCAGCTACCACGGCGTGTACGCCAATGCCGCGGCGCTGAAGCTGGCCGGCATCACCGACAGCACGCCGAACCCGCCCGGCGGCACCATCGTGCGCGACAAGCAGGGCCACGCCATCGGGATGCTGACCGACACCGCGGCCGATCCCGTGCATCGCGCCCACCAGAAATACATTGCCTCGCTGACGCCGGCCGAACGCAACGCGCGCCGCGAGAAGGCGTTGCAACTCGCGGTGCAGAACGAAATCAGCAAGGGCATCACCAGCTTCGTCGACATGGGCGAGGATTTCCAGACCATCGACTGGCTGAAGCAGCAGGCCGCCAAGGGCCTGCCGCTGCGCCTGTACGTCAACGTCGATGTCGAGAATGTCGCGAGCCTCGACAAGAACCTCGCCAAGTACCGCATTATCGGTTTTGCTGACAACCACTTCACCGTGCGTGGCGTGGGCGAGGATGTTTCCGACGGCGCGCTGGGTACGCGCAGCGCGTGGTTCCTTGAGCCGTACAGCGACGCGCCCGGCATCACCGGCAAGAACGTGACGCCGATGAGTGATCTGGCGCAGATCGCCAAGATCGCGGCGCGCGACGGCTTCCAGGTTTCGATCCACGCGATCGGCGACCGCGCCAATCGCGAAGTGCTGGATCTCTACCAGAAAATTTTCGCCGAAGACCCGGCGGCGCAGGCACTGCGCTGGCGCGTCGAACACGCACAGCACCTGAACCCTGCGGACATTCCGCGTTTTGCGGAGCTGGGCGTGATCGCGTCCATGCAATCCATCCACGCCTGTTCGGATGCGCCAATGGTGGTGCCGCGCATCGGCGAGAAGCGTGCGCAGGAGGGCGCCTATGTCTGGCACAAACTGATCGCAAGCGGCGCGATGGTATTGGACGGCACCGACACGCCGGTCGAGGATACCAACCCGATCCCGGTGTTCTATTGCGCGGTGACGCGTGCCTACGATCACGGCAGGAAGACGTTCTTCCCGGCGGAGGTCAAGACGCCCCGGCAGGAATTGCGCGACTACACCTGGAACAACGCCTACGCGATCTTCGAGGACCACGAACTCGGGTCGTTGGCGCCCGGCAAGCTCGCGGATATCGATGTGTTCTCCGGCGACTTGTTGACGATGCCCTCCGACGACATCCTGCGCACGCGGGTGCTGTACACCATCATCGGCGGCAAGGTCGTCTATGCGCGCCCGGGCGCCGACAAGTGGCGCAAGGGACAGTTGTTCAAGGCGATGCCCGAGTTCGATCACGCGGAGTGAATGACAACGCACACGATTGGGCTTGCCGCGTGGCGAGGAGCTTTTCGACACGGATAAAAGCGGACAAGAACGGATAAAAGCTGTAAATCCGTGTTCATCCGCGTTGATCCGCGTCAAAGCTTTTGATGCGGATGGATACGGGTGAAAGCCATTGATTCGAGTTCAACCGCGTTGATCCGTGTCGGGGCTCCTGAGGAATTCGAAAGCGATGCGTGTACTCGTTCTCGGCAGCGGCGTCATCGGCGTATGCAGCGCGTGGTATCTCGCGCGCGCGGGCTGCGAAGTGACGGTGGTGGATCGCGCAGCGGGCCCCGCACAGGAAACCAGTTTCGCGAACGCGGGCCAAATCTCGCCCGGCTACGCCGCGCCGTGGGCGGCGCCCGGCGTGCCGCTGAAGGCGCTGGCGTGGCTGTTCTCCCGGCACGCGCCGCTGGTCATCAAGCCCGGCCTCGATCCGCACCAATACCTTTGGTTGTTGCAGTTCCTGCGCAATTGCACGGCACGGCGCTATGCGGTCAACAAGGCGCGCATGCTGCGCTTGGCGCGCTACAGCCGCGATTGCCTCGACGCGTTGCGCGACGAACTCGGTCTGGAATACGAGGGCAGGCAACTGGGCACCTTGCAGGTATTCCGCACGCAGGCACAACTGGATGCCGCCGGCAAGGACATCGCGGTGTTGCAGCGCTTCGGCGTGCCGTACGCAATGCTCGATCGTACCGGCATCGCCAAGGTGGAGCCGGCGCTGGCTGGCATGGTCGATCGTTTCGCGGGTGCATTGCGCCTGCCGCGCGATGAAACCGGCGATTGCGAACTGTTCACGCGGCGGCTCGCGGAACGTGCGCGAGCCGCGGGTGTGGAGTTTCGTTACGGGGCGATGGTGGAATCACTCGAGGCTTCCGGCGACCGCGTCACCGGCGTGCGCATCGACGGCCGAAACGAGCGTGCGGATCGCTGCGTGCTGGCGCTCGGCAGCCATACCCCACGTTTGCTTGCGCCGTTGGGCATTCGTCTCCCGGTATATCCACTCAAGGGTTATTCGCTGACCGTGCCCATCACCGATTCGGCGATGGCGCCTGCCTCGACCGTACTGGACGAAACCTACAAGGTCGCCGTGACCCGCTTCGACCAGCGCATCCGCGTCGGCGGCATGGCCGAACTGTGCGGCTTCGACATGACGATGCCGCCTCGACGGCGGGCGACACTGGAAAAAGTCCTCACGGGTTTGTACCCGCAAGGCGGCGACCTTGCGCGAGGACAACTCTGGACGGGCCTGCGACCGGCGACGCCGGACGGCACGCCCGTGGTCGGCGCCACGCCCATCCGAAATCTTTTTGTCAACACCGGCCACGGCACGCTGGGCTGGACCATGGCGTGCGGTTCGGGGCGTTACCTTGCCGACCTGATCACGGGGGCATTGCCACAAATCGATACCGAAGGATTCGATATTTCACGCTACCGCAAACCTCACACCCTTCAAAAGCAGGTCTGGACAACGTCGACGACGGTGTAGTCGTCATCGACCAGGTACAGCGTTCGCCATTTGTCGAACGTGGTGCAGGGGTGGGAAATGCCGAAGGCCAGCATGTCGCCGATCGCGAGGGGCGAGTCGGCAGGGCACTCGAGGTGTGCGTGCTGGTCGTTGAGTGCGGTGATCTTCACATTTTCCGGCACGGCTTGTGGAACCGAATCGCGTCCGGGCCGGAACCAGCGAACCGCAACGGGCAGATCCCAGTCGCTTGAAACATCCCGCTTGCCCATGTTGGCGTAGGCACGCGTCGGTTCGGGACGGGACTGCACATAGGCCCAGACTTCCAATGCCGGCTTGAGTCCCGCGCCTTCGCGCGCCTCGCCGGTGCGCGAGCGGATGCGCTCGAACGCCGCGGAGTAGTGCAGGGTGTCGTGGGTGAGATAGCAGCCGCTTCGGAGCACGACTTCGGCCGGTTGCGACAGGCGCGCCTTGCGCAGCGTCAACGCGATGATGTCGAAGTACTCCGAGCCACCGGCGCTGAGAATGATCGATTCAACGTGCTGGAACAGTCCGCGTCGATCCAGTTCGCCGGCGGCGTCGAGCAATTGTTCGGCAAAATCGGTCACGGCGTGTGCCGCGGCGGCGGGATCGGATGTCGCGATGGTGCCCTCGTAGCCTTCGACGCCGGCCAGTATCAGGTGCGGGTGATGCCGCGCGACTTCCGTGGCCACCTCCACGAGCGACGCGATGTTTCGGCAGCCCGTCCGCGATCCGCGCGCCGCGAGTTCGGCCAGCACGAAAATCGGCCGGGTGACCTGCAGTTCGCGTGCCCGCGAGGCCAGGGCGCGCACGGCTTCGATGGAATCCGCGAGCAGGTGGATGTCCGCGGCGGGATGGCCCTGCACGGCCGCCAGCAGCATGTCGATGTTGGCGCGTCCCACGATCTGGTTGGCGACCAGCGCGCGGCGCGCACCCGCGGCCAGCACCACGTTGAGTTGTTGCGGCGTGGCGCAGGTGATGCCCCATGCGCCGTCCGCGAGCTGCCTTGCAAACAACTGCGGGCTCATCGTGGTCTTGCCGTGCGGGCAGAACTGCACGCCCAGCTTGCGCATGAAGGCCTGCATCCAGCGGCTGTTGGCTTCCAGCACCGAACGTTTGATGACCGCTAGCGGCAACGGCATGTCTTCGCGCAGGACGTTCCAGCCGCGCTGCGCAACGGGTTCGTTGCCGGACAAGCGGTGCGAGGGCGCGCCCTTGGTGAAGGCGTCGAGCGTGGGTTTGAAGTCGTGCTGCGTCATGTTCCGTAATGGCCTATTTCTCGGTATCGCCGTGCTCGATCTTGCCGACCAAGTTGTAGAGGATCTTCATGTCCTCGGCGTCCAGCGTGTCGCCGCCGATGCCACGGAAGTGGTTGTGGAACGCGCGCACCGCGGCTTGCGGATCGTCCAGCGGATAGCCGATCGCGGTCAACGCCATCCACGGATCGAAGCCGGGCGGGGGATCGACCAGCGTGGCGGGCGGATCGGGCCACAGGCCGAAACCGTGCGCGGCCAGCGTGGCCCACGGGAACAGCGGGCCCGGGTCGTCCTTGCGCGCAGGCGCCAGGTCTTCGTGGCCGATGATTTGTGCGCGCGGGATGTCCCAGCGCGTGGTGATGTCGGCGAGCAGCCGCAGCAGGCTGGCGATCTGCGCGGGCGGGAATGGCTCGTCGCCGTTGTTGTCGAGTTCGATGCCGATGGACGCCGAGTTGACGTCGGTGATGGTGCCCCAACGTCCACCGCCGGCATGCCAGGCGCGATCGACTTCGCTGACCAGTTGGTAGGTGTGGCCATCGCGTCCGATCAGGTAATGCGCGCTGACCGGCCCGCCCGGGTTGTGGGTGCGCAAGGTGTTCAACGCCTGCGCGACCGAATCCTGATCGGTGAAGTGCAGCACGATCAACTGCGGCTTGCGGATGTCGTAGTTCTTCGATGGCACCCAGGTTGCGATCGGGTTGCGTGGCGGCAGCGGGGCGCAGGCAGATAACAGTATCAACGCTGCGCAGCCCAAGAGCAGACCAGCAACTCGCACGCACGGAAATGGACAATTGATCGTCATTCCGGACGCCGCGTAGCGGCGATCCGGAATCCAGTGTCTTTTCGAACCCGGAGCAAAGACATCGGATTCCGGGTTCCGCCCGCAAACAGCGCGGGCGGCCCGGGGATGACGAGCAAAACATTCGCAGGCATATTTTTGAAACAGGCCCTACTCATTTGCGATCACCCCCGCATCCCGCAACCGCCGACGCAGTCGATCCAGCTTGTCGCCGTACAACGCGCTGCGCGCCGTGCCGGCGTGGATCGGCTGGCGCACCTGCGCGGCGCTGGGCAGGCTCTGCACCGTGCGCCGTGCCTTGTGCGGCTCGAGGCAAGCCGGGTCGAACGGCAGGCCGCAGAAATCCAGCATGCGGCGGATTTCGGCTTCCGGGTTGGCCACCAATGATTCGTACTGCAAATCCATCACGCGATCGGGGTACTTGTCCACCCAGAAGCGCGTGACGCGCAGGAAGTCGGCGCAGTAGTCGGCCATCTCGTCGAGGTCGCAGGCGAAACCGCTACGTTCGCTGAAGCACTGGCGGAAGCACGCGAGGCAGGTTTCCACGGGGTCGCGCCGGACGACCACCACGCGCGCGGCTGGCAACATCGCCAGCGCCGGGCCGACCAGGTACCAGGTGATCAGGCTCTTGTCGGTGAAGCGCGGTTTGCGCTCGCGCCAACGCGCGGTATGGGCCATGTATTCGCGGCCGAGACGCTGCCAATCCGCGGCGGTCGCATCCGGCGCCCACAACGGGTACGCCGTATTGGAGCCGGCCGAGCGTCGACGTTGGGTTTCCGCGTCGATCGCGTTCTGCAGATCCTTGATCTCGTTCGCGCCCTCGACCTCGGGGTGCGAAGCGAGGATGTGCTCGACCAGCGTCGACCCGGAGCGCGGGATGCTGACGATCAGGATGGCTTCGCGGCCAAGCTGCGCATCCAATGGCGCCGGCATCTCGTTTGCAAATACACGCAGGATGGCTTCGACGCGGCGGTGCTCCCCGGCGGCATCCCAGCGGATGCGCTGGCGGCGCGATGCATTGGCGGTGCGGAATGCCTCGAAGGCTTGCGCGTAATCGCCTTGGTCTTCCAGCGCCTTCGCGTAGGTGAAAGCCAACAGCTCGCGGTCGCGTTCCGACAAGTTGTGACGCGCCAGGGCTTGCTTCAGCGATGCTGCATCCGCGGCATCGAAACGCACCGTGTTGAGATTCGACAGCCCGAACCAGCCCTCGGCATTGCCGGGGTCGCGGCGCAGCACCTCGCGGAACCCGGCGACCGCGGCGTCGACATGACCCAGGTTCGCCTGTGCCTTGGCCAGCGAAAGCCGGGCCGTGATGTGCGCCGGGTCGAGTTCGAGTGCGCGCTGCAGGGATGGGGTGGCTTCCGGAGTGTGTGCCTCGCGTGCCAGCGCCTCGCCGAGGTTGAACCATGCGGATGCGGAAGTCGGCGCAATTTCACAGGCGCACCGCAGGTGCCGCAGGGCCTCGTCGACCTCACCTTGTTCATACAACGCGATCCCCAGCCCGAGTCGCAGGTCGTCGTCGTCGGGCCACACGGGAAGGACTTTCCGGAAACATTCGATGGCCTTGGCATGCTTGCCGAGGCGCAGCACCACGCCGCCCAGCATCCGCGTGGCCTCGGGATCGTCTGGAGCCAGGGACAGCACGTTGGTCAGCGAGCGTTCGGCCGCTGCGAACTCGTGTTGTGTCCATTCCTCACGCGCCCGCGCCAGCAAACGGCGCGTGACGGGCGACAACGGCTGACGCTGGGTCGACTGTGGCGGCTGCGTATCAGGCACCAAATGGAGGCCCATGCCTTGGTTGACTGCGCCCATATTACAAGTCAGCCCGGTCGATCCCGCAGACAAAAAAACGCCGGGCTCGCACCCGGCGGGGGAGAGATCGGGTTTCGGGCTAGAAGTCATACGACACGGAGAACCGCACCGAGCGCGGCGGCGTGCTGTTCTCGATGATTCCGTACTCGGGGTTGGGATTGCTGGTCGTCAGGAAAAAATCGTTGACGAACAACGGCGTCTGGCTGTTGAACACGTTGAACACCGCGAGGTTGAAGTCGAGCTTGTGATCGGCCCATGCGGGTTTGTAATCCACGCTGAGATCCACGCGTTTGGTCCAGGGCATACGGCCCAGCGAACCCGGCGGTACCGGCACGCCGCCGCACCAGTAGTAAGTGTGTGAACCATGCAGGGCCAGCTGGTCCGGCCCGTAGCCGCCCCTGCACATGCGCGGCGTTCCGGAGGCCAGATACAGGTTGCCGCCGACCGTCAAGTCCTTGTTGATCGCGTACGCGCCGAAGATCTTGATCTGGTTCCTGCGGTCGTTGGGCAGGAAGCCGTACGAATACTGCATCCTTTCCGGGAAGTCCCATGCCGTCGTGATCGATTCGTACGATCCGCTCTGCTGGGAATAGGTGCTCACCGGACCTTCGGTGTTGCCGATGGTCTGCGACCACACGTAGTCGAACTTGGCAAACCACTTGCCATCCCATTCGTGCGTCAGCGACAGATCCAGCGAGTAGTACTTGCGGGTCGGCCCGCGCGGGAACTTCTGGTCCGCGGCCGTAAAGGTGACCGGAACGAGGCTGCCGTCCGGCGCCTTCATCAAAAGGTTGTTGGTCACGCCCGGGTTCATCAGCACCAGGCTTTGGGCCCAGTTGCTGCAGGTGGCAGGCGTCATCCAGGTGTAGCCCTGCGCCAGCCCCGCCGCGCATTCGCCTTGTTCCCAGTCGACGTCGTCGATGATGCGGCTCATCTTCTGGTAGGTGCCGGTGGCGCCGAACACCCATTTGGTCCCCAGCATCTGGAACTGCTGCTGCATGCCCAGCACGAAGTTGTCGGAAAACTCCGCCTTGACGTTCTGGGCCGTGGAGACCCTCGGGTCCTTCGGCTGACCGTACTCGTTGTCGATCGACACGCCCGTCGATGGGCTCTGCGGCAGTGGCGTGAATCCGATGGGTGCGCCGGTCGCGGGATCGATCCCGGTGTAGGTCCCGTACTGGTTGGTGGCTGTCACGGGCGCGGCAATGGAGGTTGCGGTGGTCAGCGGAAGCGCAAGGTAGTAACGACCGGCGTTGCCGAACACTTTCAGGGTGGAGTCGCCGTGCACGTTCCAACTGAATCCTATGCGGGGCGCCCATTGCGGCTTGGTGAGCCGGATGTACGGCACGCCGGAACCATCGAAGTTTGTGAATTGGTCGTTGCGCAGCCCCAGGTTCAACAGGAAGTTCGGGGTGATCTGCCAGTTGTCCTCGACGTATTGGGCGCGCTGGAAGACCTTGACGGACGCATTCTGGATGTCGATCTGCTTCGCCACGTAGTAGCAAGTGGTGGCCGGCGCATAGCACGCCGGGCCGGCGTACGGCGGGACACTCGGGCCACCGGGGGAGAGGAAGAGCGGCGCGCCGGGTGAGCTTTGCCCATAAATCCACGCGTAGCCCGGGCCGGTCATGTCAAAGCCGTCGTCATGATCCCAGGAGTTGATGTTGTCGATGCCGACTTGTATGTCGTGGGTACCGAAGAGGTTCCAGGGCAATTTCCAGTCCAGACTCACCCGGTAACTCATCACGTGGACCTGATGCGAGGGTATGTTTTGGGTCTCGCTGGTCTGCGCGTTGACGATGCCGGGGCTGCCCGACGGGATGAACGCGGGATTTTGCAGCGAGGCGCTGCCGATGAACGGAAGGGAAGGATCGAATCCCGGGAACCCCGGAGTCTGGGTGTAATACTCGACCCGCGTCTTGCCCAGCATCGCGTTCAGGGTCAGGTTGTCGGTGAGATAGGACGTGTAGTTGAGCACCCACATCCTCGCGGCGGTCTTGCCGGTCTGGTTGAGTGCAGAGAAGCTGCCGGGCAGAAAGGTGCTGTAGTCGTAGTTGTATTGCGCCTGCCAGTTCTTGTACGAACTCTGCAACGCGGTCAAGGTCAGGATGTTGCTGTCGTTGATGTTCCAGTTCAACTTGGCATAAATCTTGGGTTGGTGCTTGTGGTAGTTGTAAGCGAACGGACTCACGATAGACCCGATCGAGGTGCCGCTGATGTTGTCCTGCTCGGCGCCCAGGAAGAAGAACAACTTGTCCTTGATGATCGGGCCGCTGACGTAGACGTCGTAGATCGTTTCCTGCTGGTGGTTGCCCTTGTTGTACTGATACAGGTTGCCCGGGGTCTGGCCGGGTTGCGTCCAGAGCGGGTTGGCCCAGTAGTAGTTGCGGGAATCGCTGGCCCACCCCGCGGGTTGCCACAGCGCACGCACGCCAAAATGCCATTCGTTGGAACCGCTCTTGCCGATCTGGTTGATCACGCCGCCGATGGATCGGCCGTTATTTGGCGCCGTAACCGCTGATGAAGGTCTGCTGCTGTTCGATCGCGCCGTACGGCAGTTCGAGGCCGCCCTGCGCATCCAGCGCATCGGTGACGTTCATGCCGTCGATGTAATACGCGTTCTCGGCCGTGGACGCGCCGCCGAACACGTTGATCGGGTTGTTCAATGGGCCGTTGACGAGTTGCGGAGAACCCATGCCGACACCCGGCGCAAGCATCGCGATGTCGGCGGCGTCACGTTGCAAGGGCAATACCTGCAACTGCTTGGCGGTGATCGTGGTGACCTGGTTGGTGGTGGAGACGTCGATCGCGGGGATGGCGTTGGCCGTGACGTTGATCGCGTTGAGCATCGTGACGTTCTGGGCGCCTGCCGACGTCGAGAAGTCCACTGCCACCGCGCCCGCCGCCACCGGGCTGACATCGGTACGCGACTGGACGATTTTGCCGTTCTGCAACAGCGACACGGTATAGGTACCGACCGGCAGGGTGACCGAGTATTTGCCCGATGGTCCCACGGCGATGGTGCGGTTGAATCCCGCGCCGCCGGTGATCTGGACGGTTTCCCCTTGTGCCACGGGTACGGTGCCGTAGATGGTGCCATTGACCGCTTGCGCGGTGGCCGCGCCTGCAAAGCCCAGGGCAGCCGACCCGATGGCGATGGCCAGCGCCTTGCGCCGGAAGACGTTGTTGCGGTGAGGCGTATGCCGAGACTTGCTCTTCATGGTTCCCACTCCCCGGTCGATGCGTCACTCGATGCGGTTGATTTGCTGCAAGGTGGTTGGCCACTTCGCTGCGGCGCGCGTCATGTGCAAACTTCGAATCCCTCGAACGGTCCCTCGAACAATGACGTCAGGGGGCCGTTGCGGGGTCGCCGGGTCCGTCACGCTGTGGAGCATACCCAACGGGCCGCGAAGTCCACCAATGAAAAGACCGGCAGCCGGCATAGCTCGCGGTTATGGTCTTGTGCTGCGGCGGTTTCCTGAACGCCGCGCGAGAGCGCTGCCGGCCTTGCGATTCGACGCGTGCAGCGGGTGTCGGGTTGGCGCATCGCATCAAGCGAACGGCTTCAACAGGCGCACGCTGAACCTGTACGATTCCCGGCCATGACCGAAGCATCCGTCAGCGCACCGCGCGAACTGCCGCGCAAACTCGGCCTCGCCACCGGCATGGCGGTGGTGGTGGGCGTGATCATCGGCAGCGGCATATTCCGTGTGCCATCGCCGATCGCGGGCGCGGCCGGCAACCTGACCGGCATCGCGCTGGTATGGATACTCGGCGGCGTGGTCGCGCTGTTCGGCGCGCTGTCGATCGCGGAACTCGCGGCGATGTATCCGGCGGCGGGCGGCCCCTACGTTTATTTGCGGGAAGCCTACGGGCGCCCGTTGGCGTTCCTGTTCGGCTGGATGTGGCTTTTGACCACCCCGATTTCGTGGGCGGCGCAAAGCCTGATGTTCGCCGAATACCTGGGTTTCTTCGTGCCGATTCCCGAACAGGTGCAGCACGCGATCGCGGCAGCGTTGATCATCCTGGTCGCGGCCGCGAATTATCGTTCGGTGAAACTCGGCGCGTATATCCAGAACATTTCGACCGGCGCCAAGGTGCTGGCGATCGTGGGGCTGTCCGCCGCGATCTTCTTCCTCGCGCCGGGCGGGGCACACAACCCGCTCAACGCCGAGCCCATGGGCGTGGCCAAGTGGTCGGGCATCGGCATCGGCCTGATCGCGGCGTTGTGGGCCTACGACGGCTGGGAAAACCTGACCACGCTGTCGGGCGAGGTGAAGAATCCGCAGCGCAACCTGCCGTTGGCGTTGATCGGCGGCGTGCTGGTGGTGATCGTGGTGTACCTGTTGATCAACACGGCGTACCTGCGCGCCTTGCCGTTGCCGCAACTCGCGGCATCGAAATCGGTCGCGGCAGATGCGGCAGGCGTGGTGCTGGGGCGCGTCGGCGCCTCTCTGGTCGGCGCGCTGGTGATGTTGTCGGTGTTCGGCACCTTGAACGGCAGCATCCTTTCCAGCCCGCGCGTGTTCTTCGCGATGGCCGAAGATGGCCTGTTCTTCCGCACCGTCGGCAAGGTGCATCCGAAATACGAAACGCCGTATGTCGCAATCGGCTTCATCGTGGTGCTGGCGGTGATCTACGTGCTGTTGCGCGACTTCATGCAACTCGCCGAAGGCTACGTGCTGGGCGTGTGGCCGTTCCTGGCGCTGTGCGTGATCGGCCTGTTCATCCTGCGCAGGAAACGTCCGGACTTCCCCCGCAAGTACAAGGCGCTCGGCTATCCCGTGATTCCCGCGCTGTTCGTGCTGGCGACCTTCGTGGTGGTCGCCAACGCGCTGTACGCACAGTTCTGGTCCACCATCGCCAGCATCCTGATCACGCTGGTCGGCGTGCCGCTGTATTTCCTGTGGGTGTGGTGGCAACGGCGCATGCAGCCCGCGATGTGATGCGCGCGTTGGCAGGACGCAAAAGCAATTCGTCCGCGAAGGACGCCAGGGACGCGAAGAGAAGCAAAAAGATTGATCAGCTTTTATTTCGCGACCTTCGCGTTCTTCGCGGACAAAAAGATTTTGATGTTGAAGCTCCGGAGGGAACAATGAAACGACTGACTTGGCTGCTGGGCGCGCTGGCCCTGTTCGTGTGCGTGTCCGGCATGGCCGCGGAGAGCGCGAAACCCGCCCCCGGCACCGTCGCCTTGACGGTGAGCCTGCCCGACCCTGGCCAGAAGCTCCTTTACGTGCACGAGGTGATGCCGGTTTCGCCGGGGCCGTTGACGTTGTACTACCCGAAATGGATTCCCGGCGACCATTCGCCCGATGGCCCGATCCAGGACGTCATGGGCATCGAGTTCTCGGGCAACGGCCAGCGCATCGCCTGGCAGCGCGATTTGCTGGATCACTTCACGTTTCACTTGACCGTGCCAGCGGGTGTGCACCAGATCGACATCAGCTTCGAGTTTCCCTCCAGCGATCGGGTGACGGACAACCTGATCGACCTCACCTGGGATCATGTCTCGCTGTACCGCGCAGGTGAGCCGACCAAAGATCAGCTGTTCCAGCCGACGCTGGTGGTCCCGGCCGACTGGCAATACGGCACCGCGTTGCAGACCGCCCGCCGCGACGGCCAGCGCATCACGTTCCAGCCGGTGCCGTACAACACGCTGGTCGATTCGCCGGTGATCGCCGGAAAATATTTCCGCAAGCTCGATCTGACGCCGCCGGGTTCAACGGTGCACCGGTATCTCGACCTGGTGGGTGACAGCCCGTCAGCCATCGCGATTACGGGTACGCAGACGCAGGACTTTCGCAACCTGGTCGAGCAGGCGCAGGCATTGTTCCGTTCGCACCATTACCACAATTACCACTTCCTGCTGACCTTGAGTGATTACACCGCAAAGGGCGGGTTGGAGCACCATCAGTCGAGCGACGACAAGGCGCGCGGCGGCAGCAAGATGTTCGCCGACCCGGCGCACTTCATGCTGGACGCGTCGCTGCTGCCGCACGAATACACGCATTCGTGGAACGGCAAGTTCATGCGCCCCGCTGGCCTGTGGCAGCCCAACTTCGAGAAGCCCGAAATAACCAAAATGCTGTGGGTTTACGAAGGGCTGACGGTCTTCCTGGGTGATGATCTCACCGCGCGCAGCGGATTGTGGTCGCCGCAGACCTGGCGCGACGTCGTCGCCTATCGCGCCGCGGCGATGGCGCATCGCACCGGCCGCGCGTGGCGGCCGCTGATCGACACCGCCATCGCTGTGGATTATTCGGCGCCCGAGGCGTGGGCCAACTGGCGTCGCCAGAACGATTTCTATCGCGAGGGCGAGCTGTTGTGGCTGGCGGTCGACATGAAGATCCGGCACCTCAGCCACGACCAGCGCAGCCTCGTCGACTTCGCGCGCGATTTTTACGGCATCGACAACGGCAGCTTCGTCACCCACACCTACGACTTCAACGACGTGGTCGCCGCGCTGAACAAGGTACAGCCGTACGACTGGGCGAAGTTCCTGCACGGCTGGCTGTACGGTACGGGCGACGAGGTGCCGTTGCTGTCCGGCATCGAAGCCAGCGGCTGGAAGCTGGTCTATACCGACAATCCGTCGGCCTACCAGAAGGCGATCGAGAACGTCGGCATGGGCGAACTGGAAGGCCATGGCGTCGACGCGATGTTCTCGGTGGGCCTGTTCATTTCGAGCAGCGGCCGGATCGAGGACGTGTTGTGGCAGGGCCCCGCGTTCAAGGCGGGGCTGGCACCCGGCATGCAACTGGTTTCCGTCAACGGGCAGGCCTACACCATGCAGGTGTTGCACGGGGCCATCGCGGCTGCGCAGCGCGACAAACGGCCGTTGCAGATCCAGGCGCGCCACGACGGCGCGATCAAGACTTACACCGTGCATTACGACGGCGGCTTGAAGTACCCGCATCTCGTGCGCATTCCGGGTACGACCGATTACCTGAAGTCGTTGCTGGCGCCGTTGCCGGTGGGAGGCGGCAAGTGAACGTGTCGATCCGTGCGCGCCGTGGCATCGCGGGCCTGGCATTGGCGTTGCTGATGGCGTTGCCGACACTGGGTATGGCCTCCGGCATTCCACCGGTGTTGCCGGACAATCGTGATCTGGGTGCGGTCATCCAGCTGGTGACCGCCGGGCAATTCAAGGCGGCCGAAGCGCGCATCGACGCGGCGCTGAAACAACCCGACCTGTCCGCGGATGCGCGCCGCGCCTTCGAGTTCCAGCGCGCACGCATGCAACGGATGCGCCTTGATTTCGACCTGACGGCCGATCAGGTGAAGGCCGAGGTGCGCAAGCAGATTCCGGGAATGACCGATGCGCAATTCGCGCAATGGGACGCGCACGGCCTGTTCGAGCACATGGACATCGACGGCGAGCGGCTGTACTTCAATCGTTCGCCATCCAACCTGTTCCATTTGAGCGAGCAAGCCCGCCAGCTTCGCAAGGGTGACCACACCACTTACGCCACCAGCGGCCTGCCGCAGGACGTCAACGACAACTACATCGACTTCGATCGCAAGGTCATCGCCGCCGCACGCGCGAGCGGGAAGTCCAGCGTGTTGCCGAAACGGGTGCAGGTCACCCAGACGCTGACGGTGAAGGCCGGCGCGGTGCCAGCCGGCAAGATGATCCGTGCGTGGATTCCTTACCCGCGCGCCGATGCGGGTCAGCAGGAGGACATCCAGTTCGTGTCCAGCCAGCCGTCCAAGCACCAGATTGCACCGAAGTCGGCCATGCAGCGCACCGTATATCTGGAACAACCCGCGCAGGCCGGCAAGCCGACGGTGTTTTCGATCACGTACCAGGTGACGTTGTACGCGCAATACCACGCGATCGATCCGGCCAAGGTCATGCCGGCCAAGATCACGCCGGCGCTCGCGCCCTACGTGGCCGAGCGCGCGCCGCACATCGTGTTCACCGAGCCTTTGCAGGTGTTCTCGCGGCAGGTGGTGGGCGACGCCACCAACCCGTATCAAATTGCACGACGCATCTATGCCGCGGTGGACGACATCCCGTGGGCCGGTGCTCGCGAGTATTCGACGATCCCCGATTTGAGCGCCTACACGCTGCACGCCGGGCATGGCGACTGCGGCGAGCAGACCATGTTGCTGATCACGCTGATGCGCATGAACGGCATCCCGGCGCGCTGGCAATCGGGCTGGACCTTCACCGACGGTAACTACGACGACATCCACGACTGGGCCGAGATTTACCTCGCGCCGTACGGCTGGATTCCGGTGGACGTCACCTACGGGCGGCTCGATTCAAGTGATCCGGCGTTGAAGTGGTTCTACCTTGGTGGGCTGGACAACTACCGCATCGCCTTCAACGATGGTTTCTCGCAGCCGTTCATCCCTGCGAAAAAGTTTTTCCGCTCCGATACGGTTGACTCGCAGCGTGGCGAGGTGGAGTGGGACGGCGGTGACTTGTACTACGACAAGTGGAATTACGATTTCGCGTGGAAGATTCTGTCGTTGCCAAAGGGGTGACGCCACTCTTCGTGGCTTGCTGAACTATGTGATATCTGGTTGACCGAAAGGGCCGCTCGAGCACCTCAACGTCATTCCGGGGCCGACCGAAGGTCGGAACCAGGAATCCATGTTGATTTTCGTGCTGCGAGTAAGATCAAAGTGGATTCCGGATCGCCGCTCCGCGGCGTCCGGAATGACGCCGACATGTGTCAAGCATTTGCGAAAACACCAATAACCGTCACGCCGCCTTGCTGCGCACCGACAAGGTTTCCAGCAACTCGCCGGCCACGCGCAGGCGGTCGGCGGGTTCGGGCGATTCCAGCACGATGCGCAGCTTGTCCTGGCCGTCCAGCTTGTAGACGCGCGGGCGGGTCTGGATCAGGCGGATGATGGTGGCGGGATCGACATCGGGTTTTTCGCGGAAGTGGATGCGACCGCCCGCGGCGCCAAGGTCAAGCTTCCTGATGCCCAGCGCGGTGGCGCGCAGCTTGAGGGCAGCTATCGCGAACAGGTTCTTCGCGGGCTGCGGCAGCAGCCCGAAGCGGTCGATCATTTCCACCTGCAGGTCACGCAGGGCTTCGTCGTCGCGCGCGCCCGCGATGCGCTTGTACAGCGTCAGGCGTGCGTGCACGTCGGGCAGGTAATCGTCAGGGATCAGCGCCGGCAGGTGCAGTTCGACCTCGGTGTCGTTGCCACCGTCCAGATCGAAATCAGGCACCTTGCCCGAGCGCAGCGCGCGCACCGCGCGTTCCAGCAACTCGTTGTAGAGCGCGAAACCGATCGCTTCGATCTGGCCCGACTGCGCCTCGCCCAACAGTTCACCGGCGCCACGGATTTCCATGTCGTGCGTCGCCAGCGTGAAACCGGCGCCGAGTTCTTCCAGCGATTCCAGCGCGGCGAGGCGTTTTTCCGCGTCGGCGGTCATGGCCTCCCTGTCGGGCACGATCAGGTAGGCATAGGCGCGGTGGTGCGAGCGGCCGACGCGCCCGCGCAACTGGTGCAACTGCGCAAGTCCGAAGCGGTCGGCGCGGTCGATCACGATGGTGTTGGCGGTCGGCACGTCGATGCCGGATTCGATGATGGTGGTGCACACCAGCACGTTGAAACGCTGGCGGTGGAAGTCCAGCATCGTGCGTTCCAGTTCATGCGCACTCATCTGGCCGTGCGCGATGCGGATGCGCGCGTCGGGCACTAGTTCTTCCAGATCGCGCGTGGTGCGTGCGATGGTGTCGATGCTGTTGTGCAGGAAATACACCTGACCGCCGCGAGCCAGTTCGCGTTGGAAGGCTTCGCGTACCAGCGCGGGTTCGTATTGTGCGACCACGGTCTTGACCGCCATGCGCGCGGCCGGCGGGGTCGCGATGATGGACAGGTCGCGCATGCCGCTCATCGCCATGTTGAGGGTGCGCGGGATCGGCGTCGCGGTGAGGGTAAGCAGATCGACTTCCGCGCGCAGTTTCTTCAGGCGTTCCTTGTGGCGCACGCCGAAGCGCTGTTCCTCGTCGACGATCACGAGTCCCAGATCCTTGAACTTCACGTCGGGCTGCAACAGCTTGTGCGTGCCGATCACGATGTCGAGCTTGCCGTCGGCGAGACGTTGCAGGGCATCGGCGACGTCCTGCTTGGCACGAAAGCGCGACAGCAGTTCGACCTTGACCGGAAAGTCCGCCAGACGGTCGGTGAAGTTGTCGTAATGCTGCTGGGCCAGCAGGGTGGTGGGTACCAGCACCGCGACCTGCTTGCCGGCGCTGGCGACCGCGACTGCGGCGCGCAACGCGACCTCGGTCTTGCCGAAGCCAACGTCGCCGCAGACCACGCGGTCGGTCGGCTGTGGCGCGGCGAGGTCGGCCAGCACCGCGTCGATCGCGGCCTGCTGGTCCGGGGTTTCCTCGAACGGGAAACCTTCGGCGAAGCGCGCCAGCAGCGCGCGGTCGTAGTCGATCGCGTTGCCTTGGCGCGCCGCGCGCTGCGCGTGGATCGCCAGCAATTCCGCCGCGGCATCGCGCACTTTTTCCGCGGCCTTGCGCTTGGCGCGGTCCCAGGCCTCGCCGCCCAGCGAGTGCAGTGGCGCATGTTCATCGTCCGCGCCCGAGTAGCGACTGACCAGTGCGAGTTGCGCCACCGGCACGTACAGCTTGTCGCCACGCGCATATTCGATCGCGAGGAATTCGCCGGGCATGCCGCCGACGTCCAGCGCGACCAGCCCGAGGTAGCGGCCGACGCCGTGATCCACGTGCACGATGGGTGCGCCGATTTCAAGTTCGGCAAGGTCGCGCAGGATCGCTTCGGGATCGCGTTCGGCTACGCGTCGGCGCTGGCGTTCACTGCGCGCGCGTACGCCGACCAGCTCGCGTTCTGTGAAGACCGTGATGGCCGGCTGCGCGAGCGTGAAGCCGCGCTCCAATGGCGCGACGGTGATCCAGAAATCCTCATTGCCATCACCCCGGCGAAGGCCGGGATCCAGTGATTCGATCCAATTCCCAGGAGACTCTGGATGCCGGCCTTCGCCGGCATGACGAGCAAAAAATTCCTGCCAGCCCTCCACGACCTGCGGGTGCAATTCCGCGGCGGTGAACTGTTCCAGCAGCGCCTCGCGCCGGCCGGGTGAATCCGCTGCGATCAAGACGCGAGTTTCCGCGTGAGTATCGATCCATTCGCGCAGTCGCGCAGGAAACCCACCAGCGCCCCCGGCCGACAAGTCGGGCGCCACCGCGGTACCACTGTCGGCCGCGCGCGTGTCGCCCGCGCCAACCAGATCGACGCGCAATACCTTGTTCAGGCGCTCGCGCAGCGACTGCGGCGGCAGGTACAACTCCATCGGCGGCAGGATCGGCCGCTCGATGTCGTGCGCGCGTTGGTCGTAGCGCTCACCGGTCTGTTTCCAGAAACGTTCGGCGGCATCCAGCGCACCGTTGCCGAGCACGAACAGCGCGTCGCCATCCAGATAATCGAACAGCGTCTCGGTCGCCTCGAAGAACAGCGGCAGGTAGTACTCGATGCCGCCGGGCGTCACGCCCTGCTTCATGTCCTGGTACAGCGGGCAGCGGCGCACGTCGATCGGGAAGCGTTCGCGCAGGCGGTCGCGGAACGCGCGCATCGCTTCGTCGGTCAGCGGGAACTCGCGCGCGGGCAGCAGCTTGACCGCATCGACCTGGTGCAGCGAGCGCTGCGTTTCGGGATCGAAGGCGCGGATGGATTCGATTTCCTCGTCGAACAGTTCGATGCGGTAGGGTTCGGACGCGCCCATCGGAAAGATGTCGAGCAGCGCGCCGCGCACCGCGAACTCGCCGTGCTCGCCGACCTGCGGCACGTGGCGGTAGCCGCAGGCTTCGAGGCGGCGCTGCTCGCTGGCGAGCTCCAGACGCTCGCCGCGCGCGACGGCAAGCCCGGTTCCCGCGATGTGGCTGCGCGGCGCGAGGCGCTGCATCAGCGTCGCGACCGGCACCACCAGCACGCCCTTGCGCGTAGCGGGCAGGCGGTACAGCGTGTCGATGCGCTGGGACACCAGTTGCGGGTGCGGCGCGAACAGGTCGTAGGGCAGGGTTTCCCAATCCGGGAAATGCAGGATCGGAAGATCGCGGGCGAAGAAACCGAGTTCTTCTTCCAGGGTGCGTGCGTTGCGGCTGTCGGGTGTCACCGCGACGACGATGCCGTCACGTGCGCGTGCCGCTTCGCACAGCAACAAGGCCAGCGACGAACCCGCGGGTTCGCGCCAGTCGCGTTGCTGCCCGGGTTGCCGGGGCTGGGGAGGTATCATGGGGAGGTTCAATGACATGACGCGTTCCGGACACGGCACACCTTTGCCGGAAGCCACGCGTGCGCCAGCAAAAAGTGCAACGGGTGATTTTATCAGCGGAGGGCCGCGCCCATCATGGAGCGAAGCGTACCGACAGGATGCCGAAGTCGTCCGGATCGGCGCGGGCAGTGCCGCCGAGCGCGCGACACAGTTCCAGCATGCGCGTGTTGTCGCGACGAACGAGCCCGTGCAGCGTGAGTCCGCGTCGGTGCGCTTCGGCAAGCAGGCGTTGCATCAGAAGCTTCCCGAGCCCGCGTCCCGCGATCGCTTTGCCGACGATCAGGCCGAACTCGGCTTCGTTCGAGCCGGGATGTTCCATGTGCAGATCGGCGACCGCGCGGATCTCGCCGTGGTCATCGATCACGAATGCCGCGTCGCGCGCGGGGTCCAGAGCGCGTACCTGCGCCTGCACCGAGGCGGGCAATTCGCGTGAACGGTAGAAGAACCGGTATTCCACTTCCTCGGGGGTCAGGCGCAGGAAGGCGCGACGTAGCGCATCGATGTCGTCCGACTGCAACGGACGCAGCACAAAGCTGCGGCCGTCGTCGAGCTGGATGGTTTCGTAGCGATCGTCTGGGCTGTGTTGCAACAAAATCACCGTATACCCACGCCCAAGCCCACTCCGAAATTGATGTTGGGATGGCCCGGGCGCATTTCCTCGGGTGTCCAGCGGTGCATCGCGTCGCTGTGCACCAGCGCGAAGGTGTAATCCGCTTGCCCCACCGTGCCGTTGCGGGCACCGTCCAGCGTGCCGCGCAGCGTCACCAGTGAACCCGGCGGGTAGTTCATGGGTTCGACGAAACCGGGAACGGTCGCGATGAAGCGCCCGATCGTCGGCTGGTTCATGCGCGGTCGCTGCGAGGAATCCAGCGGGTAAGCGAGAATTTCGATCTCGCTGTGGTGCGGGAAGTTGTGCACCGATACCACGCTGCCGCCCCACACCACTTGCAGGCCGTGGAAATTCTGCGGCGATGTTGCGACCTGCTGTGGCGTCGCGGTCACGAATGCCGAGGTGTCGGCCTTGTAGATCGGGGCGGGTGCGCAGGCCGCGATCACGACGGGCAACGCGATGGCGAGCAGGGCTCGAAGCGGGAAACGAAGCGGTGCGCGCATGGGTCAGGCCTTTTACGCGGGGCGGCACCTGCGAGGATAGCGAAAATCCCCTGTGCCGGCGCGCTCGCGGGTCACGCCTTTTCACCGCGTAGCCAGCGCAGGCGCGTTGCTGCGGCGGACGATTGTGCAAGGGTGTCGGCAAGGGCACGCAACAGTACGGTAAGCGTCGCATCGAGTTTCCAAGGCGGGTTTGCGATCAGCATTCCGCAGCCGTTCAATCGCAGTGGCGAGTCGTCGGGCTGCACCAGCAATTCCGCAACCAGTACCTTTTCGAAGGGGCCGTTCGCCATGTACCGGTGGAAGGGTGCGATGCTGCGATGTGACTTGATCGGGTACCACACCGCGTACACGCCGGTCGGCCAGCGCGCATGCGCCTTCGCCAGCGCGGCTTCGATCGCGGCGAACTCGCCTTCCTGTGCCTCGAACGGCGGGTCGAGCAGCACCAGTCCGCGTTTCTCCGCAGGCGGCAGCAATGCATGCAAGGCGGCGTAGCCATCACGTGCGTGGACGTGTACACGGCGGTCATCGCGGAAGTTGGCTCGCAGGGCGGCGGCTTCTTCCGGCTGCAACTCACACAACAACAGTCGGTCATTTTCACGCAGCGCATGCGCGGCCAGCAACGGTGAACCGGGATAGACACGCAACCTGCCGCCGGGGTTGCAGGCGCGGATCGCATCGACGTAACGCCGCAGCGGCGCGGGCAGATCGGCGTTGTCGAACAGGCGCTCGATGCCGTCACGCCATTCGCCGGTCTTGCGTGCCTCCTCGTCGTCCAGCGCGTACTCGCCGCGGCCCGCGTGGGTGTCGAAATAGCACAGTGGCTTGTCCTTGGCGGTCAGCGCGTCCAGCAATGCCAGCAGGATCGCGTGCTTGAACACGTCCGCGAAGTTGCCGGCGTGGAAGGCGTGGCGGTAGTTCATCGACGGGTTCCGAAGGGTGTGCGAAGTATAAAGTTGCGGCGCAAGGAACTTCGTGCAGCCTGCTCCAGAGTTGTGCAGATCGCGGCGGCTGGGTAGGCTCGCTGCAATGAAAGAACGGGACGCCGACACCGGGCTTCAAGGGCACGAACTCGCACGCCGCCGCTTCGTGCAGGGGCTGGCGCTGGGCGGGGCTGCCGCGGCGTTGGGCGGGTTTGCAAAACCCGTCTGGGCCCTGGCCGGCGACGGCCAGCCGCAGGTGTTGTCCGGCACTCTGTTCGACCTCCACATTGCCGAAACACGGGTCAACTACACCGGCGCCACGCGCCACGCGACCACGGTCAACGGTCGGTTGCCGGGGCCCCTGCTGCGTTGGCGCGAAGGCACCACGGTCACGCTGCGCGTCACCAATCATCTGCGCGTGCCGAGTTCGATCCACTGGCACGGCATCCTGTTGCCGTTCGACATGGATGGCGTGCCGGGCATCAGCTATCCGGGCATCGCGCCGGGCCAGACGTTCACCTACCGCTTCCCGGTGCGGCAGAGCGGCACTTATTGGTATCACGCGCATTCCGGTTTCCAGGAACAGACGGGGCTGTACGGTCCGCTGGTGATCGACCCCGCGCGGGGCGAACGCGTGCACGCGGACCGCGACTACGTGGTGATGTTGAACGACTGGACCGACATGGATCCGGCGCACCTGTACGCGCTGCTGAAAAAACACAGCGATTATTTCAACATCCACCAGCCGACTGTGCCGGAGTTCCTGCGCGACACCGCGATGCTCGGCCTGCGCGGCGCGTTGGCCGAACGCGCGATGTGGAACCGGGTGCGGATGAACCCGCGTGACCTGATCGACGTCACCGGTTTCACCTACACCTACCTGATGAACGGCGCGACGCCGGCCGGCAACTGGACCGGCCTGTTCCGGCCCGGCGAGCGGGTACGGCTGCGCTTCATCAACGGTTCGTCCAACAGCTATTTCGACGTGCGGATTCCGGGGCTGAAGATGAGCGTGATCGCCGCCGACGGGCAGGACGTCGAGCCGGTCGCGGTGGACGAGTTCCGCATTGCCGCGGCGGAAACCTACGACGTGATCGTGCAGCCGGAGGACGAACGTGCCTACACGATCTTCGCGCAGTCGATCGATCGTTCCGGCTACGCGCGCGGCACGCTGACGCCGCGCCCCGGCATGCAGGCGGAAGTGCCTGCGATGGATCCGGTGCCGAGATTGACCATGGTGGACATGATGGGTGCGATGGAGCCGGGGCATGCCGGCCACGGAGACATGGCCATGCCAGGCATGGATATGCCGGACAGGGCCAGGGCCCACCATGCGCGCACCGAATACCACAATCCCGGCGTTGACATGCTGGTCGATTGGCCGCGCACCGACCTCGACGATCCGGGTGCGGGCCTGCGGGACAACGGCCGGCGCGTACTCACCTATGCGGACCTGCACACGGTGGGTGGTTCGTTGTACCGGGAGCCTGTTACCCGCGAGATCGAATTGCACCTCGATGGCAGCATGGAACGCTTCATCTGGTCGTTCGACGGCGTGATTTTCTCGAAGGCCAAGCCGATCCATTTCCGCTACGGCGAGCACCTGCGGCTGGTGCTGTGCAACGACACCATGATGAACCACCCGATCCACCTGCACGGAATGTGGAGCGAAGTGGAATCACCGGACGGACATTTTCAGGTGCGCAAGCACACCGTCAACGTGCAGCCGGCGCAGCGCGTCACCTATCGCGTCAAGGCCGACGCGTTGGGTCGCTGGGCTTACCACTGCCACCTGCTCTACCACATGGAAGCGGGCATGTTCCGCGAGGTGGTGGTGGCATGAAGGCGCGGACCGTGGTGCATGCGTTGACGTTCGGCGCATGCCTTGTTTTGTCGTTGGCCGCGGTGGCGCAGGAGGCCATGCAGGGCATGGACATGCCGATGCCGCCGCAGCATGCGCACGCATCGCACCAGCAACCTGGGAAATCACCGGGTTCGGCTGACGCCGCCAAGGCGAAACAGCCAAGCCATGCGATGCACATGCCGGCCGTTCAAAAGACCAGCGCCCCTGCAGATGGGCGCAGCCCGGATTATTCGGATGGGTATCGCTACGGGCCCATGACCGGAATGGTGATGCATGATGACCCGGCGCTCGGCATGTTGCTGCTGGATCGGCTGGAATACGTGCATGCGCGCGATGGCGGCAATGCGACGGCGGTCGACAGCGAGGCGTGGTTCGGCGGCAACCTCGACAAGCTGTGGTTGAAGTTCGAGGGCGACCACGCCGACGGGGGTTGGCTGGACTTGCGCACCGAGGCGCTGTGGGCGCATGCGGTCGCGCCGTTCTGGAGCACGCAACTCGGCGTGCGCCATGACTCCGGCATGGGACCCGACCGCACCTGGGCCGCGTTCGGCATCGAAGGCTTGGCGCCGTACTGGTTCGAAACCCGGGCCACGTTCTACGTGGGGCAGGGCGGGCGCACCGCCGCGCGTCTTGCGCTCGAATACGAAGCACGTTTTACGCAGCGCCTGATCCTGCAACCATCACTGGAATTGAACCTGTATGGCCGCAGCGACCCGCGCCGCGGCATTGGTTCCGGCCTGTCCGATCTGGATGCGGGCTTGCGGCTGCGCTACGAAATCACGCGCCAGTTCGCGCCCTACGTGGGCGTGGTGTGGCTGCAGCGCTTCGGCCGCAGCCGCGATTACGCGCGCGCGCTGGGTGAACCGGCCGATGACCTGCAATTCGTCGCCGGGGCGCGTATCTGGTTCTGACGCACGGCCCGCATCAAGCCCCTGCGGTGACGCGTCCGCGCACCAGCAGCGGGCCGATCACGATCAGGAACACGAGGTAGGCGAGGAACCACGCTGCCGCGGCCCACACCCATCCGGTCGGCTGGTTGAAGCCGAGCCGCAGGATCGCCGCGATGCTGGGCAGCACGAACATGCCCGTCAGCGCCGCATTGGCCTTGATCGGCACGCCGCTGTGGCCCTGCGCCACGCGCGTCATCATGCCCAACGACAAGGTGCCCAAGGCGCCCACGGTGATGCCGTGCAGGGTGTCGAGTTCGGGCATGGAATACGCGCCGACCAGCGCGAGGCCGCGCACGATCAGGCCGATCGCCAGCCACAGGTAACCCAAGTGCAGCACCCACAGCATCGGTTCGCGCCACGCGCGCCAGCCGCGCCAGCCGCCCAGGCGCACCAGTGCGAGCACCGCCACGACCAGCATCAGAACGCCGCGCGGCAGCGACGGTGCGCCGCACAGGCCGCAGATCAAGACCAGCGCGCCGCCGCCGTTCACGGCGAAGATCAGGTATTTGTTCACCCACATCGTGTGGCCGGCGAGCTTGCGGCCGGTGAAGAACGGGATCACCCGCCCGCCGATCGCCAGCATCAACACCAGCAGCAAATCGACCGTGCCGATCAGCGCGCGCGACATCAAAGGCATGTTCACTTGCAGCGCGCCGACATAGAACGTGATGTCCAGCCCCGCGTAGAACAGCAGAATGAGAATCAGAAAGGCATTGCGCTTGTTGCGCGACAGCCACAGCACGCGCCCGACCAGGAACACCAGCCCGAACAGATAACCCACGTCGAACAACGCGCCGACCCAGAACGGCAGCGGCGACAGCAGCAGCAAGCGGGCGATCACCCAGGTTGCGGCCAGCAGTCCCAGTCCGGGCCGGCTGGTGGTGGCGATGCCGGTCCAGTTGGCCGAGGCGGTCAGCAGGAACCCGCCGACCAGAGCACCGGCGAAGCCGTACAGCATCATGTGCGCGTGCCAGGGAATGGGCAGCAAGGCAGCCGACGGCAACCAGCCGAAGTGCAGGAAGACGCCCCAGGCCAGCATCCCCAGGCTGGCCGCCAGCGCCGCGCAGAAAAACAGCGGGCGGAACGGATGCAGCGGCGGGCGGGCGGGTCGGGTCAAGCTTGCGGAGGCGGTGGCGGACATGGTCGTTTCGAACGTTGTATCGCAATCCTCGCATGATCCGCCGCACTGGGCGAAGCTGCCCTGATGCCGGTCAATGAAACCCGGCGTGTCGATTCCGGCACCGGTGGTTCGTCGCATTGTCGAAACCGGCTGTCGCCGGAGGGCAGGAGAGCAGACATGCGCGTACTGGTGATGGTGAAGGCGAGCGGTGAATCCGAAGCCGGCGGCATGCCGACGGCGAAGGATTTGGCCGAGATGGGGAAATTCAACGAAAAGCTGGTGGAAGCCGGCGTGATGCTGATGGCCGATGGCCTGCACCCCAGTTCCAAAGGCGTACGGGTGCGCTTCGAAGGCAAGCAGCGCACGGTGATCGACGGGCCGTTCTCGGAAACCAAGGAACTGGTGGCCGGTTTCTGGTTATGGCAAGTGCGTTCGATGGAGGAGGCCATCGAGTGGATCAAGCGCGCACCGTGTTTTGACGGCGGTGCGGAAATCGAGCTGCGCCCGGTGTTCGAGCAGGAGGACTTCGGCGACGCGGTGACGCCCGAGGCACGCCGCGAATACGAGACCAAGGTGCTCAAGAAAGCAGCGAAGCTGCGGGAAGCGGCGGCGAGGCGGTGAATTCGCGCTTGCACACGAGCCGGAGGGCTGGTGTGATCGGCTGTCATGGCGACAGCCGATACCCATCGCACCATCGAGGCGGTCTGGAAGATCGAGGCGCCACGCCTGATCGCGGGCCTGGCGCGCATGCTGCGCGACGTCGGGCAGGCCGAGGATCTGGCGCAGGAAGCGTTGGTCGTCGCCCTGGAACGCTGGCCCGTCGACGGCGTGCCGGACAATCCGGGCGCGTGGTTGATGACCACGGCCAAGCGCCGCGCGATCGATCTGATTCGCCATCACAAGATGCGCGACGACAAGCAGGCCGCGCTCGAGTACGAACTCGAAACCGAAGCCATGACGCACGCACCGGACCATGCGGATGCACTGGACGACGACATCGGCGACGATTTGCTGCGGCTGATCTTCACAGCCTGCCATCCCGTGCTCGGCCGCGACATGCAGGTCGCGCTGACCCTGCGCATGCTGGGTGGCCTGACCACGCCGGAAATTGCGCGCGCATTCCTGGTGCCGGAAGCCACGGTCGCGCAGCGCATCGTGCGCGCCAAGCGTACGCTCGCGGCAAAACACGTTCCGTTCGAAGTGCCGCGTGGCGGTGAGCTGGCGCCACGGCTGGCCTCCGTGCTGGAGGTGGTCTACCTGATCTTCAATGAAGGCTACACCGCGACCGCGGGCGCCGACTGGGCACGGCCCGTGCTTTGCGAAGAAGCCATGCGCCTGGGCCGCGTGCTGGCTGGCCTCGCGCCGCGCGAGCCGGAAGTGCACGGATTGCTGGCATTGATGGAAATCCAGGCTTCGCGCCTGCATGCGCGCACCGCAGCCGACGGCACCCCGATTTTGTTGCTGGACCAGGATCGTTCGCGCTGGGACCGCTTGCTGATCCGGCTTGGGCTGGCCGGGCTTGAGCGCGCGGGAAAGTTGGGTGGTGCGGACGGCAACTACGCACTGCAGGCCGCGATTGCCGCCTGCCACGCGCGCGCGCTGCATGCAGGAGACACGGACTGGGCGAAGATTGCATCGTTGTACGCGCGGCTGGCGGAGATGGCGCCGTCGCCGGTGGTGGAGCTGAACCGCGCGGTCGCGGTGGCCATGGCCGAAGGGCCGCAGGCCGGGCTGGAGCTGGTCGATGCTCTGCGCAGCGAACGTGCGCTTGCCAATTACCATCTGCTGCCCAGCGTGCGCGGCGACCTGCTGTTCAAGCTGGGCCGCCGCGACGAAGCGCGCGTAGAGTTCGAACGCGCGGCGGCGTTGACCGACAATGCGCGCGAAGCGGAATTGCTGCGTCGGCGCGCCGCGGTGTGCAGCGATCAATAACCGGAGAGAGTCATGGCCTACATGCTGTTTGTCGCCGAGCCGCGCGGCCAGCGCGCGGAACGCACCGAAGAAGAGGGTCGAGCGTTGTACGCGCGGATGCAGCGCTACGCCGACGACCTGAAGGCACGCGGCGTGCTGCGTGCCTATTCCTCGCTCAAAAGCGATGCCGACGGCCAGCGCCTGCAAATCCGAGCGGGCAAGCGCAGCCTGCGCGATGGTCCGTTCGCCGAAGCGCGTGAAATGATCGGCGGTTTTTTCCTGGTCGATTGCGGCACGCGCGAGGAAGCTGTCGAATTGGCCGCGCTATGCCCTGCTGCGGAGTGGGCGACCATGGAAGTGCGCGAAACCGGGCCGTGCTATCTCGGTTGATACGGTTTTCCGCTGCTAGCCCGGAACCACCCATGTTGTATTGCCTCGCCCAGATCCGACAACGCGAGGAACGCGAAACACGGCGTACCGCTGTCCTGCCAGCGTTTGCAGGCGTCGTCGAGGATGTCGCACAGCATGTCCAAATCGCGCTCTGACGCATCGCGCAGATCGCCGGCGTGGTCGAGCAGCCATACGTAGCCGCCTGCGTGCGGCAGCCATTCGAGGTCGCCAAGGCAGTCGGCCAAGGCGTCCCAGTTGGAGCCGAAAGTCTTGGGGAACGCAAGCGCCTTGGCGATGCGCTGCAGCAGATCGTTCTTGTCGCGGCAGCCTGCAAGGCTGATGCGCCGCACCAGATGGCCCTCTTCGTGGGCGGCGGCGTCGAGCGTGTCGAGGTCGGTTTCGCCGACGATGTAGGCGGCGTTTTGCTGCGCATCGGCGAGGTCGATCGTGCGGCTCACGGTGCAAGCCTCGCGTTGATTGATGCGTTTTCCCCCTCACCGCAACCCTCTCCCTCAAGCAAGCTTGGTGGAGATGGAGACAAGCGCGCAGCGCTTGGCGAGAGAGGGGGATGGAGCATCGTGCGCTGATGGGTCATTGCTGCAGGGTGAACTTGCGGAAGCTGCGGTAATGATCGTCGGTGTAGTAATAGACGACCGGCGGGTTGCCGCCGGTGATGATGCGGCGCGCGCCGCGGTCATGCGCGCCGGGTGTCTCCACGGTGTATTCGTGGTAATAACCACGCGCTTCTGCCGGCAGCCGGTGTTCGTAGTTGCCGAATACCTCGCCGTCCTGTCGATGCGGGAACGGGCCGTTGCTCGCGATGAGTGCCAGCGTGTGGATCGCCTGCGGCGGCAGGAATCCGGGAAAGGTCGCGGGCGCCGATGCCGGCGCGATGTTCGATGCGACCGGCGGCGGCGCAGATGGCGGCGTGAACGCAGGATTGCGGTGCGTATAGAGATAGCCGACCAGCAGAGCCAGGATCACCAACGGCAGCAGGGTTCGCCACGAACGTTGCATCATCCACCTCGGTAGCTGGTCAGCATTCTCGCGATCGCGTCCAGTGCGTGCTCGGGCGCTGGCGCTTGCGGATATTCGCGCGCGACCTGCCAGCGCGGATAGCGGTTCAGCATGATCGAGAACACCAGGTGCGCGCCGGCTGCGTCGGTGACGAACCCGGTCAGGGTGTAATCGTGGCTGAGCGTACCGGTCTTGGCTTGCAGGTTGTCGGTGGCGGTGCCATCGCGGAAGCGAAATTCCAGCGTGCCGTCCACGCCCGCGACCGGGAGCGCGTTGCGCAGGTCCGGCCCCCACGGCTGGGTCGTCACCCAGGTCAGCCACTGCGCGAACGCAGCGGGGGTGACCAGGTCGCGGCGCGCGAGGCCGCTGCCCTCGGCCAGCAGCACCGCGCTGGGCGGAATGCCGGCCAGTGACAGCATCCCGCGCAATGCGCACAGGCCCCAGCCGGCGCTGGTGTCGGGCTTGACGGGATCGCTGCAGGCGCCGCGTTGCGCGGCGACCACGCCCGCCTGCAACAACAACGTTTGCGCGAACAGATTGTCGGAGTTCTTCAAGGTATGGTCGACCAGTTCCGCGATGGTCGGCGAGGAGATGCTGGCGATCGCCTGCGTGCCGGGTTGTGTCAGCGCAGGGTCGGACTGCGGCCAGTGCAGGGCCACGATGTGCCCGGCAAGCTCGATGCCCTGGCGCGCCAGCGCCTGCCGCAACAATTCGCCTGCCGCATGCGCGGGGTCGGGCATCGACAATGCATAGGTGTGCTTGCGGGTGCGCCCCGGAAACTGGCCGATCGCGTACAGGGTGGACGATCCGATCGGACGGTACAGGCCCAACGGATCGGATGCGTCGTCGGACATCTGGTTGACCACACGCACGCCCGCGGCGTCCGGTGTCACCTTGATGCTGCAGCAGCGCCGGCCGTCACGCGCGACCTCGACCTTGATCAGGTTTCCCTGCACGTCGAGCGCGGATGGCAGCGCGCCGTACCAGGTCTGCAGGTCGTCGGCTTCCCAGCCGGTGCCGATGGGCGTGCCGGTGAAATACGTCGCATCGGCGATCAGGTTGCCTTCGACACGTATGACGCCGCGCTCGGCCAACGCCGCGGCCAGTCGGTCGGCCCAGTCCGGCGATGCGTCCTTCAAGCCCAGCGACGGATCGCCGCGTCCGTACAGGATCAGATCCCCGCGCAACACGCCCTTCCTGCCGACGTGGGTCGAAGTGGCGTACAGCGTGGTCGCGATGCGGGTGTTCGACCCCAGCGTGGCCAGTGCCAGCGCGGTGGTGAACAGTTTGGCGTTCGACGCCGGCACGAACAGGCGGTTGGCGTTGTGCTGGTAGATGACCTTGCCGGTGTCCAGCGAGCGCACCGCGATGCCCCAATCGGCGCGCGCGAACTGCGGCTGCGCGATGAAGGCGTCGATTTGCTGTTGCAGGCTGGTGACGGGAGCAATCGGTGCGGGCGCGGCACTCCCGGTTTGGGGGCTGGTGGGGCGGACTGGTGACGCACTGGCGCAGCCTGCCAGCAACCAGGCGCTCAAGAGTGCGAAGCCGAGTCGCTTCATGCGACGCGTCCCTGCAATGCCATCGCGGCCGCGGGGTTGCGCTGCTTGGCCGCGCTGATGAAATGGATGAACACGTCGCGTGTGGCTGCGCGTGTTGCGTCCGCGGGAGCGACGCGCGGCAGGTCGTCCGGCTCGCCGCCTTCGCTCCACAACCGCGCGCGGGCGGCCCAGGTATCGAGTTCGGAAGCGGGGTAGCCGTCGTGTTCGGAACCGCGGCTGCGCATCAAGCGCGCATACACGAAATCGCCGGTGAGGTCGGCGAAGTTCGGATACTCGCCGGAGTCGGTGAACACGCAGGGCAGGCCATGTCCACGCGCAAGTGCCAGGAACCCGGGACACAGGAAACTTGCGTGCCGCATTTCCAGAACATGCCGCAACGCGCGCCCGTTCAACTCGCGTGGCAGCAAGTCGAGGAATGCCGCAAAGTCGTCGCGGTCGAATGCGCGAGAAGGCGGGAACTGCCACACGATCGGACCGAGACGATCACCGAATTCGGCCAACCCGCCGAACAGGAATCCGCGGACCAGCGCGCCGGCGCCGGCGAGCTTGCGCCCCTCGGCGACCTGGCGCGGCGCTTTCAGCGAGAACACGAAACCCGGCGGGGTTTCATCGCGCCACTTGGCGTACACCTTGGGCGTCTGCGCGCGGTAAAAGGTACTGTTGATTTCGAGGGTGGCCAGGTGCCGGCTGGCGTATTCCAGTTCACGTCGCTGCGGCAGCCCCTTGGGGTAGAAGTTGTCGCGCCACGGCGCGAAGTTCCAGCCACCGATGCCGGCCTTGATGCGCCCGTTGCGTGCGCCGGCCAGCGCGTCGGCGATGGGGGCGTCGGATGCTTTCACGCGGTCTTTTCCGCGGCGGGTTTGGTGGACGAGGGCATGGCCTGGACTTGCGTGGCGAGTGGTTGCGGAGAGGGCGCGTGGAACGGTGGCCCGTTCCGAGTCTAGCCAACTTGAACCCGAAGCTGTACCCGATGCGCGGGACCCCTTGCCAAGTCCGGCGGACTGGCGCATCTTTGGCCCCGCAGTCCACTGCCAAGAGGAGCCGAACATGAAAGGCCAAGAGAAAAAGAAGGAAGAGAAGAAAAAACCGCAGAAGACGCTGAAGGAAAAGCGCGCGGAGAAGCACGCCAAGAAGGCGGAGCACTCCTGAGCTTGCCCTCGCGGTCGCCCGCGCCACGGCGGGTCAGCCAACCCGGCCGGCGTGGGTGTAGATGTTCATGGCGTCATCGCGCGCGAATGCGATCAGCGTGATGCCGGCTGCGTCGGCAGCCTGGATGGCCAATGAAGTCGGCGCCGAGATCGCCGCGATCACGGCGATACCTGCGTGCGCGGCCTTGTGCACCATCTCCCACGATGCGCGCGAGGTGATGGCGAGAAATCCCTGCGCCGTGCGCGCAAGCAATGCGTCGCGGCTGTGCGTGTCCGCAGCCAATGCGCCCAGGGTCTTGTCCAGCGCGTTGTGGCGACCGACGTCCTCGCGCACGATCGCGGGTTGACCCGGGGCGATGAAGGCTGCAGCGTGCGCGCCCCCGGTGGCCGCGTTCAGGGGCTGGCTGTTCGCCAACGTGTGCATGCCGGCTGCGATCGCGCCGCGTGTGAAAGTCGCGGTCGATTCAATCCGGGGCAACGGCAGCACGGCGTCCTCCAGTGCCTCGATGCCGCACAGCCCGCAGCCGCTGCGCCCGGCGAGGCTGCGCCTGCGTTGCTGCAGGGTTGCGAAACGCGCCTGCGGAATCAAACCCTGCAGACTGACACCGCGGTCGCTGTGCAGCACGTCCACCAGCTCGAACTCGCCGGGGCTTGCGACGATGCCTTCGGCCAGCGCGAAGCCCAACGCGAAATCTTCCAGGTCGCACGGCGTCGCCATCATCACCGCGAACGGCACGCCGTTGTAGACCAATGCGATCGGCGCCTCGGTGATGACCTTGTCGGCTACCTGCTCGCGTCCGCGGGGTCGCAGCCGTAGCAGGGCGAGGTCGCTGACGCCGCCATTGCTTGCATCGGGTTTCGTGCGGGCCGTAGGCATGTCCTCAACTTTATTGCTTCGACTCCGCCGTGCCCAGCACCGCGGCAGGTGGCTTTTCGACGGAACGCACCAGCAGCGGATGCACGAATACCGCACCAAGGATGACGGCCACGCCAGCATAGAACCATGCATCGAGCTGGTGTTGTTCGCCAAGCAGAATCACGGCCAGGATGATCGCGTAAACGGGTTCGAGGTTGGTCGTGAGTTGCACGGTGTATGCCGACAGTTTGCGCAGCACGGCCAGTGCCAGTGCGAACGGCAGCAGGGTGCAGGCGATGGCCAGCACCAGCAGCAGCACCGTGTCGTGCGGGTCCGGCAGCACGAACGTGCCCTCGCCGTGCCAGAACACGGTGACCAGGGTCAGGAACACGGTGCCCGCGCCGAGCTCGATGCCGGTGACGGTCAGCGCGCCGCCGTGCTCGGCCATGCGCTTGTTGAACGCGCCGAAGGTGGCGCAGAACACCGCCGACAGCACGCCGACCGCGACGCCGAGGCGCATGTCCGCGGGCACGCCGCCCACCACCAGCGCGACGCCCGGCACCACCGCCGCGCCGAGCAGCAATTCGCGCGGCTCGAACCTGCGGCCGACCACCAGTGGTTCGATGACAGCGAGGAATACGGGCGCCAGCGCGATGCAGGTGGCGGCCACCGATGCATTGGCGAGTTTCACGGCGGAATAAAACGTCAACCAGTGCAACGCGACGATCACGCCGATCCCGGCGTAGGCAAGGATCCGGCGCGGCGGCATCGCGCGCAGCTCGCGCCAGACCCTGGGCAGCAACAGCAACGCGGCGCACACGATCAGCATGCGCCACCACACCAGCTGTAACGCCGTGAGGGTGATCAGCTTGCCGAGGATGGCCGTGAAGCCCCACAACAGCACGCAAAAATGCAGTTGCCAATGGGCGCGCGTGGTGGACGACATGGAGGGACAGTTACAAGGAAAGGCGCCGCGCGCGGTGCGTGGCCCGCGCATTCTGGCACGTCCGGAGCGGGGCGCCATCGGTTCGTGCCCGTGCTGGTGGAACGCCGTCACACGTCCTTCAGTGCTTCCTCGCCTTCCCAGTGCTGGTTGAGGTGCGCGACCACGCTCGGGCCGCGCAACCGGAACGTGTGCGCCAGCCACATGATCAGCGCCGAAAATACCGCGAGCACGACCACGCCCGACGTCAACCCGAGGATGCCGAGGTTGCCGGCATGTTGGGACAGATCGGGATAACGCCCCAGCCAGCAGATCACGGTGAGTCCGCCCAGCCACGGCAGCACCCAGAAACCGGAATGGAAATCGAGATCGGGGGTGTGCTTGCCCCAGCCGCTCTCGTGGATCGCGAAAAGGACGTAGCCCAGCAACACGGTCGCCATCAGTTTCCACACGATGTCCCAGCCCGACCAGAACACGATCAGGTTGGAGGAAAGGAACGCGAGGTAGGGGATGATCCAGCCGCCGCCCAGACGGAACGGGCGCTTGTAATCCGGCAGCTCGCGGCGCAGCGCCATCATCGTCACGGGCCCCGAGCCGACCGACAACACCGTTGCCGAGGTCGCAAAGCCCACGAACTTCTGCCAACCCGGAAACGGCAGGAAGAAGATCACACCCACGAAGAAACTCAGGATCACCCCGATCCACGGCACCCCGCGTTGATTGACCCTGGCCAGTCCGTGCGGTGCGTTGCCGTTACGACCCATCGCGTAGGCGAGGCGCGCGGTGGTCGTGGTGTAGATCAGGCCGGTGTCGAACGGCGAGATGAAGGCATCGACGTACAGCAGGACGGCGAGCCACACCATGCCGAGCGTCGTGGTCAGCGCGGCCAGCGGACCGAATGCCAGCGAGCGGTCGTCCAGCCCGCCCGCGAAGGTGGTGCCGATGTGGGCCCAGCCATGCGCCAGGGCCGAATCCGGCAGCGCGCCGATGAACGCAACCTGCAGGCCGATGTAGAGCAGCGCGCAGATCAGCAGCGAGCCGATCACCGCGACCGGCACGTTGCGCTGCGGGTTGTCGGTTTCCCCCGCGAGCGTGACGCCTTGCCGGAACCCCTGGTAGGAGAACACCACGCCGGCCGTGGCGACGGCCGAGAACACGCCGTGCCAGCCCAGCGGCAGGAAGCCGCCGAACTCCGGGTGGGTGAAATGCGCTCCATGGAAACCCACCGCCAACAGCGCCACGACCACGAGCGTGATGATCGTGAGCTTCCACCACACCAGCGTGGTGTTGAGCCGCGCGAACCAGCGGATGCCGAACATGTTGATGATGGCGAACAACAACAGCAGCCCGCAGGCCACGAAGAATCCCGGCGTGGTCAGGGTCGGGGAGCCGCCGCCGTGGACGGTTTGCAGCCAGGGGATGTAGTTGGCCGCGTATTGCAGCGCCGCCTCGACCTCGATCGGTGCGGTCGCGGCCAGCGCGATCCAGGTGATCCAGCCCGAGGTGTAGCTGGCGAACGAGCCGAACGCGAAATGCGGAAAACGGATGATGCCCCCCGAGACCGGGAACATCGTGCCGAGTTCGGCGTAGGTGAGCCCGATGAACAGCACCATTACTGCGCCGACCAGCCACGAGATGATCGAGGCTGGCCCGGCCTGCTCGGCAGCGAACATGGCGCCGAACAGCCAGCCGGAGCCGATGATCGATCCCACCGAGGCGAACAACAGCCCGATCATCCCGACGTGTCGTTTCAACCGGCGATCGTCACCGGCTGCGGGTGGCGCGGACGGGTTGGACATGGAGGATTCCTTGACTGCACGGGCGTGCGGGGCTGCGGGCGCAACCCGCGAACCGACGGTAGCGACCGGGATGTGAAGGAAACGCGCGGGCGGAGAGGCAAATGCCGCTGCACTTGCGCGGTGCGCGGGGTTGCCGCAAAGTTCCCGCCATGCGGCGCGCGACGCCGACGGGAAAGGAGAAGGGCGATGCTCTGGCAGAAAGGCCGTTCCAGCGACAACGTGGAAGAAGCCAGCGGCGGCGGGCGCGGCGCGCTCGGCTTCGCGCCGCACATCGGCATCGGCGGCATCGTGCTGATCGTGATCGTCAGCCTGATCTTCCACCAGAACCCGCTCGCGATCCTGGGCATGTTGAGCGGCGGCAGTGGCGGGATGACCGCGGGCAACATGCCCGCGCAGACCGCGCAGGCCAACATGGCCGACCCGCAGGTGCAGTTCGTCAGCAAGATCCTCGGCAGCACCGAGGATGTGTGGACGGCCTACTTCAAGCAGATGGGCAAAACCTACGTCGATCCCAAACTGGTGCTGTTCCACGGCCAGGTCGCGACGGCCTGCGGCGGCGCCTCGGCTGCGGTCGGCCCGTTCTATTGCCCCGGCGACAAGCGCGTGTACCTCGATCTCGATTTCTTCCAGGAGCTCGCGACGCGTTTCCACTCCAACAGCGATTTCGCGCGCGCCTACGTGATCGCGCACGAGGTCGGCCATCACGTGCAGGATCAGCTCGGCATCATGGCCATGGAGCAACAACTCGCGCAACGCGGTGAGCCGATGAAGGGCGCGAACGGGTTGTCGGTGCGGCTGGAACTGCAGGCCGACTGCTTTGCGGGCGTGTGGGCCAACAAGTCGCAGCAACAGTTGCAGTGGCTGCAGCCCGGTGACATCGAAAGCGCGCTGAACGCCGCCTCGCAAATCGGCGACGACACGCTGGAGAAGGAGGCACAGGGCGTGGTGGTGCCCGATTCATTTACGCACGGCACCTCGGCGCAGCGCGTGCACTGGTTCAAGACCGGGTTCCAGTCCGGCGACATCAATGCCTGCGACACTTTCCACGCGCAGACGTTGTAAGCGCACGATTGATCTTTTTTCGTAGGAGCGCGCCTGCGCGCGACCACGGAGCCCGCGGCCATGGGTGGCGGCTTCATCGCCGGCAGGCCGGCTCCTACGAAGAACGTGGAGGCGCTGCCGCGTGAACGTCGTTGCGCTGAGAAAATACGACTTCGGCGCCTTGCGGCGCCGAGACGCTTAAATTGCACGTTCCGTGCGCAAAATGCAAGACGTGTCAAACGCGATTCCTGCGCTAAGATCGACCCATGGAATCGTTGTTGCTCAACCGCTGCTCCGCCACCCGCGCGCACTCGTTTGCGACGACCTTGCTGCCTGACCGTTTCGGCTGGCTGATGGGGCTGTACGGCGAAAACCACCAGCGCCTCGCACGCTTGTTCGCACCGCATCGACTGGCGGTGGGCGAATACGTTTCGTCGCTGGGCGATGGACTCGACGTGCGCCTGTCGGTGCAGGAACGCCACCCTTACACGCTCGAACTTGGCCTGACCTACGACGTGCTGGACGCCAGCACCGGCAATCCGGCGCCGTCCGCGCAGCTTCGCTGCTATCTCGATGCGCACATGACCGAGGCGCTGCACTGCCAGCCTGGTCGCGACCTGTGGCAGGTGCTCGGGCCGCTGGCGCCCGCGCGCAATGTGCTGCAATACCGCCTGCGCATGAACGCGTTTCTCAACCGCTGGCTGGAATACCTGGCCGAGCAGGGCCATTCGCTGGCGACGCTGGAATGCGTTGCGCCTGTGACCGTGGCCGCTTGATTGCGCTTGCCTCTTCCCACGAAGAGGGAGAGGTCAATTCCGTAGTCTGCAGTGCCTGATCTCAAGAGCACGAGTTTGGCGTTACCCGTTCATGATTGCCGATCACGCGGCGGCACGCTTCAGTGCGCGTCTCAGTTCTTTCCGCAAGGTCGCCACCGTCACCGGGGCGGCGTCGGCGTCGATGGCATTGCGCAGGGCCTCGTTGATGGCGGTCTGGTAGCCGCGGCCTTCCGCTTCCGCGCGCTCGCGAAAGGCGTCCAGCACGTCGTTGTCCAGCATGATGGTGATGCGGGTCTTGCCCGGCGAGGCGATCACCGGACCGCGTTTCGCGTTGGAGAAATCATATTCACTGCGCATAGATTTTTGCCTCGTTTCTGCTTGCCTTGCGTGCCGACATGATGCGCGCCTTGTCCCCGCGTGAAGTCCAGACGATCACCAATACCCGGCCTTTGGCGTCCATGCCCAACGTGAGGTAGCGTGCTTCGCCTTCCGCATCGGGGTCTTCCATGGTCGCCGCATGCTGGTCGCGGAGCGCCAGTTAGGCATCGGCGAAGCTCACGCCGTGCTTGTGCTCGTTCGCGGCAGCCTTTGCTGGATCGTATTCGATATCTTGTGGATTAGTATGCATGAAATATGCATTTGCGACAAGGGAGGTCCGGAATGGAGGGTAACATCGGCAGCGCGGTCAAAAACAAAAAAAGCCCGCGCAAGCGGGCTTTCGATTGAACGTGGGTTGCAGAACTGGCGGAGCGGACGGGACTCGAACCCGCGACCTCCGGCGTGACAGGCCAGCATTCTAACCAGCTGAACTACCGCTCCGTTGTCCTGAAACCATTGCGCGGAACCGGTTCTGAACTTTGGGTTCGCGTGCGATGTACTGCATGCTCCGGGCCGCACATTTTACTTGCATCACCACGTGCCATGGCAACCGTCATGGCGTCCCCACGGGGATTCGAACCCCGGTCGCCACCGTGAAAGGGTGGTGTCCTAGGCCTCTAGACGATGGGGACAGCGTGGGGATTTGGTGGAGCCAGCCGGGATCGAACCGGCGACCTCTACAATGCCATTGTAGCGCTCTCCCAGCTGAGCTATGGCCCCACGCTGGGAACGCGAAAGGATAGGTGC
>SCQS01000011.1 GCA_004299705.1 Rhodanobacteraceae bacterium | reverse complement strand
TAATCAGGCACACCATAGGCTATTGATTATATTGTATTTATTGAAATTATCATCTGTAACCGATTGATTTCTATATAAATCGAAAACGGCACTTTTTGCTCCGAATGTACGGGAACCCCGGCAAGCGCGAAGACCCGCGCCAGGTGCCGACTTGGGATTACCTTGCGGTCGAAGCGCGCGGCAAGCTGGTGACGTTCGACGACCAGACGCGCCTGCACGACCTGCTGGTCAAGCTCACCGACCGCAACGAGTCGGGCCGCGCACACCGCTGGCACGTCAGCGATGCCCCCGACGACTACGTGCGCGCGGAAATGCGCCACATCGTCGGCATCGAACTGCACATCGAAAGCCTGATCGGCCGCTACAAACTCAGCCAGAACCGCAACACCGCCGATCAGGAAGGGGCACGTGTGGGACTCACTGCTGCGCCGACCGAGCGCGAACATGAAGTCGCCAAGGCGATTGCGGTGACGCAGCGCGAGAGGCGTGAGCGTTGAATGATTTTTGTGGCGCTACTGGGCAGGCCTCTCGATTGTAGTTACCGTGACGGGCGTTGCGGCGGTCAGTGCCAAGTGGGATGATCTTGCAAGCGACAGCAGGGGTGTGGGGGAAAACCAGTGGGCTAGAGGCGGAGAGATCATGTAGCGCGGCTTTTGCTGGTTCATAATCTCCGTAGCGTCATTCCGTTCGTGAGTAAAAACGGGTCAAACTAACACAAATAAGATGGCAGGAAGAGTATGCAGATACGTGAAGTGTCAGCAGCAGATGCACAAGCTTTGTCCTCACAGCCAGAAGGACATTTCTACGACCGAAAGGCACATCAAATTAAAGGTGCCAAACTTCAAAAAATTGTATGTGCTTTCGCAAATGCGGATGGAGGTGATGTATACGTTGGAATCGCCGACGACAAAGATGAGGCTGACCCCAAAAAACGTTGGGCAGGGGCCCCGCTGATGGAGGAGTACAATCAGCTTATACAGTCCACGCTCGAAATTAGTCCATCTCCTCCTATCCTTATGGAATTTCTTAAATCTCCTCTATCAGCAAATTATGTACTACATATTCAGGTAGATAAAAGTCAATCCGTACATCAAACTTCTGACGGAACTGTTTATGAGCGCAAAGGTGCGCAGTCTTTGCCAATCAAAGAAGCGGATAGAATCACCGCCTTGGGGTTCGCGAAAGGAGCGTCTTCCTATGAAGATATGCAGGTCGACTCGGCAGATGCGGAAGATGTAGTTGATTCGAAAGAGATTAAGGTCTTTCTTGGCGAGTATTCTCCGAAGACAGATCCACTCGATTTGTCGATCAATAAAGGCATGATTGATAGAAAGACGTTCAAGCCAAAGGTATGTGGTTTACTGCTTTTTGCTGATGATCCAAGCGGTGTGATTCCAAAAAAATGCTCAGTAAAAATCATCCGCTATGAAACAAAAGAGGACGACCCCGAGCGAGATCATCTGACGATGACAGAATCCATTGAGGGTTCACTCTTCTCTCTGATTAAGAAGTCTGTTCATCGCGTCACCGAGATTATGTCGTCAATAAGCGTTTGGACAACGCAAGGCGCGAAGTCTATGCAGTACCCTCCAGAGACACTCTGGGAAATTGTGGTGAATGCACTTATACATCGTGACTATTCTGTCTCAGATGACGTGCAAATACTCATTTTTGACAATCGCATTGAAGTCCTAAGTCCTGGCCGCCTTCCTGGGTTCGTCAGTCGCGAGAACATCCTTGATGTTCGCTATGCGAGAAATCCTAAAGTTGTTGGGATGCTCTCAAAGTATAAAGACGCTCCCAATAAAGATATTGGAGAAGGCTTGAATACCGCTTTCCAGAAAATGAAAGAATGGAGGATGCGGAGTCCCGAGATTGTTGAGGAGGAAAACTATGTGCGCGTGGTAATTCCTCATGCGTCTCTCGCCACTCCGCAAGAAGCTATTATGGAATTCTTATCAAAGAATGACACTATCACTAACAAGCAAGCTCGCGATATTACTGGTATCAAGAGTGAAAATGCGGTTAAATCAGAGTTCTACAAGCTTCGCGACGCCGGGAAAATTGAGATGATTCCGGAGCTGCGCGGAAACAAGGCTGCGTGGCGATTGGTGGCAGCCAGCGGCTAAGGCTCTGGCGTTTTACAAAGTCAGCTGGCCTTTACTTGCTACGCAGTTCGTCAATGTCAGAATCTATGCGGGGATCGGCAAGCGGCTTCATGCCCCAAGCTGCCTCACCAACTCGATGTATTTTTGCTGCGCGTCGCTGGCCTTCATCCCGCGCAGGCGCGACCACGCCTCGTACTTCGCGGTGTTGACGAAATCGAAGAAGCCGGGTTTGGGGCCGCACACGTCGCCGTCGGTGGCCTGCTTGTACAGGGCGTACAGTTTCAGCAGGGTGTCGTTGTCGGGGCGTTCCGGCAGGCGCTTGACGTCTTCGGTGGCTTGCTGGAAGTCCGTCGCCAGATCGGTGGACATGGCGGCGCTCAGGCTTTGGGCTTGGCACGCTTGCTGGCGGCGCGCGGCTTGGCGGTCGTGCTGTGCCCGGCGCGCAGCTCGCGCGACAGGGCGTCGATGCGCGCGGACAGATCCTTGAAGTCGGACTGGCTGGGCATGTTCATGCGTTTCATTGCACGCGCGATGCGCTCGTCGAACGCCTGTTCCAGTTTGCCCATCGCGGCGTTGGTGCGTTTGCGTGCGGCTTCCATGAAAGGCGTGGCCTGGTCGCGCGCCTGCTTCATCTGTTCCTGCGTGTAGGCGTGGGTCTTCTCCTGGATGCGCACGCCTTCCTCGACCAGCGTGTCGAAGAACTTGCCGCCTTCCTGCTGGGTGCGCGACAGCGCGCCGAGTCCGGCCAGCCAGATTTGTTGCGCGGAATCCATCACGCCGCGGCTGAAACGCTGGCCCGAGGTGGCGGCTTCCTTCGCGGCCTTGAAGGGATCCGGTTGGGACGAATCGGGGTCGGTCATGGCGGCTTCCTCGAAGGGCGGGATGACCAATGTACGCCAACCGGGGTTTGATTTCAGGGATTGGGTGGTTGGCAATACAGATGTTCCATGTGCCGTGGAGCTGCGGCCCCTCACACCCGAGCAATGAAGCCGCTTGGGGGAGAGGGAGCAAACGCGCGGCACCATTCAATGCACGCAGGAATGCTCCAGGCAATCTTTCCGCTCGCCCTTCGATACCTCAGGGCGAACGGGCAACTCCTTGATCTCCGTTCGTGGTGAGGTATCGAACCACGAACGAAATGCAGCGAAGGCCGGACACGCTCAGGACGAACGGATGTTCAACAAGTGGAGTTGTTGTTCGTTGACCGTGGACAGCGTTCGCGGCCAATCGCGCGGCGCGGGTTCCGTCACCAGTTTCGCCAGCTCCGCGAGGAAACGTTCGCGCGGCAGGCTGCGCGCGCCCATCCGCAGCAGGTGCGGGTTGGGAACTTGCGCGTCGATCCACGGGAAGTCGCGTTCGCGCAGCACGCGCGCCAGCAACAGCAGCGCCACTTTGGATGCGTTGCTGCGGCGAGAGAACATGGATTCGGCGCTGAACATGCGGCCGATCGATACGCCGTACAGGCCGCCGACCAGCGCGTCGTCTCCCCACACTTCCAGCGAATGCGCGTGGCCGAGCCGGTGCAGGTTGGTGTAGGCGGTCAGCATGTCGCGTGTGATCCACGTGCCCGGCCCATCACGGCGCGGCGCCGCGCAGGCGCGCATCACGCCTTCGAAATCGCGATCCATGCTCCATTGCCAGCCGCACTTGCGCAGGAACTTCGCGAGGCTGTGCGAGGCGTGTACGCCGTCGGTCGCGAACACGCAGCGCGGATCGGGCGACCACCACAGCAACGGGTCGCCTTCGGAATACCAGGGGAAGATGCCGTGCGCGTACGCGGCGACCAAGCGTTGCGGCGACAGGTCGCCGCCGAAGGCCAGCAATCCGTTGGGCTCGCGCAGCGCGCCCGCGGGATCGGGGAATGCCTCGGGCGCGAGTGCGGCTAGCGGCTGGATGCGCCTCATGTCGGTGCGTCGCGTTCGGCGAAAGGCGAGTGCTCGCACAACTCGCGGCCATGCGCTTCCAGCAAGGCGGCTTCGCGTTCCAGCGAAGCGCGGATCACGGCACGGAAGCGCGTGTCCGCGATGTAGTGGCGTGAATGGGTGCGCGTGGGCAGGAATCCGCGCGCGAGTTTGTGCAGGCCTTGCGCGCCGGGTTCGAAGCGCGCGAGTCCATGGCGCAGGCAGTAGTCGATGCCCTGGTAGTAGCACAGCTCGAAATGCAGGCCGGGCACTTGATCGAACGCGCCCCAGTAGCGGCCGTACAAGGTGTCGCGGCTGGACAGGAACAGCGCGCCGGCGACGATACCGCCCGCACGGCGCGCGAACGCCACGTGCGAATGCCGTGGAAACGCGGTGCCGAGATGCCTGAAGAAATCCTGCGTCAGGGTTGGCGTGTTGCCTTTCTCGTCGAAGGTGTGGGTGTAGAGATGATGCAGCGTGCGCCATTCGCCGGCGTCCAGCGAACCGCCGTCGCGGAATTCGCATTCGAGCCCGGTCGCAGCGACTTGCGCGCGTTCGTGGCGCACCGCGTTGCGGCGCTTGTGGGTGAGGGCATCGAGGTAATCCCGGAAGTCGCGCCAGTCGCCCGGATTGCGCCACTGGAATTGCCAGTCGGAACGCGCCAGCCAGGCATCGTCGAACGCGTTGGTGTCTTCCGCGCGCAGGAAGTCCACGTGCGCCGAAGACAGCCCGGTGCGATCGGTCACTTCGCGCAGCGCCTTGGCCAGCGTCGCGCGGCGCGCGTCGGCATCCGGCCCGTCGCCGGCCAGCAAACGCGGCCCGGTGACGGGCGAGTAGGGCACCGCGCACAGGAACTTGGGATAGTAGTCGCCGCCCGCGCGTTCCCACGCGTCGGCCCAGGCCCAGTCGAACACGTATTCGCCGTGCGAATTGGCCTTGACGTACAGCGGCACGGCACCGACCAGCGCGTCGCCGTCGTGCAAGGTGAGGTGTTGCGCGCGCCAACCGAACGCGCTGCGGATGCAGCCGGTCTGTTCCAGTCCCGCGAGGAAAGCGTGCGCGACGAACGGGTTGTCGTCCGCGGCCAGCGCATCCCAGGCGGTCGCGTCGATGTCGTCGATCGATTCGTGGCTGCGCAGCGTGAGCATGCGCCTATTGTAGGAGCGAGCCTGCTCGCGACCCGCTTCTGGTTGCGCACGAGGCAACGGGCGGGGGCGCACGCGTCGCCTGCAGGCAGGCTCCTACAACAGCACGGGACGCGGGATAGCGGTCAACTCGAATGAATCGAGGAACTTCTCGGCATCCAGCGCGGCCATGTAAAAACATTGGACACGGATTGACACGGGTCAAAAGCGGACCTGATACGCGCCATATGTCAGCAAGCACATTTTTATCTCGTCATTCCGGGGCGTCTGCGGCATCATCGCAGGCGACCCCGGAATGACGACGATTCTTTGCTGACATGCGGCACGAGTCACGTCGCCGTATCCGCTCTTATCCGCGTCGATCCGTGTCAGAAGCTTCTGCGTTTGCGTGGGCGATGCGATCAGCCCGTCAGCCCGATCGAATCCAGGAACTTCTCGGCATCCAGCGCGGCCATGCAACCGAAGCCGGCCGAGGTGACGGCCTGGCGATACACGTGGTCGGCGACGTCGCCGGCCGCGAACACGCCGCGCACCGAGGTTGCGGTGGCGTTGCCATCCAGGCCGCTATTGATCCGGATATAGCCGTTGCGCATGTCGAGCTGGCCTTCGAACACGCCGGTGTTGGGCGTGTGCCCGATCGCGACGAACATGCCGGTGACTGCGACGTCGCGCTTGCTGCCATCGGCGGTGCTGACCAGCCGCACGCCGGTGACGCCGGTGTCGTCGCCCAGCACTTCGTCCACGGTGTGGTTCCACACCAGTTCGACCTTGCCGGCGTTGGCCTTCTCGAACAGTTTGTCCTGCAGGATTTTTTCCGCGCGCAACTTGTCGCGGCGATGCACCAGCGTGACCTTGCGGCAGATGTTGGCGAGGTACAGCGCTTCCTCGACCGCGGTGTTGCCGCCGCCGATCACCGCGACGTCCTGGTTGCGGAAGAAGAAGCCGTCGCAGGTGGCGCAGGCCGACACGCCCTTGCCCTTGAATTTCTCCTCGCTTTCGATACCGAGGTATTTGGCGGTCGCGCCGGTGGCGATGATCAGTGCATCGCAACTGTATTCGCCGCTGTCACCCTTCAAGTGGAACGGGCGCTGTTTCAGGTCCACGCTGTGGATGTGGTCGAACACCATCGCGGTGTGGAAGCGCTCGGCGTGCTCGGCCATACGCCGCATCAAGTCGGGGCCCTGCAGGCCGTCGACGTCGCCCGGCCAGTTGTCGACTTCGGTCGTGGTCATCAACTGCCCGCCCTGCGCGAGCCCGGTGATCAACAGCGGTTGCAGGTTCGCCCTGGCCGCGTAGACGGCCGCGGTGTAGCCCGCCGGGCCGGAGCCGAGGATGAGAAGGCGACTGTGCTTGGGAGTGCTCATGTATAATTCTCTGGTTGTCTCAAGGTCCGCAGGAACTTCCACTCGTCCGCCGCGGTGCGTGCTTCGACCCGGCGATTCCCTACGGCAGTTGCGTTCGTGACACTGGTGCGTCGCGCGCCAGGTCACGGGCTGGATGCCGTGACGAGTCGTGCAGCATGGGGAGTTCGCCGCGGTATTTCAAGCGTGATATTTTTCGCAGAGGATGAATCCATGCGTATTGGCGTTCCTTCCGAAACCAAAACCCTCGAGGGCCGCGTCGCCCTTGTCCCCGCGGCGTGTGCCGATCTGATTCGCCACGGCCACGAGGTGTACCTGCAGTCCGGCGCGGGCGAGAAGAGCGGCTTCGCCAACGAGCGTTACACCAAGGTGGGCGTCAAGATCGTCAAGGACGCCGCCGCGCTGTACGGCAAGGCCGAGTTGATCGTCAAGGTGAAGGAGCCGATCGAAGGCGACCTGAAGCTGCTGGAAAAGCGCCACCTGTTGTTCTGCTATCTGCACCTCGCCCCGGCGCCGAAGCTGACCAAGTCGCTGCTTAAGATCGGCCTGACCGGTGTCGCGTTCGAGAGCGTGCAGGAAGTCGACGGTTCGCTGCCGCTGCTGGCGCCGATGTCGGTGATCGCGGGCAAGCTGGCAACGCAGTGCGGTACTACGCTGCTGCACCAGCCGAACGGCGGCAAGGGCAAGTTGCTGGGCGGCATGGCCGCGACCGAGCGCGGCAAGGTCGTGGTGCTGGGCGCGGGCGTCGCCGGCGGCAATGCCGCCAAGCTCGCGGCGCGCGGTGGCAGCAACGTGGTGGTGTTCGACAAGCGCCCCGACCGTCTGGCGCAGGCGCGCCAGTGGGGCGACAACGTCACCGCGCTGTACGCGTATGAATCGCAGGTGGCCGAGGAGGTCGCGAGCGCCGACCTGGTGGTCGGCGCGGTGTTGATCCCGAGCGCCAAGGCGCCGCGCGTGGTGACCAAGTCGATGGTGAAGTCGATGGAGAAGGGCAGCGTGCTGGTGGACATTTCCATCGACCAGGGCGGCTGCTTCGAAACCTCCAAGCCCACGACGTGGAAGGATCCGACCTACGTGGTCGATGGCGTCACGCACTTCTGCGTCACCAACATGCCGGGCGCGGTGCCGCAGACTTCTTCGCAGGCGATCTCGGCGGCGATCCTGCCGTACGTGCTGCGCCTCGCGCAGAAGAACTGGCACAAGGACGCGATCCTCGCCAGCGGCATCAACGTCGCCGGCGGCGAGCTGGTGCACCCGGCGTTGAAGGGCATGAAGCTCTGACGCGCGAAACCCACCCCCTTGTAAGTTGGTTGCACCCCGCACCAGACCGATACCCCCTTGATTGCGAGATCGTAACGAAGCATGGGTCGGTGCGGGTTTTTCCTTTCATCCCGAACAGTTGCCAGGGTTTTG
>SCQS01000010.1 GCA_004299705.1 Rhodanobacteraceae bacterium | reverse complement strand
ACAGGCTTACGTTGCCGCGCTGCGTCGGCAAGCAAGGCTCGATCAGACGATACTGTGCTTCGGTAATCTCCATCCGCGCAGTATCTCACGAATAACCATTAGTGTTAACACACCCTAGTTACCGGATTTGGTGGGTGCTGGAATGGTGGTTACTAAGTGTCAGCGCACGCAGCTTCGTGGCTTCGCACGGTTCGTTGCCGCCGGAGAATCAGCTTGGTGTCGCACTGCGCGCCGGGTTCGCAGCGTTCATCATGCTGATGAGATCCTCATTTCCAGTCCGCGAGAGTCCGCGGATGATCTCGGGGTAGACATCATCGCGTTCGTCTTGGCCCAGTTTGAACTTGGCATTGATCGCGCGAACGTGCGCACGAAACGGGATGATCCGCTTCAACAACAATTCGTAACGCTCGTGCATTTCCTCGATGCGCCAACGGTTCTGGCGGTCGCCTTCCATGGCTTCAACCAGATCACGCACGATCCGATCAAGGTCTGCGTGGTTGTCCAGGAACTCGATGTCGACATCGCAATTGATGGAGGCGTAGTTCCAGGTGGGCGCCTGCGTGCGATCGCTAAACCATGAAGGCGAGACATAGTCATTTGGACCCATGAACAGGAGTGTGGCGCGAGGTGCCTTCTGCAGGCTCGCCACTTGCGGATTGGTACGGCCACAATGCCCGGTCAGCGTCGCGACCCGGTCGTTTTCCACCCGCTCCGGGCGTAACGGCAAGGGAGTGGCGGTGTTGGGGTCGTCACGCGAAACCACCCAGGCGAGCGGGTACCGCGTGATCAGGCGGGTAACCTCGGCGTCACTGCGTGGTGCGAACTTTGAACTACTCATGGCATATGTCTCCTGAGTTCCCGTTTCGCGTATAGGTCGCTCGAGCCATGGGGCTAGGGCGACACCTGTAGACGTCTGCAAAGCCATGCCGCGCTGTCGTCCAGCGCGCGTCCCGCAACGTCGGCTATGGACACGGCTTCGAGGAAACTGTGGGTTGCACCGGGATACTCCCGTTCTTCCGCGGCGACCCCGGCTTTGCGCAACCGTGCAGCGAAAACCATGTCCTGTTCGGCCAGGACATCGCATTGCGCGATGACCTGAAAGGCGGGTGGCAAGCCATCGAGCCGCGCGAGCAACGGAGAAGCCAATGGATTCCTGGCATCCGCGGGATCAGCGAGATAGTTTTCCCAGAAGCCAGCCATTTCGCGGCTGGAAAGCAGGTTGCCTTCGGACCCGTAGCCTGTAGCTGCCAGCTCGGCGGGGTCTCCCAAAAAGCATCCGTAAATGAGCAGCATGCATTGAATGGTGTTCCGCTCGCCCGCATCGCGGAGCATCAGGCTTGTACTGACCGCAAGGTTTGCCCCAGCCGAATCACCGCCTATCGCCATTCTCTTGGTGTCTATGCCCCGTTTGTCACCGCTTTGGGACAACCAACGCACAACGTCGACGATCTGCTGAAGGGCGAACGGAAATTTTGCCTCCGGCGACAGCGCGTAATCAACGCCGACGACCGAGATCCCCGCACGAGACGCGAGTTCTCGCATGATACGGTCGTGCGTATCGATGCTGAACATGGTCCAGCCCCCTCCATGGAGATAGACAAGTGCGGGCTGCAAAGCGGCGCTCGCGATGGGCTTATACAGCCGCACGCGCACTGCGCCGGACCTCGTCGGCGCTCGCAACTCCTCGATGTCGACCATTCGCGGACCACCCCGGCGCCAGGGCGCACGTACGACTTCCGCTTGACGGCGCATCTCGTCGAAAGAGAGATCAGCAGCGTTTGCTTCGCGTGCTTGTGGCTTGGTTAGCTCTGAAACAAAAGGACGGAGCTGCGGGTCGATTGGGGAGGGTACGCTCAGGGCCGCCGAGTGACCATCGTGCCTCGTCGGTTGACGCGTCATGCCGGGAACGCTCCGCAGGAAATCGGTAAGGCCATCTCGACAGGCACCGTGTATGGTTTGTTGTTGTCATGGCTTGCCTTTTGGTACTGTGTAGCCCAAGCCAAGTCCGCACCGTAGCTTAGCGACGACCCAGCGGTATGCCATCGAAACAGGATCATTCATCGTCTAGCAAGGGCCAGATTACCCGCAGCAAAAAGGGCGCCGATTACCAGATGGTGGATCGCCCCGTCGCGGTTCTGGTGGACGACTACCCTCCCGGTTTTTTTGATCCGGCCCACAGCCATATCCGCGCACAGCTTGTCTACGCGACATCAGGCGTAGTCATCCTGAATACCAGTGACACGAGCTATGTCACTCCACCGCACCGTGCAATTTGGGTTCCGGCCGGTGTGACACACGAAGTGCGATGCCGTGGTCGTGTGCAGATTCGAACCTTGTACATCGCCAGTGACGTTGTGCCGGACCTGCCAACCGCCTGCAAGGTGCTTGTCGTTTCCAACCTGCTACGCGAGTTGATTCTCGAAGCCTGCAAACTGCCTGTGGAATACCAACTCGGAGGTCGCGATGAACGCCTGATGTCGCTGGTCCTGGACGAGATAGTTCGCGCGCCCCGGATGCCCTTGAGTGTGCCGATGCCAGCGAACGCGCGGCTTGCGCGCATCTGCAAGGCGATCCTCATCGATTCCAGCCCTCACAAGACACTGGACGATTGGGCCAAAGAGGCAGCTATGGGGCGACGGACATTCACTCGCATTTTTCGTCGCGAGACTGGGATGAGTTTCGCTACATGGCGTCAGAACGCACGTTTGATCGATGCACTTTCGCGCTTGGTGGAAGGGCACTCGATTACCGAGACCGCGCTTGATGTAGGCTACAACAGCCCAAGTGCGTTCACCGCAATGTTCCATCGTGCATTCGGTGTGTCACCCACTGATTACCTTGCAGACACCGTCGTTCCTTCACCTGCTGAATAAGTAGGAGGCAACCGTCGCTTGCGCCAGTGTGCGACGTAGTTTCAATCGGATCATGAGCCTGTGGGCTTCGCATCCCATCAGACGGCACGCGAGCAGACGGGTTCGTACAAACCATCGTGAGATGTGCCATGAGGGTGCCAGATGAACGAACCAGGGCGCTGCTTGGGGCTGGCGGGTTGCGGGGCTAGGGTTTACCCCGAAGCCGATCTTCAGCGCCTCGATGTCCAGGTGCGCTTCGGCCAGCAGTTTTTTGAGCCGCCCGTTCTCGGCCTCCAGCGCCCTCAGGCGCTGCGCGTCGGCGGCCTCCATGCGCCGCGCCACGTGTCACTTGTAGAAGGTCGCATTGCTGAACCGTGTTGGCGGCACAGCTCGGTGCCCGCCATCCCTGCCTCGGCCTGCTTGAGAAACCCAATGATCTGCACGGTGCTGAATCGGCTCTTGCGCATGTCCGTCCTCTCTGGGAGAACGGACTTTTGTATGGACGCCTCCGGTTTGGCAAGGGCATTCGTCATGATGTCGGACAGAGTTCGGTTGCAGTTTTGTATCCTGCCTTTGCTGCAGGCTTGAATGCCTGCTGGCCCTGATGGAATCCGCTGACCCACGCCTCATTTACCTACCGGGCTTGTAGCCCAGAAAGTCCGTTCAGGCTTGGTGAGCCACGGTCCGACCTGTTTGCCATCATCACATACGTTGCCTTGCGCAACCTTGCCGTTCTCTCCCGCGTCAAAATAAGATGTGGTTGTTTTGTACTTCGACGCCGTCAAGCCGGTTGGCTCATATAGTCGGCTTGCCAATCGCGCTGGTGGGCCAGCAATGCCCACAGCGTACGCGCGGTCTTGTTCGCCTGCGCGACTACCGCGACATTCGTTGGCCGCCGGGCCAGGTTATCCAGCCAGGTCGAAGGCATCTTGCTGCACAACAGAACCGCGCGTGCACCCTGCACCAACAAAGTACGCAAGTAGGTATCACCACGCTTGCTGATGCCCAGTAGCTTGATCTTGCCGCCGATGCCTCGCTGGCGTGGTACCAGCCCCAACTAGGCAGCGAACTCGCGCCCCGATCGGAAGGTATGGGCATCGCCCATCGTTGCCACCACGGCCGTCGCCGTCAGCAGCCCGATCCCGGGCACCGCCGCATCACGCTGGCAAGCAGCATCCTGCTTGAACCATTCCTTCAAGCGCCGCTCGATCTCGACGATCTCTTCGTCCAGACGCGTAATCCGAGCAAACTGCTCGCGCAGCGTATCCACCAGAACCGCCGGTAGCCGCTCGGCCAGTCGCGTGAAGGCTTCCAACGACGCCCTTGTGCAAACCCGCACGACCACATGGCATCACTTCACCGTACTCAGCAATGCGGCCCCGCAGCGCGTTGATCTGCGCGGTACGAAACTTCACCCGTTGCTGCCGCATCCGGTGCAAGGCCAACACCGCCTGCTGCGCTTCGGTCTTGATCGCCAAGGCCTTGATCCCCGGCTGTTGCACCGCGAACTAGGGTGTGTTAACACTAATGGTTATTCGTGAGATACTGCGCGGATGGAGATTACCGAAGCACAGTATCGTCTGATCGAGCCTTGCTTGCCGACGCAGCGCGGCAACGTAAGCCTGT
>SCQS01000002.1 GCA_004299705.1 Rhodanobacteraceae bacterium | reverse complement strand
CGGTGAGTGATTACGACGTGGTCTACGACTCATGGTTGGCTCCTTCTGCGGCGATCATCATCGCCGATGGGGAGCAGGTCAGTCACTTACCGTGCTGTTCAATTTTCCGGGGCCACTTCTGTATGCGGTCGTGCCATAAGCAGTATTTCTGGAGTTGTAGACTCCAACGCTGCCGTTGTCACCCGAGTTCAGGAAGTTGCCGTATTCATCGATGCCAAGGCCGAGATAACCGTAAGCGACACCATCGTAAACGCCGTTGACGTTGGAGCAGCCGTAGCCCATCGAGCCGCCTTCAGCACCAGCTTCGGTAGGCAGGGTCTGGGTGCCGTCGGTCAGGAAGAACACGATGCCGTCGGCACCGTCCTTGGCAGTACCGCCGCTGTCGCCTCCGTAGGTATAGGTCGTAAAGGTGATCTGGATACCTTGGCTCAAGGGAAACGGAGGGAACCCGGAAAGAATTGCGCCGGTCTGGTTGTCGGCTGCCGGCGTCAGCAACAACGCCCCTTTCCCGGCGGTCGTGTCGGACGTCGGGACCGTATAGGTTTGGCCATTCATCCACGTCCACGTAGTCGTGCCACCCACCGTTTTAGACTTGGCAACACTGGAGCACGCCGGGATCGAACCCGTGCCGCTGCCAGCGGTCAGGCACGCATCGTTCAGCGCCGTCCATTGCAGATTGGCCGCCGCACCAGTGAAATTGTCGACATAAGTAGTAGCACCCGCCGAACAGGCGACCAGCACGCCGGCCAGTGCCAGCAGCAGCTTTGTCTTCGCGAAGGACATGTTCGGATTCCTCGACTGGATATCTTGGCTGTACCGCCACAACTCGATTGCGTGGCAAGAATGGGCGTCAATTCATGAAGGTGGATTGCAGGGTCACGATGGAACGTTCGCCGGTTTGGGTGGGATCGCCGCTGCGGGCGGTAATGCGGTAGTAATCCACCATCGTCCCCTGGCTGGGGACGCCGTAGTTCGGCGGGTTGGAGATCAATCGCGCCTGCGGCGTCGGCGCCAGGAACGAGCCCATGTACTGGATCACGTATTGCGGATTTGCCGCGGCCAGCGGCCCGGCATTGAATTGGGTGGTGGTGACCGTGACGACGTAGCCGGTGGAATTGGGGTCCGTGAAAGGGTCGGCGAGGCACTTATTGACAGGCGGGTTGTATTGTTGCGGGCTAGTACCGGGAATCGGGTCCGCATGGCAATCCTCGATCCCTGCGGAAGCGAGCGTGGTCGACGGTACCGGCATCCCGACGTTGGTGGTCGCGTTCTGGATCACGACTTGCGCCTGCCGCAGCGAAGCCTCGGCCGCCTGGAATGCAATCTGGCGGTCATATTGGTTGGCCGCCGCTTTGTTCTGCAGGAGGGTGGTGCCGATGGCAGCGAGGCCGACCAGTGTGATCACCACCAGCAGGATCAGCGACACCAGCAGCGCGGCGCCGCGCTGGGTCGCTTTGGCATGACATCCCCCCGCGCTGCGCGCGACCCCCTTCCCGTGGAAGGGGGTGACATCCCCCCGCGCCTGCGGCGCGACTCCTTTCCTGTGGAAGGGGGTGAGCGCAAGGATGCGGTGCGCGCTGCTTTTCCTCCCCCTTCCGCAGGAAGGGGGATCGAGGGGGATGCGCGGCGATTCGCGCGATGGCCTGGCTTGACCCCTTGACATGTCAATTCACCCGGTTGCGCAAGGTTGTGGTGAAGGCGTAAGTGCGGCTCAACGCAGTAGGCGTGGCGCCGGTGGTGGCGCGCTGGAAGGTGCTTTGAACCTGCAATTGCACCTGTACCGCGGTCACGCCCGCCCAGCCGTTGTCGGCGGTCATCGTCGCGGCGTTCACGAACTTGGCACTGATGGCGCCAATGCTCGGGTTGAGATAGGTGATGGTCATGCCGGTGACGTTGCGCACCATTTCCTGCGGTACGGCGCTTGCGGTGCCGGCATTGTTCTGCAGGCTGACGCGGTACAAGGACTTCCCGCCGACCGGATTGACGCCGATGTACCAGTCGGCCGCCGTCAACTTGGCGATCTTGGAATTGGGCGGGAAGGTGTAATCGGGGCTGTTGCCGGCGCAGTTGGTGTTGGGGAAACCGAGGTTGTTGGAACAGTTGCCGGGTGAAACCTTCGAGCCCGTGTTGTAGTTGACTTGAACATTGGTAATGTTCTGACCCGTAATCTGCATGATCGCGGCATGATCCGGCGAACAGGCGATGATGATGTCGCCTATCGACAAATCGTAAGTCGTCGTGTTTATCTTGAAGCCCGTGCCGGGGACGTCATTTGCGATTGTGTAAGCCGCATCGCCCGCGCTCAGCAATTCCAGAGAACTGGTGCCCGCCACCGGCGTACCACTGGTCAAGCCGGTGAGTGCAGGGTCGGTGGAAGCATCGTCATAGCCATGTACCGCGTTGTTCCAGTCTGCCCACCACGCCGGTGTCGCGGCGTTGCCCGGGCTGTTGGCAAGCACGTTGGTAACGCGGCTGTTGAGGCTGTTGCAACCGGTCAACCCCGCCTGGCGGATGTCGCGCGCCATCAGCTCGAAGGCGATCCGCGAACTATCCTGCACATCGGCCAGCGCGTTGTTGGTGCGGAAACTCTGCTGGCCCGCAAGAAACACGCTGGTGACGCCGGCGATCACGATGAGCCCCAGGATCATCGCGATCATCAGCTCGATCAGGGTGAAGCCTGCCACACGCGGCACAGCGCGCAGGGCCACCCCGCGAAGGTTTCGTTGCGTGCTCATAGACCCGCCCTCGTCACGACCTGCTGCGCGCTGGAACCCACGCTGGCACCTTCGGTACCGGAGCGGCTGTCGTTGAACGTGATAGTGATGGTGCACTGCGCCGTGATGCTGCAGGCTATCGTGCCCTTGGTCGAAGCCGTGGCTCCCAAGGTGTCACCTAGTTGCGTGCACCACTGGTTCAATTGCACGCTGGCGAGTGAGCCGCCCGCAACTGGACACGCATTGGCGATTACAGTGGTCGGGGCCGAGATACTGCCGTATGCGCCCGCCTCGGCCGAGGTCAGGTCGGTACGCATGGCGTCCAGGATGGAATAGCTGGCGACGGTGGCCATGCTGCGCGCCATCGCGCTGTTGTTCGTCGACAGGGCCTTGGCCTGCAGCGCGGCCATGCCAAGGAAGCCGATCGACACGATCAGCACCGCAATCAGCACTTCGATCATGCCGATGCCGGTCTGTCGGTCGCGTGCGCGTTGCGTGGCAAGAATGGGCATCATGGGCAACTCCCGGTGGACGTGGCCACCGCGACGATCGAGCCTGTGGTCATGCTGACGATGCGTTGGTTGTTGCTGGACAGTCCCGAGGTACAAACGACCGCGACATTGCCTTGGTACGGCGTACCGGAGCCAACGGTAGGGTCGTAGCCGAACCCGCGCCCGGAAAAACGCACCGCCGCCATCCCGGCGCTGGTCAACTGGATGGGCGATGCGATGCCGGGTGGTGTCGCGCGCACTTCGCCGGCGGTGGCAGCGCTTTGTGGCAGGGAGTACACCGCGCCGGCTGCCGTGCCACAGGCCGCGCCCAACGGGTCGCCGGTGTTCGCCGTCGCCGTGCTGCCGCAGAACTGGGTGTCGGCATTGAGCTTGATGGCATCCATCCGCGCGGTGTTGAGCGCATCGGCCAGCGCGTTGGCTGACGTGGTCAGGCGGTTGGACAGGATCAGGTGCTGGAAGCTCGGCACCGCGATCATCAGCAGGATCGCCCCGATCGCGAGCGTGATCATCAATTCGACCAGCGTGAAGCCGCGGCATCCCCCCGCGCTGCGCGCGACCCCCTTCGTTCCGAAGGGGGTGGAGCTTTCTTCCCCCTTCGCCTGCGAAGGGGGATTAAGGGGGATGGCCTTGGTGCGTGACAAGGCATCCCCCCGATGCCGCGCATCCGCGCGCGTTCGCTTCGCTCCGCCCTTCCTGCGGAAGGTGGTGGTCAGCGCATGGCACCACGCACTTGTCCTCCCCCTTCGGAACGAAGGGGGATCGAGGGGGATGCGCTGTTGCGAATCCGAATGAGATTTCCCCAGCACCACGGTTTGCCCCTGTAGAAGCCGAAGATGCAGCATGCATCATCCACGCCATGCAGCCTTCTTCCAAGCACGGGGCGACGGACGGCGCGATCGGGCCGATGAGCGGTTGAGCGATCGCTCCCCTGCCCCGAAGGGAGGGGGTTCAATATTTTCCCCTGCCCCGAAGGGAGAGGGGTTCAAGAATGCGTCAACTCGCCGATCACCTCATCCAGTCCGTGTTGCCAGTCTGGCAAGGCGATGTCGAAGGTTTCCCGCAGCTTCGTGGTGTCGAGCACCGACCATGCCGGCCGTGCGGCTTTCGTCGGGTATTCGATGGTGCGGATGGCCTCGACGGTCGGCGCGCGTGCCAGCAAGCCTCCGGCCCGCGCGCGCTCGAAGATCGCGCGGGCGAAGCCGCACCAGCTGGTTTGCCCGGATGTGACGAGGTGGTACGTGCCGTCGAGCGTGGGCATCCCCCCGATGCTGCGCATCGACCCCCTTCCTGCGGAAGGGGGTGCGCACCACTGCGCAACAACCCGCGCGGTGACCTCCGCGATCAGCCGCGCCGACGTGGGCGCACCGATCTGGTCGTCCACCACGCGCAGCACATCGCGTTCGGCGCCGAGCCGCAATATGGTGCGCAGGAAATTGTGCCCGCGCGCGGCGTACACCCACGCGGTGCGCAGGATCAGATGCCGCGCGCCACTGTCGCGCAGCGCGAGTTCGCCCGCGAGTTTGGAACGGCCGTAGACGCTGACCGGATGCGTGGCATCGTCTTCGCGATACGGCCGCGATGCGTTGCCATCGAATACGTAATCGGTGGAGTAATGCACCACGCGCGCACCATGTTGCTTCGCCCACGCGCCGAGTACGCCCGGCGCATCGCCGTTGCTGCGCTGCGCGAGCTCGGGTTCGTCCTCGGCGCGATCGACCGCGGTGTAGGCGGCGGCGTTGAGGATGATGTCCGGCGCGATGCGGTCGAGCGCGTCGCGCATGCCGTCGGGATCCGCAAGGTCGACGCGCTCGCACGGCGTGCCGTCTTCGAGCGCGCCGGTGCGGGTGGCGGGAACGATTTTGCAAAGGGGGGGGCGGCATCCCCCCGCCGCTGCGCGGCGACCCCCTTCGTTCCGAAGGAGGTGGGCATCCCCCCGCGCCTGCGGCGCGACCCCCTTCGCAAGCGAAGGGGGTGATTTTCTTCCCCCTTCGGAACGAAGGGGGATCGAGGGGGATGGCTGTTTCACCAATACCCGCAGCAACTCATGCCCCACCTGTCCATTGGCGCCGGTGACAAGAATGCGCACGGGTTCGCTCACGTCCCGGCGTACACGGGTAAGCGGTCAGCCGGCACGTCCGCGAGGAACGGCGCCTTCCCGTCCTTGGCGGACAACAACGGTTCCGCGACCGGCCAGTCGATGCCGATCGCTGCATCGTTCCAGCGCACGCCGGCGTCGGCGGACGGGTCGTATAACGCGGTGCACTGGTACATGAAAGTAGCAGCTTCGCTGACCACGCAGAATCCGTGCGCGAAGCCTTCGGGAATCCACAACTGGCGATGGTTGGCGGCGGTCAGCATCGCCGCTTCCCAGCGACCGAAGCTGGGCGAACCGCGGCGGATATCGACCGCAACGTCGTACACCTCGCCGTCCAGCACCGATATCAGCTTGCCCTGCGGATTCGGCCACTGGTAGTGCAGCCCTCGCAGCACGCCGCGCGCGGAACGCGACACGTTGGATTGCACGAAGCGCGCGTCGATGCCAAGCTCGGCGTATTTCTGCGCGTGGAAACTTTCAAAAAAGTAGCCGCGCGCGTCGCCGTGCACCACGGGTTCGATGACGCAGACGCCGGGAAGGCGCGTGTCGATGCGTTTGAGGTGGGGGTGAACAGTCACGGCTTGCATCCCCCCGATGCTGCGCATCGACCCCCTTCGCAAGCGAAGGGGGAAGAAAAACACCATTTTGGTTTTGGGGCGTACGACGCGCATGTTTTAGCCACCCCCTTCGCTTGCGAAGGGGGATCGAGGGGGATGGCTCTTGTCACTTGCATGCTCAAGCTCCCACCAACCGCAACAGATACTGCCCGTACCCCGTCTTGGCCAATGGCTGCGCCAGCTCTCGCACGCATGAGGCGTCGATCCAGCCGTGCTGGAAGGCGATTTCCTCGGGACAGCAGATCTTGAGTCCCTGACGGTTTTCCACTGTGGCGATGTAGTTGCCCGCATCCATCATCGACTCGTGGGTGCCGGTATCGAGCCAGGCGTAGCCGCGGCCCAACTGCTCCAACATCAACGAGCCGTCTTCGAGGTAGCAACGGTTCAAGTCGGTGATTTCCAGCTCGCCGCGTGCAGACGGCTTCAACTTTGCGGCGTAATCGCATACGCGGCCATCGTAGAAATACAGCCCGGTCACCGCGTAGTTGGATTTCGGTTTGGCGGGTTTCTCCTCCAGCCCGACCACGCGACCCGTCTTGTCGAATTCAGCCACGCCGTAGCGCTCCGGATCGCGCACCAAGTAACCGAACACCGTTGCGCCGCGTTCACGCAACGACGCGCGTTGCAGCAACTCGGTGAAACCATGCCCGAAGAAGATGTTGTCGCCCAAGACCAGCGCGCAGGGTTCGCCCGCGACGAAGTCGCGCCCGATGATGAACGCCTGCGCCAGGCCATCCGGCGACGGCTGCATCGCATACTCAATATGTATGCCCCATTGCGAACCGTCGCCCAGCAGGTTCCGGAACAGCGCCTGCTCGTGCGGCGTGTTGATCACCAGCACCTCGCGGATGCCGGCCAGCATCAACACCGACAGCGGGTAATAGATCATCGGCTTGTCGTACACCGGCAGCAATTGCTTGCTGATGGCCTGCGTGACCGGGTACAGCCGCGTGCCGGAGCCGCCGGCGAGGATGATGCCTTTTTTTGTCGTCATGTCGATGCGCCTCGTCCGTTGATTTCATCCCCCCGCGCCTGCGGCGCGACCCCCTTCGCGAGCGAAGGGGGTGAGCTTTCCTTCCCCCTTCGGAACGAAGGGGGATCGAGGGGGATGGCTTTTGGCGTCATCATGCCGAAGCCCCCAACCGCTCCATCCGGTAACTGCCATCCAGCACGCGTCGCACCCACGGCTGGTTGGCGAGGTACCAGTCCACGGTGCGCGCGATGCCGGTTTCGAAATCGACGCTGGGTTTCCAGCCGAGTTCGCGCTGCAGCTTGGATGAGTCGATCGCGTAGCGGCGATCGTGGCCGGGGCGGTCCTTGACGAATTCGATCAGGGTTTCTCGTTTGCGGCCGTCCGGTAGCGGGCGTTTGGCATCCAGCAGCGCGCAGATGGTTCTCACCACGTGGATGTTCTCGCGCTCGGAGTCGCCGCCCACATTGTAGGTTTCGCCCACCCTGCCCGCTTCCAGCACGCGGCGGATCGCACTGCAATGGTCCAGCACGAACAGCCAGTCGCGGATGTTCCGGCCGTCGCCGTACACCGGCAGTTTCTCGCCGGCCAGCGCGCGCGCGATGGTCAGCGGGATGAGTTTCTCCGGAAACTGGTACGGCCCGTAATTGTTCGAGCAATTCGTCGTCAGCACCGGCAGCCCGTAGGTGTGGTGGAACGCGCGCACCAGGTGATCGCTGGCCGCCTTCGACGCCGAGTACGGCGAGTTCGGCGCATACGGTGTCTCTTCGGTGAACTTGCCGGTCGCACCCAACGAGCCGTACACCTCGTCGGTTGACACGTGCAGGAAACGGAACGCGTCACGCGCAGCGCCGTCCAGCGACTTCCAGTGATCGCGTGCCGCTTCCAGCAGCGCCAGCGTGCCGACCACGTTGGTTTCGACGAATGCGGCCGGGCCATCGATGGAACGATCGACGTGCGATTCGGCCGCGAAGTTCACCACCGCGTCGGGCTTGTGCTCGGCCAACAATTTTGAAACCAGCACGCGGTCGCCGATGTCGCCCTGCACGAACACGTGGCGCGGGTTGCCTGCCAGCGGGCGCAACGTGTCGAGGTTGCCGGCGTAGGTCAGCTTGTCCAGGTTGACCACGGTGAGGCCATCGGCCACCGCCTGCAGCACGAAATTGCCGCCGATGAATCCGGCGCCGCCGGTGACCAGAAGCGTTGTCATCCCTGCCTCGATACGTTACAAAGCAGCGCATTTTGAAAGCCCGCAGCGCCGCATGCAAGCGCGCCACCGGTACAATGAACATGCCAGTCGAAGGGCCGCACCATGCCGAACGACAACCTCGAATTGTTGAAGCTGCTTGCCCGGCGGTACATCTGGTGGAAGCCGCCCGGTGAAGCCGTACGTGAACCCCGGCGCGTGATTGCCCAGGTCATGAATCTTGGTGACTGGGATGACGCCAACGCCATGCGGCTGCGCCTGGGTGACGCCGCCCTGCAAGACGCGTTGACGCACGCCGAAGCGGGGCAGTTCAACGCCCGTTCGTGGACATGGTGGCATTACCGCCTGGGGCTGGCTCGCATGGGCCAGGTGCCGCCGCTGCCAGTGCGCCGTTTCGAATGATGGATGCATTCACGCCCCGGCGCGAGCTGTTGCCACCGGCGCAGCAGGGTTTGTGGCCCCTGCTGGCACCCGCTGCGGAGTTGGGTTTCGTGTTGTATGGCGGCACCGCGATCGCGCTGCGCCTGGGCCATCGAACCTCGGTCGATTTCGACTTTTTCTCCAGCCGTCCGCTTGATCGCCGCGCACTGTCTGCCGCCCTGCCCTTCACACATACGGCAACGGCCCTGCAAGCAACGCCCGACACACTCACCTTTCTGACTTTCGTCCCGGATACCGCGCCCAACGAAGTCAAGGTTTCATTCTTCGCGATGCCGGGCTTCGGCCGCATCGGCAAGCCCGAACGCACGGACGACGGCGTGCTGCGGATCGCCTCGCCACTGGATCTTCTGGCCACCAAGCTCAAGACGATCCTGCAACGCGCCGAGTCGAAGGACTACCGCGATATTGCGGCGCTGCTGCGAGCCGGGGGCGACCTTGCCACGGGACTGGGTGCGGCTCGCGCGCTTTTCGGTCCCAGCTTCCAGCCCGGCGAGGCGTTGAAGGCACTCGTTTATTTCGCTGACGGGGATCTGCCTGCGTTGGACACGCAAGACCAGACCCTGCTGATGCGCGCATCCAGTCATGTCGGCGACTTGCCGCACCTGCAGGTTGCATCGCCAAGAGTGGATTGACCGCCCCATGAAAGGGTTGCCCTGCAGCGCTTGGCACGCATCCTGCAGGTTATTCGGCGGAGCATCTTTCTGGTCAGGAACGGGGGCTCCCGAACGGTCGCACCTCACGGTGCGGCCGTTTGTTTTTTCACCCCCTTCCGGCGGAAGGGGGTCGATGCGAAGCAACGGGGGGGATGTCGCTCCAAACTTGAAAAGCCATCCCCCTCGCTCCCCCTTCGCAAGCGAAGGGGGAAGCAAAGCGCACCACGCCGCGCTTATCACCCCCTTCCGAAGGAAGGGGGTCGCGCGAAGCGCGGGAGGATGAACTCCAAAGCATCAAGCCATCCCCCTCGATCCCCCTTCCTACGGAAGGGGGAAGCAAAGCGCACCACGCCGCTTATCACCCCCTTCCGAAGGAAGGGGGTCGACGCGAAGCGTCGGGGGGATGCCGTTCCAAAGGCGACAAGCCATCCCCCTCGATCCCCCTTCCTGCGGAAGGGGGAAGAAAAGCCGTGACGTGACGCAGTGCGTCACCTGCCGCGCAACGTCAACAAACGCAAACTTCGTGCGTGTAAAAAAATGTGACGGCGTTCCCAAGTGGAATTCGCGAGGGGCAGATAGATTTCCTGCGGGGACGCTGCCACGGGGTTTGGCACGAAAGCTGCTTTTCTCTACCCGAGCTTCTGGATCACTGGCATGTCTGGCCAGGGGGTTCGCATCAGGGGCTTGCACTTTGGGCATTCCCAACCAGTTGACCAGCAACCACAAGCACAGAGGAACACAACCATGAAATCGATGCAGAAAGGTTTCACCCTGATCGAACTGATGATCGTGGTCGCGATCATCGCGATCCTGGCGGCCATCGCCATTCCGGCCTACCAGAACTACTTGATTCGCGCGCAGGTATCCGAAGGTATGACCATCTCGGGCGGCGTGCAGACTGCCGTCGCCGAGTTCTACTCGAATACAGGGCGTTGGCCGGGAACCCCTGCTTCAGCCGGTGTTCCTAGCACTCCCACAAGCATCAATGGCAAGTATGTGAGTGGCGTAACGTTGGCAAGCACGGGCGTGATCACCGTCGCCTATGCCAACCCCGCGACCAACACGGCGGTCAGCGCCGACACGTTAGCATTGTCGCCCGTCACTTCCCCAAGTGGCTCCATTCACTGGACATGTGCCCCAGCTACGACCGTTCCGAACAAGTATCTTCCATCCAGCTGCCGCCATTGATCGCGGTTGTGCTTAAACACCTTCGAAGGGCCGCCTCGCGCGGCCCTTCTTTTTTCCCCTCCCCGAGCGCGGCGATTCGGACCTTCATCAGGTACCAAACATCGCAGGGCACATCGTGATTGAAGATGTGCTAGTGTGTCGATGTGACAACTCACATCCTTCGCCATGAACCGCTTGACCATCACCCTGAGTGAAAGCCGTTACCGCGCTTTGAAGGAAGCTTCGGCTCGCCGCGGCAAGACCATCGGCAAGCTGATCGACGAAAGCTTGGCGTTCTATGGCATCAAGTCGCGTGATGCCGCATTGGATCTGGTACGACGTGCGCGCAAGCGCAGCAAATTGTCGGAAGCCGAAGCGATGAAACTTGCAACCAACGAAGCCCGCGCGGCGCGGCGCGCATGACTCGGGTTGCCGCCATCGATACCAACGTGGTGGCGGCGGGCCTGATGACGGCACGGCAGGACTCTCCAACGGCGCGCATTCTGGACGGCATGCTGACCGCAGCGTTTCCCTTCGCGCTGTCCGAAGCCCTGCTGGCAGAATATCGCGAGGTGCTGAATCGGCCCGCGCTGTGCAAGCGGCATGGATTGAGCAGCGACGAAATCGATTCGTTGCTGGCCACGCTGGCCGAGCATGCCATCGTGCTGGAACCCGTGAAGGGATCCGCGGCACCCGACAGCGGCGATCAACACTTGTGGGATTTGCTTGCAAGCCACGGTGATCTGTGTCTCGTGACCGGCGATCGCGTGCTGCTGGAATCCCGCAACGCGCCCGCACCCTTGCTTGCGCCTGCAACATTCGCGGCAGAGCTGTTTGGCTGCGGGTGAAAACGACACCCGAAAACCAAGGCACTTGCACTCCCGTCAAGCGATGTATCCACGGGCGAGTCGCGTATGCTTGCGCGCCATGATTGCTTTGCACTCCGCCCCGTGAGCCAGCACCTGCGCACGCACCTGCCTCCGAGGCTGGTAGGCGGACTGGTTTTTCTGCTGGTTCTGACTGCACTCCTTGCGCTCACCTGGTGGGCGTACCATCCGGGGCTTTCCGGCGACTTCCTGTTCGACGATTTCGGCAGCCTTCCCACACTCGGTGCCACCGGACCCGTTGACCACTGGGCTACATTCTGGCGCTACATCACATCCGGTGATGCCGACCCGACCGGACGACCGCTCACGTTGCTGACATTCCTGATCGACGCGCGCAACTGGCCGGCCAGTCCGTATCCATTCAAGGTCACCAACGTGATCCTGCACCTCATCAATGGTGCGTTGCTGGCGTGGGTGTTGTGGAAGTTGGGTAAGGTGTTGGCCTTCGGCCGCCATGCCCCGCCGCGCGACGGCATCCCCCCGGCGCTGCGCGCCGACCCCCTTCCTGCGGAAGGGGGTAAAGGTGAGGCGTCATCCGCTCTTCCTCCCCCTTCGGAACGAAGCAACTGTGTTCGACGTCAAGCGGTTTTTGCTACATGCGGACTCCAGTGCGCACCATCACGCAGCATGGCGTTGAGGATGGTCAGCAGTTTGCGCATGCACGC
>SCQS01000009.1 GCA_004299705.1 Rhodanobacteraceae bacterium | reverse complement strand
ACCCTGCAAGCCGTGCAGGATGGTCTTGATCTGCTTGGTGGGGTCAGTATCCAGCACGGCGGCGTTGCCTTTTAGCGGCGGGAAGGCGCCCGGCAGGCCCGCGCCGGTGGCTTGGTGGCAAGCCGCGCAGGTCGACGTGTAGAGCGCTGCGCCGCGGGCCATGTCGAACTTGTAGGGGCCGGCGGTAGCAGTCGGAATCGCCGGAGCGGCTGTGGCCGGCGCCGCGGCCGCTTTTTCAACCACTGGCTTGGCCAGTTCAGTGCCCGGAACGCGCACGTCCAGCACGCCCACCGCGCCCATTTCCAGATGCGCGAACGAGTGATCGACGAACGGATACAGACCGGGATCGGGAATGACCACGTCGAATACGGCGCCTTCGCCCGGCCCGACGCTGTAAGTCGACACGCCGCTCAGCGCATGGTCGGGATCGCCGTCGGGGTAGACCTTGTCGAAGATCGTCCCGATCACGTGGAAAGCGCTCCATTCACTCGGGCCGGCGTTTACCATGTAGAGGCGCACGCGCTTGCCAGGTTCGGCCGTGAGCGGGTGGTCCTTGTACTGGAATGCGGTGCCATTGAAAGCCATCAGATCCGGTTGGACTTTCTGCATTTTCTGGAAGTCCGGTCCCATGACGTTGCCCGAGATCTGCTGCGTGTACCACTCGCTTTGCACCAGCACGTACGATTTGTCGGCGGGCGGCAGCGGCTTCTCGACCGGGTCGACGATGATCGCGCCGTACATGCCGTTCGCCATGTGCAGCAGCACCGGCGGCGTGCCGCAGTGGTAGACGAAGGCACCCGGCACCTTGGCTTCGAACGAGAACTTGATGGTCTCGCCCGGGGCGATGTCATGGAAGCTCAGATTGGGCGGCGTGAACGCCGCGTGGAAGTCGATCGAGTGGTGCATGGTGCCGTGGTTGGTCAGCTCGACGTTGATCATCTGGCCCTGACGCACGTGGATGGTCGGCCCCGGCACGCTATCCGAGAAAGTCCATGCCTGGTACATCACGCCGCTGGCGATTTCGATCTGCCGATCGGTGGCGTCGATTTTCACCGTCACGCTCGGCCCATCGGTGAGCGGCGGCAAGGTGGCGTCGTGCGCCTTGGCCACCGGCGTCTTGGACATCAGCGCCAGCGGTGAAACGGCGGCGGCCGCTGCTGATGGCGTGGGCGCTTTCACGTTCATCGTGCTTTGCAGGCCGGCGATCAGGAAAAATACCACGATCACGACGCCGATCAGCACCGGAATCTGGATGCCCCACGACACCGGTTGCGGCGTGCGCGGCGTCTTGTTGTAGGCCCACTCGGCGATGATTCCCCAGGGCCGCCAGGTTTTCTCGATGTAGTAGTCGAAGCTGTAGGGGCTGGTGCCGGCGCGGTTGTTGATGGCGATCAGCACCGCGAACAGCAGGAAATAAATGATGCCCACGCCCATGTTGGAGCCGCCCACCGCGTACGGGCCGCCGAAACCTTCGGCCGTGCTCCAGACCAGCAGGCTGTAGAGCGCGCCCAGCACGTACACCGTGCGTCGGCCGAAGCCGAACAGCAGCGCAAAGGCGAGCGCCGTGGTCGCCAGGCGCGTGAGCCAGAGGAACAGCTCGGCGCGCGGCGTGACGATGTCGATCCAGGTGTTGAACCAGAACGCCGACCAAGCCGGCTGCCCGTCGGCCGCGTTGTGCAGGTAGCCGACGTAGTTGGCGGCAAACTTGGGTGTCCAGGTGAACGCCGCGTTGATGACCCAGATGATGCCGAACGCGACGCGCAGCGCAGCGCCTGCGAGTGCCGGCCAGGCCGTGCGTTTTGGGGTGTTTTCGATATCGTTGGCCATGGTGCCTTACCTTCCTTGTTGGCGCCGGTTGAATGGACAGAAGGCGCTGTGTTGCCCACGTGCCACAAGTCCGAGTGGACCGGCACGGATAGTACGCCTTGCAGGTACGTATTCCAGGGTCAAAGTGACCCATGAAATACGCGTTTACCCTTATACCGAAACGGTCCGGTTCCGCCTACGCAAGACCCTGTTGTCGGAGGGGCGGTGTGGTGCCGCCGTGTCACTGCGCGTGCGTGAGTATTTCCTGATAGCCCTTGCGCGCGTCGAGGTAGAGCTGCAGCGGGAATTTGACCGGCACGTCCTCCAGCGCCGCGGCCAGCATTTCCAGGTGGCCCTCAAAGCCTGCGCAGGCCTTGGCGGCGTCTTCACCGGCTGGGATGTGGACGGTCAAGGTGACTTGGGTGCCCGCGCCGGCATCGGCCAGCTCCCAGCGCATCGGACGCTCGGGCTCGTTGCCGCTGCTCCATGAATACGCCAGCACGCGTTCGGCCTCGTACGCCAGCACGCTGCTGTCGATCACGATGCCGCTGTCGGCAAAGTCGATCCGCACCTTGCCGCCCAGATGCAGTTCGATCGTGCCGGGCGCCAGCCATTTGGCGATTTCCGACGGCTGCGTCAGCTTGCTCCACACGGCGGCGCGGTCGTGGTCATACGTTCGCTGCAGGCGACCTTCGAAGCCTGAAGGCACGCGCTTGATTTGACCGAGAGGATGGTCTTCACTCATGGCATGGTCCTGAAAACGACAAAGCCCGACGATAGCAGGAAGCGCTTGTCGGCGAAACACCGAAATCCGAAGACCGCGCTGCCGACCATCATGCCAACGGCCAGCGGCCGGCGATCACGCTTTCTGCAAGCGTTCGATCAGGCCGTTGAGTTCTTCCAGCGAACTGAAGCGGATGGCCAATTCGCCTGATTGGTGGCGCGGCCCGCGGCCACGTCGCAGCTTGTCGAGGCGCACTTCGACCGGTGCCGTGAAGCGATCGGAAAGCGCTTCCTCGACCCGGCGCACGTCGCCCGATTTGGCGGCCGCGCGGGATGCCTTGCGGGCATCGCCCGCGCCGGGGTCTTGTGCCAGCTTGCGCACCAGTGCTTCGGTCTGGCGGACCGACAGCCGGCGCGCCGCCACTTGGTTCGCGATCGTGATTTGCTGCCCGCCAGGCAGCGTGAGCAAGGCGCGTGCGTGCCCCATGTCGATGTCGCCCGCCATCAACATGGTTTGTACGGGTTCCGACAGTTGCAACAGGCGCAACAAATTGCTTGCCGCCGAACGGCTCCGCCCGATGGCTTGCGCGGCCTGCTCGTGTGTGAGCGCAAATTCGTCCAGCAGGCGCTGGATGCCCTGGGCTTCTTCCAGCGGGTTCAAATCCTCGCGCTGGATGTTCTCGATCAGCGCCATGGCCGCGGCATCCTCATCGGCCACGTCGCGCACCAGCACCGGCACCTCGGTCAAGCCGGCCAGCCCGGCCGCGCGGAAGCGGCGCTCACCGGCGATGATTTCGTACGTCGGCGCGAATTCGAATCCGGTCGAGCGCTCAGTTTTGCCGCCGTCGACGGATTTCGCATCGCCGCTCGTCACGCGCCGCACCAGGATCGGCTGCATGATGCCTTGTGCCTTGATGCTCTCGGCCAGCTCGTACAGCGCGCCTTCATCCATGCGCGTGCGTGGCTGGTAGCGGCCGGGGCGCAGGTCGCCCAGCGCCGCCATCATCGGCGTGCCGGCGGGGGTGGGCGCGGCGTCGGACACCGAAGGCCCGAGCAGGGCGTCAAGGCCGCGGCCCAAGCCTTTGAGTTTGCGTGCGGCCATCAGCGCCCCTTTCCTCGCGGCCTTTGCTGATCGTGCTGTGAGCGGCTGAATGGACTCATGGTTGTTTTGAGGTCGGATAAATGTGGGCGCGCTGGGGGAAATACCCGGGATGCCGACGCGTGCCTGACATGGGCGTGCACGCTGTCGCAGTCACTTGGGCGTTTTTATTCTCGCACGACCCATGGCGCGGCGATCGCGAACGGACAACGGGCCGCCCCCGCCATGGCGCATCAGAGCGTCTTGATGCGCCGCACCATCTCTTCGGCAAAACTCAAAAATGCCTTGCTCCCTTTGGCGCTGGCGTCGAACAGCACGCCCGGCAGGCCGTAGCTGGGCGCTTCGGCCAGGCGCACGTTGCGCGGAATGATGGTGTCGAAGACCTTGTCGCCATAATGCTGCTTGAGTTGCTCGCTGACCTGTTGCTGCAAGGTGATGCGCGGGTCGAACATCACGCGCAACAAGCCGATCAGGCGCAATTCGGGGTTGAGATGGGCGTGGACCTGCTTGATCGTATTGGCCAGATCCGCCAGACCTTCCAGGGCGAAGTATTCACACTGCATCGGGACGATCACGCCGTGTGCCGCGCACAGGCCGTTCAGGGTCAGGATGCTCAGGCTTGGGGGACTGTCGATCAGCACAAAATCGTAGTCGTGGTCGACTGCCACCAGCGCGCGTTTCAGGCGTTGTTCCCGGTGATCCTCCTGAACCAGCTCGACTTCGGCGCCGGCCAGTTCGCGGTTCGAGCCCAGAACCGCGTAAGCGGCGTGGGCATCGCGCAACGATTCGGGGACGGTCCGGGCATCCGCGATGGTGGCGGTTTCCAGCAGAACGTCGTAAATCGACACGTCCAACGCGCGCTTGTCGACGCCAGAACCCATGGTGGCGTTGCCTTGCGGATCCAGGTCCACCAACAGCACGCGTTGCTTGATTTTGGCCAGAGCGGCAGCCAGGTTGACTGCCGTGGTGGTCTTGCCGACACCGCCTTTTTGATTGGCGATGCAGAAAATGTGGGCCATGGGCGCGGAGGGGGTGACGCTGGCGGAAGGTGCGGGATGGCGTCAATGTGACGCCGGAAACGTCGCCAGTGTACCGGCAGGGCGCATGCAAATCAGGCAGCGCTCGGCATTCAGTCCGGGAACGTTGAGTTGTTCCACGTGAAACACCTGAACGCTGGTACCGAGCGCGGCGATCTCGTCATTCGGATATTTGCCTTTCATCGCGCACCAGATGCCGTTTGCTGCCAGCGCACCCCGGGATTGCGCCGTGAACTGTGCCAGCGACGCGAATGCGCGCGCGGCGATGACGTCGAATGGGTCCGTGACCTCTTCGATCCGCTCGTGGCGCGCGCTCAGGTTGGCCAGCGCGAGCGCGCCAATCACGTGTTGCAAGAAGTTGGTTTTCTTCTGGACGGCGTCGATGCAGGTGACGCGGAACTTGGGGCACGCGATCGCGAGCATCACGCCCGGCAGCCCGGCGCCGCTGCCGACATCCAAAAGCCGCGGGTTGTGTATGGCAGAGGTCAGTTTGCGCAACGGGGCCGCTACGGCCAGGCTGTCAAGCACGTGGTGCGTGATGATGTCATCGGGAGAACGAATCGCGGTGAGGTTGTACGTCTGGTTCCACTTGATCAGCAAATCGGCGTACCGCAGGAGCCGATCAATGGCACCATCGTCAAGTGCGACTTGAAGCGCTTGGGCGCCTGCACGAAGGACGGATTCCTGGTGTGGATCCATCACGCTGCTTTTGCGCGCCCGGCCTCGCCTGCATCGGCCGGCGTGGCCAAACGGTGCTTTTTCAGGTAAACCAGCAACAGTGAAATCGCGGCCGGTGTCACGCCGCTGATGCGGCCCGCTTGGCCCAACGTGTCGGGTCGCTGCGCATTGAGTCGCTGCCGCACCTCGATTGAAAGTGCCGGGATCTGCAAGTAATCGATGTCGGTGGGCAGACGCAGATTTTCGTAATGGGCCGCGCGTTCGACTTCGTCTTTCTGTCGCTGAATGTAGCCGTCGTACTTGGCGTCGATTTCGATTTGATCCAAAACAGGACCGAGCAATATCCCCAGTGTTTCACGTGAAACATCGCGGCTTGCGTACGCACTGCTGTTCATGCTCGTGAGCGTCGCGTAATCGATGTTGGGCCGACGCAGCAAATCGAACAGGTTGTACTCGTGTTCCAACACCGTACCCAAGACACGCATGGATTCGGAATCGTCCAGATCCTTCGGGCGCACCCAGGTCGATTTGAGTCGGCCCGTTTCACGTGAAACGGCATCGTGCTTGCGGCAGAACACGTCCCAGCGTGCATCGTCCACCAAGCCGAGCTTGCGGCCGATTTCCGTCAAGCGCGTGTCGGCGTTGTCTTCGCGCAATTGCAAGCGGTATTCGGCGCGGCTGGTGAACATGCGATACGGTTCGGTCACGCCCTTGGTGATCAGATCGTCAACCAGTACGCCCA
>SCQS01000077.1 GCA_004299705.1 Rhodanobacteraceae bacterium | reverse complement strand
CAAACACCCGATCAGGTCTACTTCAACCAACCGCTGCCTCTACCCAAGGCAGCTTGAACCGAGCAGGCATCCACTTATCGAACCGGGTTCGACTGTTCAAACGAGCGGGGCCACTTCTATCGGCCCGTCGTACAGGTCAACGCACCTTCGGGTGGCAACGAGTTGTTGGTTGTGGTGAAGGGATTTGAGGAGTCGCTGGTGAATGGCGACGGAAACGGCGCGCGGGGCCAAAAGGCCGATCAGGCTCACGTAGCAATCGCCCAATATCTATTCAATGCGCTGCGAGGTTCCAACAACCTTGTCTTCCCGAACAGCCGCCAAGAGGTCGAGCGGTACACCCATCTTTTGAACACACTATGCGAACAGGCTCGCTTGCCCAAAGAGTTCTGGCCGCATCATGGGAACTTGGCGAAGGAAATTCGCGAGGAAACGGAAGAAGCCCTGAAGCAGCACGATCGTCCGGCCACGGCGATCTGCACCAATACACTGGAGTTGGGCATTGACATTGGGGCTGTCAAGAGCGTAGTGCAGATCGGAACCCCGCCTTCCGTGGCGAGCCTGCGGCAACGCTTGGGGCGTTCGGGCCGACGCGAGGGTGAGCCTGCGATCTTGCGTGGCTGTGTCATTGAGAAGGCACTCGACGCAAAATCTGAATTGGGATCCAGGCTTAGGTTGAATACCGTACAGACGGCTGCGACCGTCTCACTGCTGCTGGAGAACTGGTTCGAACCGCCGGAGGTTCGTGGGACACACTACTCCACGCTCGTCCAGCAATTGCTTTCGTCCATTGCGCAATATGGCGGTTTGCAGGCGGCAAAGGTCTTTCGTCTGCTCTGCAGCGCGTCCGCGCCATTCGACGGAGTATCGAAGGACGACTTTGCCGAGTTGCTCCGAACTCTCGGCCACGAAGAAATTCTGGACCAAGATCATTCGGGTTTGTTGCTGCATGGTCGCGTCGGCGACAAGATTGTCAATCACTACTCGTTCTATGCGGCGTTCGCCAGTGATGAGGAATTCCGTATCGTCAGCGGTGGCAAGACGCTCGGCACGCTTCCCGTGTCGCAACTGTTGATTCCCGGCCAGCGCATTCTTTTCGGTGGGCGAACTTGGCTTGTCGAATCGATTGACGAGACCCACAAGACCATCTATGTGGTTCCCGGAAAGGGCGGGGCGCCACCGCTATTCAATGGCAGCGGTGGACGAGTCCATACGCGAGTACGACAGCGCATGCGCGAATTGTATGCGGGATCCGGACCTGTGCCATTTCTCGACGCTACCGGGCAGCGGTTCCTCAATGAAGGCCGCACGTCTTTCAGAGCGCTAGCGCTCAACGATTGCGTTCTCTTGAGCCAAGGAGCCCACGTCATTCTCTTGACGTGGCTCGGCGACTCTGCGAACGAAGCCATCGTATGTCTCCTGGCCGCGCGCGGACTGCAGGCATCTGTCGGTCGGCTCGGTGTCGAGATCCAGCGAGCAGGTAGGGACCCGAATGAGATCGAAACGCTGCTGGCGGATATAGGCGCGCAGCCAGTGCCTCCTGTCGACGAGCTGCTGGTGAAAGCCACTAACTTGGCTCACCAAAAGTGGGACATGCTCCTCTCGCCACACCTGCTTCATGAAACGTACGCCAGCTCAAACCTCGCACTTGGTGAGGCAACCGAGTGGTTGCGGTCCCGGGCTGCACGAATCGCCAGCCCTGAAGGCGTCCGTCGTGACGCTTCTCTGTTGCCGGCTGGATGACACTCGATATTCGCCACGGGGCAGACGAGTTATGGCGCACCGACAACCCTCAAAGCCCTTTCTTGTTCCGTAGCGCTCAATCTGTCAAAAGCCCTGATCATCCGCGCCATCCGGTCGCTGCGAGCGTAGAAATATTCCACTGGTACGCCCAACACCTTGGCCAGTTTCGCGGCGGTTGTCGGGTCTGGGATGTGTATGCCCCGTTCGTAGCGGTTGATGCGCGTGCTTGCCACAAAGGGATCAAGCTCAGCGCGAATGCCGAGGGCCTTTTGCGAGAGGCCGGCTTCAAGGCGTGCATCCCGAAGGCGCTGGCTGAAGACGGTTGATGGTTCCAGAGCGCGCGGCACGCGGAATCTCGAAAGCTGTGCAGCCTACGAGATTCGTTGTTCGGGCCCGCTGCGCATACTACCGAAATCGTAGTATACTGAAATTGAAACGGCGCGGCATACGCGATCGGAGTGGGAGGTGCGAATCAACCCAGAAGAGGAGAAGTACCATGTCGCTCAAAGCGTCAGCCCGCCAACGGCGTCGCGTCCATTGGCTGACAAAGGATCCCAACGGCCCTGGCAAGAAGCGTATCGACATTTATGTCTCGCCTTACCATTGGGCGCTGTTTCAGCTCATCAGGGATTGCGGGTGCTTGACGCAGCCCTTGGCTGTCGAGCGTGCGCTTGAGGCGTTGTGCCTCGAAATGATTGTCTCGGGTGAGATCTCCTCGAAGGCCTTCGTTGCCACGCGCATCAAGTGGTGGAAGCGCGAAGCCGACGAGCGCGCGGCCAACGAAGAACCGGATTCGTCGGACAATGATGATGAGGGTGAAGGACCTCCGCAGGACGATGACGAGGATCCAGTCTCGGCGTGATGCGCATTGACTGCGCCACGCGAAAATCGCACTTTGGCGTATCCTGAAAAGATGGGTACGACACAGTCATTGCCAATGCGCACTTCGCGTCCTCGAAAGAAGGTGTATGTCGCGCAGGTCGCCTTCGTCCTCATGCTATTTGGTGGTGTCCTGATCCCCTGGGGGATCTGGTGGTGGTTCCGTGCCTCGCCGAACACCGTGCTTGCAACTGCGGACGTCGGTCAGTTTGTGTCAGCGAGCAAGGGCAACGGCGCCACGAATGTCGAAACGACGAAGGGGACGGTCGCGATCGACGGAACGCTGTCCGCACTGCGCGGCAGCGAGCTTGTCGCCCAAACCTCCACCAAGACCGGAACCGAACTTTGTGTAGCAGGCAGCCGACGGTCGTGCGTGGCTCTTTCAGGCCCTTGGTCGGGGCCGATGCAACCCGTCCCGGGTGCTGAGCATGCGACGAATTTTTACGCGCACGGAATTTCTTCGCGCATCCTGACGTTGTGGAGGATGCTCGGATTTCTCATGACGCTTGGCACGCTGATGGCAGCCTCTCTCGAAATTGTCGAGAACCATCCCGAGCTCAAAACCGAATGAGGACTGGCCGCGATGCAAACGTTCCGATGGACCCCGCATGACAGGAGTTGTCTGGCTTTGTGGCTCTCCGCTCTGATATCCGTCGTGGTGACCGCCGCGATATACGCGTGGTTGCCTCGCTGGGTACCGCCGATGCGTACCGTTTCCCTTGCGGGTGCGGTGATTGCCATCGTCTGGCTCTGGACACCCGCGTGCAAGCGCTGGGTCGCAAGGCACTGGAACCGAACACCATGATGGCCCGTTCGGAACACGCGCAAGTTGCCGTCGCGGCGGCGTCAGCGCACAAGCCGTCGAGGTATTGGGAGTTATTCAGTGTGGTGTTCCTGCTGGTGCTGCTTCTGGGTGTCGCGACCCCAATTGCGTTGCTGATCTGGCAATCGGCGGCAACGACGGCTGCGGTACGCAGCGGCAGCGCGGGTACGTTTGTTTCGGCCACGGCGAGCCAAGGCGGATTCTTTTCGTCGCCATTGACCAATGTTCAGACCACCGGCGGCAGCGTAGTGGTGCAAGGAACCTTTTCCGCTCCGCGCGGCCGGGCGCTGGCGGTCGAGGAACTGAACAAGACCGGGTTGCATCTTTGCGCTGTGGGTGGCCTTGCGTCCTGCGTTCCTTTGGAGGGCCATTGGGCGGGACAGCTGACTGCCACCCCACAAGCAGCAGGGGCATTCGATTTCGTGGGCCATGGGCTGAGCAGCGACGATCTGGGCCGGTGGTTGATGGCCGGTCTGATATTCGCGTTCATCGCTTTCGCCTGGCTGCTCGCGATCGGAGTCGGCGGAAGGATTCCATGAGTGTTGAACGGCTGTCGTTCGGAAAGCTTGCTGATGAATCAAACGCGTCGAACGGATGCGTCCCCGTCAGGACAAACAGGCACGCCCAGACCCTGATAACCTGATCACTGGCCTCAATCGGCCCGCGGCTGCCGCACTCGATCAGCAGCCTGCGCCTCCTCTGCTCACCCGACTTCCATCGGAAGACGGGTAATTCTGTCCGCATTGAGGAGACGCATCATGTTCACGACTGAAACCAAGACCATAACGACCACTCGAGACCGCGTGGTCGAGCAGGCGACGTGCGATCGCTGCGGCCACGTAATGACCGACGCGTACCATCACAGTGGCTTCAATAATTTTGCGATGGTGAGATTTCGCGCTGGCCGCGACAGCAAGTTCGGCGAGGATCGTTACGTGGAAGGCGACTTTTGCGACACGTGTCTGTTCGAATTGCTGGCGCGGTACATGCGCATCATCGACGACAGTCGGGTACCCGACTCGGAAGATTTCTTCCGAGTCTACTCACCGCGTCGACTCTTCATCGAACACCAGATTGCCAGTGCGATGGCTGAGGGCGTGCTGACGACGTTGCAGGAATGGATCACGCGGTACTTCAATCCTGCGTTCACCCGGCGGTCCATCGTTGACCGAAGTGCCGACACGCTCGCACAAGATACGGGTTGAACCACGCCGGAAAGTGATCGCTGCTCCATCCGCATTCATCAAGTTTTTTGCGCGCACTGACTCGCTGAGGTGCCTGTGCGCAAAACTAACTTCAGGAGATTTCCATGTACACCATTGAAACCCGCGAGCACGAAACGAAGGTTGTCACATGCGATAGGTGTGGCAAGAAAATGTGGGATGACGATCCGTCCGGCGGTTACAGCAATCGCACGCAAATCAGGTTCAGAGCTGGCTACGCCAGCCTGTTTGGGGACGGCAACAAGGTTGAAGGTGACTTGTGCGACAAGTGCTTGTACGAATTGCTCGGGCCGTATTTGCGCATCGTCGAATCAGACGCCCTGCAAGCCTGGGAGTACGGGGAAGACCCGGCCACGCCGATCAGTGAATTCTTTGACATGCAGGCGCGGCGACTTTACGCGTCTTATCAGACGCCGTTTGCGATGGCCGAGAATGTCGCTCTGATCTTGAGGGAATGGATCGACACCTGCTTCGACCTGAAGTTGAAACGCATGCCGGTGATACCACCTGGCGATGCGCAACAGGCGGACAAGTAGCTCGCAGATTCCACCTTGGGCGGGCTGCGCAGCTTGCAGCCCGCTCACCTCGACGGTCAGGATAGAAACGTGAACGACAATCTCTGGATGCTTTTGATCCCGATCGTGGTGCTGCTGCTCGTCACAGCACCCGTGTTTGCGTGGATGCATCGCGTCAACGAGCGCTAACGACGCGAAGGGGCAGATCGCGATCCGGAAAATCGCTGACCATGTGGTGGAAAAGAAAGGCCCATGCCGCCCCAAAGCAGAAGGCGGACCGCGATGGTAGAGCGGCCGCTTCGCGGTCTGCGCGGAATCGACGATTCACTTTGTGGGTGAGATCGTCACCATGCTGCTCATGCCGGCCGGCTGCAGTGTAAAGTTCAGGATCTCGTCGACTCTGAGGGACTGCGGCAGGCTATACGGATCAGCTTAGAAGATCGGCGTGGAACGTGCTTTCATGGCGCGTTTTCCTCAGGCTGCAATGAAGGTCGCTCGTGGCGTTTGCGCAAGCGGTGGCGTTCGAGCAGCCGGAACGCCGCCGGGATGACCAGCATGGACAGGATCGGCGAGGTGACCATGCCGCCGACCATCGGCGCGGTGATGCTGCGTGCCAACAGCGAGCCCGTGCCGCCGATCAGCATGATCGGCAACAGTCCCGCCAGGATCACGACCACCGTCATCGCGATCGGGCGTACACGCAGCAGCGCCCCTTCATGGACCGCGTCATTCAGCGCTGCGTAACTCAGCTCGCCCGCGTCAATGCTGCGCTGCCAGGCTTGTCGCAGGTACAACACCAACACCACCCCGAACTCGCAGGTGATGCCGGCCAAGCCGATGAAGCCCACCACGGTCGCAACCGACACGGCATAACCGAGCAGCCACACCAGCCACAGGCCGCCGACTAGGCCGAGCGGTACGGTCGCAAGGATGATCAGGGTTTGCGCGGCATCGCGGAAGATCAGGTAAACCAGCAGGAACACGATGAGAATCGTCGCCGGTACGACCAGCTGCATTCGTGCCTTGGCGTGCTGCAGGGCCTGGAACTGCCCGGCCCATTCGAGCGTGTAGCCGGCCGGCAACGTGACTTGCTGCGCCACCGCGTGCTGGAGCTTGGCGACCATGCCACCCAGATCGTTGCTCGCGGTGTCAACGAACACCGAAGTCGACGGGATGCCGCCTTCGCTGTCCAGCATCGGCGGTCCGTCAGTGACGCGGAGGTCCGCCACCTGTCCCAGTGTGACTTGGGCTCCACCCGGTGCGACGATCGGCAACGCGCGCAGCGCCGCCACCGAATCGCGCGCGGTGCGGGGATAGCGCAGCACGATCGGGAAGCGCTGCAGCCCCTGGATGGTCTGGCCGATCGGGGCGCCGCCCACGACCGTGGCGATGAGGGCCTGGAGCGCCTGCTGCGAAAGGCCGTAGCGCGCCGCGGCGTCGGGCCGAATCCGGACGTGTACGTAACGTCCCCCATTGGCGCGGTCGGCCACGGCCGAGGTGATGCCGGGCACGCCCTGCGCCACGCGCGCTATATGTACCGCCAGGCGCTGCAGTTCGGCGACATCAGGCCCCAGCACCTTGATGCCGATCGGCGATTTGATGCCGGTCGCCAGCATTTCGGTGCGGGTGCGGATCGGAAACACGAACAGGTTGACAAGCCCCGGCACCTTCACGGCGTGATCGAGCTTCGCCTTCACTTCGTCCATCGTCATGCCGGAGGGCCATTCACTTTCCGGCTTGAAGGTGATGGTGGAGTCGAACATGTTGAGCGGCGCGTTGTCGGTGGCGGTGTCGGCGCGGCCGGCGACGCCGAACACATGTGCGACTTCCGGCACCGTTTTCAGCATGCGGTCGGTTTGCTGCAACAACTGTGCGGCCTTGCCGGCGGACAAGCCCGGCAGCGCGGTAGGCATGTACAGCAAGGTGCCTTCATCGAGCGGCGGCATGAACTGGGTGCCGAGCCGAGACACGGGCAACAGCGCCGTCAACAACACGATGACCGCGATCGCGATCACTGGCCATGGCCTGCGCATGGCGAAGGCCAGTAGCGGTTGATAGATCGCGCGCACCAGTCGGTTGACCGGGTTGGCGTATTCCGAGCGGATACGCCCACGCACCAGGTAGCCGATCAACACCGGAACCAAGGTGACGGACAGTCCGGCGGCGGCGGCCACCGAATAGGTCTTGGTGAAGGCCAGCGGGTCGAACAGCTTGCCTTCCTCGCCGCTCAGCGCGAACACCGGCACGAACGATAACGTGATGACCAGAAGGCTCACGAAACACGCCGGTCCCACCTCCGTCATCGCCGAAGTCACGAGTTTCCAGCGTTCGCCCGCACCCGGTTCGCGTTGGCCGGGGTGTGCATCGCGCCAAGCTTCGAGGTGCTTGTGGGTGTTTTCGATCATCACCACCGCGGCATCCACCATTTCGCCGATCGCAATGGCGATGCCGGCCAGCGACATCAAGTTGGCCGATACCCCTTGTGCATCCATGACCAGGAAAGCGGTCAGAATGCCCAACGGCAAGGTAACGATCGCGACCAGCGAAGAGCGCAGGTGACCGAGGAACAGCAGGCACACCAGCGCGACGATGACGAACTCTTCGATCAGCTTTTCGCCGATGTTCGTCACCGCCCGGTGGATTAGTTTGGAACGGTCGTAGGTGGTGACGATCTCGACGCCCGGCGGCAGGCTCTTTTGCAGTTCCGCCAGCCGGGCCTTCACCGCCTTGATCGTTTCGAGCGCGTTCTTGTGGTAGCGCATGATCACGATGCCGCCCACCACCTGTCCCTGTCCGTCCAATTCGGCGATCCCACGACGCGAGGTGGGCGCGCGCCGTATGCGTGCAACCTCGCTCAGCAGCACCGGGACGCCGTCCTTGCCGGTCGCCACCGGAATCCGGGCGAAGTCCTCGCGCGTTTGCAGATAGCCGACGCTGGTGACCATCATCTCGGCCTCGCCCTGCTCGATCACGGAGCCGCCGGTGGCGCCGTTGGCCGCCTTGATGGCGCTTTCGACCTGCTGGACGGTCAAACCCCGTACCGCCAACGCCTGGGGATCGAGCACGATTTGCCAGGCGTTGTCCATGCCCCCGATCGTCGCGACCTCCGACACGTTCGGCACGGTTTTGAGGCGATAACGCAGGAACCAGTTCTGGATCGCGGTCAGGTGGCCAAGATCGTATTGGCCGCCGGGATCGGTCAGCGCGTACTCGTAAATCCAATCCGAGCCGTCCGCATCGGGACCGATGACGGGCGTGACCCCGGGAGGCAACTTGCTGGCCGCTTCACTGAGATAGTCGACCACCTGGTTGCGCGCCCAGTACAGGTCGGTGCCATCGGCGAAGACGACGTACACGAACGAATCGCCGAAGAACGAGTTGCCGCGCACGGCGACCGCACCCGGCACCGCCAGCATCGTGGTGGTCATCGGATAGGTCACCTGATCCTGGACGATCTGGGGCGGCTGCCCGGGCCAAGCGGTCTTGATGATCACCTCGGTAGGCGACAGGTCCGGGATCGCATCGAGCGGGATGCGCAGCAGCGAGAGCGTTCCGGCAATGGCCAGCGCGACCGCGACGAGCAGTACCAAGCCGCGGTTTGCGATCGACCAGTGGATCAGGCGGGTGATCATGGCCGGTTCTCCCCGCTGCTCGATGACGAAGGCATCGGCATGTTCATCTTCGCGCCTCGCATGGTGCTGGACGTGGCGCTACGGGAGCCCGACGCGGGCGTCTTCGCATGCCCGGCTTCCATGCGTTGCAGTGCGCCCGACAGGCTCGCTTCGGAGTCGATCAGGAACTGCCCCGAGGTCACGATGCGCTCGCCGCCCTGCAGACCCGCGAGGATCGCGGTCATGCCGTCGGCCGAATGACCAGTCTTGACGAGCACCGGCTTGAATTGCCCATTGCCCAGCGCTTCGATCACGCGGGTGTCGGGGCCGCTGGCAATGACGGCTTCAGTCGGTACCAGCGGGTGGGGTGCGCTCGGGGTACCCGCGATGCGCAAGTCGGCGAACATGCCCGGTGCGAGAGCGTGCCTGGGGTTGTCGAGTACGATGCGCGCGCGCTGGGTACGCGTCGTGGCACTCACCTCCGGCAACAGCACCGCGACCTTGCCATGGAAGATCTCGCCCGGCAGGGCCGTGACGGTGGCCGTGATCGGCGCGCCGGCGGTGATGCCGCCGCTTTGCGCCTGCGGGATCGCCGCATCGACCCAGACCTGGTCAAGGCCATTGATGGTGAGGATCGGCGCACCTTGGCCGAGTTGCTGGCCCTGCTGCACGTCGAGCTTGCTGACGACGCCCGCGACCGGCGCGCGCAAGGTGATGGTGTCACTGCCGGAGCGCAGGCTGCGGAGCGTGGCCGCGTCCATGCCCAGCGCGTGCAGACGTTGGAGTGCCGCCGCACGCAGGTCGCGTCCGGTTGCAGATTGAGCGTCTTGCAACGCGAAATACTGCGCCGCTGCTGTACTCCATTCGGGCGCCAGGATTTCCGCCAGCGGCTGCCCGGCTTTCACCACCGTGAAGGGCGCGCGGACATAGAGGTTTTCGAGGGTGGCGTTGGTGCGCGCGCTGACCGTCACCGCGAGGTTTTGATCCCAAGCCACGGTGCCGGGTACGTGCACCGTGTCGGACAACGGCGCCACTTCCACCACGGCCGTACGCATACCAAGGTTCTGCACCTCGACCGGATCGATGCGCACGATGTTCGATGCCGTTCCTCCGGGACTTGCGTATTTCGGCACCATCTGCATGCCCATCGGCGACACCCCCGGGTGGTCGAAGTGCTGTTCGGGCTGCATCGGGTCGTACCAGTACAGGACCTTGCGATGCGCCGGTTCGGCCGTCGTGTGCGCAGGTGGAGTAGTGATGGAACGGGGTGCGACGAAGTAGCCGATGGCGCCTGCCGCCAGCAGCAAGACCAACAGCGCAATACCCGCCACGACGCGTGTGACGAATGTCCATTTCATGGCAGATCCTCCGGCAACCGGATCGCGCGGGGTGCGCTTTCATCGGGCAGCAGATAGGCGAGCCGTGTCCAGGCCTCGCCCCACGCCGCGAGCGCCTTGGCGTAGGCAACGCGGGTGTCGATCTCGTCGCGGCGTGCTTCCAGCCACGGCTCCAGCGACCCGCCAGCGCGATACCCGGCCAGCGCAGTACGCGAGCGGTCCGCGACCAATGGCAGCAGTTGGTCACGGTAGGTCGTGATTTGTTTCGAATCGCCCTGCCACTCGGCCAGGTCGGCCGCCACCGCCGCACGTTGCGCACGCAGCGCGTTCTCGTGGGCGTCCGCGATGGCGCTGCGATCCGCGTAACGCGCGCTGATGTCCTGGTCTTGCCGGTTGCCGGGGAACAGCGGCAGGCTGACGCCGACTTCGATGCCCAGCATGTCGGGCCGGTGGATACGATCCCCGTACACGACGCCGACGCTCCAGTTGGGTCGTTTGCCAGCCTTGGCGAGGTCGAGCTTGGCTTGGGCTTGGTCCTCGCGTGCAGACCAGTCAAGCAGCGGACCTTGCTGGTTGAGGTTGCGCTGCAGTTCTGCCGGGGACACCGGCAGGCTCGAAAAATCCGGCGCGGCCGCGAGTGTTTGGTTTACGTCATCACCAACCCAACGCTGCAACGCAGCCTGTGCGGCGGCGATCTCCGCATCCACCGCGGTGATCCGGTTCGCGAGTTGCACCGCCGCCGACTGTGCGGCCAGCACATCGGTCGCGCTGCCCGTCCCACCACGCAGCTTCGCCCTGGCCAGCTTGACCGCGAGGGCGAATTGTTCGTTCAGCGCTTCAAGCTGCTGGCGCTCGGCCTGCGCGGCCCACAGTCGTACCCATGCGTCCGCCGTGGCCTGCTTGACCGCAAGCCGCACTTGGGTCACCTCGGTCGCGTTCAATTGGACGGTGGCCTGCGCGACCGTTTTCTCGGCGTGGCGCTTGGCGGATGATGGAATCACCTGCATCAGGCCGATCGATCGCAACGTCATCGAATCGGCCGCGGCATTGAATGCCTCGGCACCGGTCGCGGTGAGATTGTTGATGCCGGCCGTGAGCTGGGGGTCAGGCAACCGGCCAGCGCGTACGGCATCGTGCCGGGCTGCCTGCGCTTGGAGTATCTGCGCCTGAATCTGCGGTGCACGCTGGGCCGCAAGCTGTGTCGCGGCGTCGAGACTCAAGGGGGTATCGCTGGCCGTGGCGTAGAGCGGCAAAACGAGCAACGCCGCTGCAAGGGCGATGAGAAGACGCGGCACACACAGGCGCCGCCTGCCAAGAAGAAAACACATAAGACCTCCGCAAACGTGAGGAAACGCAGCCGAGGAAAAGCGGCTGCCGTCGACACGCGGAGGTCTAGATCAACAATATCTGGGAGCGCAACGCGAGCGATACGCCACGACTTCGCATCAACGGATCATGCGCGTAGCTCGCCTGCTCAGGCGTCAAAGCAAGTGACGTGATGAAGGTGCCCCGCAGGATGGCGGGCAACGCCAACGGCGGCACGGCCGGGACATTCACCGTTTGCGCGGATTGCGCCTGATGGGCGCAGTGCAACGTGCAAAGCGCCGGATCATGCCTGGCTTGTGCCATCGGCATGCTTTCGTAGTGCATGGTCATCGCCGTATCGCCTACCGGCATGTCGGCGCGCGAACACACGTACGCAGCCAGCGCCGTCTGCTGGAACAGCATGGCGACGATCGCCAGCAGCGCGATGCGCAGGCGGATACGCCGGTTGTGTTTCAGAAAGGATCGCACGCTGACACTTTAGTGCAAACTGGCTGTCTTGAGACAGGTGAAGCGCGGCGCGTCTGCATCGCCGTCCCGATCCCATTTTCCGATCTGGCGGGCATCAAGTTCCGGCCGGCTTGACCCAGGTCACGGTGCCGCTCATGCCTTGCGTGCGCAGCCCGAAGCGAACCTGCTCACCAACTTTCAGGCCTTGCAGCAGACCCGGTTTGGCGACCTTGAAAGTCATGGTCATGGCGGGCCAGTGGATGGATGCGATCGCCTGGTGCTTGATCGTGATGGTCCCCGCCTTCGGGTCGAGCGCTTTTATCACGCCGACGCCTTCGACTTCGCTCTCATGCTGCATGTTCATGGGCATGTTGTGCATCGGCATGTTTTGCATGGGCATGTTCTGCATCGGCTTGTTCGGCGTTTGTTGCTGCGCAAGCAACGGGGTCGTGCAAAACAGTGCGGCAAGGCTCAATGTGATTGCTGTGGGTTTCATGGGGTGCTCTCGTGCTCAGTGGTTCAGTGGCCGCCAGATTTGGCGGGGGCGGATGGGGCCATGCCCGGCATGGCCGACATGCTTGGAGCGGGCGGTGCGTGGTGTTCGTCATTCGCGCCGCCGTGCGTATGCGCGTGCCCGCCGCCGGAATCCATGTCCATGTCTTCATCCGGTGGCGCCTTGGCAACGATGGCCTTGTACTCGGCGGGCGTCATGCCAGGCAGCTTTTCGATGAACGCCACCATGCTCCAGATGGTCAGGTCGTCGTGGCCGGCCATGCCCCAAGCCGGCATCGCGCTCATCTTGATGCCGTGCTTGATCACCCAGAACGCATCCTGCGGATCGATGTGCACTTTCGACAGGTTCGGTGGCTGCGGATACATCCCCACGCGCAGCTCGGAATTGCCTTCGCCCGGTCTGAGATGGCAGCCGGTGCACATGGCCGCGTATTGGCCCGCGCCTTTCAGGATCAACTGCGGATCGTTCAAGTTGGGCACCTTAAGGTGTTCCGAACGCACGTGGATCGAACGGTTGCGCACGCTTTGCAGGAAGTTGTAGGTGAGCTTCCAGTGGTGATCGTCGGCGCCGATGTTGTACAGGCCGGACCAGGCGAAGACGCCAACGCCGATCAGGAATGCAACCACGACAACAATGACGACCAATGTGTATTCGGTGTGTTTTCTCATGGGAGGAACCTCAATCAGAACCAGAGACGGATGCCGGCGACGAATTGCAGGTCGTCGGCGCGTTCGCCTTGTGCGCGCGCGAAGTCGGCGGTACGCCCAAAACGTTGCCGCCACACGACACCGATGTAGGGTGCGAACTCGCGGCGAATTTCATAGCGCAGGCGCAAGCCCGCTTCGACGTCGGACAGGCCAGACCCGATGCCGCGTTGCGAATCGTTCTTGCCATAGACGTTCGCTTCCAGCCGCGGCTGCAGGATCAGCCGTTGCGTCAGCAATGCTTCGTACTCGAATTCGACGCGCGCCGCGGTGCGGCCATCCTGCCCGACATAGAACGTGGCTTCGGTCTCGAACCAGTACGGCGCGAGCCCTTCGATGCCGAACGCCGCCCAGGTGCGGCCCGGTCCGATGCCGAAGTCGTGCCGCACGCCGACCTGCGTGTCCCAGTACGTACTGACCGCGTGATCCCACAACGCTTCGGTGCGCAGATCCTGTAATCGGCCGTTGGCGCCATCACCCTCGAACTTCAGCCACAGTTTGTTGAAGTTCCGCCCGTACCACGCCTGACCGTCGATGGCCACGGCGTTGCCGCCATCACGGGAATGGACGTATTCCAGCTGGTCCAGCAGCAACATCGCGATCGGCGGATTGTCGTGCATGTCCATCCCGGTCATCGAGCCGTAACCGTAGCCGTCGGAATAGTCGGGGCTGCGCGCATCCGGCGGCGCGTTGCCGCCCTGCATCGTGGACATGTCCATGCCCTGCATGGAAGTCATGTTCCCCATCGTGCCGGCAAGACCGCCGGGCTTCGGGCGTATCCCGATCATCTGGCCGAAGTGGAGCTGCTGCATCTCGATTGGCGCCGCAGGCTTTGCCGGAGTCATCGACATGCCCGGCATTCCCGACGTGGCTCCGCTCTGCGTTGCTTCTGGATGCCCTGTCGCGTGGGTATGGGCTGCCGGGCCAGAGGCCGCGGGAGGCTTGGCCGGCATCGGCATGTTCTGCATGTCCATGCCTTGCATCGTATGGGCCGTTCCCGTGGAGCTTGCCGCCGCGGGCGCCGTCTTCGCCGGTTTGTGGGTTGACTTGGCGTGGTGCTTGGGCTTCGGCTTGGTCGGCGGCATCGGCATGGCCTGCATGTCCATGCCCTGCATGGCGTCCTGCGCGTGAGCCTGCGGCATCCCCGCAACGCTCAAACCCAGTACCAGCAAGTACGCGGTAGCCAAGGTCGTTTTTGGATGTGCGTTCATGCCACCACCACCTCGCGGAACATGCCCGCCTCCATGTGGTAGAGCAAATGGCAGTGATAGGCCCAGCGCCCGAGTGCGTCGGCCTTGACCCGATACGTGACGCGCTGCGCCGGCTGCACGTTGACGGTCTGCTTGCGCACCTGGAAATGTCGTTCGGGCGATTCGACCTCGCTCCACATCCCGTGCAGGTGGATCGGGTGATTCATCATGGTGTCGTTGCACAGGATCAAACGGATGTGCTGGCCCGCAGGAAAGTGCACCGGTTTCGCCTTGGAAAAGATCACGCCATCGAACGACCAAATGAAACGTTCCATGCTGCCGTCGAGGTGCAACTCGATTTCGTGTGTCACCGGCTCGGGATACAACGAACCGCCGAGTGTGTGCAGGTCGGCATAGGTCAGCACGCGCCGGCCGTTGTCACGCAGGCCCGCGCCGGGGTCGTCGAGGTTGGTACGCGGCCAATCGACGTGCATGTCCACGCCGGGGTTGTGGTACTCGGTGCGCGCGTGGTGCGCCTTGACCATGCCGGCCGGGTCAAGGTCGTGCGGCGGCAGTTGCTCTGCAGGCATATCCATGCCGGGCATCGAGCCGTGGTGCATGCCGGACATACTATGAGCACCGCCTTGTGCCATTGCGCCCATCATGTCCACCATCGTGAGCGTCGGCACCGGGTCCATTGCCGGAACCTCGGCTTCCATGCTGGGGCGCGGTGCCAAGGTGCCGCGCGCGTAACCGCTACGATCGATCGACTGCGCGAAAATCGTATAGGCACGATCTTCCTGCGGTTGCACGATCACGTCGTAGGTTTCGGCTACCGCGATCCGGAACTCGTCCACCGCGACCGGCTCGACGTCCTGTCCATCGGCCGCGATCACGGTGAGTTTCATTCCGGGAATGCGCACGTCGAAGTAACTGTTCGACGAACCGTTGATGAAACGCAGCCGCACCCGTTCACCTGGCTTGAACAGCCCGTTCCAGTTCCCGGCCGGCGTCGCGCCGTTCATCAGGTAGGTGTAAGTAAAACCGCTGACGTCGATCACGTCGCGCGGACTCATTCGCATTTTGTTCCACATCGCGCGCGCTTCGAGTGCGCCGCGCAAGCCCAGCATTGAAGCGTCACGCACGAAATCGGGCAACGTGAGTTCGTTGAAGTTGAAGTAGTCGCTTTGCTTTTTCAGGATCGCGAAGATCCGCGCCGGGTCCATGTCGGTCCAGTCGTTCAGCATCACCACGTAATCGCGGTCGGCGTGAATGCGATCGGGGCCCGCGGGATCGATCACCAGGGGACCGTACAAGCCGGTCTGTTCCTGGAAACCCGAATGCGAGTGATACCAATAGGTGCCGCTCTGCTTCACCGGAAAACGGTACGTGAAGGTTTGGCCCGGCGCGATGCCGGGAAAACTGATGCCCGGCACGCCATCCATGTCGAACGGCACCAGGATGCCGTGCCAGTGGATCGAGGTCGGCACGCGCAAACGATTAGTCACGCGCAGCGTGACCGTGGTGCCTTCGCGCCAACGCAGCAGCGGGCCTGGCACCTGACCGTTGACCGCAGTCGCAAGCCGGGCGGCGCCGGTGTAGTTTACCGGCATTTCGGCGATGTCGAGATTGAATTCGGTGCCGGACAGCACGTTGGGCTGGCCGGAACTGGTCAGTGCCCACGCCGGCTTGACGAAGCCGCCCATCATCGCGGCGGTACCGCCCAAGGCCAGCCCCTGCACGAAGCGGCGGCGTGAAAGCACGGGATGCCACGATCCCGGCTCGGTGGATTTTGATTTCATCGATGATTCCCGTGGGCGCAACCTGTGCGCCGGCAACGATCAAACGCCCGCACTGGCCGAGTCTCGGCCAAGCGGGACGGCGGCGGCGCAGAACACGCCGCGCTCGGGAATCAGACGATCGGTGGTCGGAGTGGCGGTGCTGCACGCACCGAAGTGGGCGACGCATAAACCGGGACGAGCACCGGATCGTGCGGCGGCTTCCAAGTCACGTTGACACCAGCCACCCCGGCGACACCGCTGCAAAACGTCGCGCAAAGACAGTGCCCGAACGCACAGCAACCATGGCCACCGCCTGCTGGGTGCGCAGGCGCGGCGGGGGTGGAGGCAGCCGGCGAGGAAGCATGGGAGGGTGTCATCCCGTTGCAGTGGGACGGCATGGTTTGGGCCGTCGCGACGCCGACCATGCTCGCCATCCCGTTGGTCATGGCAAGCGGCTGGGCCATCGCGTCGAACGCGAACGCCGCCCACGCCAGCAATGCCAGTATCGTCAGGCAGCGAAACGCTCGAGAACGCGGGCGCAGGAGAAAACGCATGCCCAGAGCCTAGTCGCAAAATTCATCGTGTTCAACCGCCCATGCGAACGTGCGTGGCGACTTCCCCAACGGACCATTGACGTTACGTACTCGCCACGAGTCGATTGGGGTGCTCTCTTGGGTTGTACGGTCAACGCCTGTACCGACCCATGCGATTCAGGCTCACAACCGATCATCTCCAATTGCAGCGGCGGACGGATGGCTCACCTGGCTGGGCCGTTTGGCGTACGGGCCTGCGTCAGGGATTGCCGGCCACGGCGACCCAGAATGGCAGCTTGCCGTGAGTCGGGATTTGCGCGACTACTTTCAACGTGCGGGTGTCGATTACGGCCACCTTGTTGGTGCCCGTGACGCCGGCGTAGACCCAGCGCCCATTACGGCTCGCGCGTACGCCGTGCGGCCCCTGGCCGACGTCGATACGCTTGATGACCTTGAACGTGGTCGGATCGATCACATCCACCACATGGTCGGCGATCGCGCCAGTGAAGACATATCGGCCTCCGGGGATCACGTCGATGCCGGCGTGGCCCAGGCCCACCGGGATCACCGCCAGTACCTTGTGCGTTTTGACATCGACTGCCGCGACCTTGCTGACCAGGCCGCGTATCCACAGGATCTTTCCGTTCGCGGAGAAGTCGAGGTTGTGCGGGTGATCGAGGCCGGGCACCGGAAACTCATCGATCTTTTTGAGCGTCTGCATGTTCAGCACCGCCACGGCGCCCTGTCCCTGCAGGGTGACGTAGGCAAGCTTGCCGTCGGCTGTGAACAGCGCGTTGTGCGGCGTCTTCCCGACCGGAATGGTCTTGACCGCCTCGTGCCCCTTGAGATCGATCACGGTGACCGTACCATTGCCCGCACTCACCGCCAGCCCGTAGCGACTCTTCGGGCCAATGATCACACCTTGCGGCGTGGGACCGATCTCAAAGGTTGCAAGCGCCTTGCCGCTGTGTGCGTCCAACAGGTACGCCTTGGGCAAGCTTGCACTGCTGACGAGCAGGTATTTCCCGTTCGGGCTGATCGCGTCGTAGTGGGCACTGGGTACGTTCCAGGTCTTGCCTGTCTGCATGTTTTCCACGGCGTTGCTGGCCTGCAGCGTGACGTACACGGGGGCGGGAAATAGATTTTTGGGTTCGGCGGCGCCGGCGCTGAAGGCGATGCCCGAGACCAGCACGAGCGCGATGGTGCAGAGAGCTGCCAACCGGCATGGTTGCCGTACAGCCTGACATGGGTGGTTGAGGTTCATGCGGGTTTTTGCCTGTGTGAGAGAAGTTTTCGACGCGACCGTGCGGATCCGGTGGAGCTTGCGCGTGCGATCCCAAGGAAGACGCACGGAACTTGCGTTTATTCCATGCGGAATAACAGACCTGTTTAGGGCGTCTACCATTCACCAACCTGCCGCCCGAGATCCAGCGTGCCATGGCCGACCCAGACATCGACGCCCAGCTGAATGAAGTGCTGCCGAGGCTGCGTCGCTTTGCGCGCTGGCTGACGCGGGATACCAACAGCGCCGATGACCTGGTCCAGTCCACGCTGGAGCGTGCACTTTCGCGCTGGCGCACTCGACGTGACGACACCGTGCTGCGCCCGTGGCTGTTCGCCATCGCCTATCGGCAGTTTCTGGACGGGCGACGCCGGGAGCGACGTCACGCGCGCATGCTTGAGCTGTTCCGTGGCCAAGCGGCAACCGAGGCGCCCTCGGTGGAGCGTGAAGTGGTCGCACATTCGGTGGTCCAGGCACTGGAGCGCCTGCCCGAGGCTCAGCGGCATCTATTGCTATGGATTTCGGTGGAGGGACTCAGCTACCGGGAAGTGGCCAACCTGCTCGGTGTGCCCGTCGGTACCGTTATGTCGCGGCTCTCACGCGCCCGTATTGCTTTACGCCGGCTAAGTGGTGGCGGCATCTCGCAAGCCCACACACTGCGATCGCTGAAGTGAACAACATGGACAAGACCACGTTTCTGCCCGATGAAACCGATATCCAGGCGTATGTCGATGGCTGGCTGGATGAAGCCGGCTGCAAGCGGGTGGAGGCGTGGATGGATCATCATCCTGGGCGTGCCGCGGAAATTCGCGGCTGGCGGCATGACGCACAGGCATTGCGCGCAACGCTGGGCGGGCTCCCGGATTCGGCCAGCGCGTTGAGGCTGGATCCCGCTGCCATTCGCGCACACCACCAGCACTGCGTGCGTGCACGGCTTGCGTGGGCGGCGGTGCTGGTGTTGACATTGGGCGTCGGCGGCATCGCGGGTTGGCAAATGCGGGGCATCGACGCACCAGCGCGGCCTCCACCCATGGCTGACGCGGTGCAGGCCTACCGTCTGTTCGCGATGAGTCGCCACGTACCACTGGATGTGACGCAACAGCGCCCGGGCGAACTTCAAGCGTGGCTGGACAAATATTTTCCGGACGCGGCGTCGTTGCCTGATCTGGCGGCATCGGGATTTCTTCCTGTCGGAGGCCGCTTGCTCGCTACCGACAGCGGGCCAGCGGCGCTGGTGCTGTACAAGAATCCATCGGGCGGCGCCATCAGCTTTTACATTCGCTCGCCGGCGCCCCACGCGGGCATGCTGGCTCGTGGGCAACGTCGCGAAGGCCAGTTGGCCGCTGCGTATTGGTCCGGCAATGGCTACAACTATGCACTGGTGGCACGCGCCGATCCATCGAATCTGCGCATCCTGCGCCTGGACTCACGACGTTGACCTTTCAGGCTTGCTGCTCGCGGTCCTTCCGGGTGGAACGACCGAGGTGTTCACGACGTTCGGTGAGATGCAGCCATACGCCGGCGCCCATCAGGACGGCCGCGAGCCAGAACAGCCACGATGCGTGGTCCCCGAATGCCAGGATCGCGATGGCCGCGCCGATGAACGGTGCGGTCGAAAAATACGCGCCGGTGCGTGCCGAGCCGACCCCGCGCAGTGCCAGCACGAACAACACGAGGCTGATGCCGTAACCGAGCAGGCCGACGCCCAGCGCCATGCCCACGATGGGTGTCGCAGGAAAGTGCGCGCCCAGCCCGATCGCGATCGCGGTGTTGACGATACCCGCGACCCAGCCCTTCAATCCCGCGATGAACAGTGCGTCGGAGGTCGACACTCTGCAGGTGAAGTTGTTGTCCAGTGCCCAGCACAAACAGGCGCCCGCGATCAGCAGCGCGCCGTGACCGAGTCCCAAGTGCTGCGACGAACCGGGGAGCGCCAGCAAGACCGCGCCGGCCACGATCAGGGTGAAGCCGAGTACGATCCTGCGGTTGGCGTTCTCGCGGAACACGATCCAGGCGATCAGGGCGGTCAGCACGGCTTCGAGGTTCAACAACAGCGACGCCGTGGCCGCCGGTGTGTGCGACAGGCCGAGCATCAGCAACACCGGACCAAGTACGCCACCAAATACGATTGCGAGCAGCAGCCACAGCCATTCCCGTTTGGTCATCCCGGGTGCCCGCCAGCCGCGGTCACGCATCAGCCGAATCAGTGCGAGGCCAGCCCCACTACCGAGATACAGCAGGCCGGCCAGCAACACGGGCGACAAGTCGCGCAGCAACGCCTTGGCCAACGGTGTGCTGGCGCCAAACAGGACGGCCGCGCCGAGTGCCGCGAAGGCCGAGGACAGTGGAAACGCGTGATCGGTTTTCATCACATATACTATACCCATATAGGGTATTTACTTGAGGTGGGTCATGAGCCACACGACACACGACAAAGCCAAGCTGCTGGCACGTGTGCGCCGCATCCGGGGCCAAGTCGAGGCCTTGGAGCGCGCCCTCGAAGCCGAAAAAGGTTGTGCCGAAGTGCTGCATCAGATCGCCGCCGTGCGTGGCGCGATCCAGGGCTTGATGGTGGAAGTCATGGAAGGACACATTCGGGAACACGTCGCCGGAGCCGGTAGCCGTAGTGCCGCGGCGCGCAGCCAAGGTGCCGACGCATTGATCGATGTGTTGCGCACCTACCTCAAGTAACCGTGGCCAGCCACCGCCGCCGCGCGTACAGCCGGTCGAACCGTCTGGTTGATTCCCTGTCGTTCCTTCGCTAGAGTCGGCGCTCCCTTGGGGAGTAGCCGCCTCCGCATCGCGCGAAGGGATCACGTCAACACACTTGGCCACAGGCCATGGCGTGGTCGGTCCAGGACTTGGCAAGACCTTGGGTATCGGTCGCGTCCATAGGGTCGGACGGCGGATCGATGCCCTTGCGTCGCGTCCGACCCCAAAGGCTCCAAGTCGTGCAACCTTCATTGATCCTCACGCTGGCGATCCTGCTGGGGTCGGCTGCGGCCATCTATCTCGCCTGCGAGTATTTCGTCAACGGCGTGGAGTGGGTCGGCCGGAAATTGGCGGTCGGCCAGCAAGCGACGGCATCCATCCTTGCGGCGTTCGGCACCGCGTTGCCCGAAAGCGTCATCACCTTCATCGCGGTCGTATTCGGCCACTCACCCGAGCAGAAAAACCTGGGCGTCGGCGCAGCCTTGGGTGGACCGCTGGTTCTCGCAACGATCGCCTATGCCGTGGTAGGCGTCACCTTGTTCCTGAGCCGTCAGAACTTGCCGGCGACAGCCGCGATCCGACGGGAATTTCGTCGGCTCAGCCGCGACCAGGGGTGGTTCCTCGCGGTGTTCGCGGCCAAGGTGATTCTTGGGGTCGTGGTCTTTGCGTGGAAACCTTGGCTCGGCATCCTGTTCCTCGCGGTCTACGGCGTGTTTTTTTGGCAGGAAATGCGCGGGAAGGAGCAACATGCAGAGGACGCACCCGAACCGCTCAGGATCGCGCCAAAGCGGAGCGAACCGCAGGCGTGGCAGGCGTACCTGCAAACGCTGGTCGCGCTGGCTGTGATCTTTGGCGCTTCGCGCCTGTTCGTGAACCAGCTCGACGTGCTGGGACCGCAATTGGGCATCCCGTCTCAGCTACTGGCGCTGCTGCTCGCGCCGATTGCCACCGAGCTGCCCGAGACCATGAACGCGGTGATCTGGGTGCGCCAAGGCAAGCACCGCCTTGCACTTGCCAACATCAGCGGCTCGATGATGATCCAGGCGACAGTACCGACGGCGCTGGGTTTGTTCTTCACGCCATGGCTGTTCGATCGCTCGTTGTTGATCGCCGCAGGCGCCACGTTCGCAGCCATCCTGGTGATGTTCCTGTGTTTGCGTCGCGGCAGAGGTTCGCGCGTGCTGTTGGCTTCAATGGCGCTTTTCTACGTGGCGTTCGCCCTCGTCGCGTTGGTGTGGTTCTGACACACAACGTCCGGTTCTGTACAGCACAAATGAAAAGTGGCGACGCGAGCGACGGCTGCTTTCGGGAGCGCTATCTCAGCACTCCACTGGCCGCTTCGGGCCGATCAGCGCCTGACGCCAAGCGACCTAGGCTGTGTAAAAACTTACGTGGCTGGTCCCACAGCGCTTGCCACGTCCGGTTTGGATCGTTTTGGGACCCGAAAGTCACGTCAAATCGAACTCTCGTGGTCCATCCGAAACGGCGTTTTTCACCAGCCGAGAGTTTTCACACAGTCTGGGCCCGAAGGTGTCACACGATCGCGTCCGCTTTCGGCGTGGGCTGTCATGGACTCTATCTGCGAGGTCCTTCCGAACGGCCGACCAATGTGGTTGCCGGCTCCAAGGCCTGAACTTTCAGTGGAGCGATTCGTGTAGAAAAGCGATCGTTTCTGGCCAACCTTTCATTCGCTCGCCCGTACGCCGTCGACGAGGCTCCCTCCATACGCGTCGGCTCGCGCCGTTTCGGCATCATGACTACGCCGATTGAACCGCAACGCGATGGCGTTTGCCGATTGCAGTCGGGCGCCCTCAGAAGAACTCGTACTCCAGTTGGAAGCGGACCGTCGTGTCGGGAGTACCGTGCGTCAACCCGGCCAGGATCGCCGCGTTGTAGCGCAATTTTTTCGCGTTGCCGAGCCTCGCCACGCCGAAGAATGCTGGCCCCACACTCAATTTGTCGGAACGCAGGTGCGCTGGGTCGCCCAGCGAGCCGAATACCTGCATCCCCGGCTGGAAAGTGCTACGAAGATTGTATTTCCACTGCGCCTGGTACTTGACTTCGTTGCGGGCGCTGTCTGCTTCACCCTCGGGCAACGCGCTCAGGCGACGCGCGAAAAATAGATTGAGATTGAACTGCGTGCGATCGATTTCCTTCTGGAACATCGGTCCGATGACCAGCGAGTTGGTGTGTTCCAGGCGGTTGTGTGCGAACTCGGCGAAGATGCCGGCATCGAGCCAGTGCGCACCGTGTTCGGTCAGCTGGAAGATGTTTTCGAACTCGTATTCCTCCACGCGGGCTGCGCTGCCTGGCGTCTGCGCATACTCGGCCACCAACTCGGTCTTCCAGCGGGGCGCGATGCCATAGCCTAACGACAGCTTGGCCGCGCGCTCACCCTCGTCGCCATGGCCCCAATTGAACATGCCGCCCTTCAACTCCAGCTCCCATTCCCGGTAATCGACGATCGGAGAATAGATGACGTCAGCCGGACCCGCGATGGCCGCGGTGGGTGCCGAAACGGCACCACCGAGACCGACGAGCGCAACGATGGACCAGAATGCCAGCCGATTCGCTTTGTATTGTTTCATTTTGGGTCCTTGTGTCTTGAAAAGCGGGAAGCACGAAGGAGTGACTGGAGGTGTGTCCCGTCACTCGAAGCTCCGGAGATACCGATGCATTAACCCCTGCGCCCGGCACGGCTGGGCGTAGCACTGCACTTTCCGAACATCCGTCAGGTCGCGCGACCGGCGCGGGATCCCTCAGGCGAAGCCGCCTGCCGGGGCCTCGCGCGGCCACCCCCACGCGCCGTCGTGTGCCTTGTCATCAGTCGCATGCCAATGAACAACACCGCGGCGGTGACCATCCAGAACACCAGTTGCATGCCGGCCGGGTGTGCCTCGTAACCCACCAGCACATGCATCGCCTGTCCAACCAGCGAACGGTTGCTCAGCAGCCAGGATGTATCCCAGAGCTGGTTTCCCAGGGCCGGCAGCCAGTTGGCCTGGATCAGGAACCGCGCGGCGGTCGAGGACAGACCGGCCGCGAGCAGCACCAGCATCCAATTGGTGGCGGTGAAGAAATGGCGGATCGGAATCCGCAACAGGCCGAAGTAGAGCGCGAATCCCACCGCGACGCCGCCGGCGAGACCCAGCGGCACGCCAGTCAGGAGGTCCACTTGTCCTGCGCCGCTGGCCGCCATGCCATACAGGAACAGCACGATCTCGGAGCCTTCGCGCAGCACTGCCAACGCGACTACCGCCAGCAGCATCGCCACCGAGCTCGATCCGGCCTTCACCTCGTCGGTGACCTGCTGCATGTGCCTGACCATTTCCTTGCCATGGCTGGACATCCAAGTGACGTGCCAGCCGATCATCACCACCGCGGCCAGCAGCACGCTGGCGTTGAAGAGTTCCTGGCCCGAGCCCCCGACGGCTTCCCCAATCGCGCCCGCGAAAACCGCAACCACGATCGCACCGATCACGCCCAGCGCGATGCCGCCACCAACGAAGGTGCCGCGGCGCGCCACGCCGCGTGTGGCGGCGGCGACCACGGTCACGATCAGGGCCGCTTCCAGCACTTCCCGAAAGACCAGCAGTGCGACGCCGAGCATGTGCGTCACTCCACGATCAGGACGCCGCGGGCGGTGTCCTGGTGAAAGTCATCGAAGAACCGGTATTGGCCCTTGTCCAACGGGCCGATGAAGACCGTCACGGTGTTGCCGGGCGTGACGATCTTTTCGCGGTTGAAGTCGCTGCTCTCGAACTCGGCCGGCGTACGATCCTCGTTGGTCACCCGGACTTTGAACTTGGTATTGGCCGGCGCCTTCAGCGTGGACGGAACGAACTGCTGGTTCCGGATCACCAGTTCGTATTCGGGCATGTCGCCGGCTTGAGCGGTTGGCCCGGCCAGCAGTCCAAGCAACGTCAAGCCAACGGCCCAGTGTTTGCGGGTCATACGCCAACTCCTTGCAATGCCATGGGGGGTCATGGGTTGCGAATGCTAATCGTTCGTATTTGCGAATGCAAGCAGCATGTGGCGCGCGGTACAACGCCAAGCCCGTGTGGCGTTCCTTCCTCGACAGCAGCGCATCGGCCTTCAGCGCCCGCCCCAACGCAGCGTGGAACGGCGTCAGCTTCCCCGCCTGAACCGTTCGCCGATAGCGCGGCTCCTTCTCCGCCGGCGCCCGCAGCCAGGTCCTGACCGTGTTGCGCGACAACCCCGTCCGCCGCACGATCTCCCGCACCGACATCGCATCGCGGAAATGCATCCGCCTGACCTTGCTGACCATGAACATGGTGATCACCTCTTCAATCCCCACCGCGCCAAACGCAGCAGGTTAGGTTGAACACCCGGGTCAGCTTTCGATCGGCACAACCCTCAAAAGTGGGTCAATTTTCGGTCGGCGGCAACAGCCGACAAGCTCACCTGCGTGCACTTCCAGTTCCCGCCGTGGGTGACGCCCAGCCCCAAGACGTTTGCCCATATTGAGGAGTGCGCCGGGGGCTTGCGCGGCTACCATCTGGCCACCGAGTTTCGCCAGCAGTCCTGGTTCGATGAGACCAACCGGGAGGCGACCTTGGCTTTCGAGCGTCAGCACGGCTTCGCGCACGTGGTCGTGGATGCGCCGCAGGGCTTTAAGAACAGCGTGCCGCAGGTCTGGGAAGCAGCAAGCCCAAAGCTTGCGATCGTTCGCCTGCACGGCCGCAATGCCGAGACGTGGAACGTGAGGGGCACAACCGCTGCGTCCGACCGTTTCAGCTACGACTACCCGGACACAGAGCTCGCGAAGCTTGCTGACAAGATCGATCAGCTTGCCGAAAAGGTCGAGCTGGTGCAGGCGATTTTCAACAACAACTATGGCGACCAAGGCCAGCGCAACGCAAAAACGCTGAAGCGATTGCTGGCGTACTGCGCATAGCCCGATCCGGTTCCGCGTTGGTCCCCTTGCTCGTGCAGATTTCGCCGGTGCCCGCGTTGGTAAGGGCCATCTGAGCTGCCGTTGCAGCCTCCGCCAAATTTTGGCTTTCGGAATTTTTGGGCGCCTTGATTTCCCAGTGGTGCGCGAGTCCTCATGAGAAGGTGAGAACCTTGTGGGTTGCGTGATGTAACCACGTGGATTGGGCCTGTAACCCGGTTACGCGGCGAGATGAACAAATTTAACTAGAGAAAACTGTATATAAAACAATTATATACAGCATTCTCCACAGGCGCTTCCGCCGTGGTAACCGTGCGCAACCGTTGCCTTTTTGGCTTCGACGCCTTACGGCAGCCAGTGGGCTTCGGCCTACTGGTTGTGTCATCTGCGTTGCCGGCGGGCGTACTGCGGTGCGCTCGCCGGCCTTTTTTGTGGGGCTACCGGAACCCGAGCGAGGGGCTGCTTCAGTCGAGCTGCTTCGCGAGCTCCGACGCGCGGAGGTGCGTGTACCGCTTCAACATCGCCAGGCTCTTGTGCCCCGTGATCATCGCGATTTCCATGCTGTCTAGCTTCCGCTTCTCGAACAGGCGGGAAGTGCCCTCGTGCCTGAGGTCATGGAACACGAGATCGGTGAGAAAGGCCGGGTCCGGCTTGCTGCCATTTTTCTTGCAGTCCTTTGCATAGGCTTGCGTGGCATCGGCGATGGCCGTGCGCCACGCCTTGTTGAAGCTGTCCGATGCGGACCAGGTAGGGAAGACGCGTCGGTCTGTGTGCGGCAGCGATTGGAGAAGCTCGATCGCTTTCAACGACAGTGGAATGGCGCGCAGAGGCGTCCCGTTCTTGGTGCCTTGCCTGTTGACGCCGTAGGTATAGGCGACGCGTGTGTCGGTGTCGACGTCGGCCCATTCGAGTGACAACAGTTCCCCCAGCCGCGCGCTGGTCTCCAGTGCCATCCGCACAATTTGCGCAACTTCCGGGCGTGCCTTGGTCAGCAGGTAGTCTTCTTCGTGCGCACGCAGGCGTCGGGTGCGGGCATTGCGCTCGGGTGGACGCGCCACAGCCTTGCAAGGGTTTGCCGGAAGCACCACGTCCCATTCACGCATCGCCAAGTCGAGGATTCGGCTGAGAAGATTTAGTTCCTTGCGTACGGTTGAGGCAGCGTGGCCAGAACGCAGCCGCTGATCGCGAAACTCCGCGATGCGGCGGGAACTGAGCGCCGATACCGCATACCTGCCGAAGCGATCGTCGAGCAGTCGCAGCGCCGGCGCAAAATGTTTGCCACGTTTGGCGGGCAGAACGTCGCGGCGGTAGCGCTCGATCAGATCGCGGAGCAGAATCCCTTCGGATACGGTACGCGGCAGGTATTGACCACGATCGATTTCCGTTTCGATCTGGCGTGCCCAGATGAGTGCGTCGGACCTGTGTTCGAACGTCTGGCTGGTGAGCGGGAAGCCGCGGCGCTTTACGATGGCTTGGAAGCTGTCGCCGCACTTGCCTTTGCGCTTGCGTATAGTGGCCATCAGGATTCGGGTGACAGATGGGTGACAAATCCAGTTTACCGCATGACGTCATTCTTGCGTATTAGAGCAGAATCAAACAATTACAATGGTGCCGAGGCGGCCGATTGAGCGCCTTGTAAGCGGTAGGTCATCTGTTCGAGTCAGACTGTCGGCACCAGTTCGAATGCGGAGGCCAGACGCATGATGGCGAAGGACGTGGATTTCACGGACGCCGCGTTTCAGGCGCAGATCGAGGCGTTGCGCGTGCATTTCGTCAAGGGCCTGCCAGAGCGACGCGCGTTGCTTGAAAATGCGTGGCGCGGTTGTGCCGACCATGGCGACGAAGCTCCCTGGCTGGGCTTGCGCGACGTGGCGCACAAGCTGTCGGGTTCGGCGCCGTGTTACGGGCTCGATGCGTTGGGCGAGGCGGGACGCGATCTCGACAAAAAGCTTTCCGGCCGCGCGCCGTGCCGCGAACGCGGGTTGGTCGAGCCACTGGTCACGCGTCTTGCAACCCTGCTGGATGCGGCGATCGCCGCTGCGTGATGTTTCACGCGTCTTGCATCCCTGCTGGATGCCGCGATCGCCGCTGCGTGAGCTTTCACGCTGCAACATGCGTTGGCCGTACGTGCGCCGGGCGACTATCCTTGTGGTTTGTGACCACAGGCAGAGGTGACGACGCGTGGCGAACAAGGCGAAACCGGTTTCCCTGATTGGGGCGCCGACCGACATCGGCGCGGGTACGCGCGGTGCATCGATGGGCCCCGAGGCCCTGCGCGTGGCGGGCCTGCCGCAGGCGCTGGCAGCGCGCGGACTGGACGTGGTCGATCGCGGCAACCTTGCTGGCCCCTTGAACCCATGGCAGCCGCCGCATGACGGCTATCGCCACCTTGCAGAAGTCGTCGCGTGGAACCGCGTGTTGATGGAAGCGGAACTGGCCGAACTCGAAGCCGGTCGCATGCCGATCCTGATGGGTGGCGACCACTGCCTCGGCATCGGTTCGATCAGCGCGGTGGCGCGTCATTGCCGCGCTCGGGGTCGCAAGCTGCGGGTGTTCTGGCTGGATGCGCACGCCGATTTCAACACCGCCGAAATCAGCCCGTCTGGCAACATCCACGGGATGCCGGTTGCTTGCCTGTGCGGCCATGGTCCGCAGGAATTGACATCCCTGAGCGGTGCGGTGCCGGCGATCGCCGCCGACGCGGTGCGCCAGATCGGGATCCGCTCGGTCGACCCCGCGGAAAAGCGCCTGGTGCACGACGTCGGCCTGGAAATCTACGACATGCGTTACATCGACGAGCACGGCATGCGGCGGGCGATGGAACAGGCACTGGATGGACTGGACGGGAATTCGCATCTGCACGTCAGCTTCGACGTGGATTTCCTGGATCCCTCGATTGCCCCGGCGGTCGGGACCACGGTGCCGGGCGGCCCGGGTTACCGCGAGGCGCAGTTGTGCATGGAGATGATTGCCGACAGCGGGCACGCGGACTCGCTGGACATCATGGAGCTGAACCCGGCGTTGGACGAGCACAACCGCACCGCCGAGTTGGTGGTGGATCTGGTCGAGAGCCTGTTCGGCAAATCCACCTTGATGCGGGCCTGAAGCCAAGCCGCAGCCAATGCCATCGGCTTTTCCTCCCCTTCGGAACGAAGGGAACGAGGGGATGGCTTCGCAGAAACCGCGAGGCCTCATCCCGGCGTGTGGCCGCATCCCCCCGGCGCTGCGCGCCGACCCCCTTCCACGGAAGGGGGTAATGGCGTCCTTTGTGACACGCGTCAACATTCTACGGAGCGCCGCGTCAACAAGTGTTTCGCCAGGGCGGTCTTGGCACGCGTGAGCACGGCTCTTGCACCTGATGCATCCGACACCGCGTTGGCGGTGCGACGAACCGTCAGGAAGGCACCGTGGCCAAGGCCCCGCGACAATTTGGCATCCTCGATGCGATACCCGGGGCACGCGCGTCGTTGCGTTGGGCCGGCTGGGCGGGTATTGCCCTGCTGGTGGTGCCCGCGGTCATCCTGGCCATCGTCGCGGCCACCCGCAGCGATGATTTCAGTGGCGCGACGTTTACCTGGGGATTGTCGCTGGCGGGCTGGATCGCGCTCGCGCTGACCGGTTACGTGATGATCCGGGTCTTGTCGAGCCTGCGCCGGATGACCGAGCTGGCCAGTGTGCTGTGCGAACGCAGCAACGCCCCGGTGTTCGTCAAGGACACCGCGCACCGTTACCGGTTCGCCAACGAAGAAACCGCGGCGCTGGTCGGACGCGGCCCCGCGGACATCCTGGGGCGCCGTGACAGCGAACTCGATCCGGGCTCGGTGGCGCTGGCCTTCGAGGAGAACGACCAAGTTTGCCTTGAACGCGACCTGCCGACCCTGTTCCGCGAATCGCAGCAGACCGCCGAAGGCGAGCGCGCCTTCCTGGTGGGCAAATATCCGCTGCATGACACCCGCGGGCGCATCGTCGGGCTGGTCGGTGTGGCGCACGACATCACCGACGAACTCGAATTGCAGAAACTCACCCGTCGGCACAGCGACGAGGCGCGGGTGTGGTTCGACCTGAATCCGCTGCCGGTGGTTGCGTTTGCGAGCAGCAACCTGCAGATAACCGGGGCCAATCCGGCGGCCCTGCGCTGTTACGGCTACGACCGCGAGCGACTGCTGCACCTGCACTTGCCGGATCTGTTCGCGCCGGAAGAAACCGAACGTCTGCGCGCCTACCTGCGCAGGGAAGGCCGTGCCCTGCCGCCCGGCAGCGTGACCTGGAAGCATCGTCGGGCCAACGGCGAGGTGTTCGATGTGCTCACCGACATGGGCAACCTGCCGCACGAGGCGACGCCGAAACACCTGATGCTGGTGCGCGACGTGTCGGTCGAACAGGCCGCACGCGATGCGCTGCAGGAATCCGAAGCGCGCTTCGACGAACTGCTCGAATCCGGCCTGTCGATGGTCTGGATGCATGATCTCGATGGCCGCCTGCTGCGGGTCAACGACGCGATGGCCGATGCACTGGGCTACGAGCACGAGGGCATGCCCGGCCGCCTGTTGTCCGACTTCCTGGTGGAGGGCGCACAGGACGAGTGGAAGGATTACCTCGACCGCATCCGCAGCCTGCCGCGCGACGCGGGCTTGCTGCACGTCAAGTTCCGTGGTGGCGAGGAACGGGTCTGGCAATATCATTTCGTCTGCTACCCCGATGCCGAACCCGTGCCCTACGTGCTGGTTTCCGCGCAGGACGTGACCCTGCGGCATCGTTACGAGCTGCGCATCCGCGACCAGAACCGGCGCGACCCGCTGACCGGATGCCACACGCGGCGCTACCTCGACGCCTTTGCCTTGCAGGCTACCGCCGACCAGTCCTGGGGTTGCGTGCTGGTCGACGTGGATTATTTCCGGCAATTGAACGCCAGCGAGGGGCGCGCGCGCGGCGATGAAGTGCTGCGCGATTTGGCGCGCCTGCTGGTCAACCACGCCGGCACGGATGCAGAAGTGGTGCGCATGGGGGGCGACGAGTTCGCGGTGATGATGCCGCAGGCCAACGCGAATGGCGTGCACGAGCTGGCCGACCGGTTGGCGCTGGCCTCGCGCGACGGCATGCCGGCGGTATTCTCGCTGGGCTGGGCCGTGCGTGAAGCCGGCGAGCCACTGGAATCAACACTGAGGCGCGCGGACAAGGTGTTGTTCCGGAGCCGCGCGCAATCAAGAGTTTCTTGACACGGATCGACGCGGATGAACACGGATAAGGTTTTTGATCCGCGTAAATCCGTGTCTGGTGTTTTTTGCTTCTGCTCTTATAGGGCTGCAGGGATTGATTGCGCGTAGGCCGCGCCCCGCTTAGCATTCGCTGTTTGCCTTGCCGGCGGGACCGGTATGCGGAGAGTATTGGCTATGCGCAGCCATTATTGTGGTCTGATCGGGCAAGCCGAAGTCGGCCAGCGGGTAACCTTGTGCGGGTGGGCGGATGCGCGCCGCGACCACGGCGGCGTGGTGTTCGTCGACCTGCGCGATCATGAAGGCATCGTGCAGATCGTCGCCGATCCGGACAACGATCAAGTGTTCAAGGTCGCGTCGAAGGTTGGTTATGAGGATTGCCTGCGCGTCATCGGCACGGTGCGGGTGCGCTCGAACATCAATGAGAAGATTCCGACCGGCCATTACGAAGTCGTCGCCGAATCCATCGAGTTGTTGAACGCCGCGCGCGACCTGCCGTTCGCGCTGCACGAAAACCCCAACGAGGAAATGCGACTGAAGTATCGCTACCTCGACCTGCGCCGTCCCGAGATGCAGAAGCTGATGCGTACCCGCATCAAGCTGGTGCAGGCGCTGCGCCGCTGGCTGGATGCGCGCGGCTTCCAGGACATCGAAACGCCGATCCTGACCAAGGCGACACCCGAAGGCGCGCGCGATTACCTGGTGCCTTCGCGCGTGCACGCTGGCCAGTTCTATGCCCTGCCGCAGTCGCCGCAGTTGTTCAAGCAGCTTTTGATGATCGCCGGCTTCGACCGCTACTACCAGATCGCGCGCTGCTTCCGAGACGAGGACCTGCGCGCCGATCGCCAGCCCGAATTCACCCAGCTCGACATGGAGTTTGCGTTCGTCGAGGAACGCGACGTGCAGGACACCGTCGAGGCGATGATCCGCGAGGTGTTCCGCGAGGTCGGCGGCATCGAGCTGGCCGATCCGTTCCCGCGCATGACGTGGCATGAAGCGATGCGCTGCTACGGCTCGGACAAACCTGACCTGCGCATCGAATCGGAATTGGTCGATGTTGCAGACGCGGTGAAGCACATCGAGTTCAAGGTGTTTTCCGACCCCGCGAATGATCCGGATGGCCGCGTCGCCGCGCTGCGCGTGCCGGGCGGCGCCGATTTGTCGCGCAAACAACTGGACGGTTACGCCGCGCACGCCGCGAAGTTCGGTGCGAAAGGTCTGGTGTGGCTTAAGTACGGTCATGACGGGATGATCACTTCATCGGCCTTGAAGCATTTGAGTGGTGATGAAGGTGGCGAGTCGGTTGCGAGTCGGCTGATCGTTGCGGCACAGATGGCGCAAGGTGATCTGATCTTCATTGGCGCCGGCAAGTGGACGACCGTCAGCACCTTCATGGGCGCGCTGCGACTGAAGGTGGCGCAGGATCGCGGGCTCGTCAGTCAAAGCTGGAAGCCATTGTGGGTCACCGATTTCCCGATGTTCGAATACGATGAAACCGAACAACGCTACGTCGCGTTGCACCATCCGTTCACCGCGCCGAAAGTCGATGATGCCGAAGCACTCGGCGCCGACCCCGCGCACGCGGTCAGCCGCGGCTACGACATGGTGCTGAATGGCGCCGAGATCGGCGGCGGTTCGATCCGCATCCATCGTCCCGAAATGCAGAGCGCGGTGTTCCGCCTGCTCGGCATCGGCGAGGCCGAGGCGCGCGCCAAGTTCGGCTTCCTGCTGGATGCCCTGAAGATGGGTGCGCCGCCGCACGGCGGCATCGCCTTCGGCATCGACCGACTGGCGATGCTGATCGGCGGCACCGAGGCGATCCGCGACGTGATCGCGTTCCCCAAGACCACCAGCGCGCAGGACCTGATGACCGACGCGCCCAGCCCGATCGATGCGAGGCAGCTTGCAGAGTTGCACGTACAGGTTATGCAGCGCACCGGGCCGGGCGGCTGAGTGAGAAGCTTTTTTGACACGGATAAAAGCGGATAAGAGCTGAGCCAAGGAAATCCGCTTTGATCAGATGTGATCCGTGTCCAGGGCCTTTGCCCTGTGCAGGTCCGCGTTGAGGTGCGGACGTAGCAGGCGGGTGCGTGTTTCCCTAGACTTTCAACCTTTCAGAATCAGCGGAGTCGCCCATGGGCAGAGGCCCTTCCATCGCCGGCCGCAAGAACGCGCAGGATGCCAAGCGCGGCCAGGCCTTCACCAAGCTGGTGCGCGAGATCATGGTCGCGGCGCGCGCCGGCGGCGGCGACGTCAACGGCAATGCGCGCCTGCGCACCGCGGTGGACAAAGCCATCGCCGCGTCGATGCCCAAGGACAACATCGAGCGCGCGATCAAGAAGGCCACCGGCGAACTCGAAGGCGTCACCTACGAAGAATTGCACTTCGAGGGTTACGCACCGGGCGGTGTCGCGGTACTGGTCGAATGCGTCACCGACAATCGCCAGCGCACCGTTTCCGACGTGCGCCACGCCTTCACCAAGTTTGGCGGCAACCTCGGCACCGATGGTTCGGTGGCCTACATGTTCAACAAGATCGGCGTGCTCTCGTACGAACAGGGTGCGGGCGACCCCGCATTGCTTGAAGACCGGGTCACCGAGGCCGCCATCGACGCCGGCGCCGAAGACGTGAAGGTCTGGCCGGAAGACGGCCAGATCGACGTGATCACCACGCCGGATTCGTTCGAGGCGGTGCGCGATGCGATGGAAAAGGCCGGCCTCAAACCCGCCCACGCCGAAGTGACCCGGCGCGCCGAACTCGACGTGCCGGTCGCGGCCGACCAGGTGGAAGCGGTGCAGGGGCTGCTGGCCCGCCTTGATGAGCTGGATGACGTGCAGAACGTCTATTCCAACGCGGATCTACCGGCGGGCTGATCGTGGCTTCGGCGCAGCCGCTGCGCATCCTCGGCATCGACCCCGGTAGCCAGCGCACCGGTGTCGGTATCATCGAGGCCGATGCCACCGGGAGGCTGCGCTGCGTGTTCCGGGCGACGCTGAAGGTGGCGGGCGAGGAGACGTTTCCGTTGCGCCTGAAACGCATCTACGACGAACTCTCGGACATCATCGAGGCGCAGGCCCCGACCGAGGCTGCGATCGAGCGCGTGTTCATGGCCAAGAACGCCGATTCGGCACTGAAGCTTGGACAGGCGCGCGGCGCCGCGATCTGCGCTGTGGTCGGGCATGGCCTGCCGGTGAGCGAATACGCACCCAACGCGATCAAGCAGGCGGTGGTCGGCAAAGGCCACGCCGGCAAGGAGCAGGTACAACACATGATCGGCATCCTGTTGAACCTGCACGAGCCGGTGCAGGCCGACGCGGCCGATGCGCTGGCCATCGCGATCACCCACGCGCACCTGCGCGCCAGCGAGGCGCGCACGGGCATTGCGCTGGCGGCGTGGGCACGGCGTCGATGAAACACGTCGCCAAACCTACCCCATTCAACATCCCCCTTCGCTTGCGAAGGGGGAGCGAGAGGGATGGCCTTTCGTCTTCGGTACATCCCCCCGCCGCTGCGCGGCGACCCCCTTCCATCGGAAGTGGGTGTACGGAGAATCCCGCATGATCGGCCGTCTGCGCGGAACGCTGATCGCCAAACGCCCGCCGTGGGTGCTGGTGGAAGTCGGCGGCGTCGGCTACGAGCTGGAAGTGCCGATGTCGACGCTGTACGACTTGCCGGACACAGGCAAGGAGGTGATCCTGCTGACGCACTATGCGCACAAGGAAGAGACCGTTGCGCTGTACGGCTTCCTCACCGCAGCCGAACGCGAATTGTTCCGCGACGTGCAGAGGGTGTCGGGCATCGGCGCGCGCATCGCGCTGGCGATTCTTTCGGGTGTTTCGACCGCCGAGTTCGCGCGATTGGTGCAGGCGGGCGACGTTGTGGCGCTCACGAAAATCCCGGGCATTGGCAAGAAGACCGCCGAGCGCATCGTGGTCGAGCTGCGCGATCGCATCGGCCATGCGACGCTGGCCGCGCAGCCCGGCGCCGCGCCGGTACCGCGCGATGCGCGCGGCGAAGCCGAGGCCGCGTTGCAGCAACTGGGCTACAAGCCCGCCGAGGCCGCACGCCTCGCCGCTGCGTCGGCGGAAGAGGGCGACGGCGCCGAAGCCATCATCCGCAAGGCCTTGCGCGCAGCACTGGGACGATGACGGACAAGCCCGACCCGAAACCGGAAGAATCGTCCGCCGAGTCGGGCAAGAAAGCCCTGCATGTGATGGTGGTTGGCGCGATCGGCGTGGTGTTCGGCGACCTCGGCACCAGCCCGCTGTACACCTTCAGCGAAGCCTTCAGCAAGCAGCACGGCATGCCGGTCACCGAGTTCAACGTGCTGGGCGTGCTGTCGCTGGTGCTGTGGACGCTGCTGATCGTGGTGGCGTTGAAATACATCACCTTCATCATGCGCGCCGACAACAAAGGCGAGGGCGGCATCATGGCGATGATGGCGCTGGCGCAGCGCGCGACCCGCCAATATCCGCGCACGCGTCGTCTGGTGATCCTGGCCGCGGTGCTCGGCGCCGCGCTGTTTTTCGGCGACGGCGTGATCACGCCGTCGATCACGGTGCTGTCGGCGGTGGAAGGCCTGGAGGTGGCCGCACCGGCGTTGTCGCATTGGGTCGTGTGGATCGCGGTAGCCGTGCTGGTCATCCTGTTCCTGGTGCAAAAGCGTGGCACCGGCAAGGTTGGCAGCGTGTTCGGGCCGGTGATGTGCGTGTGGTTCGTCGCGATCGGCCTGGTCGGCCTGTACAACATCGTGCAGCATCCGCTGGTGTTGCGCGCAATCAACCCGTGGTACGGCTTCAACTTCTTCGTCCACCACGGCGCTGCCGGATTCCTGGTGCTGGGCGCGGTGGTGCTGTGCGTGACCGGCGCGGAAGCGCTGTACGCCGACATGGGCCATTTCGGGCGCCGGCCGATCACGGTGGCGTGGTACGGCTTCGTGATGCCGGGCCTGATGCTTAACTACTTCGGGCAGGGCGCCTTGCTGGTGCACGCGCCGAAGGCGGCCAGCAATCCGTTCTATCTGGCCATCCCTTCGTGGGCGCTGTATCCGATGATCGCGCTGGCGACTGCGGCGGCGGTGATCGCATCGCAGGCCGTGATCGCCGGCTCGTTCTCGATCATGCGCCAGGCGATCCAGTTGGGTTTCCTGCCGCGCATGCCGGTGCTGCACACGTCCAAGGAAGAAATAGGGCAAATCTACCTGCCGTGGGTCAATCGCCTGCTGATGATCATCGTGGTGCTGGTGGTGATCGGGTTCGGTTCTTCCCGGGCGTTGGCGGGCGCCTACGGCATCGCGGTGACCGGCACCATGGTGATCGACACCACGCTGTTCCTGATCGTGTCGTGGCGGATGTGGAAATGGAACCCGGCCATCATCGTCGGGCTGGGCTTGTTCTTCCTCACCATCGACCTGTCATTCTTCGGCGCCAACTTGCTGAAGGTCGAGGATGGTGGTTGGTTCCCGCTGGTGCTGGCACTGGCCGTGTTCACGGTGCTCACCACCTGGCGGCGTGGGCGCGAACTGGTGTTGCGGCAGTTGAAAATCGGTGGCCTGGCGCTGGCGCCGTTCATCGCCAACCTTGCCGAACATCCGCCCACGCGCGTGGAAGGCACCGCGATTTTCCTGGTCAGCGATCCCGACGCGGTGCCGCATGCGCTGCTGCACAACCTCAAGCACAACAAGGTGCTGCACAAGCGCAACGTGATCCTGACCGTGGACACGCTGGAAACGCCGTACGCCGATCCCGACGAACGCATCGAGCTTGCCGATCTCGGCCACGATTTCCACAAACTGGTCCTGCGCTTCGGCTTCGCCGACGACCCCAACGTGCCCGCGGCGTTGCACGAATGCGCCAAGCAGGGGCTGGAGATCAAGATGATGGACACCACATTCTTCCTGTCGCGCGAAACCATCGTCGCCACCGATCGTCCCGGCATGGCGCTGTGGCGCGACAAGCTGTTCGCCTTCCTCGCCCGCAATGCATTGCCGGCGACGGCGTTCTTCAGCATCCCCGGCAATCGCCTGATCGAGCTGGGCGCGCAAGTCGAAATTTGACTTGCTGAACGGCGTCACGCGCGCGCCCGCGTTCGCCGTTACACTGCGCGCCCTGTCGGGGCATCCAAGCCAACCCATGCAAGCAGTACTACCGGAAAAGCAGGTCTCGCCGTCGCTGCGCGTGCTCGCGTTCGGCGCGATCGGCGTGGTGTTCGGCGACCTCGGCACCAGCCCGCTGTACACGCTGCAGGAAATCTTCAGCAGCGACTACGGCCTCGGCGTCAGCCGCGACACCGTGCTGGGCGTGCTGTCGCTGGTGTTCTGGGCGCTGCTGGTGGTAGTGTGCATCAAGTACGTGACATTCGTGATGCGTGCCGACAACAAGGGCGAGGGTGGCATCATCGCGTTGCTGGGCCTGGCGCAGCGCAGCGTGCGTGGACAGCCCCGGTTGCGCTGGCTGGTTGCGGTGGTGGCGATCTTCGGTGCCGCGCTGTTCTACGGCGACGGCGTGATTACGCCAGCGATCTCGGTGCTGTCGGCGGTGGAAGGCATCAAGGTCGCCGCGCCGTCGCTGACGCCCTGGGTGATGTGGATCAGCGTGGTGGTCCTGCTGGGGCTGTTCGTGCTGCAGAAATTCGGCACCGCACGGGTTGGCGGGCTGTTTGCGCCGATCATGTGTATGTGGTTCGTGGTGATCGCCTTGTTGGGCGTGCGCATGATCCTGCACGCGCCGGAAATCCTGATTGCGTTGAACCCGTATTACGCGGTGCGGTTTTTCCATTCGCACGGGATCGCTTCGTTCGTGGCACTGGGTGGCGTGGTGCTGGCGCTCACAGGCACCGAGGCGTTGTACGCCGACATCGGGCACTTCGGTAAAAAACCCATCCGGGTGGCTTGGCTTTATTTCATCTTTCCGGCCTTGCTGCTGAATTATTTCGGGCAAGGCGCGTTGCTGCTGCGTCACCCGCACGCGAGCGCCAATCCGTTCTACCTGCTGGTGCCGCATGTGCTGCTGATCCCGATGATCGTGCTGGCTGCGGCGGCCACGGTGATTGCTTCGCAAGCAATCATCTCGGGCGCGTATTCGATGACCCGCGAGGCCATGCAGCTCGGGTATTCGCCGCGCATGCGCGTGGTGCACACCTCCAGCCGCATGGCCGGGCAGATCTTCGTGCCGTGGATCAACGGCATGCTGTTGGTGCTGGTGCTGGTCGCGGTGTTCGGCTTCCGCTCTTCGGAAAACCTGGGCGCCGCCTATGGCATCGCGGTCACCGGCACCATGGTGACGACGACCCTGCTGGCCTTGCTGGTGGCGCTGCGGCTGTGGCACTGGAAGTGGTACGCGGTGATCGCGCTTGGTATCCCGCTGCTGATCATCGATTGCGCGTTCTTCGGCGCCAACCTGCTGAAGGTCGATCACGGCGGCTGGTTCCCGCTGGTGCTGGGGCTGATTATTTTCACGGTGATGACGACCTGGCGGCGTGGACGCGAACTGGTGCTGCGCCAGTTGAAGCACGGCGGGCTCGCGCTGTCGCCGTTCATCGCCAGCATCGCCGAGCATCCGCCGACCCGGGTGTCCGGCACCGCGGTGTTCATGACCGCCAATTTGAACGCGGTACCGCACGCACTGCTGCACAGCCTGAAGCACTTCAAGGCGCTGCACGAACGCAACGTGCTGCTGAGCGTCGAGACGCTGGAAGCGCCGTATGCGGATCACGCCGAACGCATCGAGCTTGCAGACCTCGGGCACTCCTTCCACACGGTGCAGATGCGTTTCGGCTTCATGGAAGACCCCGACGTGCCGGCGGCGCTGGCCGAATGCGCGGCGCGCGGCCTCGCCTTCGACATGATGGACACCACGTTCTTCCTGTCGCGCGAAACCGTCATCGCCACCAAGCGCCCCGGCATGGCGTTGTGGCGCGACAAGCTGTTCGCGTTCATGACCCGCAACGCGATGCCGGCCACCGCGTTCTTCCACATCCCCGGCAATCGGTTGGTGGAGCTCGGCACGCAGATCGAGATCTGAGCGGCGCCATGTTCCGTTGCGGCGCACCAGGGAGAAATCCCCGATCCATGGTTCGGCCCCTTCGACAAGCTCAGGACAGGCTTCGATACCTCAGGGCGAACGGATAACTGTTGACTCCGTTCGTGGTGAGGCATCGAACCACGAATGGTTCGGGCACAACCAGAGTTTTCCTACGTGGGTTGATCCGACGATGGCGGTACCGGTGGGGCGGGTGGTGGCGGTGGCGCGGGCAGAGCGGTTGGTGCGTGCGGCGCGGGTGGCGCAACGGGTGCTTGTGGGGCGGCTGGCGGCAACGGCGGTGGAGGTGGAGGCGGCGGCGGGATCACGTTCCAACGCGGTGGCACCTTCATCACCAGCGTGAGGGTTTTGCCGTGGCGGCGTACGGTCACGTCGACCGGCTTGTTGTTGGGTGTTTCGCGCAGGGCGCGCATGGCGTCCTCGGGGCGCGCGACGGCCTGGCCGCCGATGCGGGTGATGACGTCGCCGGGTTGCAATTCCGGAAACTGTTTCCCATTGCGCGACAACACCAGCGCGCCATGCTGCGCGCCGAAATAACTGCCCAGGTCGGAGTTGAGCGGTGCGAGGTTCAGACCGAACCACGGCGGCAAAACCATCCAGCGCCGGTCCTTGAGGGCGATGCTGTGCGCGGCGGCGGCACTTTTCATAGCCTCATCGATGCTTTGCTGGAGTTGTCGCTGGAACTCGGGTGAGCGCACGCGTGCGGTGGCCTGATTTGCGGCCTGTTCGGCTGCGCGCGCGGTGGCTTGCCAGTCCACGGCCTGCATGCGTTCCGGCGTCACGTCGAAGTGCAGCGTCTTGTCGTCGCGCAGGACGGTGAGGTGAACGTTCTTGACGCCCTCGAAATCGAACAGTCCAGAACCCGAGTCGAACAGGTTTCCGGGCGACGCTGCGAGGTGTGAGGCATCCCTGTGGTCCGTATCCGCATCGATTCCGACCCCGGTAATGAGGTCACCCACTTGCAATCCTGCTTTCGCGGCGGGACCGCCCGGGGTGACAGCCTCAATCTCCCAGCCATTTCGGGTATGGCGCGCCGCAATGCCCAACATGACACGGCGGCCATTGGCGAGGTAGTGCAGCGCGCTGGCGCGGGCTTCGTCGCCGATTTTTGCGGACAACTCAGCCATCTGGCTCGCAAGGGCCTGCATACGCACCTGCAAGGCTGCCATTTGTTGCTGGGTGGTGGCGCTGTCAATTTGCGCGTGCGCGGATGCGGGCGGTGCCGCGAAGGCTGCACAGGAGAAGGGCAGCAGCAGGCAGAAGGCGAGTGTACGTTTCATGGCGGTGCTCCCGTTCACAGGGAAATGACGTGCGAGGAGTGGGTCGGGGCCTGTTCGGCAACCGCGTAGGGTTGCAGGTGCAACAGGCCAAGTTGTTGCAGCAGCACGACGCGTTGTTGCCACAGGTCGACCGTGGTCGAAGGTTTGCTCGCCGCACTCAATTGCAGGTCGACCAGGCCAATCTGGTCTTGCAGGGCCACCGCCTTGGCCAATTGCGCGCCGTCCAGCGGCGCGCCGTCGCGGTCGAGTTTCTGCACCCAAGCTTGCCACCGGCTGGAACTGGCTTGTAGCGTGGCGATATCGGATGCGGTCGATGCCGCGGGGTGCGTGGCGGGTTCCGCTGCAATGCGCGCAGGCGATGAGGCGTGCGTGTCTAGTTGCAAGTGCGGCCACGCCAGCGCCAGTGCGATGCCGGCGGCGAACGCGGCAGGCAGCGTGAACCAGACGGCACGACGGGCGACGTGGCGGCGCCGGATGCGTGCGGCCAGTTCGGGCCACGCGTCGTGCGTGGGCGCACTCGCGGGCAGCGCGCGCAGCGCCGCGGCGAGGCTGGCTGCGTCCTTCCCGGGATCGTATTTCATGGAGTCATGGTCGAGTCGATCATGCATGACGTAACCTCCACTGCTTGCATTTGCGGTTGCAACAGTTCGCGCAGACGTTTGGTGGCGCGTGCGAGCTGCGATTTGGAAAAACTCACCGAACGTCCGAACTGCGCGGCGATTTCGACGTGGGTATAGCCTTCGACGTGGTACAGCCACAGCACCGCGCGCGCGGCGTCGGGCAGGCGGTTGAGCGCGCGATCCAGCGTTGCCGCGTCGGCGCTTGCCCACGGCGCCGGCGCGTCGTCATCGACGAGCGTGTCGTCGAACACCTCGATCACGTGCAGGCGGTCGTGGCGCAACTGCATCAGCGCCTCGTTCACCACCAGCTTGCGCAGCCATGCGGCAAACGGCGCGTCGCCGCGGTACTGGCGCGCTCGTTCGAAGGACTTCAGCATCGCGTCCTGCAGCACTTCGCCGGCGACGTCCGCGCGACCGGTCAGGCGCAGCGCCAGCGTCCACGCCGCGCGCTCGAATTGCCGATAGACCGCCTCGAACGCGGCCAGCTCGCCGCGCTGCAGACGGGCGATCAAGTCCGGTTCGACGCTTTGCTGGAAACTTGCGGGCACATCCATGGCAATAGGATGCACCAGCACGGCAAACGGTCGCAGTGCCGCTGGGTGGGCTCTGCCATAATTGCGGCATGAGTGAAACCCGCATCGTCGATGCCGCCGAGGCGCCCGCCGAACAGATGGTGGAAGCCAGCGTGCGGCCGCGTTCGCTGGCCGAATACGTGGGCCAGGCGGCGATGCGCGAGCAGTTGTCGCTGTCGATCGAGGCGGCCAAAAAACGCGGCGACGCGCTGGATCACGTGCTGGTGTTCGGCCCGCCGGGCCTTGGCAAGACCACGATCTCGCACGTGATCGCCAACGAGCTGGGCGTGAACCTGCGCAGTACCTCGGGGCCGGTGCTGGAACGCGCGGGCGACCTGGCCGCGCTGCTGACCAACCTGCAGCCGCGCGACGTGCTGTTCATCGACGAAATCCATCGCCTGTCGCCGGTGGTGGAAGAAGTGCTGTATCCGGCGTTGGAGGATTTCCAGATCGACATCATGCTGGGCGAAGGCCCGGCGGCGCGTTCGATCAAGCTGGACCTGCCGCGCTTCACGCTGGTCGGCGCCACCACCCGCGCGGGCATGCTGACCAGCCCCTTGCGTGACCGTTTCGGCATCGTGCACCGGCTGGAGTTTTATACGCCGGGCGAACTTGCCGCGATCGTCACGCGTTCGGCGCGGATCCTGGACATTGCCTGCGACGAAGAGGGCGCCGCGGAAATCGCACGGCGCGCGCGCGGCACGCCGCGCATCGCCAACCGCCTGTTGCGACGGGTGCGCGACTACGCCGAGGTACGCGCGAACGGGCGCATCACCCGCGCAGCGGCCGCGGCCGCGCTGGACATGTTGAAAGTCGATGCCGGCGGTTACGACGAGCTCGACCGGCGCCTGTTGCGCCTGATACTCGAGCAGTTCGAGGGTGGTCCGGTAGGCGTGGAATCGTTGGCGGCCGCGCTGGCCGAGGATCGCGACACCATCGAGGACGTGCTGGAGCCGTACCTGATCCAGCAGGGCCTGCTGGCGCGCACCGCGCGCGGGCGCATCGCCACGTCGAAAGCCTGGCGGCATTTCGGATTGAAACCGCCGCGATCGAACGAACCCGCGCTGAACCTGTTCGCAGAAAAGGGGTCAGAGTGATTTTTCCGACTGCTTCCGAAACACCCGAAGGTGCCTTGAAAAACCACTCTGACCCCGGTTTCGCGTTCAGGTGGCGGACAAGGGTTTATTGGGAAGATACCGATGCGGGTGGCGTGGTTTACCACGCGGGGTATCTGCGTTTTCTGGAGCGCGCGCGCAGCGAATGGATGCGCGCGGCGGCGATCGGGCAGGATGCCCTGCGTCGATCGCATGGAATCGTGTTCGTGGTGCGCGAACTTTGCATCGCCTATGACAAGCCGGCCCGACTCGACGACGAACTCGACACCACGGTGCAGGTCGTGCGGCAACGCACGGCCAGCCTCGATTTCGCACAAACCATCACGCGCGTCGCCGATGGCGTTACGCTGGCGCGGGCGGAGGTCAAGGTCGCCTGCATCGACGCGCAGGCTTTCGTGCCCTGCCGGATTCCCCCGGACATTGCCGTTTTGATTGAAGGATACAAACAACGATGAACGGTTCCATCAACATCCTCGACCTGGTCATCCACGCCAGCTTGCCGGTCAAGCTGGTGCTGCTGATCCTGGTCATCTTTTCGTTCACCTCGTGGGTGATCATCTTCCGCAAGAAGGCCTTGCTGGATGCGGCCACGCGCGACGCCGATGACTTCGAGGAACGCTTCTGGTCGGGCGTGGATCTGGCCGCGCTGTTCCGCGAGGTCAGCAATCGCGCGGGCGAGGCCGGCGGACTCGCGGGCGTGTTCGAATCGGGGTTCCGCGAATTCGTGCGCCAGCGCCAGCGCGGCAGCGAGGATCGTCGCGCGGTGCTGGAAGCTTCCGAGCGCGCCATGCGCGTTTCCGCCACCCGCGAGCTGGAAAAACTGGAACGCAACCTGGAATACCTCGCCAACGTTGGCTCGATCAGTACGTACGTCGGCCTGTTCGGCACGGTGTGGGGCATCATGGTGGCGTTCCAGGGCCTTGGCAGCTTGAAACAGGCGACCATCGCCACCGTGGCGCCGGGTATTTCCGAGGCGCTGGTCGCGACCGCGATGGGCCTGTTCGCCGCGATCCCGGCGGTGTGGGCGTACAACCGCTATTCGACCCGGCTGGATCGCATGACCTTGCGCTACGAAACCTTCCAGGAAGAGTTCTCCTCGGTGCTGCAACGCCAGATGCATGCCGAGGAACCTGTGACGCCAACCACGCCGAGCCGCGCGGAAGCCCGCGCGCGCTGACCACGGGAGATACGCGTCATGGCATTGCAACATCGCGGCAAGCGTCGGCGCCGGATGGCCGAGATCAACATCGTGCCGTACATCGACGTGATGCTGGTGCTGCTGATCATCTTCATGGTCACCGCGCCGATGTTGAACCTCGGCGCGAACATCGAGCTGCCGCAGTCCGCGGCCAAGGCCCTGCAGGACGAAAAGCAGCCGGTGCTGGTGTCCGTGGACCAGCAGGGCAATGTGTTCCTGACGCTGGGCAAGAGCCCGCGCCAGCAGGTGGACGATCAGACGCTGGTGAAGGACATCTCGGCCTTCGTCAAGCAGGATCCGAAAGTCTCGGTGCTGCTGGGCGGCGACAAGCGCGTCGATTACGGGCGCGTCAACCAGGTTCTGGGCTTGTTGCAGGAGGCCGGTGTCGCCAAGGTCGGCTTGATGAGCCAGCCCGAGACCACGGTGGTTCCCGTGAGCCATGGAAAGCACTGAAGCCACCCCGCGCGCGGTCGTCTATTCCGCGTTGTTGCACCTCGGCATCGTCGCGTTCCTGGCGCTGGCGATGCTGAACTGCACGCACTGGGAAGCCGTGGCCGACACCTTGCGCCTGCCCGAATCGTGGCGTCCGGTGACTTGCACGCGCATGGAACTTCTGAAGGGGCCGATCATCGAGGCGACCCTGGTGGGTCCGGTCGGCGCGCCGCCGCCACCCACCGCCCGGCACGCGCGGAAAGCCTCGCCGCACCACGAACAAAAGGTCGAACCCAAGCCCGTGCCGCCTCCGCCCGCGCCGGTCAAGGTGTTGCCGACGCCGGTGCCGCAGCCGCAATTGAAGGATCAGGAAAAGATCGCCCAGATTGCCCAGCAGAAGGCCGAGCAGGCGCAAAAGGCGCAGGAACAAGAACAGAAGCAGCGCATGGCCGAGCTGACCAAGCAGAAAGAGGCCGAGCGCATCCTGAAGGAGCTGGCCAAGGTCCAGGCCCAGAGCCAGGCGCAACAGCGCCAGGTCAACCTGGAAAAACAGAAGGCCGAGCAGCTTGCCGACTTGAGTAAGGCCAGTGAAAGCCAGAACAGCCAGAATGTGCCGGTCGCCAAGCAGGCGATGACGGGGCAAGCGGGGGCATCCAACGACGCTTACATCGCTGCGTTGCAGAATGCGATCACCCAGAACTGGCTGCGCCCGGACAACATCCCGGCGGGCGTGGACTGCCCGGTCGATATCGTGCAGATACCAGGCGGTCAGGTGATTTCTGCAAAGGTATTGCCCAGCTGTCCATTCGACGCCGCAGCCAAACATTCCGTCGAGAACGCCATCTATCGTGCCTCTCCGTTGCCCTACAAGGGCTTCGAGAAACAGTTCCGGCGCGAGATCACGTTCAACTTCAGGGTCACCTCGTCTCAGTAAGGAATCTTCCCATGAGAACTCCAAAACTCCTGCTTGCCATGGTGCTGGCACTGGTCACGGCGTTGTTTGCATTGCAGGCCGGGGCGCAAGGCCTTACCGTCCAGATCGTCAACGGCGTGCCTTCCGCGATTCCGATCACCGTGGTGCCGTTCGGGCAGCAGGGTTCGGGACCGGCCTCGCCGGTCGACGTAGCCCAGATCGTCGGCATGGACCTCAACCGCTGCGGTCAATTCCGCACGCTGCCGACCAGCGAAATCGTGCAGTCGCCGACCACCGGTTCGCAGATCCAGTTCGCGACCTGGAAGCAGTTGAAGCAGGATTACATCGTGGTCGGCACCACCTCGTACTCGGGCGGCGTGCTGACGGCCAACTTCCAGTTGTGGGACGTCAACAAGCAGCAGATGCTGCTGCAGGATTCGATCGCCCGGCAGGGCAGCGACCTGCGCCGGGTGGCGCACCAGATCGCCGACCAGATCTACCAGAAGATCATCGGCGTGCGCGGCGCGTTCGACACCCGCATCGCCTACATCACCCAGACGGGTTTTGAAAAAACCGCCCAGTATGCGCTGGTGATCGCCGATTCCGACGGTTACAACCCGCAGACCGTGGTGCGTTCGCACGAGCCGCTGCTATCGCCGGCGTGGTCGCCGAATGGCCAGGAACTGGCTTACGTGTCGTTCGAAAGCGGTGATTCCGCCATCTACATCCAGAACATCGCCACCGGGGCCCGGCGGCTGGTTTCCGCGCGGCCGGGCATCAACGGCGCGCCGCGCTTCTCGCCCGACGGCAAGAAGCTTGCCGTGAGCCTGTCGTTCCGCCGCAACCCCGAGATTTACACGATCGACCTTGCGACCGGGGCCTTGACCCAGATCACCCACAACCTGTCGATCAATACCGAGCCGCGCTGGACCCCGGACGGCCAGAACATCATCTTCACCTCAGACCGTTCCGGCAAGCCGCAACTGTATGAAATGCCGGCTTCCGGCGGCGTGCCGCAGCGCATCACTTTCCAGGGCCAGTACAACGCGGATTCGTCGATCAGCTACGACGGCAAGAAAATCGCGATGGTGCAGGGCAACGGAAACGTGTATCGTATTGCAGTCATGGATCGCTCCCTAGGCGGTCAGGAGACTTTTGTTTCTCCGGGAAACCTCGACTTCTCTCCGAGCTGGGCACCCAATGCCAGCATGCTCCTCTACACGGCAAGTGGCGGGCCGCAAAGCGTTTTATACGCCGTGTCGGCCGACGGGCGGGTGCGCCAGCGGCTGATGATGAGCAATGGCGATGTTCGCTCTCCGGCTTGGGGTCCTTATCGGAATCCTTGACGCCATTTTGATCGTTGTATTGCTTAAATTTCGCACGTTGTACCCCACCACCACTCACTCACTCATACAAGAAAGGATGGATTCGCCATGAACGCAACCGTTCGCGTCTCCGTAGTTGCATTGCTCTGCCTGGCCGCCGCGGCCTGTGCGAAGAAGCAGGAAGTCAAGCCCACCCCGCCGCCGGAGGCTCCCACCGCCACCGCGCCGGCTGAAACCAACGGCGCCTTCACGCCGGCCGACCTGCAGACCAACCCGTGCCTGCGCACCCGCGTGATCTACTTCGATTTCGACAAGAGCGACATCCAGTCGCAGTTCGACAACATCGTCGCCTGCCATGCGAAGTACCTGCGTGACCGTCCGATGGCGCGCATGACCATCGAAGGCAACACCGACGAGCGCGGCACCGCCGAATACAACCTGGGCCTCGGCGAGCGCCGTGGCAATGCGCTGGCCAGCGCGCTGGAAGCCGACGGTGCGTCGGCCGACCAGATCAAGGTGGTCAGCTACGGCAAGGAGCGTCCGGTGTGCCGCGAGCACAACGAGAGCTGCTGGCACTTGAACCGCCGCGACAACATCGTCTACACCGTCGAGTGATGGTGGAGTCGAAGGAAGCGGTTGCGCGGGCTGGCATGCCGCGCAAGGTTCCCCTGATCATGGCCGCTTCGGCGGCCATGATCGTTGCGGGGGTGTGCATGCCTGTCGCGCACGCACAGGATGCAGGGCAGGCGCAGGCTCCTCCGGCGGGTTCGAACGGTGTCGCGCTGGTCAACCGCATCCAGAGTCTCGAAAGCCAGATGCGGCAGATGCAGGGCCAGATCGAGGTTCTGCAGCACCAACTGGACCAGCAGAAGCAGAGCAGCAAGGATCAATACATCGATCTGGATTCACGCCTGCGCAAGCTGGAACAGGCCCAGCCTTCGGCGCCGGCCGCATCGGCGGCGGCGAGTTCCACCGCACCATCGACATCCGCCAAGCCCGCGACATCCGCGAAGCCCGTGTCGGCGGCCGACGAGGCCGCGATCCAGGCCGAGTACCAGGCCGCGTTCAAGTCGTTGCGCGCCGGCAACTACGTCGATTCCGCGCGCGAGTTCCGCGCCTTCATCGACAAGCATCCGGACAGCAAACTGGTGTCCAATGCGTATTACTGGCTGGGCGGTTCGTACTACGTTACCCAGAACTACAAACCCGCGCTGGCGGCGTTCCAGGCGCTGCTCAAGCATTATCCGGACAGCCCCAAGGCCGGCGAAGCACAGCTGCGCGTGGCCGACTGCGAGATCGGGCTGAAGGATTACACGGCGGCGCGCGTGGTCCTCGACGCGGTGATCAAGGCGCATCCCGGCACGTCGTTGGAAAGGCGTGCACGCGACAAGCTGCAGGATTTGCCTGCGCACCCCGGCGCGAAGTGACCCGAACGTCATGACGACGGGTGCATCGGGCACGCCCAGGGCGGTCGTGCTGGTTTCAGGCGGCATGGATTCGGCGGTGACCCTGGCGCTGGCGCGCGAGCGCGGCTTCGCCTGTCACGCGCTGTCGGTTGCCTATGGCCAGCGGCACGCGTCCGAGCTTGCGGCCTCCGATCGCGTGACAGTGATGTTGGGCGCCGTCGGGCACAAGACCGTCGCGGTCGATCTGCGCAGCATCGGTGGTTCCGCACTGACGGCGGATATCGCGGTGCCGGAACACGTGGACGCGCACGCCGAGAACGACATCCCCGTCACCTATGTGCCTGCCCGCAACACCATCATGCTGGCGATTGCATTGGGCTGGGCGGAAGCATTGGGCGCGAACGATATCTTCTGTGGCGTCAACGCGGTCGATTATTCCGGTTACCCCGATTGCCGCCCTGCCTTCATCGCGGCGTTCGAGCGGCTGGCCAACCTCGCGACCAAGGCCGGCGTCGAAGGCCACGACCTGCGCGTGCACGCGCCTCTGATCGAAATGTCGAAAGCCGACATCGTGCGCGAAGGCATGCGCCTCGGCGTCGACTTCGCGCAAACCGTGTCGTGCTATCGCGCTGACGCCGCGGGGCGCGCCTGCGGACACTGCGACGCCTGCGTGCTGCGCGCCCGCGGCTTCGCCGATGCCGGGGTTGCCGATCCGACGCATTATGTTCCGGGCGCCTGACCGGTTAGAATGCGCGGCTTGCATTGCGGTGAGGCTTCGTTGCCGATGCTTGCAATGCACCCTCGCCCCTTGCCCTTTTCCGCGAGCGGGAAAAGGTGAGTGATAGTCGCGCTGCACGCAGTACGTTTTATGTTTGAAGCGGGGCCGTTAGCTCAGCGGTAGAGCAGTGGACTTTTAATCCATTGGTCGATGGTTCGATCCCATCACGGCCCACCATCCTCGGAAAACAAGACCGGCTACTCGGTCGACTGGGCGGCGCGCAGGCGTTGCAGGCCCACCGGGATCAGGGCCAGCAGGCCCAATCCGATCAGCGGCAGCCAGACATGCGGCTGCAGGATCAAGTCGGGCGACAGGCCCTTGCCCTGCGCGATGGACTGACCGATGCCGGCGCCTATCCCGGTTTCGAACACCAGCATGATCACGCCGCCCAACGCGGTGGCCAGCGTGAACAGCCATACGGGGCAACGCAGCCACGCCAGCGCCACCGTGACGCCGCCGAACGGGAACAGAGGCACGAAACGCAGGAACAGCGTGTAGGACACCGGGTTGGCCTGGTAGCCCTGACGTATGCGTTCGGCGAATTTCGGCGGCGGCCGTTTGCCCGCGCCGAAGGCGTGGCGCGCGGCGTAGAACAGTATCAACGAGCCCAGCACTTCGCCGGCCAGCGAAAGGCCGATCGCGCGTCCCATGCCGAACAGCATGCCGCCGGCGATGATGACGAACAACGGACCCGGCATCGCGGTCGCGATGGTAAGGGTCAGCACCGCGACATAGATGATGTAGGCGAGCGCTGGGTGTGCCGTGATCTGGTGCGACCAGTTGGCTTGTTCGGCCATGATGTGGTTGGGCGCGAGGTGTTGCAGCATGCCGCTGGCGCCCACCGCCACGCCGATCGCGATCAGGATCAACAATGGCACGAAGGCACGCAAACGGCTCATGGGGGAACGCGATCCCGCGGGGATGACTTGCGAAAGGATACCCGCGCGAGCCTGACCACGCGAAAACGTGCGGGTTCATTATTCGGGGTCAAGGCTAGTAACGCGCGCCACCCTGCGCGGCGTAGGCGCGCAGCACGGCACGCGCGGCATCGCGTTGCAGGTCACGTGCAACCTCGATGCCGCGGCGCTCGAGTTCGCCGATCCAGTCTTGCGGCAGCGGCCCTTCGTCGAACCCCGCCAGTGATTGGGTGTCGTTGGTGCGGGCGCCGATCAGGAGTTTGTCGATGCCCGCCCACACGATCGCGCCGTAGCATTGGCAGCAAGGCTGCGCGCTGGCGGCCAGCGTGTAGCGCCCGCCATCCCTATTCAGGCGGGCGCGCCCGAGTTTGCGCTGTGCCGCCACCAGCGCCACGATTTCGGCGTGCGCCAATGATGACTTGAGCGGTTCGACCCGATTCACGCCAACCGCGACCAGTGCGCCGGCGTTGTCGAATACGGCCGCACCGAATGGCCCACCGGTCGCGTGTTCAACGTTCAAGCCCGCCAGCTGGATCGCGAGCGCCATCCGTGCGTCATCGCTGGCGTAGCAGTGTTCGAAGTCAACGGACGCCGCGATCCAGGCGGGAAGCGTGGCGACCGTTTGCGGGATGGCTCGCATTGGCATGCAACGCAAGCTAGCAGAACCGAACGTCTGCGCGTGGATGTCGAGTCGGGTCAGTGCATCCCGAGTTCGTGTGCAAGGCGCACGCTGTCCGGCGCGGCGAACCCACCGAACTGTGCGTCGGTTTGATCGAGCAGCTTGCGCGCGGCGTCCGTCTTGCCTGCATCCGCCCATGCTTGCACCTGCTGCAAACGGCTGTTCTTGCCTCGCGTGATGCGCGCGCGGCAGGCGGCGAGTTTCGCGGGATCGGGCACGCTGCGTTGCGCCAGTGCATCCAGCGCGCGCGTGAAATAGCCACCGTCGGCAAGCTCATGGCCGACGAACGGAATCGTGATGCTGTCCACGTCGAAGACACACCACTTTTCCAACGAGGCGCTTGCGTCTGCCAGTTGCATCTGGCGGACTTCGTCGCGGTCGCCGGTCAGGAACACCATCCGGCTGGATTGCTGGAACTGCTGGAACAAGCCGGCTGGCGGCAACGGGATGGCGGCATCGCCGATCGGATCGCTGCCGGCATCCAGCAGTGCGCCGTGGAACAGGTCGGGAAAGGCCAGCGCCAGCCGCAGGGCGACCCGTGAGCCGCCGGAAAAGCCACCGACGTAAACCCGCGTCGGATCCACGTGGTAACGCCGCATCACGTTGAACGCCGCCAGCAGCGCCAGCGGCTCACGGCGTTCCATCACGTTGGCGTCGTTGCCGGATGCGGCCGCGCTGACAAAAATCGTGCGGCTGCGATCCAGCGCCGGGATCCACTGCAACGGCACGCGTGCCTGTTTCCACGGCGGCACGAACACCAGCAGCGCGTAGCCGTCCGGCGGCAACGTGGCCGGCACATACAGCGCGAAATGTTGTTGCGCGGGATCGAGTGGCCACGCGCGCAGGGTACCGGCACCGCGCGGGATCTGCTGCTCGATGCGCAACGCGTTCAGCGGGCTCAGCAATCGGTGCAGCAACACGTCGTTGCGCGCGAGCGGCGCGTGCGCCGTGAACACCACGTCGCGTTGCAGGCCGGTGGGTGCCGCCGCAGCGCGCGTCGCAGCGGGCGACAGCGCTGCCAGCCCCAGTGCGAACAGGCACATGGCGCGACGGCGCTTCACGAGCCTCGGATGGCGTATTCGAACGCGGCCTGGATGTGCAGGGCCGTGGAATTGATGTAGCGGATGCCGTCGCTTTCGAAAACGCCGTCCGCTTTGTGCGCAGCGAACGCCAAGGGCAATTCGGTGCAACCCAGGTAGACCGCGCTGGACCTCGGCGCATTGCCCGTGCGTGCATCCATGACGATGTCATGGATGCGGCGCGAGGCGCCCGCGTTGCTCCCGCGTGCGAGCGCTTCGATGACGGCGATCGTTGCTTGTCTGTCACTGTGCCGGCGTGGCCCGCACGCGGCGATGCCGCGCCGGAGGAAAACGCTGCGGAGGAACGGCGAGGTCATCACGATCCGGGTGCCAAGGATCAACACGCGTTCGATGCCCAGGCGGGCGCAGGTTGCCGCGGCCACGTCGAGGATGTTGAGTACGGGGATGTCGATGCCGCGCGTGATCTCGACAAGGCGATGGTGGGCGGTGTTGCAGGCGATCACCGCGAACTCGGCGTGGCTGCGTTGCAGCCGCCGCAAGCCTTCGCGGTGGTAGGCGTCGAAGGCATACCACGATGCTTCGGCGTCGTCGCGGCCCAGCAAGGCCGTTGCCGTGGCCAGGTCCAGCGATTCGATCGCCATTTCCGGCATGGCTGCGGGACCGCAGCCCCCGCTGTGTGCGTGGCGCTGTTCGGCGATGCGGCAGAGGCCCGCATAGTATTCGACCGTCGAGGGCCAGGCGATGCCGCCGAGAATGCCGATCTTTTTCATGGAAGGCCGCATCGCGAGGGCAGTCAGCCGAGGTGGGCCGGGATGTTGAAGGTGCCATCGGCAACTTCGATGAAGTTCCGTTCTTCCTTCAGGATAAACCGCTTCTCCTGCGCGAACGCAAAGTTCTTGACGCCGTCAGGATCCTGCCTCAGGCGTGCCTGATAGGTCTCGTACGCAGCCAGATTGTCGAATGCAATCAGGCCCCAGCCGATGTAATTGGTGCCCTGCCACGGCAGGAAATAACCGACCAGATGCCCGCCGCAGCGTGGAATCACGGGACCCCAGTTCTCGGCGTATTGCCTGAATGCCTCGCGTTGCCAGGGATCGATTTCGTAACGGATGATGCAGACCATGGTCATGCCTGGACTCCTTGGTAGGCTGGCGGGGTGCGCATTGAAGGGAACGGCGAGTACGCCGAAATGACGCGGTGCCATCACGCCGGCCGCCACGATCGAAACACCGGCCGCCAACAATTCGCGGCGGGTCAGTTTGGGGTCGGGTCCCGGACGGTTGGGTCGCACGGACGGGTGATCGTTTTTGCGCATGCCACGCATGCTGGTGCTTGCGCAACATGCATGCTTCGATTAACGTGGAAGTATGAATGTAAACGATGCCGATGCCCCCATCGCGATGGTGGCGGCTGCGATTGCCGAGCCGGCACGCACGCGCATGCTGTGTCGCCTGCTGGACGGGCATGCGCGCACCGCGACCGAACTCGCTATCGTCGCCGGGGTCAGTCCGTCGACCGCCAGCACCCACCTTGCACGGTTGGTCGGCAGCCGGCTGGTGAAGGTCGCGGCGCAGGGCCGGCATCGTTACTACAGCCTGCACGATGCCGATGTCGCCGCTGCACTGGAGGCACTGACGGTGGTGGCGGGCGCGCCGCGCGGACGCTTCGAGCCGAATACGCCGGGGCGTTTGCGCGAAGTGCGGACCTGCTACGACCACATGGCGGGTTCGCTGGCGGTCGCCTTGCACGACCGTCTGCTGGCCCTGCGCTGGCTGCAGGAGGACGCGGGCGAAGGGGAGTACGACGTCACGCGCGCAGGATCTGAAGCGCTGGGTCAACTGGGCGTGGATGTCGCCGCCACGCGCGCGCAACGTCGCCGCTTCGCCTGTGCCTGTCTGGATTGGAGCGAACGCCGCCCGCATCTCGCGGGTGCACTGGGTGCGGCCGTGCTTGCGCGCGTGCTTGAGCGTGAGTGGGTGGCGCGTGATCTGGACAGTCGCGCGCTCACCGTCACCCGCAATGGCAAGCGCGCGTTCCGCGAACGCTTCGGGGTCGAGGCGTGAGGTTTCCCGGAATGCTGCGCAATCGCGGGAAACTCAGATTCGCCGCCTGCGCCCGAAAATAAGCGAGGCGATGAACAGGATCACGAAGATCACGAACAGGATCTTCGCGATGCCGGCGGCAAGGCCGGCGATCCCGAAGAATCCGAAAAAACCCGCGATCAACGCGATGATCAGGAAGACGACAGCGTAGTAGAGCATGGGGTTCTCCTGGCGCGCCCGGAAGGCGCTTGGGCAAAGGTCTCCGGACAAGCACTTCCGTTGCATGCCCGGAGTAGAACCCGCCGTGTCCACGACACGTGGCGGGAACCGGCTCGGCGCGGAGGGGGATGCGGCCCGAGACGGCTCGGCTTCTTCCTTGATGCCGTGCGGGAGCGCCCAGTGCTACGGCGCTTCCTCGACAGGGTCGGCGCGCGCGACGCCGCGATCCGTGCGGACCTGCGCGCACCGTCAGCCTGCAAAAAGTTGCTGGGCGTGGCGGCTCACTTCACCTGGAGGCCGACGGCGTCGACGTTCTTGACACCGTGGTTGACGTTGAACCCAAGCGCACCGCGAATGCGTGTCTTCATCGTGATCCTCCTGTCGTGTCGACGCGATGTTGTTTCCGTCGCGACATGTTTCGACCGTAACAAGAGGAAAATGACCATCCACTAACCGTCGCCAGGAAAGGGCGGAATCGGTAACGCGGGCATTCAGATTGCGGGTTCGAACCTGGCTGGATCCCGCGCCGTGCTTGGCTTTCGGGCGTTCCGCTTGATGGCGACGCAGCGTGCCGCGCCTTCATGCGGCGTTCGGATTCAGGTAAAAAAAACATCATTCGCGCGTGATGTACGCGCGAATGCAGGCCGCCCTTGCCGGATCAACGCGTGGTTTGCGACCAGGAATCGCGCAGGGTGACGGTGCGGTTGAACACCGGGTGCGCGGCTGCATGATCGTGGCGGTCGGCCACGAAATAGCCGGTGCGCTCGAACTGGAAACGTTGCTCGGGTTTTGCATCGCGCAAGGACGGCTCCAGGTAACCGCGCATGCTGCGCCGCGAATCCGGGTTCAAGTGATCCAGCCAGGTCTTTCCGTCTGCATCGTCGTCTGGATCGGCGGCGTCGAACAGGCGGTCGTACAGGCGCACTTCGGCTTCGATCGCGTGCCGTGCGCTGACCCAGTGGATCGTGCCTTTCACCTTGCGGTCGGCGCCGGGCATGCCGTGGCGCGACTCGGGATCGAGTGTGCAGCGCAGTTCGATCACGTTGCCGGATGGATCCTTCGCGACTTCATCGCAGCGCACGATGCCGACACCACGCAAGCGTACCTCGCCACCCGGCACCAGTCGCTTGAATCCCTTGGGCGGCACCTCCGCGAAGTCGTCGCGCTCGACCAGCACCTCGCGCGCGAACGGCACCTCACGGGTGCCGAAGGATTCGTCCTTGGGATGGTTGGGAAACATCAGCGTTTCCTCGTGCCCTTCCGGGAGATTCGTGATCGTCACGCGCAATGGGTACAGCACCGCCATCCGGCGCGGCGCGTGTGCGTCCAGGTCCTCGCGCACGCAGGCTTCCAGCACGCCGACATCGATCACGCTGTTCTGTTTGGATAGTCCCGCGCGTTCCCAGAAAGAGCGGATCGCGGCGGCGGTGAAGCCGCGCCGGCGCGCCCCCGCCAGCGTTGGCATGCGCGGATCGTCCCAGCCATCGACGCGCCGGTCGTTGACGAGTTCGAGCAGCTTGCGCTTGCTCATCACGGTGTAGGAAAGGTTGCCGCGCGCGAACTCGATCTGGCGCGGTTTCGAAGGTGCGGTCGGCAGGCCCCTGTCGAGCAGCGGCTGCCACAGTTCCGGATGGTTCGGTAGATCCACGTTGTCCACGCACCAGTCGTAGAGCGGGCGGTGGTCCTCGAACTCCAGCGTGCAGAACGAGTGCGTGATGCCTTCCAGCGCATCCGACAGCGAATGCGCGAAGTCGTACATCGGATAGATCGGCCAGGCGTCGCCGGTGTTCTGGTGCGCGATCTTGCGGATGCGGTACAGCGCCGGGTCGCGCAGGTTGATGTTGCCGGACGCCATGTCGATCTTCGCGCGCAGGGTTTTCGCGCCATCGGCGAATTCGCCCGCGCGCATGCGTTTGAACAAGTCGAGGTTCTCTTCGACGGAACGGCTGCGGTATGGCGAATCCCTTCCGGGTTCGGTCAGGGTGCCGCGGTAGGCGCGCACTTCATCGGCGCCGAGATCATCGACATAGGCCTTGCCGTCCTCGATCAGTTTCAGCGCGGCGCGGTAGAACACCTCGAAGTAATCCGAGGCGTGGCGCAATTCGCTCCACTCGAAGCCAAGCCAGCGCAACGAATCCTTGATGCCTTCGACGAAGGCCGGGTCTTCCTTGCCGGGGTTGGTGTCGTCGAGGCGCAGGTTGCAGGTGCCGCCAAACTCGCGCGCGATGCCGAAATTCAGGCAGATGGCCTTGGCGTGGCCGAGATGCAGGTGCCCGTTGGGTTCCGGCGGGAAGCGCGTCTTCGGGCCGGCTGGAAGCCTGCCGCCCTCGCGGTCGGCCAGCACGATCTGGCGGATGAAGTTGGTGACGACGGGGGCGTGTTCGTCCGCCATGGGGCGAATCCTGCATTGTGAAGCCCGCAAGTGTAATGCTGTCTTGAGCAGGCAAAGGCTAAAGAATGAAGAGTAAAGGGCAAGGGCAAGAGCGACGCCGGTTTTGCTTTTCCCTTTGCACGCCGCGCGGCGGCCGGCTTCACCCGCTTTACGTTGCTGCTTGCGTACACCCGTGGAAGGGGTTAGCTTGATGGCATGCGAGTGGTCTATCACGCCGAAAGCATCGTCGACGCGCATCTGGTCAAGGATGCGCTTGATCACGCCGGCATACCGTGTTTCATCAACGGCGAATACCTGACGGGCGGCATCGGCCAGCTGCCGGCCCGCGATTTCCTGACGGTCAGCGTGCCGGAAATCTACGCAGAGGACGCCGGCCCGGTGGTGCGCGAAATCACCGACATGCTGCGCGCGCCGCTTGCCGACGAGCCTGCGGAAAAGCCGGCCAAGCCCGCGTTGCCGCCGTTGCGCCTGAAACCCGCGTCGATTTGAACGCGTCGCCGGCCGTCACCGAAGTCGATCCGACCTTGCGCGCGCGGCTGGCTGCGCGCATCCGCGATGTCCCCGACTTTCCTTCCCCGGGCGTGCTGTTCAAGGACATCACGCCGTTGCTTGCGGACGCGTTGGCGTTTCGCGATTGCGTGGATGCGTTGGCCGCGCCGTGGCGCGCCGTGAAGCTCGATACGGTATGCGCCATCGAGGCGCGCGGGTTCATTTTCGGCGCGGCGCTGGCGCGTGCGCTGGATGTCGGCTTCGTCCCGCTGCGCAAGGCCGGCAAGCTGCCGGCCGCGGCGCGCGGCGTCGATTTCCAGCTCGAATACGGCAAGGCGCGGCTGGAAGTCCACGCCGATGCACTGGCCGCGGGCGCGCGCGTGCTGCTCGTCGACGATGTGCTGGCCACCGGAGGCACGCTTGCTGCCGCAGGTGAATTGATGCGCGGTCTCGGCGCAGAAGTCGTCGGCGCCGCGGTGCTGATCGAACTGGATTTCCTCAAGGGCCGCGCGCGCTGGCCGGCCGGCACGCCGCTGCAGGCGTTGCTGCATTACTGATTTACCCGCGGCTACCGAGCGCTTTGATGTTCGGCCGTTGCGCCAGCACCACCTCGGTGTGGAAGGGTACGCCCGCGCGCAGGCCGGAAACCTCGACCTTGCTGCCCGGCGCCAGATTCGCTTCCTGGCTGCGGAAATCGAAGGGGTCGGTGATCGGTTGCTTGCCCAGCTTCAGCAGGATGTCGCCTGGTTGCAGGCCGGCCTGCGCCGCGGGGCCGCCGGGGTAGACGTCGACGACCGTGGCGCCGCGCGCGGCCGCGGGCAGCCCCGAATCCGCCGATACCATCACGTTGCCGACTTCCACGCCCAGCCAGCCACGTGTCACGTGGCCGTGCTCGACGATCTGTTCCAGCACCCGCTTGGCAGTGCGCACCGGGATCGCGAAACCGATGCCTTGCGCGCCCACGTCGCGGTCCAGCATCGCGGTGTTGATGCCGACCAGTTCGCCTTCGGCGTTGACCAGCGCGCCGCCGGAGTTGCCGGAGTTGATCGCGGCGTCGGTCTGGATGAAGTATTCGTAGGGCGACAGGATAAGTTGCCGCTGCAGGGCGCTGATGATGCCCATGGTCACCGTCTGGCCGATACCGAACGGGTTGCCGATCGCCAGCACCACGTCGCCGACCCGCGGCGGGTCAGGATCGACCTGGATCGTGGGCAGGGTGCCGGCATCGATCTTCAGCACCGCGAGGTCGGTGTCGGGATCGGTGCCGACCACGCGCGCGTGCGCGACCCGGCCGTCGTGCAGCATCACCTTGATGTCGTCGGCGCCCGCGATCACGTGATTGTTGGTCAACACGTAGCCATCGGGCGTGAAGATCACCCCGGAACCCAGGCTCTGCTCGCGGCGTTTCAGGGACGGCACCGCGGCGCCGCCCAACATCCGTTGCATCAGCGGATCGGCGAACAGCCGCTCGGTGACGGTCTTGTCGGCGTAGATGTTGACCACCGCCGGGGCGGCGCGTGCCACCGCATCGGCATAGGAGGTTGGCCCGGGCGCAATGGCGGCCGGCCCGGCGGTGGCCGCCGGCGGAGCCGAGGCCGCGATGCGGTCAGGCGTATCGACGTGTCCGCGCAGGCGCGCCCCGAGGCCGGGCCAGACCAGGCTGATCAGGAACGCCGCGGCCAGTCCCGCGATCACGAACTGCAGGACGAACAACAGGGGTTGGAGCTTGCGAAGCATGCAGATGCGGCCCCGAGGGACGTAATCGGATTGTGCGCTCACGAGGCGAACGCTAAACTAACACGATTTTGGGGCCCGATGAACGACGCGGGTGCGGCTTATGGATGGCCGTTCACCCGGGGCGTGCGAGACGGACCGTTACACTGCGGCCTGCGTTCCGGGTCGCGGCCACAGGCAGCGCGGAGAGGCAGATGGCGGACGAAAGCATCAACAAGGGCCGACGCAGGTTCCTGACTGCATCCACTGCCGTGATCGGCGCAGGCGGCCTTGCGCTCACGGCGCTTCCTTTCGTCAAGACGTGGCTGCCCAGCGCGCGCGCCGAAGCGATCGGGGCACCGGTGACCGTTTCGATCGCCAAGATCGAGCCCGGGCAGAAGGTGCAGGTCGGCTGGAACAAGCAGCCCATCGACATCGTCAATCGCACGCCGGAACAGCTGAAGTGGCTGGCGAAGCAGGATCCGCGCCTGCGCGATCCCGCCTCCAAGGAGCCGCAGCAACCGAAGTACTGCCAGAATCCGTGGCGCTCGATCAAGCGCGAGTGGCTGGTGTTCATCGACATCTGCACCCACCTGGGTTGCGTGCCGGACTACGAAGGCGCGGTCAAGCCGGAACCGTGGGACCCGGAATGGAAGGGCGGCTATTACTGCCCCTGCCACCATTCCCGTTACGACATGGCCGCGCGCGTGTACCAGGGCGTGCCGGCGCCGCTCAACATGGTGGTGATGCCGTACCACTACATCGACGACACCCACATCGAGATCGGCGTCGATCCGAGCGCTGACGAGATCAAGCAGATCATCGCCGCCAACGAGAAGCTCGCCGCCTCCCTCGCAAAAGGAGCCGCCTGATGAGCGCGTTCACGCAGTGGTTCAACGAGCGCGCGCCGGGGCTGGGCGTGGCCTACAAGAAGCACATGACGGAGTACTACGCTCCGAAGAATTTCAATTTCATGTACTACTTCGGTTCGCTGGCGCTGCTGGTGCTGGTGAACCAGATCGTCACCGGCATCTTCCTGACGATGTTCTACAACCCGTCTGCCGCCGGCGCCTTCGACTCGGTGCAGTACATCATGCGCGACGTGCAGTGGGGCTGGCTGGTGCGCTACATGCACGAAACCGGCGCCTCGATGTTCTTCATCGTGATCTACCTGCACATGTTCCGCGGCCTGATGTACGGCTCGTACAAACGTCCGCGCGAGCTGGTGTGGCTGCTTGGCATGTTCATCTTCCTGGCGTTGATGGCCGAGGCCTTCATGGGCTACGTTTTGCCGTGGGGCAACATGTCGTTCTGGGGCGCCAAGGTGATCATCACGCTGTTCAGCGCGATCCCGTGGATCGGTGAAACGCTGGTGCACTGGATCATGGGCACCTTGTCGGTGCCGGGCGACCCCACCCTGAACCGCTTCTTCGCGCTGCACGTAGTGGCGTTGCCGCTGGTGCTGCTGTTGCTGGTGGTGCTGCACCTCGGCGCGCTGCACGAAGTCGGCTCCAACAACCCCGACGGCGTCGAGATCAAGAAGCACAAGGGTCCGGACGGCCATCCGCTGGACGGCATCCCGTTCCATCCGTACTACACGCTGAAGGATCTGGTCGGCGTGGGCGTGTTCCTGATCATCTGCGCGATCGTCATCTTCTTCGCGCCGACCGTGGGCGGGTTCTTCCTGGAGCCCGACAACCTGCTCAAGGCCAACCCGCTGGTGACGCCGGCGACGATCAAGCCGGTGTGGTACTTCTCGCCGTTCTACGCGATCCTGCGGGCGATTCCGGACAAGGGCATGGGCGTGCTGGCGCTGCTGCTGTCGATCGCGTCGCTGTTCCTGGTGCCGTGGCTGGACCGCGGCAAGGTCAAGTCGATCCGCTACCGCGGCACCAGCTACAAGGTCGCGATCACGATCTTCGCCATCGCGTTCGTGTTGCTGGGCACGATCGGCGCCGACGTGATGCCGACCTGGCTTGGCTATCTTTACGGCAACAATGCCGAGGCGATCGTCAGTTCCAACCTCATGATTGCCCGGATCCTGACGATCGTGTATTTCGCGTTCTTCATCTTCCTGTGGGTCTACACGTTCTTCGGGTTGGAGAAGACCCGCCCGGTTCCGGAAAGGGTGACCACGCATGCCTGACAAGACCTATCGCGCTGCCATGCGCACCCTGACCGCCCTGCTGCTCACGCTTGCCGTCACCTTCGCGGCCTCGCCGGCCGCGCTCGCCGAAGAGGGCGGCAGCTATCCCGAAGTCAACATCAACGTGCACGACCAGGCCGCGCTGCAGCGCGGCGCGCGCCTGTTCATGAATTACTGCGTCGGCTGCCATTCGCTGGGTTACATGCGCTATTCGCAGATGGCGAAGGGGCTGGGCCTCACCGAAAAGCAGGTGATGGCCAACCTCGATTTCACCGGCGCCAAGTTCCAGGACCCGATTGTTTCGGCGATGCCCGAGGCCGACGCCAGGAAGTGGTTCGGCAAGGCGCCGCCCGATCTGTCGCTGGAAGTCGGGGCCAAGGGCGCGGACTGGGTGGCGGCCTACCTGAAGTCGTTCTATCTCGATCCCTCGACCGCGAGCGGCTGGAACAACACCGTGTTCCCGAACGTCGCGATGCCGTTCCCGCTGTGGCAGTTGCAGGGCGAGCAGGTGGCGGTGATGAACCCGGCCGGGAACGGCCAGCCGGCCACGGTCAAGGAGCTGAAACTTGCGCATCCGGGCAGCATGACCCCAGCCCAGTATGCCGAGGCCGTGCGCGACCTGACGACGTTCCTGGCCTATGTGTCGTCGCCGGATGAGTTGTCGCGCAGCCACATCGGCGCCTGGGTGGTGCTGTATCTGGTACTTTTCACCCTGTTCGCGCTGGTGCTGAAGAAAGAATATTGGAAGGACGTGCATTGATCGCTGCGCGATCGATGCCGCCGACACCCGGGACTGTCGCGTCACCGGACCCGCAAGGCCCATGGGGGACACAGGCATGATCCAAACCGCACACACCACCCGTACCGTACTGACCCTTTTCACCGCGCCCGACGACGTGCAGTCGCACCGGGTGCGGCTGGTGCTGGCGGCCAAGGGCGTGGTCTATGACCGCGTCGAGGTGCCGCCCGGCAAGCCGCACGACGAGTTGCTGTCGATCAATCCCTACGGCGATACGCCGACCCTGCAGGATCGCGACATGGTGTTGTACGAGCCGGACGTGGTCTGCGAGTACATCGACGAGCGCTATCCGCACCCGCCGCTGATGCCGGTCGATCCGCTGTCGCGCGCGCGGCTGCGCCTGGCCTGCGTGCGCATCGAGCGCGACTGGGTGCCGGAGGTCGCGCACATCCGTGCCGGTGGCCGTCCCGCCGAAGCCGCCCGCAAGCGTCTGTGCGAGCACCTGATGAACGCGCTGCCGTTGTTCAAGGCTGCCAAATTTTTCCTCAACCCCGAGATCAGCCTTGCCGATTGCCTGGTCGCGCCGGTGGTGTGGCGGCTGCCTTCGCTGGGCGTGTCGCTGACGAAAGAGGCCAAGCCCATCGTCGACTACGGCGAGCGCCTGTTCCGCAGCCAGGGCTTCGCGCGCAGCCTGACCTCCGAAGAGCGCATGCTGGGCGAGTTGTGACCGAAGCGTCCGCCATGACCTCCAACCGCCCGTACCTGCTGCGGGCGGTGCACGAATGGATCAGCGACAACGGCCTGACCCCGTACATCGTGGTCGATGCCGGCAAGCCGGGCGTGCAGGTGCCGCCGCAAGCGATCACCGAAGGCAAAGTGGTGTTGAACCTGGCGCCGCGTGCGGTCGCGCGGCTGGAGATCGGCAACGACGCGATCACCTTCATGGCCCGCTTCGGCGGCGTCAGCCATTCGGTCAGCGTGCCCGTGGCGGCCGTGCAGGCGATCTACGCGCGCGAAAACGGACAGGGCATGCTGATGGCCGAGGACGCGCCGGGTACCGCGCCGGCGGTCAGCGCTTCCGGCACAGCGCCTGCCAAATCGGCCGCGCCTGCACTGCAGGCCGTGCCCGCGCCCGCACAGGACGCGACCGCGTCCGATGATGGCGATACCGCATCGCCGGCCGGCGGCGAACCCGACAAGCCGCGGCCCAAGGGCAAGCCGAGCCTGCACGTGGTCAAGTGACGACAGGATGTCGTCATCCCGTGCAGGCCATGGATGGCCGTTGACACGGGATCCAGAAAAGGATGTCGTCAGAAGTGGCCCCGGAAAATTGAACAGCACGGTAAGTGACTGACCTGCTCCCCATCGGCGATGATGATCGCCGCAGAAGGAGCCAGCCATGAGTCGCAGACCACGTCGTAATCACTCAC
>SCQS01000076.1 GCA_004299705.1 Rhodanobacteraceae bacterium | reverse complement strand
CCATCCTGGCTGTACTGCTGATATCGGTGCTGATCGGCTTGATGCGCGGCCTGGTCTGGGAAGTGTTGTCGCTGGTGCGCTGGGTGGCGGCATTCTGGGTCGCATTCGTGTTCGGTGCGCAGGTGGGCGAACTGTACGGCCAATGGCTGCATGAGCCGGCGGCCCGCATCGTGGCCGGTTTCATCACCTGTTTCGTGGGCGTGTTGGTCGTCGGGGGCCTGATCGCATGGGCCGTGGGTCGCCTGATCACTTGGAGCGGCTTGCGTGGGGGCGACAGGCTGCTGGGGATGGTGTTCGGCCTGGCGCGCGGCTTGCTGCTGATCACCTTCGTGGTATTGATGCTTGGGTTCACCACGATCCCGAAGCAAGCCGCCTGGTACCGCCAATCCACGCTGCTGCCGGCATTCCAGGACGGCGCGACCTGGTTGGCCAGGGCGCTGCCGCCCGAAGTCACTCACTACATGGAAATCGGCGGCAAGTCCTTGCCCGAGGTGTCGCACGTCCCCATATCCACGCTCAAGCAGGCGGCGCGGCAATTGACGCGCCCCGGCGAGGCGCCTGCGGCTTCCGCAAGCACGGCCGGTCACGACACCGGACACGTTCCGGGCCGTGGTGATGTGGGACAATAGCGCGTCGCTGGCCGGCAGGTTCGGCAAACATAGCGAACGGTGCACGAAGCTGCTTCTCGGCCCCCTTGAGTCAAGGGGGCGATCAAGTCCGCGCTTTTGCTTCATGCGGACTTGATGGGGTTGTGGGTGCGCGACGTGTTTGGTCGAAGCGTAAAATTCGGGCTTCTTCAAAGCGGATGGATTCATGTGCGGAATCATCGGCATCGTCGGCAAGAGCGAAGTCGCCACCGCGTTGTACGACGCGTTGACGGTATTGCAGCACCGCGGACAGGATGCCGCGGGCATCGCAACCTATGACGGCCACAAATTGCACATGGTGCGCGGGCCAGGGCTGGTACGCGACGTGTTCCACACCCGCGACATGCAGGAACTGCGCGGTCGCGCGGGCATCGGTCATTGCCGTTATCCCACTGCCGGCGCCGAGGATTCCGAGGAAGCGCAGCCGTTCTACGTGAACTCGCCCTACGGCATCGCGTTCGCGCACAACGGCAACCTCATCAACACCGAATCGCTGCGGCGCGAGATGTTCGAGAACGACCGCCGCCACATCAACACCGATTCCGATTCGGAAATCCTGCTGAACATCCTCGCGCACGAGCTGCAGATCCAGGAGCGCCACGCACTGACGCCGGACGAACTGTTCAAGGCGGTCGCGGCGGTGCACGCGCGCGCCAAGGGCGGCTATGCCTGCGTCGCGCTGATCCTCGGCTACGGCTTGCTGGCCTTCCGCGATCCGCACGGCATCCGTCCGCTGGTGCTGGGCGAGCGCGACACGCCGGAAGGCAAGGAATACGCGTTCGCGTCCGAATCAGTCGCGTTCGACATCCTGGGTTTCAAGCGCGTGCGCGACGTGGCGCCGGGCGAGGCGGTATTCGTGAGCCTCGACGGCAAACTGTCCGCGCGGCACTGCGCGGAAGGCGCGGTGCACGCACCCTGCATCTTCGAATACGTGTACCTGGCGCGCCCCGATTCGATGATCGAGGACGTGTCGGTGTACAAGGCGCGCCTGCGCATGGGCGAAAAGCTGGCCGCGAAAATCCTGCGCGAGCGCCCCGACCACGACATCGACGCGGTGATCCCGATTCCCGACACCTCACGCACCGCGGGTTCCACGCTGGCCGCCGCGCTGGGCGTGCCGTTCCGCGAGGGCTTCGTCAAGAACCGCTACATCGGCCGTACCTTCATCATGCCGGGGCAGGGCCAGCGCGTGCGCTCGGTGCGCCGCAAGTTGAACCCGATTCCGCTGGAGTTCCGCAACAAGAACGTGTTGCTGGTGGACGACTCCATCGTGCGCGGCACCACCTCGCGGCAGATCGTGCAGATGGCGCGCGAAGCTGGCGCGAAGAAGGTCTATTTCGCCTCGGCCGCGCCGCCGGTGCGCTATCCCAACGTGTACGGCATCGACATGCCGGCGCCGGCGGAACTGGTCGCGCACGGCCGCACGGTCGAGGAAATCCGCGAAACCATCGGCGCCGACTGGCTGGTCTATCAGGATTTGCCTGATTTGATCGACGCCGTCGCGGAAGGCAACGAGCACCTGAAGCACTTCGACGATTCGTGCTTCTCCGGCAACTACGTGACCGGCGTCGACACCGAGTACCTGCGTCAACTGGAATTCGCGCGTTCTGACGAGGCCAAGGCGCAGCGTCGCAGCGCGTAGGATTCCCGGGCGCTACGGCGCGTTGCACGCCGCAACCACTGCAAGCTCGCCAAGGAGGCCGCATGAACGACAACGAGATCATCCAGTCGGCGTACGCCCGGATACTGGACGAATTGTTTTCGGATTATTTCAGCGCGCTCGCCGGCGCCGGCGGCGATGCCGCCACGGAAGCCCATGCGCTGGCCGATTTCCGCAAGGGCGTGGCGCTGGCACGTCAAGCGCGGCAGCAGGCACTCGCGGCAGTGGGCGGGCCCTGAAATGGTGTGAAGTAGGGCGGGAGGAACGTAGTGAATCCCGCCGATCAATGCCGGTGAACGACTTGATGGCGGGGTGCGCTTCGCTCCTCCCGTCCTGCATCGGGGGAATACGGGATGCCACGCCGCCTGATCGTCCTGTTCGATGGCACCTGGAACAGGGCGCGGACCCATACCAACGTCGAACGCATCCGGAAGTTGATCGCATCGGCCGATGCCCGGGGTTGCAAGCAGGTCTGCAAGTACATCGCCGGGGTTGGCGTCGAACCCGGTATCTGGCATCTGCTGGGCGGGGCGTTCGGGCTGGGATTCTCGGGCAACGTCAAGCAAGGCTACCGATGGTTGGCGAGGACCTGGCGCGAGGGTGACGAGATCTGGCTGTTCGGATTCAGTCGCGGCGCCTACACCGCGCGCAGCCTGGGCGGCATGATTCGCAAGTGCGGGTTGGTGAAACCCGACCCGCGTGAGCGGGTGACTTCAGCGGCCGTTGGCAGCGCCTATGCGCTTTACCGGAACAGCCTGCATCCCGATGATCCGAAGATACAGGCCTTTCGCGCGGCGCATTCGCGCGAAGTGTCGATCCGCTTCATCGGCGTGTGGGACACGGTCGGCGACCTGGGCATTCCCTGCGTGGCCGCGTGGTTCCCGTTCGCGCGCAGCCGCTACGCCTTCCACGACACCGACCTCAGCAGGATCGTGCAGTACGCCTACCAGGCCTTGGCGCTGGACGAGCACCGCGTCGATTTCAAGCCCACCAAGTGGACGCGGCCGATGGCCTCGCTGGCGCCGGGCGAATCGCCGAGCGCGTGCAAGCCGCAACAGGTCGAGGTGGAACAGTGCTGGTTCGTCGGCGCGCATTCCGACGTCGGCGGCGGCGAGAAAACCGACGGCGCGGGTCATCGGCCCGATACACTGCCCGAAATCACCTTGGCCTGGATGCAGTCCAAGGCGGCGTGCGCCGGGCTGGCCTTCAACGACGATTACGTGCCGGCAGCGGGCGCCGAACTCGACGTGCCCAATCATTCGTACCAGACCTTCATGTACGGCCTCTACAAACTTTTCAGGAAACCGTACCAGCGCGTGATCGGCGGCGGCATCAACGAAACCATCGACGCCTCGGTGTGGATGAAGTGGTGCGCGCAGTCGGACTATCGCCCCGCGTCCATCGAAACCGCGATGCTGGCGGGCTTGATCGAGCCATGGGCGGGCAGGGTGGCATGAAGGGCTTGTTCGAAGCGGCGAAGGGCGTACTCGATTGCGCGGTGCCGGAAGACAAGGTCGCATTGACCCGGCGGGCGTCCGACGCGCTGCGCGACGGACGGCTTGCGCTCGACGACGATGGCATTCCGCCGTTGCCGATCACGGCGCCGGGCCGTCCCGCCAAGCCGCGCCTGGTGATGCCGCGTAAAGTGCCGCAGCGCGGCCTCGGCAGCGACGAGGGCCGCGCCGCGCTGGTGCACGCGGTCGCGCACATCGAATTCAACGCGATCAATCTCGCGTGGGATGCGGTGTATCGCTTTCGTGACATGCCCAACGATTACTACCGCGACTGGGTGGGCGTTGCGCACGACGAATCGCGCCATTTCACCATGCTGTCGGCACGGCTTGCGCAGCTTGGCCATGCCTACGGCGATTTCGACGCCCATGACGGTTTGTGGGAAATGGCCGTGAAGACAGCCGGTTCGTGCCTCGCGCGGATGGCGCTGGTGCCGCGGGTGCTGGAAGCGCGCGGACTGGACGTGACGCCCGGCATGATCGCGCGCCTGCGCTCGGTCGGCGACGACACCACCGCCGACATCCTTGAAATCATCCTGCGCGAAGAGGTGCCGCACGTCGCGGCGGGCACCCGCTGGTTCCGCTGGTGCTGCGGGCGCGAAGATCGCGATCCCGACACCACCTTCGCGGCACTGCTGCGCGAATACGTGCCGGGCGGTCTGCGCGGCCCGTTCAACCTCGAGGCGCGCCGCGCCGCCGGTTTCGGCGACGCGGAGTTGTCGGAGCTCGTGAAAGCCTGACACCGTTCCGGGCGATTGCGGACGACCACCCCTTTCCGTATTTGAATGGCGGTGAAAGGCAGTGGACTAGTGCCCGGCCGGTTGTGCCGCCGGCGGCAGCACCAGTTTCAGGTAGGGCGGCGGCGCTTCCTGTCCCGGCGGAACCCAGGCGTGCGCGGGCTGGCCCGCCGGGCCGAGCGAATGGATGTACGCGTACATGTCCGCGAGATCCTTGTCGCTCAGATAGCGGAACGTCCACCACGGCATCGCCGGGCGCGTCTTCAGCGCGCGCAGCCGTGCGATCCACTCCCTCACCGTGAGTTTTTGCACGTACAGGCGCAGGTTGGGGGCGTAGGTGGTGCCCCATGGTCCCTGGAAATTCGTTCCGCCGCCGGTCAGCAGCATATCCTTGGGTGCCTGGCCGCCGTGCTCTGCCCAGCCGGGCGTGTGGCAGTCCTGGCAACCGCCGTAACCGACCAGGAATTCGCCGTGTTGGATGGATTTGCTCGAAGCGGTCTTGTTGCCCGCAAAGGCCGGAGTGGTCAGCAGGATGCCGACCGCGCAGGCCAGTATTGCCTTGATCATGATTCCCTCCCCGCGGCCGAGGTTGGATGGGGGCCGCTGGCGGAGTATTGGCGGACTGGATGGGGCGCACAAGTGCTGCCTCGGGTGTACCCTGCGCGCTCCGACGCCGAGTGGAGGGGCGCCATGTCGATGCGGAAGGTTTTGATCGGGGTCGTCGCGCTTGCAGCCGCCACGCTGGCCTGGGCCGCGCAACCTTCGCATTCGCGCGCCGACGCGGCGGTCGCGGGCGTGTTCCTGCTTACCGCCGACCGTGTGTTCGATGCGCGCAGCGAACAGACGCATCCGGGTTGGGCGGTCTTGGTGGAAGGCGGCAAGATCGCCGCGGTCGGGCCGCGCGAGTCGATCAAGGCTCCTGCCGATACCAAAACCATCGACCTGCCCGGCGCCACGCTGATGCCGGGCCTGATCGACGCGCACTCGCACATCTTCCTGCACCCGTACAACGAAACCCTGTGGAACGACCAGGTGCTGAAGGAGCCACTGCCGTACCGCACCATCGAGGCGGTACAGCACGTGCGCGACACGTTGATGGCAGGCTTCACCGCGCTGCGCGACCTTGGTACCGAAGGCGCGGGTTACGCCGACGTGCAGGTACAGAAGGCCATCAACGACGGCCTGATTCCCGGGCCGCATCTGTTCGTCGCCACGCGCGCGACGGTGGCGAAGGATTGCTACGGCCCGGGCCCGATGGGCTTCCGCACCGACATGACGATTCCGCAAGGTGGCATCCCCGTCGCGGGCGTGCCGGAGATGATCGCGGCGGTGCGCGATCAGGCCGGCCACGGCGCGGACTGGATCAAGATCTACGCCGACTATCACTGCGGCAAGTCACACGGCGCGGTGCCGACCTTCACGCAGGAGGAACTGAATGCGGGCGTGGAAGCCGCGCACTCGTTGGGCTTGCCGGTATCGATGCACACGACCACGCCGGAGGGCATGCGCCGTGCCGTCATGGCCGGCACGGACACCCTCGAACACGGCTTCAACGGCACCCGCGAAGTGTTCGAGCTGATGGCGAAACACCACGTCGCCTACCTGCCGACGCTGGAAGCGGTGGTTGCGTATGCCGAAGACTTCAAGGGCTGGAAACCCGGCGATCCGCCGACCGACGAAATGCGCGCCTCGCAGAACGCGTTCAAGTACGCGATGGAGGCCGGCGTCACCATCGGCTGCGGCAGCGACGTCGGCGTGTTCAAGCACGGCACCAACTACAAGGAACTGAAGTGGATGGTAAAGGACGGCATGCGTCCCGCGCAGGCGCTGCTGGCCGCGACCGCGGTCGATGCGCAAATCCTGCGCCAGCAGGATCGCTTCGGGCAGATCAAGCCCGGGCTCGATGCCGACATCATCGCGGTACAGGGTGATCCCACGAAAGACATCGCCGCGATCGAACACGTGCCTTTCGTGATGAAGGGCGGTGTGATCTACAAGCAACCGTAAACACGTTCGTCATTCCGGACGCCGCGCAGCGGCGATCCGGAATCTGCTCCACAAACAATGGGGCAGGGCGGGTGAAAACCCGGTTGGGGTCGCCGTTGCGTCGGGATTCGCTCCACTCCTTCCGACCTACGCGCTCCCGGGCGTTCCGCATGGTGGTGAATTCCGGGAAAGTTCATGCCCATTCGGGCCGGTTCAGGATCAGCCTCATGAATTGCAGGGTCGAGGCAAGGATCGCGAACACGATGGCCATGAAGAACGGCCAGAACGTGGCGAGGACCCAGACATTGGCGATTTGCAGGATCGTTACGGCCGTTCCGGCGGCTGCGCCGCCGTAAAAGATCAGGCGACTGGCGCCCGTGGCTTTCAATTCGGATGCGGGAAAGGCGGTGAAAATCTTCCAGAGCCTGGAGACGACGCACAGCTGCAACACCACCGAGATGGCACTGCACCATCGCCAAACCGCCGCCGGTGGCATGGTTGTGGCCATGAGCAACATGCCGACCATCGAGAACACCAGTGGCAGTGTCGAAAAGGTCAGCAACAGGCGCAAGCGGAACTTGTTGACGTCGGACCATTCGTGGACGGCACGGCTGCCGAATACCACGACGACGCCGGCGAAGCCCGCCAGCGTGACCGCAACTTGCGCCGATGTGCCCAATGCCTCGCCGGGATCGATCATTCGTTGTCGTGGTGGCCTGCTGCGCGCGCGAGTATACGCGTGGGTCCGCGTTCGCGCTGGACCGCCCGCCACGCCGCATGCCGCCGCCAAGCCTGATCAGGGGATTGGCTTAGCAACTCGCCCCTCGCGCACGAGCCGGATGTAGTCGAGCTCGCGTCTGGATTTCTCGTCGTCCGGATCGAGTTTCAAGGTTGCCCGATACTGCTTGATGGCATCATCGTATCGGTGCAGGTTCGTGAAGTTGAAACGCTCGCAGCGCAAGGCGCGGGGGGTGCTCGGCGAGCTGGACGGTCGCAGGCGAAAATGCCACTGCCACTGCCGCTGCCACGCGTTCGCGCAGCGGCGTGGTTCGTTCCCGAAATCTTGCGGATCGGACCTCGATTCCCGCTGCATCGACGGCGCATCGCCGCAGTAAAGTGCCGCGGTGCCGGTTGCAGGTTCCGGCGCATCCTCCGCTGCGAGGGGAAGCCATGAACGCGATGCCGCAACCGAGCCGCTTATTATTTGCCGCCGCCCTGATCGCGCTGGGGATCACTGGACTGGTCAATGGTGACTTTGCGCTGGTGTGGCAGCACGTCCCGGCCGGTGTGCCGGGGCGAACCGTCCTGGCCTATGTCTGCGCCGTGATCGAGCTGGCCTTCGGCATCGGCCTGTTGTGGCCGCGGACGTTGGCGTGGACGCGCCGCCTGCTGTTTCCGTACATGGTGATCTGGCTGGTGCTGCTGGAAATCCCCGGCGTGATCCGTGCGCCGCTGGATGCCGGCGCGTGGGGCAGCATCGGCGAGATCGCGATCATCACGGTGGGCGCGTGGTGCCTGTTCGCCATGGGTACCGCAGGCATCCGTGCAGCGCGTTGGCTGCTGATCGTCGCACTGCCGATGATCGGTGTGGAAGTGATCGTCGACACGATTCAGCGTGGCAGCAAGATCATGCCGCCGTGGCTGCAGGTGCTGCCGGATCCAACAGCCTGGGCGTTTCTGTCCGGCGCCGCCAGCATCGCGGCGTGCCTCGGACTACTGTTCGGGGTCTGGCCACAGCTGGCAGCCACGCTGGAAGCGGCGATGTTGGGCGTGATCGCCATTCTCTTTTGGGCGCCTTACCTGCATACCGGGCGGACCGCGACCACTGCCTTCATCATCTCGTTCCTGATCGCCGCCGGCGTCTGGGTGGTGGCCGACACGTATCGCGGGTTGCCATGGTTCGCCACCGGACGCCCAGTTTGGAAGGCGCCGATCAGCGTGTCCGATCCCGCACCAACCACCACCCCGCACGCCACAGCCACGCAAGGATCAGGGCAATGACGACCTTTTCGGCAAGGCCGCGCGGGATGGTTTTCACCAGCGCATAAACCCACAGCGCGACGAAGGTGATCGCGGCGTGCGTGAAGGCGGATCGGAAATGCACACGCCAACGCGGGTCGTGCCGCAATCGCCAGGATTGCAGCAGCATGGCCACGGTGACGCAGAGGAACGTCGCGCCTGCTGCGAGGACGTGCACGAGGCCGTGCAGGGTGGGCGGCTGGTTGGGGACGTCGGTGAACTCGACCGCGGTTACGACCAGCGTGAGGGCGCCCAGCACGAACAGCAGCAGCGGCGCCGCGCTGCGGGCGTTCCGGGCCAGCGCGCGATACCAGCCGGCCCCGAGTGCGACCAGGCCCGGCGCCAATGCAAAATAGCTCGCTTCGACCACGCCGCCGAAGGGGCCGAGCGCGTAGAAGCTCAGCGGTGTGTGCAGCACGCTGTAATCCGTGCGAACGAGCTGCGCCGCGCCGCAGATGATCGCGAACGCGGCCACGCCGAGCAATGCGATCGCGCCGAGGATGCGGGTGTCGGCGTCCGGCGCCGCTTGCATGGTGCCGGCTTGCAGGGGCGTGTCCACGCTTACGCCGGGTCGTGCGGAACCGCGAGGCGCGCGAATGTCGCAAGATCGATGTTGCTGCCGCACACGATCAGGCCCACGCGTTTTCCGGCGAGGTGCTCGCGCAACGGCCCGCACAGCGCGGCGGTGGCCGCGGCACCGGCCGGTTCCACCGCAAGTTTCATGTCGGCGAACAGCAGGCCCATCGCACCTTGCATCGCGTCGTCCGTAATCGCAATCATCTCATCGACGAAGCGTCGTGCGACGCCGAAACTGTAGGGCAGGGCGTACGGCGCGGCCAGGCTGTCGGCGATGGTGTCCACGCGTTCGAGTTTCTGCGGAGAGCCGGCGGCGAAGCTGCGGCGCATGGAGTCGGCGCCCTCGGGTTCCACGCCATAGACCCTGCAGCGTGGCTGCATCTGTTTCACCGCGCAGGCGATGCCGGCGATCAAGCCACCGCCGCCGACCGGCACGATCACGGCGTCGAGGCCTTGCACCTGGTTGCACAGCTCGTAGCCGACCGTCGCGGTGCCGAGCACGGTGAGCTCGCCCTCGAATGGATGGATGAAGCGGCGGCCTTCGTCCTTCTCGATGCGCTTGACCTCATCGAACGCCGCATACACGTCGTCCATCAAGACGACTTCCGCGCCATAGGCGCGGCACAGCGCGACCCGCGCGGGATTGGCGGTTTTCGGCATCACCACTTTCGCTGTCGTGCCGACCGTCCGCGCCGCGAAGGCGACCGCGATGGCGTGGTTGCCGGCGCTGACCGCGGTGACGCCGCGGTTGCGTTCTTCACCCGATAGCGCCAACGCGTTCAACAGCGCGCCGCGCGCCTTGAAGGTGCCGGTGTACTGGAACAGCTCGAGCTTCAGGAGAACCTGGGTGCCGCGACCCGCGGCCCGTTCGATGGCATCGCCCTGCCAGTGCCACACCGGCGTTTCGCGCACGCGTTCGCCCAGGCGTCCGCGCGCGGATCGAATGTCTTCCATCGACGGAATCTTTCCGCTTGTCTCGTTCATGCGTGTCGCCGGCTTCAATAACGCACGAAGTATGGCACCGCCATCAGTACCACGCCGACGATCAACGTGAGCCAGGCGCCCGACACGAACCATGGGTACACCATCAGCGCGACGCCACACACCAGCGGCACGACCATGGCCTGGCGCCTGCCGTAGATGAGGTAGCCGACGCCGATCGCGCCGAACAGCATGCCCCACAGCAGGGTGGCGGGACTCGGCATCGCGTGTCAGGCCAATTCGAATTTCGTCTGGCGGCGCGACGGATCGGCGGCCATCAGCCGGACGTCCACGCTTTGCCCCAGCGGCATGTCGCGATCGGCATGCACACGGGTCTCGATCGCGGGATCGTGGATCATCACGGTGCCGACCTGCGCATCGCCGTCCTCGAGATGGGTGACGATGGCCTGGAAGGTTTCGCCGACGCGCGTGGACAACACCACCGCCTCCAGCAAGTCGGTCGTTGCGTGTTCGAATTGCCCGGCGGCGTGGTCGGAGCTGCGCATCGTTCCGGGCAGCGCGTCGAGTTTTTCCAGCACCCACTCGGGCACCGGGTTGCCTGCGCACAGCGCGACGCAGGTTTCGCCCGCGTAGCGATCGACCAGGCGCCGCAGCGGTGCGGTCGCGTGGGTGTATTCGGCGGCCAGCGCGGACTGCATCGGCTGCTCGGGCAGCGCGCCGTGGAATGCCGTGTAGCCCGCGCCGCGCAGCACGCGGGTGCAGGCCACCAGCATCGCGACCTGCGCGGGATCGGACGGTTCGAGTGCGTCGATGAATTGCGGGTAGGCGCGTCCGGCGGGCCATGCGAGGTGCAGGTTGGCTGCGGTCTGGCGCAATTGCGCGATTGCCTCCGGATCGGGCTTCGGCAACGTGCGCAGGATGCCGACCTTGCCCTTCACCATGATGCTCGCCGCCGCCATGCCGGTCAGCAGCGAGATCTGCTCGTTCCAGTCCTCGACCGGGTGCCGCGCGCGGTAGGCCAGTGTCCAGTGTCCATCTTCGAAGGTGGCTTCCTGTTCGGGCAACGGCAGGCTGACTGCGCCGAGCTTGTCCGCGCGTTGCTTGCGCAGTTCACCGACATCGCGCAGCAATGCCCACATCGGATCGGCGCGACCGGCGTCGATGTCCGCCTGCACGCTTGCGTAATCACACTGTTGGCGACTTTTCACCCGCGCGCGCTCGACCTTGGCGGATATCCCCTCGCCGGTGGCGTCCAGCTCGATGGTCCAAAGCAAGGCGGGGCGCAACTGGCCGGGCAGCAGCGAGGCTGCTCCTTCCGAGAGTGTGGTCGGGTGCAGCGGAATGGTGCGGCCGATGCCGTACAGCGTTTCGCCACGGCGATTGGCTTCGAGGTCGAGCGCGCCGCCGGGCGTGACGAACGATGCCACGTCGGCGATCGCGTAATACACGCGGTAACCATCCCCGGCGCGTTCCAGCCACATGGCCTGGTCGAGGTCCATCGAACCCGGTGGGTCGATGGTGACCAGCGGAATGTCGCAGCAGTCGAGGCTGGGCAGTTTGACGTTGGCTGCGGCATCGCGCGCCGCCGCCTCGACTTCCGGCGGAAATGCATCCGGAAGATGCATGGTGCGACGAATGTCGGCCAGGCCCTGGATCAAGATCGGGTTGGTCGGGGCGGTAACGCGCAGGCGGCGGGTGATGGGCATGTTTCGTGATTCCAGAATGGCTCTGTGACTGCGGCACCGCTCATGGTTCGATACCTCACCACGAACGGCGCCTCAAATCTTGCCGCTCGTCCTGAGGTATCGAAGGGCGAGCGGCAAGCAAAGTGGACGTAATTTCCGCTGTCTACCCCCACCAGAAGGCCGTTGCAATGATGGCGTAAAGCGCGAGCAGGGATACGCCCTCGCCCCAGTCGGACTCGCCGTCGAAGGTAACGAAGGCGATCACCAGCACCGCGATCGCGACGCTCGCCACCAGCATCGGCGGGAACGCCAGGGTCAGTGGGGTGAAGCCGAACAGTCGCGACAGGATCACCAGTGCAGGCGCCAGCACCAGCGCGATCTGCAGCGGTGAGTTGATCACAACCGAGAACGCGTACTCCGAACGGTTCTTCGCGGCGAGCTGGATGCCGACCACGTTTTCCACCGCGTTGCCCGCGATCGCGATGATCACGAGGCCGGCGAACGCATCGGAAATGTGCAGTGCGCGCATCGCCGGCTCCAGCGCATGCACGAACCACTCCGACACGAACGCGGCGGCGATGGCCGCGGCCGCCAGCAGCGTGAGTGCGAGCGGCAACGACCAGCGTGGCGGCTCGTGTTGTTCGGCGGCGTCGCCGGAAGGCTTGCTTTTCAGCGAAGCGGGCAGGGTGACCGCGAACAACACCAGCAGGATGACCGCGACCACCAGCGAAAGCGTGTCTTCGTGCGGCGCGGCCGGCGCGTGCACGTAGGTTGCCAGCGACGGCACCAGCATCGCGGCGACCGCCAGCAGCATCAACACCGTGGTCGCGCGCGCACGTTGCGAATCGATGTTCTGGTGGCCGTGGCGCAAGCCACCAACGGTGAAGCAGAGTCCCATCACCAGCAGCAGGTTGGCGAGGATGGAGCCGATCAGAGCGGCCTGTACCACCATCACCAGGCCGGCTTTCAGCGCGAACAGCGCGATGAACAGTTCCGGCAAATTGCCAAGCGCGGATTGCAACACGCCGGTCGCGCCCGCGCCAAAGCGGTCGCCCAATTGTTCCACCGAACGCCCGACCAGCGCGGCCAACAGCGCCACCGCGAGGCCAGAGCAGATGAAGGCGACGATCGCGCCGCCGCCGAGAAAACGTGTCAGGCCGGCGGCGACGATCAGCAACACGCTGCCGCCGATCACGATGATGTCGGAGCGCACGAACCTGCGCGGTGCGGGTTCGATGCGTGTCATGGCGAGGCGGCATGGGCCGGTGCGCGCTGGAAGTGCACGCCGGTTTCCAGCAGCGACACCTTCACGGGTTTGCCCAGCGCGTCCACGTCGAAGGTCGCGTAATCGTCACCGTAGAATCTGTAGCGCCAGGTCACGTGCAAGGTATTGCCGTGCCAGGGTTCGAGGTCGCCGGTGAAATCGGGATTGCCGAGCCGCAGCACCAGGTGGCCGTGCTCCAGCGTGACGCGCGCGTGGCCGTCCAGTTTGTCCTTGTAGTCGCCGGTGTAATCCGCGAGCGGCAGTGGCGGCTTGGTACCGCGTACGTGGGTGTCGGCCAGCTTCTTTTCCATCGCGTCCGCTTCGGCCCGTTCCTTTCTCGCCTGCGCCAGCAGGGCGGGTTCGAGATCGTGCCGCGGCAAATCCAGCATGTCCTGCAACACCCGCGCGACGATCGCGAAGCGTGCGTTGGCCTGGTTCATGTTGGTCAGCACCACCATGCCGAGGTTCGCGTCGGGCACCAGCACCACCGCCGAGGCCATGCCGTCGATATCGCCGGCGTGCCAAATCATCGTGTGGCCGTGCTCGTCCTGCACGAACAGGCCGAGGCCGTAGGTGTAGAAATGCGCGCCCGGCATCCACGCGCGGATTTCGTCGCCAACGTCGTTGCCGGGCTGGATCAGCATCTGCGGCGTTTCCATCGCGTGGACCGTCTTCGGATCGAGCACGGTCTTGCCGTCGTACCGGCCGTCGGCCAGCAGCATCTGCAGCCAATGGCTCATGTCGTTGGCGCTGGACCAGATGCCGCCCACCGCCGCGAAGATGTCCATGTTGTGTGGCCAGTAACGGTGGATCGCGGCGGGCTTGCCATCGACCATGCCGTGTGGGGCAGCGACATCGGTCGATGCATCGAGCGCGGCGTTGCTGGTGACGGTGCGCGTCATGCCGAGTGGCTGGAACAGGTGCGCGGCCACGTAAGCATTCCAGCTCTGGCCAGTGACGGCCGGGATGAAGCGGCTGGCCATCAGGTACTGGACGTTGTTGTAACAAAAGGTGGTGCGGAACGCGTAGTCGGGTTTCTGCCAGCGCATGCGCTGGATGATGTCGGCGTCATCGCTGGTGTACCACGCCGCGCCCGGATCGCAGTAGCCACTGCGGTGGGTCAGCAGGTCGCGCAGGGTGAGGTTCTGGGTGACGTATGGACTCTGCAATTCGAAATGTGGAAGTTCGTCGACGACCGGCGTATCCCACTTCAATTTGCCCGACGCGACCAGCGTGCTCAGCGCCGCCGCGGTGAAAGCCTTGCTGTTGGAGGCGATGTCGAACAGGGTGTCCGCGTCGACCTTGCCGGGCTTGCCGAGTTCGCGCACGCCGTAGCCGCGCGCCAGCACCACCTTGCCGTCCTTGACGACTGCGATTGCCAAGCCAGGTACGTGCCAGTCGCGCATCACCTGCTGCACGTAGGGGTCGAGCCCCTTGAGTGCTGTCGGCGTGGCCGCCGGTTGCGGGGACGTCGCCGCCACCGCCAGCGGTGCACACAAGCAAAGCAGCCACAGCCATCTACGCATGGTCATCCCCGACGCGGCACGGAAACCGCGGCATTGTGGCACGGCCGGGAGTGTGGCCGTGGGCCAATGGGAGACAGCCAGTGGAAACTGCGGCGTGGGTTACACCGTGCGCACCCTGTCTTCCCCCTTCGGAACGAAGCAACTGTGTTCGACGTCAAGCGGTTTTTGCTACATGCGGACTCCAGTGCGCACCATCACGCAGCATGGCGTTGAGGATGGTCAGCAGTTTGCGCATGC
>SCQS01000075.1 GCA_004299705.1 Rhodanobacteraceae bacterium | reverse complement strand
GTGAGTGATTACGACGTGGTCTGCGACTCATGGCTGGCTCCTTCTGCGGCGATCATCATCGCCGATGGGGAGCAGGTCAGTCACTTACCGTGCTGTTCAATTTTCCGGGGCCACTTCTGATCGGGGCGGAGAAACGTCGCTGCGAGATTCATATCACCGAGCGTGGCCGAGAGTGCAATCCGTGGCACTTCGTGTCCAAGCACGGTCTCGATACGGTGCAACTGTGACTGCAACTGCTTTCCGCGTTCTGTGCCGATGAACGCGTGAAGCTCATCCACGATGAAGAACATCGTTCGTTCAAATAACGCGGCAACGCTCGTGCCGCGATTGCACAACATTGCCTCCAGGGACTCAGGCGTGATGAGCAGGACACCGCATCGCATTTGTAGAAACTTGCGCTTGCTGGTGGCCGTAATATCTCCGTGCCATGGCCAAACGGGAATTTCGAGGGTCTCACAAAGACGTTCAAGACGTCCGAACTGATCGTTGATCAGAGCCTTGAGCGGACTGATATAGACGATAAGGCCCAAGTCTGGCTGGCGGAGTAGCCGGGTGAGCGCCGGTAAGAAAGCCGCTTCTGTTTTGCCCGAGGCGGTACTCGCCGCAATGAGTACATCTTCGTTGCCCGAAAGCACCGGTGGGATCGCGAGTTCCTGCACTTCGCGCAACGCTCCCCATCCTTCGGACCACAGATAACGCTGGATTCGTGGGTCCAACTGCGTGAAGGCTTGGGAAACTGGCACGGCGCGTCAGAGCCTGAAGGCTGTCAATTCGTCATCAGGTTCGACGACCAGGTCACCCTTTCCTCCATCATCGGACGTCACGTCGAGCCCACCGACCAGCGCCTTCCAGTCAGTGCCGGGGTTCTGTTCTAGGATGGCGAGCAGATTGATGAAGGATGTAATCGTAGTGCGCGGCGTACGGAAGAAACTGTCGCCGATGCGACTGGAGCAATGCTCCATAAAAGCTGCGATGGCTGGGTCAGGGAGCAAATAGCGCTCCGGATTGCCGCCGGCATAGACGTGACGGATCTTCCGCAACAAGAGATAGAAGTCCTCGATCGTCAGGCTCGAGAGCCGGATCACCGGGCCGCTGAAATCCATCAGCCCATCCGTTGCAAACGTATTTTCGGCGAGCCGACTTTGCAAAGCCGAATAGCTGTACACACCACGGCGGGTGTCCATCAAGAATTCCGGTGTGCCTCCCAGCACGAAGCCGAGCCCGATTGCAGTTCCCTGCAGAGAGTCATTGAGCATGCGCAGGATTTGCTCGTAATTGGAACTGCGGGCCTGCGAGTTGGCCAGCTTGTATAAATTGACGAGTTCGTCCAGGCACACGAAAAAACCGGCGTATCCGGCCAGCCGAACGAAACGGGCCATCAGCTTCAGCTGATCGTAGACCGACGCATCATCCACGATCGTCCGAACACCCAAGGTCGACCGGGCATCCGTTCGGGTGGAAAACTCGCCGCGTAGCCAACGCACCGCGTCCGATTTCAACTGTTCGTTTCCCTCCTCGGCCCCTCGACAGTAGGCCGCGATCACGTCAGCGAAGTCATAGCCGTTCACGAGCTCCGTCAGTTGCTCCAGCTTGGAACGGAGCGCCTGTTCGGTCGCAACGCCTTGCTGCTTGGCTTCGGCACTGGCTGTCGCGATGAACTTCTCAACCACTCCAGGCAAAGCGCCGCCTTCGGGTTTGGTACGAGTTGCCAGGTTGCGCATCAGTTCGGCATACAGGGAGCGGGCTTGACCGCCCGAGGCGTGTAAGCGCCGATCTGGGTTCAGATCGGCGCTCGCCACGACGAGTTTTCGTTCCATGGCAATGGCACGTACGAGGTTCAGAAAGAATGTCTTGCCTGAGCCGTACTCACCGATGACGAAGCGAAATGACGAGCCGCCATCGGCCACACGATCGATATCGGCCACCATCGCTTCGATTTCGCGTACGCGACCTACTTGGATCAAGTGTTGTCCCCTCCGAGGTACCACACCGGCGCGAAGCGACTGGATGATGGTATCGCGATCCTTGGGCCGTATCGGAGCATTCTCGGGTGCATTCATACGGCAATCTTCTCCAATAGTTCAGTATTGACATCAATGGGATCGTCGCCCTCGCAAAGGGGTGCATCGAAGGCGTCAAACGCAGCTTCGTTCACCGCTTCCAGCGCGCCATCCAGCATCACCCCAAGATCTGCAGCCGCATCCTCAAGTTCGCCTCGTGTCCACTGCGGTCTTGAGAGCAACAAACGCACTAGGGCAGAATGCGTCTCGTCCAATCCGAGCACAGTCGATGCGGCGACGGGGGGTTCCACCTCCAATGGCGTGGCGACTTCCGATATCGGTGCTTCTTCCACAAAAATTTGGGACAGGAGTGCGGAGACACGTGCCGTGTCCTTCTGAAGCGCTGCGATCCGATCGGTATCTAGGCGGAACTTTTGCGTCGCGGCGTCAGTGGCTGGTGCACGGGTAGTGGCTCCCGTACTGACAGATTGAACGTCGCTGAAAACGCGTTTGGCTTCAATCCCCAGCGCCTTGTAGACCTTCTCTAGAAACTTGACTTCTTCGGGGGAAACGTAGCCATCCGACTGGGCTAGGGCCACCATGAACGTCGCAACGGTTTCGCGGGCCGACACATCCAGTGGAACCAGCTTGCGTTTGAGCGTAGTCAACGTTGGCGGCGCCGCGGCCAAGAGCCGGAGGTGGGCCTGCAATCGGCAACGATCTGCCGACGACAGGGCTGGCCAGCCATCTATCTTGGCCCGCAGTTGATTGATCTCCTGCTCGCTAAAATCACCGTCTGCCTGGGCAAGCGCCGCGCCCAACTGCAGCGTCATGGCAACCGTTTGATACTCGGCTCCATGCTCGGCGGTTACATCAGAAGCTGATTGAACAAACAGCACAATCTTGTCTGTCTCGCCAGGCATCTTGGCCCCGCCAAGTACATCAGGCTCCATGCCAATCTGCAGGTCTGCCAAAAGGCACGCCAAACTGCGTATTCGCTCGCGACTGGCTATTTGTGGCATTTCTCCTAGCGATGCGAACAGCTCCTGCAAGGTGAGCACGAGGCCATCGGGATGTATCCGGCCTACCAGGGCGTCCAGTCGAGCCTTGACGTCGACTGGCCATGCCGAGGGCGGCAGCAAGAGAAGACTATCCAACGAACCTGCAAGCGAGGCACCCTTTCCGAGCAACCGACTATATGCTCCAAGTTCGTCTGTGCACTGGTTTGCGAGATCTTTTAGCGTGTTGATGGGAGCAGTTACCGCTGTCACATCCGGCATGTCGCCGACTTCCATCGTGATGTTGATGCCCAGCAGTCCGGCTGAAGCCGCGCGGTAAACAAACTTCAGCTTCGTCCGGTTCTGCCGGAGCACGAATCCGTCTCCGTACCTGTCTCGATAGCGCGCCGTGAACAGCCGTGCGAATTCCTCGGCGCAGCGTCTCGCGGCTGTACGAAGGTGTATGTCCGGGGTCAGCTGTATCCAAGCCAATGCAAGCGGCGCCGGTACCGGCGCACGGTCAACCGCAGCTTGCCCGAGCGCCACGCGCATGTACGGCGGCAATTCGTATGACTTGGGAAGGTCGGGAACGGGCTGCTGGTAAAGTCGACCCGATAGGCCATCAAGTTCGAGCCAGCTGAGCAACTCACCGGCGTAATGACTGAACGAACCCGATTTTTCACCATAGATTGCCAGCAAGCGGCGAAGCTCAGCGACGATGGCCTGCCAATCGCTCTTGGCCGCTGGGTCATCGCGCGAGTCCAGGATGACACGTCGCTCAAGTCCGTAGAAGAAGAGGAAAACATAGCCAATATCGCAATCGGGATCGCAGCGGCCTCCAGCCAGCCAGTCAAGATACGCGCGTCGCGCACTGGGTGAGGCTTCGCTATAGTTTGGCCAATAGCCCATTTCGCGAACGTGACAGTCGCCGACGCGGGCAATTGGAAGCAGTCCGTTGATCAGACACGGATCAGTGCGCCCATTCGGCGCTTCCATCCGTGGCCCAACATAAATCATGCCACCAGACAAAGTCATACCGGCGACCTGCACCGATTCGTCGGGAGCAATCCAAGATGTCTTCTTAGGGCATGCGGGCGGTTCGGGGAGGATGTACGAGGCGGAAGATGTACTTGGTAAATTCTGTGCCGAATAGAACTCTTCGGCTTTCGCAATCCGCACAGCTGCAGCGCGTACAGCGGCTGCACCAGCTGATTCATGAGAAGACGGCGGCAAGGGATGATGAGTCCCAACCGCTTGCCATGACGCGGAAGAGCTCTGCCCTGCTGCGCTCAGAACATTTTCAATCTTGGTAACCGAGCCCTGCAAATCTTCACCCCGATTCAGCGCCGCAGCACTCGTGCTTGCCCGCCCTCGCTGCGTGCTGCCGGTGAGCTCCACCAAAGTGGGTTCGCGGTTGTACTGCTCTTGTGTGCTTCGCGGGGCGACCTGAGTGGCTGATCCTCCGTTACCTCTAGACATGCGTATCAGGACATACGCAACGCCTTCAGCGCCGCAGAGGATCATCAAGGTGGACCAAAAATCTTTCGATGCCACGGCGATCAGGAATATCACCCCGCCAGCGGTCCACCAAAGCCACCGTCCAGAAGATTTCTCCATCATCCCCTATCCCCTTGCGCCGCTGCACTGCTGTAACTATCAACGCAACGGCTGTAGGTCAAGGGCAACGCGCACGCTGCGGGCACCGGCACTCTCTAAACGGCGAAAACTACGGCGGTCAAGGTATGCCCACTCCCTGCACCTCCGGTGCGGGCGGGCGCGACGCGCCCATGGGAGCCATCCATGGCTCCTTTGGCCTGCGGCCAGTCAGCAGGGGAAGCGCCGAGTAATTGTAATGCCTCGCACACCCAGCAGGCATCGCCCGCAGACTCGCTCTCACCCCATCGCGCAAGGACCTCCACCGCGCGATCGCACAGGCGAGGGTGAGGCCAATCTTTTTTATTGGCCACGCGAACCCCGAGTGTGCGAAGCACACGAGTCGCGCACGAAAGTCTTCCCTCTGCAGATCAATTGATCTGCCCGTCGAGGCTGCCTTGGCTCGGGCCTCTGCTCGTGCCGTAGCTTCGGATTTTGCTCGGCAGCGGCACTGCCGCTGCAAGAGGGGGGCCGCGAAGCGGGGAGTGAACGAAGTGAACTCCCGCGGCCGACGCGTCGACCACCGGGAGACCGGCCGCGCCAGGGGGAGCCAGACGGCCGGTCGCGCCGACCGAAGTGTGGCAAATCGGCGCATGCCGATTTGCCACGCGTAGTGGAGGCCGAAGCCGCGCCAACGCGGCGTCCGGCGTCTGGGGGACGGAGTCCCCCGACGTCGCCCGCGAGGGCGACTAACGGCAAAAAAGGGGAAGGCGCAGCCGACCCCCGCAGGGCGAGCCGCAGGCGAAAGCCCGAAGCCTGAGTGAAACGAAGGTTTTTTGCCGTTAGTCGCGATCGCGCGACGGCGGCAGCAAGCCCGCAGGGCGCGCAGTTTTACGTAGTAAAACGGAGGCGTTATCCACGGATCGGCCACGCGACAGCGTGGCGTGACAAAGGCCGACAGGCCGTAACGGTGCGCCTTCCAGCACCGTTTTGTCGCGGAACCGACTGGGGGAACGCGTGTGGTAAATGGATACGCTTAGCCTCGGGCCCAACGGCCATGGCCCCCGCAAACATTCCCCGAATTTTGTAGCAGCAATTTGCGCGGGCCGTGGTGGGGGCCTTGGCGAGGGCCATGGCGGGGGTCACATTCGGAATTTTGGCGGGCGCCGAAGCAGTCTGCCGAGGGTCTGGGCGTAGCTTTTCCAGAATCAGGTTCGGAGAGAGAAACATCGTCGCAGTTGTCTCGGATGTCACGACCGGACGCTGCCGATTGACTGTCAGCATCCTGATACTGTGCGGCATGTAGACCTGCGCTTGGCACCGCCGCAGGTCTGCGACGGAGCCAGGTTTCAACTTTCTAGCGACACGCGTTGTGTCGCCCAGACTTGGCATTGCTCGACCAAATCAGTAACTATTTGCCGCGGCTCGTCCATTGTGGTCCGCTCTGCTCAATACCGGGTCTCAATACCGACTCTGAAATCAGCCCGACTGTCGAGATGCCTCTGCCCGTTTTCGGGCGCGGAGTGCGGCCAAGGCTTCTGCCGGGGTCGGTTGCCTGGGCAAGCTTGCTGGGGGTGCCGCTTGGACACCACGAGTTGCTGCAACGATCCGCTAAGCAACGAGTCCCGCTCGTGCACTACTGCGAATCGAGCTGATCCCGGCGATGCCGCGACTTTCACCACCTCCGGGATTGAAGCTGCACCACTCCAGGTCCGCTCTGTGATCCTCTGTTGCAACAATCCAGCAACCCGCATCTGGCGGCAGGGGCGGCGGTCGACCACCGTACCGGTTTTGGTCAGCCAGGATCACCGCCTCGGGCAGATGCGCCAAGTGACGCTCGGGTGCACATACGATGAATCGGCTGTTGGCATTGCTGCGGATGTGCGCCGCGATGCTGTCGCCTATTTCACCTGTCCTGGTCCAAAGCTCCCAGCTTTGGCCGCTCATACGCTCAAGCTCAAGCCGAAGCAACGAGCCATCCTGACGTATCACGTAACCATCGGGCACCGGGCGACCTGCGATGCGCTCCAATTCGCAGTCGAGCTTCGCATCACCCAACTGATCATGCGCAGTCAGACCGATGACCAACTCGGCCGCCGTCATCTTGTGGATGAACTTGTCACCCATGACCAGAGAGGGCGTCTTGCCAAGCGGCACGTCCGCGAAGTAGCGCCTCTGCGCCAACCGATCCACCCATACCTTCCGCGCAGGCCACACGCCTGAAACCCACGCGCTGCGCAGTGCGCCCCGCTTTTCCAAATCTTCAAGCAGCTGACGGACGGTGCGCGGGCGAACTTCGGGCAGCAACGCCAGCGCGATGGCGAGGTCGATGAGCCCTCCGTTGCGACGCGCAATATGCAATACGAGATCGACACGGGAAATCATGTCGCACCCCCACCCGGGTTCGCCGAAGGACTGACATGTATAGCGTGCAGATCATGGGGCTCAGCCGACGCACGCTTTTTCGGCATTCGTTGACGCTCGGCCTGCGAAGATCGACGCGGAATCGCCGATGCCGCAGTGATAGACGCGACGGAACCGAGAGTGCGATCGGGAAACCGCTTGATCCAGTCGACGACCTCCTCCTTGTCCCACAGGATCTTGCGACGACCCGGGAGGCGGTAGCCTTGCGGCAATTTCCACGGGGCACGGCAAAGATCGGAGTAAATGGTTGCCTTCGCGATCCCGGTGATCTCGGACAGACCATCGATATCAACGAAGCGCCCGCCGCAGGTCCGCGCGCGGTTCGTGCCGGCTGACGGCAATGCACTTGGTTCAACCATGACAACACACTTCCATGCGGCGTGCCGGCGCCGGGAAGTGGGTTTGTCTACTGGTCGTGTGGACTGCGAAACGTCCGTTTGGTCATGCCGAAACTTCCGGCTGGACCAACGTCTGCACTCTGCGGTGCTTCTGGAGTCATGCTACTCCAGTCGCGCGTGGTCGTCGTGATCTGCAGCACATTTCGAGAAACTCGTGGTGACGCACCTCACCCACTACAAACCGCGTCAACGCTTGTTCTTGTCACCCATCTGTCACCCACAGGTGACAAAAAACGCAAACTTGCGCAAAACTCCACAAAGCTAAATTCACTTCAATGCACTGATATACAACGATAACTTGGTGCCGACAGTCTGACTCGAACAGACGACCTACCGCTTACAAGGCGGTTGCTCTACCAACTGAGCTATGCCGGCACGCGGCCACATTATCGCAGGTAGCCCGCACATCGCGAGCTGCCTCAAAAGCAGTCGATCGATTTCGATTGCAGGTCGTTGCGGCCGGGCAGCCACGCCTGCCAACTGAAAGTGGCGTTCGCCGGTACCGCGTAATCGATCCAGTACGCGGGTTCGGTGTCGATGCGTTGCTTGACTTTGGCCGCGAAGCCCAGCTTCTGCAGTGCGGCCAGGCGGTTCTTCGCGTTGGATTCATCGTCGAACAGGCCCAGCGACACCGTGTTCTGCGCGTCGCCCGCGGTCACCACGTAGTAATCGTTGATGCCCTTGGCCGCCAGCGCGCGCGCTTCGTCGAGCGCCGCCTCGCGGCCCGCGGTCGCGGGCAGGTACACCCAGTAGCCGTGCGAATGGCTGACCTGTTCCTCGTGATACTGGATGCGCGCCACGTGCGGCGACAGCTTTTGCATCGCGGCACGCATGTCCACCGTGGTCGTGAACGGGCCGAGCGTGGTGCACCTTTCCGCAACCGCCGCCGGCGCGGATGCGGACGCGGAAGCCGCCGATGCCGGTGCGACATGCCGGGTTTCCGAAAGCAGCCGCAGCTCGGTCACCCCGGGATCGGTGGCCGGCGGCAACGCGCGGGGTGGCGCGCGCCCGAATACCAGCCACGCGGCGGCGCCCAGGTTCAGGGCCAGCAGCAACAGGAACAGGAATCGCAGAAACATCGTTTTATCGCCCAATGCCTGATTCTTCCGCCCACAAGGCAAGCCCGCGCAACACCGGATGATCCAGCACCTCGACATCGCAGCCATCGCGCGCCAGCCACGCGGCCAACCGTTCGGCCCAGCCGCCATGCACGCCGACGCGTGTGGCGGCGTGACGCTCCTTGCAACGGGCCACGAACCACTCGACCAGCGCACCCGCCGAGGCCCAGCAGCCCGCTTGCAGCGCGAGCGCGGTGTCATCTCCGGTGGCCCCAGTGAAAGCATCGGGGTTGCGGTCCGCGATCGCGGTGGCGCCCTGCAAGGCCTGCAGCATCCCGATGGGCGACAGCGTGATCATCCCTTCGGCATGTTCACCTTCGGCAGTCACGCAATCGAGAGTCATCGCGGTGCCACAACCGACCACCACGCCGGCGCCGGGCGCGCTCGCATGCACGGCCAGCATCGCGAGGAAACGATCGATGCCCAACCGTTCGGGCTTGGCGTAGCGATTGACCACGCCGCCCGCGCGTCGCGGCGTACGCGGCCATTCGACCCGCCCCGGCGCGAACGTCGCCAGCACCGCGCGCACCTGCTGCGCGCGCGCTCCGGATGCCACCGAAGCCACGCAGACACGCCCAGGGCTTGGCCAGCGCGCGAGGTGGGCCTGCAAAGCCGCGACAAAATCCGGACTTCCCCAATCGAACGCGGTGACGTCGACGGGCGCGCCATGCTCCAGTCGCGCCGCTTTCGCGCGCGAATTGCCGAGATCGAACAGCCAGGTTTCCGGGCGTGCCTGGTTCATTTCGCACGCACCGAGACTTCGGCGCTGTCGACGCTGCGCAGGCCGTCAGTACAGCGCACCTGCAAGGCACCCCGCGCATCCACGCCCGCGGCCTTGCCTTCGAACGCGCCGCGCGCATCGTCGACATGGATCACCCGTCCGGCCAGCGCATCGCGTTCGCGCCACGTCCCCGCGAATGCCGCGAAACCCGCGGCATCGAAGGTATCCAGGGATGCAACCAAGCCCGTGATCAACGCGGCAGCCAACGCGTTGCGTGACGGCAGCGCATCACCGCAGAGTTCCGCAAGGTCGGCGCATGGACGGTCGAGTGCGCGGCGCACGGCCGCAGGCACGCGCACATTGATGCCGATGCCGATGACCGCGTGCGACGGCCCCATGAATTCGCCGCCCAGTTCGATCAGCACGCCGCCGAGCTTGGCATCGCGATGCACGAGGTCGTTGGGCCACTTCAAGCCGATGCCGTCGGCGCCGCAGGCTTCCAGCGCACTCGCGACGGCCAGGCCGACCGCCAGCGACAACCCCGACAGCGCCGCATAGCCGCCCGAGAAACGCTTCAGGCACGAGAACTGCAGGTTGGTTGCCGGTGGCGAAATCCATTGGCGCCCGCGCCGGCCGCGGCCCGCATCCTGCCAGTCCGCGAACACGAAGGAGCGATCGGGCAATGCCGCGACCCGTCGCAGGCATTCACTGGAAGTCGAGTCGATCCGCCAGTGGTTCTCGAGCACACCGAGCCGGCGGCGAACCGCACCGGGCAAGCGCATCAGGATGGCCTCGGGGTCCAGTCGATCCAGCGGCTGCGTCAACCGGTAGCCGTCGCTGCCCGATTCGATGTCGAGTCCGGCAGCGCGCAGCGCCTCGATCTGCTTCCAGATCGCCGCCCGCGAAATGCCAAGCCGTCGCGCCAGTTCCGGCCCGGCATGGCACGCCCCGGAACCCAGCAAATCCAGCACGGCTGGCATCTCGGCTGCGGGCTGGACGGCTCGTTCCTGGCTCGCTGGCACAGTTTTCCGGGATGTGTCAACATGGGGCTTGGGCATGCGTTGATTCCGGGGCTGCCATGAGACAGCTGTCTCTGTGGATGACTGTGTTGTTGCTGGGTGGTCTGCCACTGGCTGCGGCAGCGGTCGATTATGGCCCGAATTCGACCCTGCTTGCCGCGGACACCGGCGCACCGCAGCTACCGGGGGCATTGGGACACGGCTCGCCCAAGGGCGAATCAGCCAAATCCGGCCTGATGACGCTGGACGCCAACGCGTCCGACGATTCCGCCGAAGCCAACGAAGTCGCGCCGTTGCCGGCATCCCAGCGCATGTCACCTTCCACCGCCTCGCCCCCGGCTTCGACGCCACGCAATGCCGGCGCTTCGGCAAGCAACAAGTCGCGCGCACCAACGTCCCGTCCCACAGCGGTGCCGGCCCCGGCATCCTGGCAATCGCTGTTGCCGGGGTCGATTCAATAACCAGAACTTCCGGCCAACATGGTGGCCGCGCTTTCCTTCAAGCACACCTCGCCGCCACGCTCTCGTCACGTCATTGCGTGGCGACGGTGTGACCGCCACTTCGGCGCAAGGATGTGGCGCCGCGACTTTCCGCCGTAGCCGACGCACACGGGTCACATCTCCGCGAAGCTGACGTGGAAGCATGCACCGCCGAGTTCGGCGGAGCGATCCACGTGCAACACGCCGCGGTAACCGCGCACGATGTCCTCGACGATCGCAAGGCCGATGCCGTGTCCCTGCACGCGTTCGTCGCCGCGCACGCCGCGCTGCAACACCTTCTCCAGTTTTTCCGGCGGTATCCCGGGTCCGTCGTCCTCGACCCGGATGTCCAGCCCTTCGCGCCATGCACGTGTATCGACCGGCGCGATGCGTACCACCTTCAGTAACACCCGATGCCCGGCCCATTTGAACGCGTTCTCAAGCAGGTTGCCCAGCAACTCCAGCAGGTCGCCTTCCTCGCCGTAGAAGCGCGCACCTTCGTCGATGTCGAACTCGCACAGGATGTTCTTGGCGGCGTACACCCGCTCCAGGCTGCGCACCACCGCTTCCGCATGCGGTTGCACCGAGACGGGTGCGGCGAAGGTGGAATGCCCGGACGCCTTGGCGCGCGCCAATTGGTAAGCCACGATCTGGTCCATGTGCTGGACCTGGTCCAGCAGATCCGTGCGCAGGTCGGTTTCGGCGTCGGTCGATTCCAGCCGCGAGCGCGCGACTGCCAGCGGCGTCTTGAGGCTGTGGGCCAAGTCATCCAGGGTGTTGCGGTAACGCTTCAAATTCTCGCGCTCGCTTTCGATGAAGCGGTTCAAGCCTCGCGTCAGCACCGACACCTCGTGCGGATACGGCCCTACCAAACGCTCGGCGTTGCCGCGTTCGATCTTCGTGAGGTCGCGCGCCACCCGTCGCAGCGGTGAAAAACTCCAGCGCAGCAGTATCTGCTGCAACACCAGCAAGGCCAGGCCCAGGGCGCCCAGCCAGCCGAACAGGGTGCGCCGATACGCCGCGAGGCCGGTATGGAACAGGCTGTCGTTCTCGGCGACATAAATGGTGAAGTGGTAACCCTTGTCGCCGGACAGCATCCACTCGATGCCTTGGCTCAGCACGTACAACGGCCCCGCCGAGGTCTGGACCGGTCCCTCGAACCGCGCCGGTCCCGGCGGCAGCAACGCATCGAAGGGCAGGTCGCGTCCAAGCGTTGATTGCGTCTCGAAGTGGAATCCCCTCTCCCCCACGATCACCGCGTACAGGCCGGAACCCGGCCGCCCGAAATCCGGGTTGGGCGGCGTCACGTCCGGGGGAAATGCGCGGTCGGAACGGCTGCTGACATCGATGCCGGCAAGATACGTGTAGGCGTAGCTTTGCAATTGCGCGCGCAGGCTTTCCAGCGCGGCATGCGCGTAGGCACGATCGAGCGCAAAGCCGGTCACCCCCAGGAAACCGACCAGCACCAGCAGGGTCGCGATCGTCGAGCGCGAAACCAGCGACAGCGGCTTGCGCGCGACGGTGTCCTCCTCGGAAGCCATCCAGCCGAATCCTTGGTGCGGTCAGGAGCGACCGCGACAGCCACCATCATCCCCGCAGGCGCCCCACCCGTGCAACTGCGGGCAGCGCCCGCCGCGGATCATTCGACGGGCGCCTCGACCGGCGTTTCGTCGCGCGGAATTGCGAAACGGTAGCCGCGGCCACGCACCGTCTCGATCGGTTTCAGGCTGCTTTCCGGATCGAGCTTGCGGCGCAGGCGGCCGATGAACACTTCCAGCACGTTGGAGTCGCGGTCGAAATCCTGCTGGTAGATGTGCTCGGTGAGGTCGGCCTTGGACACCAGTTCACCGGCGTGCAGCATCAGGTACTCCAGCACCTTGTATTCGTAGCTGGTGAGGTCGGTGGGCCTGCCTTCGACGGCCACCGTCTGCGCGGTGGTATCGAGGCGGATCGGCCCGCACGACAGCACCGGCTTGGCCCAGCCCGAGGCGCGCCGCACCAGCGCGTTGATGCGCGCCAGCAATTCCTCGACGTGGAAGGGCTTGACCAGATAATCGTCGGCGCCGAATTTCAAACCCTCGACCTTGTCCTGCCACGACGAGCGCGCAGTGAGGATCAGCACCGGATAGCCATGGCCCTCCTTGCGCAGGATCTCGATCAGCTCCATGCCCGACAACTTGGGCAGGCCGAGATCGATGATCGCGAGATCGAACGGCACCTCACGGCCGAGATACAAGCCTTCCTCGCCATCGGCGGCGGCGTCCACCGCGAATCCGTCACGTTTCAGGCGTGCGGCGAGCGTTTCGCGCAAAGGCGCTTCGTCTTCCACCAACAGGATGCGCATCAGTGCCCTCCTTGATCGGATTCGGTCGGATGGCCTTGCGGCCGGGGTTTGGAATTCAACTGCATCACCTGCACCTTGCCGTCGGGCTTCAGTACCTTGATGCGATACACCTGCGTGCGCCCACGCGAAACGGTGTCGGCCGCAAGGATATGCCCATGCGTCTGGTGCTGCACCTGTTTGACCGCCTGTTCCAGGCTGGCCGGATGGTGCGGCAACGATGGCGCGGCGGAGCGCGGCGGCGCCGCCCAAGCCACGGCGACCCACGCCATCAAGGCACCCGCCATCGCCACGGGAAGACTTCGGAAATTCATGGCCATCTTGTCGGATTCATGCAAATCACAAACCCCGATCATCCGGCAACGCATTGAATTCGTGCTGAACACGCAACCGCGGCGAATCCGTGCGACTCAAGCGACTGTGCGACGGGCGAACGTGCCAACCCCTTGCAGGGCCGCTGCGACTGCCTCCCAGCCCGCATCGGGTGCGTGCACGCGTTCCGACAGCACGCGCCGGAATGCCTTGCCGCCGGGTTCGCCGTGGTACAGCCCGAGCAGGTGGCGCGCGATCGCCGCCAGGCGCACACCATCCGCGCGCCGCGCTTCGATGTACGGCCGCATCCGCTGCATGGCCGCATCGCGAGAAATCGCGGACCCGGCCCACAGCGCGGCATCGATGCGCGCCAGTGCGTGCGGATCGTGATAAGCCAGCCGGCCCAGCATCACGCCATCGACGTGCAGCAGGTGTTCGCGCACCGCGGGCAGGCCATCGATGCCGCCATTGATCACCACCGTGAGCTGCGGGAACTCGCGTTTCAAGCGATACACGCGAGCGTAGTTGAGCGGCGGCACTTCGCGGTTCTGCTTCGGCGACAAGCCTTGCAGCCACGCCTTGCGCGCGTGCACGACCAGCACTCGCACCCCCGCATCGACCATGCACGCGGCAAACGCAAACAGATCCGCGTCATCATCCTGGTCATCCACCCCGATCCGGCACTTCACCGTCACCGGAACATTCACCGCTTCGCGCATCGCGCGCACGCAATCGGCCACCAACGCCGGCTCGCGCATCAGGCAGGCGCCGAAGCGCCCAGATTGCACGCGGTCCGACGGACAGCCGACGTTGAGGTTGATTTCATCGTAGCCCGCCTGCTCGCCATGCCGCGCCGCTTGCGCCAGTTCGTCGGGATCGGCACCACCCAATTGCAGCGCCAGCGGATGTTCCTCCGGATTGTGTGCAAGCAGGTGCGCGCGATCGCCGCGCATCAGCGCCGCGGCGGTGACCATCTCGGTATACAGGCGCGCGTGCGGGCTGAGCACGCGATGGAAATACCGACAGTGCGTGTCGGTCCAATCCATCATCGGTGCAACGCAAAGCGTCCAGGGATTCATGAGCGGTTCGTTCGACATCCCGCATTCACGGGTTCGTACAAAAAAATCTGCAGGACGGGCGCACCAGGCTGGCGCCACACGCCGTTTTGCATCATCCTGCGCAAGACGAAAGTGGAGGAGACTCGCCATGAGCGCATTGAAGCTGCTGCGCCGCCTTGCCATCGGCCTCGTCATGGCGTGCGCGTTGTCCACGGCCGCGCTGGCCGCTTCCGGATCCGCCGATACCGTGCAGTTGCGGGTGGATGCCACGGCAACGGGTACGCCCTTTCCACATTTCTGGGAGCGGATGTTCGGCTCCGGCCGCGCTTCACTCTCCTTGCGCGCCGATTATCGCAAGGATCTCGAAGCGGTGCACCGCGCCACGGGTTTCGAGTACGTGCGTTTCCACGGCATCCTCGACCGCGACGTGGGCCTGGTCGAGCGCGGCAAGAACGGCAAGATCCATTACAACTTTTCCTACGTCGACCAGATCTACGACGGCCTGCTGGCACGCGGGGTCAAGCCATTCGTGGAATTGAGTTTCATGCCGGAAGCATTGAGCTCAGACCCCTCGAAGCAGCAGTCGTTCTGGTACCACCCGAACCCGATGCCGCCGAAAAGCTACGCCGAGTGGGACGCCATGATCAAGGCGTTCGCAGAACACCTCGTCCAACGCTACGGAATCAATGAAGTGGCGACGTGGTATTTCGAGGTCTGGAACGAACCCAACCTCGACTTCTGGGGCGGCGATCCGAAACAGGCGACCTATTTCAAGCTGTATGACCACACCGCGCGCGACCTGAAATCGGTGAGCCCGCGCCTGCGCGTCGGCGGCCCCGCGACCGCGCAGGCGGCATGGGTGACCGCCTTCCTCGACCACGTGCACAAGAACGATGTGCCGATCGATTTCGTCAGCACGCATGTCTACGGCGACGACACCGCCGAAAACGTGTTCCACACGCGGGAAAAAATCTCGCGCAAGGACATGGTTTGCCGGGCGGTCGCCAAGGTGCACAAGGAAATCCTGGCCTCGCCCTATCCGAAGCTGCCGCTGTTCTTCAGCGAATACAACGCCACCTACATGAACCTGCCGAACGTCACCGACAGCGTGTTCATGGGGCCGTGGCTTGCCAACACCATCCGCGAATGCGCGGGCAAGGTGGCGATGCTGAGTTACTGGACGTTCTCGGATGTGTTCGAGGAACAGGGCGTGGTCAAGACGCCCTTCTATGGCGGCTACGGCATCATCGCGGAGGATCGCATCCGCAAGCCCGCGTTCAACGCTTTCGCGATGTTGCACCGGCTTGGCGACGTGCGCCTGCCGCTCGACTCCGACAGTGCGCTTGCCACGCGCCGCGCGGATGGAGCGCTGGTGCTCGCGCTGTGGAGCTATGCACCGCCGGTCGGCGACAGCGCCAAGTACACGCCGGGAACGCCGAAAGGAGCCACGAAACATTTCGAAATCGACGTGGCGCACCTTGCCCGCAACGCCACGGCCACGATCTGGCGACTGGACGAAACCCACGGCAACGCCATCGCGCTGTTCAACAAGATGGGGCGCCCGCCGTTCCCCACGCGCGCGCAAATCGATGCGCTGCGCAAGGCCGGCATGGAGCCGCCCCCGCGAAAACTCGCGGTGCACGACGGCCACCTGGCACTCGACATACCGCCCCAAGGTCTGGTGGTGGTGGCGCTGCATTGACGAACCCGGTGGTTCATGCCACCACCGTGCCATCGGATCGCTTGGGCTCCACCCCGCGGCCGTACCGCCGGGAATCACGCCCCGCCGTTGTCCCGCGGGTGATCCCATTCAGTGAAATCGTTTGCTTTCCGTGATCAAAGAGCATAATTTCCTCCCGGGCACGCACCGGAAGGCATGCAGCGGGGGTCGACAGGAGGCCGTGGTCACTTTCAAGCAACGTGGCAAGGGAGACACGAATTGTCGGCGGCGTCTGCACCACGCGCACTGGAAGGCACCGTAAGGGCGGCGTCCCCGACTCGGACGCGGCACGGGTGCGACGCGCCGCCTGGGCAACCTGATGCGGCACCCGGGACCACCGCTACGGCCGCGGTTCCAGGGATGCCGGCCTCGGACCAGGCCAGGCCCGGGGCGCATGCCGGGAACGCGGGGGCAGACTTCGACAACATTCGCAGCGGACGCCGCGCGCACCTTGCGCCGACGTCGGTTCGCGCACCACGCACCCGATTCCGGTACCCGCCCCGGGACGGCAGGCGACACGGATGCCGGTGCCTTGCCCCGATCAAGGGTGGAGCAACCTCGGCCCTCGAAGCCGCATTCAGTGCGTCGCCCGGCCCACGCATCGCCACCGCCAGGACACGGCACCGGGGGTTTTCGGCACAGGCCCGATCAGCGCTTCACGCGCGGGAGGAACCATGAAACGCCAAACGACATTGCGGAAAAAATTGCTGACGGCGTTGATCACGACCAGCGTGGCCGCATCGGCGGCGTTGCCCGGCGTGGTCTGGGCCCAGTCGGCCAACGCCAATCTGCGCGGCACCGCGCCGCCCGACGCGCAGATCACCGCGCGCAATGTCGCCACCGGCCAGGTGCGCACGACCAAGGCGTCGGCGAACGGCAGCTACGTGCTGGTCGGCTTGCCACCCGGCACGTGGCGGGTGGACGCCGGGCCCGGCACCGCGCGGACCGTGACGCTGTCGGTCGCCTCGACCTCGACCCTGGATCTTTCCCGGGCCGCGGCGGCGCCTTCCGCGAAGGCGCCGATCCAGACCTTGCAGGCGGTGACGGTGGTCGGCACGCCCCTGCTCGACGTCAGGACCTCGCAAGTCGGCAATACGGTCTCGCTACGCCAAATCAACGAACTGCCGGAGGCCTCGCGCAACTTCCTGGAGTTCGCCGACATCGTGCCTGGCATGATCTTCACCCGCAGCGCCAACGGCAACACCAGCCTGAGTTCGGGTGCCCAGGCATCCAGCAACATCAACGTCTACATCGACGGCGTGGGCCAGAAGAATTACGTGCTCGCAGGCGGCATCACCGGGCAGTTCGCCAGCCAGGGCAACCCGTTCCCGCAACTGGCCGTCGACCAGTACCGGGTAATCACGTCGAACTACACGGCGGAATACGGCCAGCTTTCCAGCGCGGCGATCACGGCGCTCACCAAATCCGGGACCAACCAATTCCATGGCGATGTCTTCGGTTCGTGGACCGATACGGCCATGCGTGCGGAAACCCCCGCGGAGCGGGCCTCGGGCAGGAAAACCTCCTCGCACGAGAAGGATTACGGCTTCGACCTCGGTGGCCCGATCATCCAGAGCAAGGCCCATTTCTACATCGCCTACGAGGGCAAGGAATTCGACACCCCCACCGTCGTGGTGCCGGGAAACAGCAGCTACGTGCAGTACCTGCCGGCGGCTGTGCAGGCGCTGGCCGGGCCTGCCAGCCTCCCGTTCAAGGAGAACGACTGGTTCGGCAAGATCGATTACGAGGTGACCGACGAAGACCGGCTAGTACTGACCGGCCACTACCGCGCCGAAACCTCGATCAGCGGCCTGGGCGGGGTGAACGCCGCGGGTGCGGGCCTGAATACCATCAACAACGACAAGCGCTACGACCTGAGCTGGGAACACAGCGCGGACACGTGGTTCAACAAGCTGCTGCTGACCTATGAAGATGCCTTCTACGCGCCGACGCCGATCATCCTGGGCGACGGTGCGCAGTACGTCCCGGACTTCAACAAGAACAGCATCATCCTGACCACCGGCGCCTCGCCACTCGCACAGCAGAACAAGGGCCAGAAGGGGCCGGGAATTTCGGACGACTTCACGTTCACCGATCTGCAATGGCACGGCGACCACGAGTTGAAACTGGGCGTTTCGTACAAGTCCGTGAAACTGGTTGCGCAGGATGCCGGCGACAGCAACGCACTGTTCAATTACCTGGTCACGACGTCCGGCACCGAAAGCATCCCGTACCAGGTGCAATTCGGCTCGCCCACGCCGGGGCTCAGCCCGGTGGCCACCAGCACCGACAAACAGTACGGCGCCTACATCCAGGACAACTGGACGGTCAACAACCACCTGACCCTGAACCTCGGCATCCGCTGGGATTACGAGCAGACACCGTCGTACCTCGACTGGGTGACCCCGGCCAACGTCGTCGCCGCGCTGTATTCGCAGGACCCGCACGCGCCGGCCGGCCAGACCTACGCCCAAACCCTGGCCAAGGGCGGCATCAACATCGCCGACTACATCGGCAACGGGCACAACCGCAGCCAGCCCAAGAACGAGTGGCAGCCACGCCTCGGCTTCTCCTACGACATCGACGGCGACCAGCGGCACGTGATCTTCGGCGGCGCGGGACGCGCGTACGACCGCGATTTGTACGAAACGCTGCAGGTCGAGCAGACCAAGCAGGCGCTGTCGCAGCCGACCCTGCTGTTCGACACGCCCGATTCGCCGTGCACCGTCGGCGTCAACAACTGCTTCGCCTGGAACCCGGTCTACTTCAGCATTCCCACGCTGCAGTCGCTGGTGGCAGGTTCCAATGTCGGCAAGGAAGTCGACATGATCAACAACAACCTGAAGGCGCCCTACTCCGACCAGTTCAGCATCGGGATGCGCAACAAGGTGGGCGAATGGAACACCAGCGTGACCCTGGTCGACATCCGCAGCTACGACGGACTGGTGCTCACGCTCGGCAACCGCTATCCGAACGGTGCGTTCTAGCAGAACGGAAGCCAGCCGTGGGGCAACGGCGTGCCCGGCTTCGGCGCCCTGATCATCGGCAACAACGGCCTGGAAACGCATCTGGACCAGGTGCTGGTTTCCATCGACAAGCCCTATACCCGCGAATCCCACTGGGGCGCCTCAATCGCCTACACCTACAGCCACGCCACCAAGAACAATGACAACGGCGACCCCACCGACCAGTACGCCTTCGACTACGCAACGATCGGGCACTACCCGTTCGTGGCGGCACCGGGCGTACCAAGGCAGCGCCTGGTCGTGACCGGCACTCTGGATGGCCCGTGGGGCTTCGTGATGGGCGCCAAGCTCACGCTGGCTACGCCGAATCCGGATGTCAATCTGGCTTGCTTTGGCGCTCCCGCGACGAACGTGGACGGCAATCCGTCCAACGGTGCGGGCTGCCAAGCCATGGGCGTGTTCCCGCCCGGCAACGGTCGGTTCCTGATCGGCGGCAAGATTTTCGGTTACCGCGACCTGGACCTGCAGGCCACCAAGAACTTCCGGATCCACGACGGCCTCGGTGCCTACGTGCGCATCGACCTGATCAACGCCTTCAACTGGCACAACTATGTCGATTACCTGGAGACCTGGGGCTCGAACGGCCAGATGAACAGGATCCCGGTCGTCTACAACCCGACCGGCAACATCAGCGGCTATCCGCGCACGCTCAGGCTGACGATGGGGCTCAAGTTCTAGCGTGGCGACGGGTCGCGAGGTCCACGGCAGCGGGTTTCGCAACCCGGGTAGCCCAAAGAGGGGGGAACGCGTTCGGTGTGTGTCATGATGCTGCTGCCGGCAGCCCCCACCCACCATGACTGATCCGGCCATCGGGGGGATCGTCGTGGTCGGTGGCGGCACCGCGGGGTGGATGGCGGCCGCCGGCCTCGCCCGGATTCTCGGCCCGGCCTGCTCGATCCGCCTGGTCGAATCCGAGCAGATCGGCACGATCGGGGTGGGCGAATCGACCGTGCCACACCTGAAGCTGTTCAACGACCTGCTCGGCATCGACGATGTCAGCTTCGTCAGACATACGCATGGCACGTTCAAGCTCGGCACCCAGTTCGTTGACTGGGCACGCATCGGCGACTGTTACATGCACGGCTTCGGAACGATCGGCCACGACATCAGCCTGCTGCCGTTCCACCAGTTCTGGCTGAAGGCCCGCAGGCTCGGGATCGCCGACGAGTTGGGCGCCTATTCGTTGCACACCGTCGCGGGCCCGCAGGGCAAGTTCACGCCATCCGTCACCAACGCGCCCCAAAATTCGCCGCTGGCCGACATCGCCTACGCCTACCATTTCGACGCAGGGCTGTATGGGCGGTTCCTCCGCGATTACGCGGAAAAGCTGGGCGTGCTCCGTACCGAGGGCAAGGTCGTCGCTGCCAGGCGACGTGGTGAAGATGGCTTCGTCGAGGCGGTGGTGCTGGAAAGCGGGGAACACATCGAGGGCGACCTGTTCCTGGACTGTTCGGGTTTCCGGGGTCTGCTGATCGAGCAGACGCTGCATGCCGGTTACGAGGACTGGTCGCACTGGCTGCCCTGCAACCGCGCGGTGGCGCTCTCCTGCGAGACGGCCGGGCCGCCCACGCCCTATGTGCGCTGCACCGCACGCGCGGCCGGTTGGCAATGGCGCATTGCGCTGCAAAACCGCATCGGCAACGGCTACGTGTACTCGAGCGGGCACCTCAGCGACGACGAAGCCATGGGCACCCTGCTGAAGCACCTCGACGGCCGGCCGATCGGCGAACCCCGCGTGCTGCGCTTCACCGCTGGTCGACGCCGCAAACCCTGGGACAGGAACGTGGTGGCGATCGGCCTAGCCGCGGGTTTCATAGAACCGCTCGAGTCCACCACCATCTACATGGTCCAGTCCGCGATCACACGGTTGACCAAACTGTGGCCCCGGCGCGATTGCAGCGATGCGCTGCGCGACCGTTACAACGCGGAAACCGCGTTCGAGATCGAGCGCATACGCGACTTCATCATCCTGCACTTCTGCGCCACCGAACGCGACGACACGCCGTTCTGGAATGACTGCCGCACGATGGCCATTCCCGAACTCTTGGCCGAGAACATCCGCCTGTTCCGCGACAGCGGCCGCTTCTATCGCAACGCGGAAGAGCTGTTCGCGCTGCCGAGTTGGGTGGAAGTGATGATCGGTCAGCGTATCCTGCCGCGGTCCTGGCACCCGGTGGTGGACCAGCTCCCGGATGCCGACCTGCAAAAACTCATGGAGGGCGTCCGGCAAGTGGTCGCCACCTGCGTGGAAGCCATGCCGCCCCACCAGGCCTTCATCGACCGGCATTGCAGGGCTGCGTGAAACCGATGTTCGCACGCAATCCATTGACATCCTGCCGCCCGGGCATGCTGCGCCGCATCGGCATCCTGCTGGTGGTGCTGTTCGTCGGCCTCGGGGCGGCTCGGGTCCGGACCCAGCGCGCCGCGCCCGCGGCGTCGCCCGTCGCGGAAGCCGCCACGCCGTCGCTCGACGACATCGAGCACCGCACCTTCGAGTTCTTCTGGCAGACCGCGAATCCCGCAAACGGCCTGGTGCCCGATCACTGGCCACGGCTCCCAGGGAAGCCTTACTTCGCCAGCATCGCCGCGGTCGGGTTCGCCCTGACGGCGTACCCGATCGGCGTGCAACGCGGCTGGATCACCCGCGAGCAGGCCAGCCAGCGCGTGCTGGCGACGCTCAAGTTTTTCGCCGATGCGCCAGAAGGCACGAGCAAGAACGAGGACTCGGGCTACCACGGGTTCTTCTACCACTTCCTCGACATGCAGACGGGCCTGCGCTACGGCCGCTGGGTGGAGGTATCCACGATCGACACCACGCTGCTGATGGCGGGGGTGTTGTTCGACGAAACCTACTTCGACGAGGACAACCCGCAGGAGCAAGAGATTCGCCGGCTCGCGGACAAACTCTACCGCGACGTCGATTGGACCTGGGCCCAAGTGCGGCCGCCGCTGATCAGCATGGGCTGGACCCCCGGCGGCAAATTCATCCCGCACGACTGGGAGGGCTACGACGAGGCGATGATCCTCTACATCCTCGCACTCGGTTCGCCCACCCACGCGGTGAAACCCGACGCATGGAAAGCGTGGGCATCGACGTATCACCTCACCTGGGGCAGCTTCATGGGCGGCAAGCCGCACATCGGTTTCGCACCGCTGTTCGGGCACCAGTACAGCGAGTCCTGGATCGTTTTTCGCGGCATCCAGGACGCCTTCATGCGCGCGCACGGATTGACCTATTTCGAGAACAGCCGGCGCGCGGTGATCGGTCAGCGCGCCTACGCGATCGCAAACCCGCAACACCACGTCGGCTACGGCGCCGACATCTGGGGCCTGACCGCCTGCAACGGCCCGGGCCACATCGCCTTCCTGGGCGCCAACGGCGAGAAGATGTTCTTCTACGGCTACCTCGCGCGCGGCGCCGACGTCCGCAGGATCATCGACGACGGCACCATCGCGCCCACCGCGGCGATCGCTTCGATCGTGTTTGCCCCGGAACTGGTGTTGCCGACGATCCGGGCGATGTATCAACGTTACGGCAAATGGCTGTATTCTGAGTACGGATTCTTCGACGCCTTCAACCCGAGTTTTCGCCTGTCCAATGCGCCACTGCGCACCGGCGAGGTGGTGCCGGACGAAGGCTGGTTCGACAATGAATATCTCGGCATCGATCAGGGCCCGATCCTGCTGATGATCGAAAACTACCGCTCGGGCTTCGTCTGGAAGGTGATGCGTCGCAACCCATACATCCGCAAGGGCCTCGAACGCGCGGGCTTCACCGGCGGCTGGCTGGAGGCGAAGGCCGGGACGGTGCCCGCGAGTGCGCAATCGACAGCCCCAGTGAGTGCACAATCGTCAGCTCAACCCATGCGGCACGCCATCAGCAGCAGCTCGCGATGACCCGCGAACTCCCCCCGCCCATGCTGTCGTGATTGCTCTGCTCGACAATGCAGTGAAGCGCGATCGGTATGACCGACGCTGGCAACGATGACCCGAGCGTCGCCTTCGGCGGCAGACTTACCTCCGAAGCTCACCTCGCCCAATGCAAACGATTCGTCCGCGGAGGGAAACCCATTTGCCTGCATGTTCGTGGTGATTGCGCGTACACTCTCATCGGATATCTCGAGTATGCGCAGCGTCAGGTCGCCTGCTGGGGTACCGGCTGCGCTTCCACCAGCCGCACCCGAAGCGTGCACAGTCCCGCAATGCCCAGGCTGAAACCGCCCACCACCAGCGCCCACACCGGCTGGCCGTGGAAGAATTTTTCCAGCAGCACGCCCAGCACGCTGGCCGCCACCAGTTGCGGGATCACGATGAAGAAATTGAAGATGCCCATGTACACGCCCATCTTCTCCGCCGGCAGGTTGTCGGAGAGCATCGCGTAGGGCAGCGACAGGATCGATGCCCAGGCGAAGCCGACGCCCAGCATCGGCAGCAGCAGCCATTCCGGATCGCGGATGAACAGGAACGCCACCAGCCCCGCGCCACCCAGCCACAGGTTGACGAGATGGCTGACGCGCAAGCCCCAACGCCGCACCATCCACGGGATCACGAATGCCGCCAGCGCCGCGCAGCCGTTGTACACGCCGAACAGCACGCCCACCCAGTTCGCGGCTTCGTTGTAGAGCGCCGAGTGCACGTCGGTGGCGCCGAACTGCACCTGCGCGACCGTCGCGGTGGTGTAGATCCACATCGAGAACAGCGCGAACCACGAAAACAACTGCACCCAGGCCAGCTGGCGCATCGCGGCGGGCATCACGCGCAGGTCGCCCAGCACGTGGCCGAGCAAGCCGCGTTTGTGTTCCAGCACCGGTCGCAGCTTCAGTGCCATTTCGTAGCCGATCAGCAACAGGCCGTAGACGGCCATGCCGCCGGCCAGCAGGTACATTTCCTGCCGCAAGCCGTAGTGCGCGATCAACACGGCCACGACCACGCCCGCGACCAGCCATGCCAGGCCATTGCGCCAGATGCCATGCAGGTTCGGCAACGCGTCGCGCGCGGGCGACGGGTCGAACGCCTGCAATTGTTCGGGCGGATATTCGCGCGTGCTCACCACCGTCCACAGCACCGCGCCGAGCAGCGCCGCACCGCCCGCGTAAAACGAATACTTCACCGTATCGGGAATCGCGCCGGCGGGCGCCACGTTGCTGACGCCCAGGTGCGCCAGTATCCACGGCAGCAGTGACGCCACCACCGCGCCCGCGCCGATGAAGAAGCTCTGCACGAGATAGCCGAGCGGGCGTTGGCGCTCCGGCAACTGGTCCGCGACGAAGGCGCGGAACGGTTCCATCGCCACATTGAAGGTGGCATCCATCAGCCACAACAGGATCGCCGCCATCCACAGCGTGCCCGCATTCGGCATCCACACCAGCGCCAGGGTAGCCAGCAACGCACCGGCCAGGAAATACGGGCGACGGCGTCCCAGCCTACCCCAGGTGCGGTCGGAATAATGACCAATGATGGGTTGCACGATCAGGCCGGTCAGCGGCGCGGCCACCCACAGCACCGGAATTTCCGCCAGCGATGCGCCCAGCGTCTGGAAGATGCGGCTGACGTCGGCGGTCTGCAGGGCGAATCCGAACTGGATGCCCAGGAAACCGAAGCACATGTTCCAGATTTGCCAGAACTTGAGTTCGGGTTTGCGGGTCATCGTGTCACCTAACCAATATTTCCATCGACGAGTGCACCTGAAGTTGCGCGCACTTTCTGGCGTCATTCCCGCGGGGCCCGGACTGCGTAGGCAGGATGCCGGAGCGACCCTCGGCGCAGCCGATGGCCACGGAGCTCTCGGCCGTGGATGGCGGTTCTTGAGGGCGCGCCGCAGGAGCGGCGCGTAATCCATTTTGCATGTCGGCCATACAACCAGGATCAAGATGGATCCCGGCGTTCGCCGGGATGACGACGGTAAAACTCATCCTCTACGGTAACGGCGCGATGTGCAGCGCGCCTATCCGCGCCTCGTTCAACGGCCCGGCACTGCCGCCCGCCCCGCCCGTGTAATGCGCGAAATGCGCAAGGTCGCTCATGTTGAAGCCCTGTTCCAGCGCAAACGTGCAGTGTGCACCCAAAGCGCCGATATCGAAATCGGCGAAGGTCGAAGCCTGATCGCCGACGCTGTGCGGCATCACGATCGGCAAGGTTTGCGCGGGCGCCTTGCCGCAACGCACCACCAGACGCTTCACCGCGGCGGTGATCCCGGTATTGATGGGGCCGTGATCGTTGTCGTAATCCAGCCAAATCCTGAAGCGGCCGCCAACCGGCGTGCTCCAGGTGCGTGGCCAGCCGCCCGTCAGTTTTGCGACGTCGCCGACGCACGTCTGCCGGCTCGGCAGCGAGACGACGCCATCGGCGGCCATGCTCGCAACGCGAAAACAAAGACCGGCCTGCCCGGACACCTTCCAATCGTCTCCGACGCCGCCGAAGCGTTTGCCGTTCATGTACAACACATTGCGGTTACCTGTGGCGCGCACCCGCCAAGTGCCGCCGTCACGCGTCACCGTGGGTGCGGCAGGTGTGACCGGAGCGTACATCGGCGCGTTCGTGCGCAGCGGGATCGACGCTGCCTTGATCGCCTTGAGCATGATGGTCGTATCGTTGCCGGCATGCCTGGCCGTGCCCGCGACCAGCAGGTTTCCGTCCAACGCTTCCGGCCGCACCAGCGTGATGCGACGACCCGGCAATTGCAGCGTGATCCGTTCGCGATCACCAAACAACATCGGCACCAATGAAACCGGGACTTTCGGGACGACCCTTCCATCGTCGGTCAAACCAAACACGCCCTCGGTCACCATGTCGAGATAACCCGCCACCGACCACAACTGCCGCGGCGAATCCACCACTGGCCCGCCGAGCTTGCCGTCGTCGACGTGGGTCGCCTGCGTGAGCAGCGCATAGTTCTCCATGTTGGATCCGGCCAGCGCCGCGCCGCGCATCAACGATTCGATCTCGAACGCGATCAGCGTTGGATCATTGACCTTGCGCGCGGCGCGCAATGCGTAGGCGCTGACGAATGGCCAGATCGCGCGGTTGTGGTAGATCGGCTGGTCGGCGCGTTCGGGCCAGATCACCGGGCTGCCGGCCGGCCATACCGGGTAATGCGCCAGCGAGGCACGCGCGCGCTCGGCATCGGCCACACCGCTGGTGACCGCGAGCGACAAACCGAGCAGGTCGTAGGCTTCCACCGGCAAGCCGTCGCCGCCGATGTAGCTCATGTACATGCCGCGGTCGCGGCGCCAGAAGTGTTGGTTGATCGCCTGCTTCAACGCCGCAGCCTGCGCCGTGTACCGTGCTGCGCGCGGATCGTGGCGTTGCGCCGCCATGCGTGCGGCCAGACGCAACGCTTCGTAATGCAGCACGTTGGTGGACAGCGCGAACGACTGCGCGATGAACACCACGTCGTTCGCCGTCCATTCCGGATAGGTCTGCTGGCGCCAGTCGAGGAACGACGTTTCGCCTCGATACAAACCGAAGTGCGCATCGAAGGTGTACGCGCGATCCTGCGCCAGCGTGTCGGTGAGCGCCTGCCATACCTTGTCGGCAAACGCCCTGTCATCCAGCAAATGGCGCGCGGCCAAAAACCAGACGATGCGATCGGTGCTGACCGGCCAGCTGCCGCCCGAGCCGGTGTCCTGCATTGGATACAAACCCTGCGGGACATCCTTGGCACGCACACCGGAGAGCTTGAACAACAGCGACGACCGCGCGCGCACCACATCGTATCGCCACAATCCCAGGTCGATCGAATACGAAACGTCGCGCGTCCACACGTACGGCCACTTTTCACCGGCCACGAAGCAGTGGCACGGAATCGACCGGTCGTGGTCGTAGGCGCCGTCGTGGATCGCGCTGACCGAATCGCCGGCCAGGTCGTCCTGCGCCATCGCGAACAGGCCGTCGAACAAGGGGCTTGCGGTTTGGGCCCGACCGCGCGCTGCAGGAATCGCGCGTTCGCCGAACGGCCCGCGCAACGCATAGCCGCCGGTGGGCGATACCGTCATGCCGGCTTGTTGCCCGCGCCAGGTCAGGTTGTCGTGCCAGGCGGGGGGCGCTGCCGTCAACCCACTCGCCAGCGCCAGGGCAGCCAGCGCGATCACGGCGCCGCCGCCTCGATGCGAATGTCGTTGGGCACGCCCGCGGCGACCTTCACCCAGGTCACCGCGCCATAGCGGTCCTTTCCGCTCACCCAGCCCATGGCGTCCGCACGTTCCAGTGCGGCACGCGTCGCCACGGCATCCACCGGCTTGCCATTCACGCGCACGGTTTTGGCGCCGCCACCGTGTATCGCGAGCAGGTACCAGCGCAACGCCGGCTTGTACGAACCCTGCGGTGCCGCCAACGTGAAATCGATCCGATCGCCCTGCCTGTGCGTCGTCATCGCCTGCAGAAAATACGCGCCCTTCTCGTAGGCATACGTTTCGCCGTCGTCATCGTAATAGTCGAAATGGGTGGCGTGGTCGGTGGGAAACACCACGACCGTGACGGCGGTGACCGGGTGTTGTCCGACGTACTGCATGACCGGCTGCGTCGGGATGATCGCGCCCGCGCGGATGAACAACGGGATGTCGGCCCAGGTCTTTGCATCCACCGGGAAGTCGATGGTCTGCCCTCCCGCATACGTCTTGCCGGTGAACCAGTCCACCCACTTCCCTGCCGGAAGATAGATGCGCTTGGAAGTCTGTCCCTGCTCGACCACCGGCGACACCAGCAACCACTGGCCGAACAACCAGGCATCGACGTCGTCGCGCACCTGCGGATCGTCGGGCCATGCAAACGATAGCGGGCGCACCAGCCCGACCCCGTCCACATGATCGGCGTGCTGGTATGCATAGATGTAGGGGATCAACGAATAGCGCAGGCGGATCGCGCGGGTCGCGGCGGCCTCGGCAATCGGGCCATAGCGCCACGGCTGGCGTTTCTCGTTGAAGGTGCCGTGCACGCGGAAGATCGGCGTGAACGCGCCGAACTCGATCCAGCGCGCATAGTTCTCGTCGGACGGATGGCCGTTGAAACCGCCGCCGTCCATGCCCCACAGCATTTCGCCGACATCGATCGCGCTCAACATGCGCGTGCGTTGCGCGGCCATGCTGGCGAAACCGGTGTCGATGTCGCCCGACCACAGGCCATAGGCGTAGCGCTGCGCGCCCAGCCAGAAATCGCGGTTGATCGACCACACGCGCTGGTCGCTGGCCGCGCGCTGGGCGTCGTACAGCGCGCGTTCCATGTTCATGAACTGCGTGTTGGACGTGAGCTTTTGGTCCTTGCCATAAACGTCCGCCTCGTCGTTCCACCAGCCGGCGATGCCCTTGTCGAACCCGTACTTGATCGCGAGATCGCCGAACCAGCGCCGGGTTTCGGGTTTGTCGAAATCCAGCTCCTTGGCCGGCCGATGCGAAAAATAATCCTGGTAGGCCTGCTCGCCCGGAATCCACAGGTCGTGCGTGGTGGCGTAGCGCCCTTCCGCGGTATCCATCAGCAGACGCGGTTTCATGATGCCGGTGACGTGCATGCCTTCGGCGGCCAGCATCTTCGCGAGCTTGCCGCTGGGACCGTCCGGGAACTTCTTCGGATTCCAGCGGAACTCGCCGTAATCACCCTGCCCCCACGCCTTCCAGTCGAAATCGAGGGTGAAGTTGTCGATGGGAATGTGCTTGGCGCGATAGGTCTTGACGATGTCCAGCAACTCTTTCTGATCGATGCCCCACTGGCTGTTGGTGAACCCCATCGCCCACTTCGGGAACAGCGGCGCGGGGCCGCTGAGCTTCGCCAGTTCGCCGAACAGTTCGTCGGGCGTTCCGACCAGAATGTAGTAATCGGCGTCGGGGCGTTTGAAGTCGCTGACCGTGATGCGATCGCCAGCAAGATCGAAACCCGCACCATCGCAATCCACCAGCACGCCGTAGCCCCTGGTGCTCCACACGAACGGCGCACCGGCGTGGCCCTGTTTGCCGGCCCGCGCGATCTGTTCGCCGCTGCGCAGCAGCCCCGCGCTCACCGGCTTGTTGGCCTGGAACCCGCCGATGCCATACAGCGCATCGCCGGCCGCGTGTGCGAGCACGATCTTTTCCTGCGCCAGCGCCATCAGGTCGGCCTGCCGCAAAAGCGTGTGCCCTCGTACGTCGCTGACCGACAAGGTATCGGTTTTCGGATTCCATTCGACGGTCATCCGATCCGAGCGCAGCGTGACCGCGCCGCCCTGGTGCGAAACCTGGGGCTTGAACGTCGTCGCTGGCGCACGTTGCGGATCGATCACGAGATCCGGCGGCGTCGCATGGCCCATCGGCACGTAATGCACGTGCAGCACGCCGGGCGCCACCATTTGCACCGAGGTCGTCGCGTCGTCCTGTGCAAGCCGGAAGCCTTGCGCGTCGACACTGCGCAACTCCAGCGTGACGGCGGCATTGGCGGCTGCGGCGAAGCCGGCCAGCAGCAAAACCATGAGTGCGCACGAGCGAATGTTTAGCGTCATCAATGTTTGTCCTTTTCCTTGAAGGAAGAAGCGAAATCTTTATTCGTCATTCCGGACGTCGCGCAGCGGCGATCCGGACTGCGAAGGCAGGATGCCGTAGCGAACATCGGCGTAGCCGATGGCCCGAAGGGCGAGCCGCGGATGCGGCGAGTAATCCATTTTGATCTCGCTGGTAAGAAAAAATGGATTCCGGGTTCCGCCCGCAAACAGCGCGGGCGGCCCCGGAATGACGACAAAAAACGCGGTACTGCAAACAAGAACTGATCGATTATTCATTGCAGGATCGCGCTGCCATAAGGCGGCAGTTGCAGGCGATCGCCGGCGATCGTCGTGTCCGCGCGGCTGTGTTCGAGCAGCATGTGGAAACGTTTGGCCGGCAGCGCCAGCGTTTGCGGCTTGCCCGACAAATTGTGCAATACCAGCACGTCGCCGTGTGCATCGCGCAATTCCCACGCGGCGACCTGCCGGTTGTCGTCGCGCCAATTGCGCACCACGCCGTCGCGTAGCTCCGGGATCGCGCGACGCCAGCCGATCAGCATCCGGTACCAGTTGAGCAGCGAGGCGGGATTCTTGTCCTCGGCTTCGACGGAAACATCCGGGCCATCGCCCGCACTCCAGCCTTCCCAGGTTGGCTCGCCCGGCCCCTTGCCGGTGCGGTACCAGCGCATCGGTTCGCGCAGGTGTGGATCGGGCTTCTGGCCACGCATGCCGAGTTCTTCGCCGTAATAGACGAACGGATGGCCCGGCAGGGTCAGCAGCATGGCCGCGGCGACGCGCATGTGATCCATGTTGCCGTCGAGCTGGCTCATCACGCGTTCGGTGTCGTGGTTGGACAGCAGCGGCGCGTCGTCGAAACGTCCGTGCCCGGCGGCGCGGTAAGCATCGTCGGTGCGCTGCAGGGTAGCGCCGAGATCGCGGTCGGTTTCGGTCTTGGCGCTTTCGATCAGGCGCGCGGCCAACGGGAAATCGAACGTCGCGTCCAACGCACCCATCCATGGCGCGAGCTCAGTGAAGCGCGGTTGCCACACCTCGCCCACCAGCCACGCGTGCGGATTCACGGCGTCGATGCCGCGATGGAACTCGCGCCACCAGTCGAGATTCTTCTTCAAAACGACTTGGCTGCCCCAGTCGGTGTCGAAGTTGAGGTAGAGGTGCTGTGCGGCGTCGAGACGGAAACCGTCAACCCCCTTCTTCAGCCAGAACTTGCCGACCTCGATCATCTCCTTGCGCACGGCGGGATCGTCGTAATTCAAATCCGGCATTTCGGCGGTGAACACGCCGAGATAGCTTTGGCCATCGGGCAGCGCGTGCCACGCATAGCTGCCGGTGGCGCTGATCTGCTTGAGGTCGGTTTCCGGTGTCGCCCACGTGTACCAGTCGTGATACTTGCCATGCGGATCCTGCGCCGCAATGAACCACGGCGCACGGTTGCTGGTGTGGTTCGCCACCAGATCCAGGATGACCTTGATGCCGCGCTGGTGCGCCGCGCGCACCAGCCGTTCGAAATCCGCCATCGTCCCGTACTGCGGATTGATCGCGAAATAATTGGTGACGTCGTAACCGTGATAGCTGGGCGACGGGTTGATCGGCATCAGCCAGATGCCGCTGACGCCCAGCCGCTGCAGGTAGTCCAGTTTGGCGGTGACACCATTCAAGTCGCCGATGCCGTCGCCATTGCTGTCGTACCAACTGCGCACGAAGATTTCGTAATAGACACCTGAAGGCGCGGCCGCAGCCGCCCGTGCCGCCGGCGCGACGACCGCGGACATGCACAGCAGCGCGATCAGCAGACCCGCCGACCGCCACTTCACGAGACGCCCCGTTCATGCACGTGCCTTGGCATGGGCGGCAAGCCGGTGGCGGACGCCTGCGGCAGCCGGCCGACGCGCGCCACGAATTCGTCGTGGCTCGGCAGCCGGGCCGCGGTGCGGTTCACGAGGGTGCGGATGTCGGAAAGGAATCCCTGCAACCTGGATTCGTCCAGTTCGTCGGCAAGCGGGTGATGGCGTTCGGGCTCGATGCGTTGGCCCAGCATCACTTGCAGCCAGCCCGTTTCGGTGAACAGTTCGTCGGCCTCGCGGAAGATCAGGCCGGTGCGCCGGAACAACTCGATGCGCTGCTCCAACGCATCGGGCACGTCCATCGCCGCGCATTGCCGCCAGAACGGCGTGTCGTCGCGCTCGGTGGCCTTGTAGTGCAGGATCAGGAAGTCGCGCACGCGTTCGTACTCGAAGCGCGTCTGGCGGTTGTAGGTATCCACCAGCAGCGGATCGCAATGCCGGTCCGGGAACATGCCGAGGAAACGGGCGACGCCCGACTGCACCAGATGGATGCTGGTGGATTCCAGCGGTTCCATGAAACCGGCGGCCAGCCCCAGCGCGAGGCAGTTGCGGTTCCATGAGAGCTTGCGCATGCCGGTGACAAAGCGCAGCGGGCGCGGGTCTTCCAGCGGCTCGCTCCCGAGATTCGCCAGCAGTTGCGCGGCGGCTTCATCGTCGCTGATGAAGCGGCTGCAATACACATGGCCGTTGCCGGTGCGATGTTGCAACGCGATCCGCCATTGCCAACCGGCGGTGCGCGCAAACGCCTGCGTGTACGGACGCATCGGCGTGGTGCGTTCACTTGCAACCGCAATCGCGCGATCGCACGGCAACCAATGCTGCCAATTCTCGTAACCGGTTTTCAGCGCGCCCTCGATCAACAGGCCGCGAAAGCCCGAGCAGTCGATGAACAAATCACCTGCGACGATCTCGCCGCTCTCGAGCCGCAGCGATTCGATGAAGCCATCCTCGCCGCGCAGCTTGACCTCGACCACCTTGCCCTCGATGCGCGTCACCGCACCCTCGGGGATGCGCTCGCGCAGGTAACGCGCGTAGCGCGCGGCATCGAACTGGTAGGCGTAGCGAATGCCACCCAAGGGCGTGTCCGACACCTTGTCCAGCTTGGCGAAGCGGTTCGCCGCGGCGGCGGCCGCGTTCAACGAATACGACCACAGCGAATGCGCATCGCCCTGCGCGCGGCTGCGCAGCCAGTAGTGGTGGAACGGCAGCAGGCCCAGCGGCAGGCCCACGTCGCCGAAGGCGTGGATGTACGAATCGCCGACGCGGCCCCAATCATTGAGCTGCACGCCCAGCTTGTACGTGCCATGTGTAAAGCGCATCAAATCGTTCTCGTCGATGCCGAGGAACGCATTGATGTGCTGAATCTGCGGGATCGTCGCCTCGCCGACGCCGACCGTGCCGATCTCGGCGGATTCGATCAAGCGGATTTCGCAGGCCCGGCCGAGTCCGCGCGCCAGCAGCGCCGCCGCCATCCACCCGGCGGTGCCGCCGCCGACGATTACCACACGCCGGATCGCAAATTCGTTCATGCCGGGAGCGTACACCTTGAACATCCGCAGGCAACTGCCCGACCGGATTTCCGTGAGAAAACGACGGCGACTGGGCATCGCTGGCGCAAATCAACGAAGCCCATGCCGCCGTCTCCCTCAACGGAACTTGTATGAAACGCCTAACTCATAACGGCGTCCATATTCCTCGTAGTACAACACTTGGCGCGGATCGTTGTTCTGGAATGTGATGAACCTCTGGTTGGTGAGATTGGATCCTTGCAGGAGGAAAGTCAGGCCCTTGAAGCGTCCATCCGGGATGGTGTAGCTGACCTGCGCATCGTAGATACTGCCACCCTTGATGGTCTGCAGAATGCGGGTCGCGCTGATACCCGATATCTCGCCCAAGAAACTGGTGCGGTAGTTGTCGCTGACGCGCGCTTCGAAGCCCCCGTGCTGGTAGTACAGCGTGGCGTTCGCCACCCACTTCGAAAGACCCGGCACCGTGATCGCCTGCGAGTTGCCTGCATACGTCATGGCACTCTTGGTGTAGTCGCCGGTTACGATCACGCCGAAATCATTCAGCACCGGCACCGACGTGAATACCTTGAACGGCAGGTTGATCGTGCCCTGCAACCCCTTCACGTTGCCGTGACCATCGTTGGTCGGGCCCGAGACGATGCCGTAGGTGGTGCCCAATTGCTGCTGTTGGGACGGCGAAAGGAAGGCACCGACGAACGGCGCGAAGTTGTGCAGGAACGCCGCGTTCGGGTTGATGTAATCAGACAGCTTCAGGTAATACGTCGACAAGGCCATGTAACCTTGGTTGTCGCTGAAGTAATGCTCCAGGCTGATGTTGAAATTGTCGGCCATCGTCGGCAGCAATTTCGGGTTGCCGCCATTTGCGCTGAAATAAGACGTGTTGGGATCGGTGGAAGACAGGTGCGTGATGTTGCCGCTGATGTCGAGACTCGCGCTCATCTGGTCCATGCGCGGGCGCGCCAACACCCGTGCCGCACCCACGCGCAGATCGGTGCTGGGCGTGAATTCGAAAACGAGGTTCACGCTGGGCAGCCAACGCGTGTAGTTGGTGCTGCCCGACACCGGCACCAGAGTCACCACCGAAGACCCGGTGGAGCTGGTGCCTGCCGCGACGCGTTGGCCTTCCGAACCCTCGTTGGTGTGCTGCACCTGCAAACCGAAATTGCCGCGCACCGGCACACTACCGAGCAGGGTGTCTAGATTGAACTGCACGAACGGCGTCAGGTCGTTCTCGCGAACTTTCCAGTTCGGCGGCACGCCGATCGACGACAACGCGGTCGGGAACAACTGATAGGTGCCGTCGCTCAAAAACGCCAACGGGTTGTAGGTGACCTGCGGACCCACGCCCATCCACGCCAGTGGGTCACTGATGCCGTACGACGGGATCGGCGCCGTCTTGGCACCGTTCGGCAACACGATGAAATCCTGGTTGATGTTGTAGGTTTTGTTGCGGGTGGCGCGGTCGACGCCGAACTGCATGCTCGAGAACGGACCACTGAGGAAATCACGCTCGACGGAAAGCCGCAGGCGCGCGAGGTAGTCGTTGGTGTACGGCATGTTGATAAAGCCGGCTTGCACAACCGGCGGATTGTTGCCACTGCCCCAGCCTTGAGGGTCGGTGAGCATGAGTCCCTGGGTGTAATTCAGCGTTGGATCAACGTAAAACAGCCCGCTTGCTGCTTCCTGGAAGGCCAGCGTGTCGGTGGGACCGGACTTGTTGTAGCCGAAGCCCGTGTAGCTTTCCAGCAAGGTGCTGCGACGATCGGCGCGCGAGTAGCTGGCGTCCATTTCGGCGGACCAGTCCGCGTTGAAACGCAGCTTGTTGTTCCAGCCGATGTTCCAGACCTTGGCGTCTTCCTTGTTGTAGTCGTTGCGCACCACCGGCGAGACATTGCTGTAGATGCCACTTTGCACGAAACCGTTCTGGACGTTGACCGGCGCGAGCTTGACGTTGGCGCCCCAGAACAACGGAAACTCCATGCCCTTCGCCTGCTGGGTTTCGCGGAAGTTGTCGTAGGTAAGATCAAGCGTGCTGGTGAAGTTCTGCGTCGGTCGGTACTGCAGCGTCGTCAGCAAGCCGAGGCGCTTCATCTGGTCGGAGATGCCGTAGTTCTTGGAACCGCCGATGACCAGGTCACCATTCGCGTCGTTGGGATAACCCCACGGCGCCTGATGCTCGATCTGCGCGGGATTGGACTCGAGATCCACACCCAGTGTTATGCCGAAGGTGTGATCGGCGAACTGATTCACGTAAACACCATCCACCGAGTAACCGTGATCACTGACGCCGGACCCAGGCGACAGCGTGGACAGGCTGTCCCAGACATAGTGCGCATTGACCGCGGCGATCGAATGCGTTTGGTCGAGCGGGCGGATCGTGCGCATGTCCACGGTACCGGCCAAGCCCTGACCAATGAGGCTGGCATTGGGCGACATGTACACCACCACGTTGTTGAACCAGCTCGCCGGATACTGGTCGTATTGCACGCCGCGATTGTTGGCCGTACTGACCTGCTCGCGGCCGTTGACCAGTGCGGTGCTGAAGTCGGGGCCGAAGCCATGGATCGAGACAACCTGTGGACGCCCGTTCAGGGTTTGCACCGCGAGACCGGGTAACCGCCCCAGCGCGTCGGCGATGCTGGTGCCGGGCAGTTTGCCGATCTGTTCGGCCGACACCGCCTCGACAATCTCTGCCGAGTCGCGTTTGATGACGGTCGCATTCTGCAGGCTGCCTGCGTAGCCGCGCACGTTGATTGCCTGCAACTGCTGCGGTTCCGACTTCTGCTGCTTGTTTTTTTTCTTGTTTTTTGCATTCTGGTCGGTCGCGGTCGCCTGGCTTTGCGGCTGCGTTTGATCCTGCGCCCCGTTGGCCGGTGCACCGGCGGCCAATCCGACATTGGCATGCGCGGCAAGGCCGATACCCGCGGATATCAGCGCCAGCGTCAATACATTGCGTTTCAGTGGCATCGTTCGATTCCCCAGCAGATGGCTGTCGTTGTAGTTACACGCAATCGAGATGAGTGCATGCCGGCCGGCGTCTCCCATGGCGCGGGCCATGTCCGGATGGTAGGCGGCGCGCTTCGCATGCGAACGCGCCGTGCATACGTATTCATGCCGCGCGATCTCACCCGATGCTGCGTCGCAGCAAGCAACAATCGACCTCCGCGTGCGCCCACTTTCCCCTATGCAATGTCCGCACGCAGGCGCGGTATGCCGCGTGCAACGACGGTCGAACTGCCACCACGCGCGACGTGCGTTCTCCTGAATGACGCAACCGCAGCATTCATGAATACGTATGCGCGCCCAGGCGGAAGCACCGAGTTCCAAGGTTAAGCTGCCCCTGCTTGATCGCTCCCCGCAATCGCGGCGGATCGCACGTCATTTTCCGGGGTTCGTCCATGGCCGATGCACAATGGTGGCGCGGTGCCGTCATCTACCAGATTTATCCACGCAGTTTCCTGGACACCGATGGCGACGGCGTGGGCGATCTCCCGGGCATCCTGCAGCGACTCGACTACGTGGCCGGACTCGGCGTGGACGCCATCTGGATCGCGCCGTTCTTCAAGTCACCGATGGCGGATTTCGGTTATGACATCGCCGATTACCGCGCGGTCGATCCATTGTTCGGCACGCTCGATGATTTCGACCGGCTGCTCGCGAAGGCGCACGCACTGGGCCTGAAAGTCATGATCGACCAGGTGCTAAGCCACACCTCGGCCAGGCACGCGTGGTTTCGCGAGAGCCGCGAGAGCCGCAGCAACCCCAAGGCGGACTGGTACGTCTGGGCCGATCCGCGCGAAGACGGCACCGCGCCGAACAACTGGTTGTCGTTGTTCGGCGGCCCCGCATGGAAGTGGGAACCACGCCGCGAACAGTACTACCTGCACAATTTCCTGACCGAACAGCCGGATCTCAACTTCCACAATCCCGAGGTGCGCGCGGCGGTGCTGGAGAACGTGCGCTTCTGGCTCGAGCGCGGCGTGGACGGTGTGCGCCTGGACGCCATCAACTTCTGCTTCCACGACCGCAGCCTGCGCAACAATCCGCCCAAGCCGCCGGAACGGCGCACGGGGCGTGGCTTCAGTCCCGACAACCCCTACGCATACCAATACCACCTTTACAACAACACCCAGCCGGAAAACCTGGCGTTCCTCGAAGCGCTCCGTGCGCTGCTGGATCGTTATCCGGGCGTCGCCGCGCTGGGCGAAATTTCCTCGGAGGATTCGCTCGCCACCATCGCCGAATACACCAGCGACCACCGCCTGCACATGGGTTACAGCTTCGAGTTGCTCACCGACGATTTCAGCGCCGCCTACATCCGCGACACGGTGTCGCGGCTGGACGCGAAGATGCGGGACGGATGGCCGTGCTGGGCCATTTCCAACCACGACGTCGAACGCGTGCTGTCGCGTTGGGGCGACGGCCACGCGTCGGCATCACGCGCCAACCTGCTGACGGCGATGCTGTGTTCTTTGCGTGGCCCGGTGTGCGTCTACCAGGGCGAGGAACTGGGCCTGACCGAAGCCGAGGTGCCCTACGAAGCCCTGCAGGATCCTTTCGGCATCGCGTTCTGGCCACAGTTCAAGGGCCGCGATGGCTGCCGCACGCCGATGCCTTGGAGCGCCGACGCCAACGGCGGGTTCACCCATGGCAAGCCGTGGCTGCCGGTACCCAGGGAACACCTGGCGCTGGCCGTGGCGCGCCAGGAAGCCGATCCGGACTCGACGCTGCGCGGCTTTCGCACTTTCATGCACTGGCGGCGCGAGCATCCCGCCTTGCGCACCGGCAGCATCCGCTTCCTGGAAACGCCGGAGCCGGTACTGGCGTTCGTGCGCGAGTCCGCCACGGAGAGGATGCTGGTAGCCTTCAACCTGTCCAACCAGACCGCCGAACTGTCGTTGCAACTGCCTGGCACCGCGCGGCCGCTGCACGGCCACGGCTTGCACGAAGGCCGGCTCGACCAGGGCCGCCTGTGCCTGCCGGGGTACGGCGCGGTATTCGCGCAATTGGCAGGCAACAATCCCGCAGGAACCACGCCATGAACCCGCAGGCCAGCCCGCTCAACGAACCCACGCCGCGCACCAGCCTGCGCGTGATCCTGATCGCCGCCGCCGCGGCGCTGGGCGGCTTCCTGTTCGGCTTCGACACCGCCGTCATCAACGGCGCGGTCGACGCGCTGCGTCACGCGTTCGGCCTGGGTGCCACGATGACGGGGTTCGCGGTGTCCATCGCGCTGCTCGGTTCGGCCCTGGGCGCCTGGTACGCGGGGCGACTCGCGGATCGCTTCGGACGGGTGCCGACGATGCAGGTCGCGGCGTTGTCGCTGGCCATCGGCGCGATCGGCGCGGGGCTAGCCGGTTCCGTGGCCTGGCTGATGCTGTGGCGCGTGGTGGCGGGCATCGGCGTCGGCGTGGCCTCGGTGGTGGCGCCGGCGTACATCGCCGAAGTGTCGCCCGCGGCGATCCGCGGCCGGCTGGGTTCGATGCAGCAGCTGGCGATCGTGCTGGGCATCTTCGCGGCGCTGCTCAGCGACGCCGCGCTGCAGGATGCGGCGGGCGGTGCCGCGCAGACGATGTGGTTGGGGCTGGGCGCGTGGCGCTGGATGTTCCTGGTCGGCGTGATCCCGGCGGCCATTTACGGCAGCCTCGCGCTGACCATCCCGGAATCGCCGCGGCACCTGGTCGCGCGTGGTCGTACCGACGCCGCGCTGATGGTGCTGCGAAAAGTACTTGCACATGCCGGCGAACCGGCCCTGCACCGAAAACTGCTGGACATCCAGAACAGCCTGAGCCGCGAACACAAGCCGGCGTGGCGCGACCTGGTGGGCGGCAGGAGCGGGCTGCTGCCGGTGGTGTGGATCGGCATCATCCTGTCGATCTTCCAGCAGTTCGTCGGCATCAACGTGATCTTCTATTACTCGACCACCCTGTGGCAGTCGGTGGGCTTCGACGAATCCAACTCGTTCATGCTCACCGTCATCACCTCGATCGTCAACGTGGTGGTGACGCTGGTGGCGATCGCGCTGATCGACCGCATCGGGCGCAAGGCGCTGCTGGTCATCGGCTCGTCCGGCATGCTGGTCACGCTGGCGGTGATGGCCGCGTGCTTCGCACAGGCCACCGGCAGCGGCGCGAGCCTGCACCTGCCCGGTGCATGGGGACCGGTCGCGCTGGTCGCGGCCAATCTCTACGTGGTGTTCTTCGGGGTGAGCTGGGGTCCGGTGGTGTGGGTGCTGCTGGGCGAGATGTTCCCCAACCGCATCCGCGCGATGGCGCTGGCGGTGGCGGCCGCCGCACAATGGCTGGCCAATTTCGCGATCACCAGCAGCTTTCCGCCGATGGCGCAGTTCAGCCTGCCGTTCTCCTACGGCCTGTACGCCTTCTTCGCACTGCTCTCGCTGCTGTTCGTCCTGAAGTTCGTCCGCGAGACCCGCGGCGTGGAGCTGGAGGACATGCCCGGCTGAGCGGGGCGGCAACGCGGGCGAAAACTGGCTAGGATCGGAACCCGCGATCGACGGATCGCGGCCCCGGGGTCCCGGCCTGCATGTCCAGCAAGAAACAAATCACGTCGTTCGACATCGCCGAGCTTGCCGGGGTTTCCCAGGCGACCGTGTCGCGCGCGCTGCGCGGCAGTCCCGAAGTCAGCGAGGAAACCCGCCGCCGCGTCGAGGCCGCCGCCGCGTCGCTGCGCTACACGGTGGACAAGAACGCCTCCAACCTGCGCAGCAAGGCCAGCGGTACCCTGGCGCTGCTGTTCTTCGAGGACCCGACCCCGGACGACTCCCGCATCAACCCGTTCTTCATCGCGATGCTGGGTTCGATCACGCGCGCCTGCGCGCGCAAGGGCTACGACCTGTTGATCTCGTTCCAGGAACTCGCGCGCGACTGGCACGCCGATTTCGCCGAGAGCAAGAAGGCCGACGGCATCATCTTGCTGGGCTACGGCGACTACCTCACGCACGCCGACCGCCTGGAAAAACTGCGGGCGAAAGGCACGCGCATCGTCTGCTGGGGCGCGGTGCTGCCGGACCAGCCCTGGGTCACCATCGGCTGCGACAACTTCCAGGGCGGGCGTTCCGTCACCGAGCACCTGCTTGAGCAGGGCTGCCGCCGCATCGCATTCCTGGGCGACGCCTCGCACCACTTCCCGGAATTCCAGGAACGCCACCGCGGATACCTGCAGGCATTGCGCACGCGCGGCGTGTCAGTCGACGACGCGCTGCAAATCGACGCAGAAAGCACCCAGCGTTCCGGCATGCAGGCCGCCGAGGCATTGCTGGCACGCGGCGAGCCATTCGACGCGATCTTTGCCGCCAGCGACCTGATCGCAATCGGTGCGATCGGCACGCTGTCCGCACACGGCATCGACGTTCCGTTCGAAGTCGCCGTGGCGGGCTTCGACGACATCCCCATGGCCGGTTTCGTCAACCCGCCGCTGACCACCGTGCAACAGGACACCCGCCGCGCCGGTGAAATGCTGGTGGACAACCTGCTGCGATTGATCAACGACGAACCCGTGACCAGCCAGATGATGCCCATGAAGTTGATCGTGCGGCGTTCCAGCCTGCACGATGCCTCGGGTACGTGAGATCACCGACTGGCCCGGCATGCGCTCGGCTCGAGTGCTACGGTCGAGTTGTTCACTGCGTGCCTCTCGTGCAACATCCATCGTCGGCACGAGGCCTCGGCCTGACAACGGCGCCGTGCATGCCACCGCTTGCCGGCGACAGCAAATGCTTAACGCGCTACCGCTTAAGCTCGCGCATCGCAAACCGGAACCCCGCCATGCAAGCGTCCAAATCGACCTGCCTTGTCATCGCGCTGGCCGCACTGGCTCTGGCCGCCTGCCAACAGCAACCCGGCGCGCCGCAAGCTTCCGCGCCCGCCCCGAGCGCTTCCGCGCCGGTGATACCGGCGCCCGCGGCCACGCCCGCCCCCGCACCAGCCAGCACCGCGCCGCTGCCGGGCGACCACGCCGTCACCAGGCACTACAAGATCGCGATCACGCTGCCAACGCTACCCGCCGACGAGAAACCGCTGGCCGATGCGATGCGCACCACCGCCGACAACGCCAAGCGCGATTTCCTGCAGGCGCTGCCCGACCCGAAGCAGCTGCCGGAGTTCGCCAACCGGCAACTCGACCTGCTGCTCGATTTCAAGGTTACCGCGCAGACGCCCGCATTCGTCAGCGTGCGCGAAACCGGCATGCAGGACACCGGCGGCGCGCACCCGAACCCGATCCAGGCGACTTTCGTGTACGACCGCAAGGCCGGCAAGCTGATCACGCTGGATGAATTGTTCGCGCAACCCGATGCCGCGCGCAAGGCGCTGGCCAATTTCGCGCACGACACGCTGCTGAAGAAATTCACGGCGGACGCGCCCAAGCTGGGCGAGGGTTCGCCCGAAGCGCTGCGCGAGTGGAAAGCCAACATGCTGCAGATGCTCAACGACGGCACCAAGCCGACCACGGTGAACTACTCGGCATTCGTGGTGCGCGCGGGCGCCGATGCGAACGCCGCGAGTCCCGGCCTCACGCTGGTCTTCCCGCCGTACCAAGTCGCGCCTTACGTCTACGGCACGCAAACCGTGGACGTGCCTGCCAGCGTGTTCGCGCCATTCCTGAAACCGGAATACAAGGGCGCGTTCCTTCCATAGGAAGGTTCCGAAGAATCGACGCGCTCAAACCGGCAGGGACTGTCGGCTTGCTCGCTGCGGACGATCCGTGGAACGAGCGACATGGACGTGGCGAGTAGCGCCGCCGTCGGATCACCGACTGATGGTGAACTTCCCGAAATCAATCCCAAGGTTCCAGCCCTTGCCGGTTCCGCTCAAGGCCAGCGATACGTTGCCCTTGGTCATCACGGTGCCATTGGCCGAATTGGCCGCACCCGCGTGGGCACCGCCGGTCACGTAGGTGCCGAGGATCGAATCGATGTTGAAGATGCCGGAGAACTTGCCGACGCCTTCGATGCGCTGTTTGCCGAAGGTGAGGCCGCCGCCCCGGCTGCGCAGATGCACCGACATGTGCTGGCCGTTGCTGCAGGAGACCTGGCCGCTGCCATCGGCCTTCTTGTAGAACACCGACCAGCCGTGCAGTTCGAAAGTCATCCTGCAGGTGATTTCCCCGCCTGCGGCATGGGCATTGCCCGCGTACAGCAAAGGCGCGCCGGCCAGCAGCGCGACGAGGGCTAGGTTGCGTGCGGTATGCATGATGGCCTCCTGTGGAAACGTCAAATGACCGGCCCATTGTCGGGAGCGATCCTGAACGAAACACCACGTTCGCATGCCCGCCATTCAGCCCGCGTGAGGAACGTCAGTCGAGCGCGTGCCCGAATTGCCGCTTGAACTCGGCCGCGAACCCGGCCGGGTCGAAACGGTGGTTCTGGGTCCCCGGTTCCGCGATTTTCAGCGCCCCCATCAACGACGCGATGCGGCCGGTGGTGGGCCAGTCGAACCCTTGCAGCAATCCGTGCAGCAGCCCGGCGCGGTAGGCATCGCCGCAGCCGGTGGGATCCACCACCGCACGTGGTTTCGCGGCGGGAATCTCATGCTGCGCGCCACCCGCGTGGATCACCGACCCCTCGCCGCCATGGGTGACGATGAAGGCCTTGACCTTGCCGGCGATCTCGGCCTCCGACCAGCCGGTGCGCTCGCTGAGCAGGCTGGCTTCGTAACTGTTCACCGCCACGTAGTCGGCTTGCCCGATGAAGGCGCGGAACTCCTCGCCCGAGAACAACGGCATCGCCTGGCCCGGATCGAAGATGAAAGGAATACCCTTCGCCGCGAATCCGGCCGCGTGCTGCAGCATGCCCTCGCGGCCATCCGGGGCCACGATGCCAATGGCGACATCGGCCACCTCGGCGACATGGTTCAACTGGCTCTGCATCATCGCACCGGGGTGGAAGGCGGTGATCTGATTGTTGTCCCGATCGGTAGTGATGAAGGCCTGCGCGGTGAAGGTGTCCGGCACCTCGCGCACCTGGTCCAGGCGAATGCCCTGCTGCTCGAACCATTCGTGATAAGGCGCGAAATCCTGCCCGACCGTGGCCATGGGGACGGGCTGGCCGCCCAGCAATTTCAGGTTGTAGGCGATATTACCGGCGCAGCCGCCGAATTCGCGGCGCATCCGCGGCACCAGGAAGGACACGTTCAACATGTGCACCTTGTCCGGCAGGATGTGGTTCTTGAAGCGGTCCTCGAACACCATGATGGTGTCGTAGGCCATGGAGCCGCAGATCAGGGCAGCAGGCATCGGTGGTTCCTTTGCAAGAAACAAGCGGTCGATCGTAACGGTTGCGGCGCGCGGTTTCGAGAGCCACGCTGAAACCGGCGCCATGTCGCCGTTTTGCCATGCTTTCGACCTTGCACGGCGACCGCACCAACACTAGACTGGCGCGTTGTTTCCCCCTTTTGCCTGTCACTCCAGGCCCGCACCTGCCGGTTCGCGCATGTTCAAACTTTTCCGCGGCATCTTCTCCAACGACATCTCGATCGACCTCGGTACCGCGAACACGCTGATCTACGTGCGCGACCAGGGCATCGTGCTCAACGAACCTTCCGTCGTGGCGATCCGCCAGGACCGCGGCCCCGGCGGCCCGCGCGCGGTCGCCGCGGTCGGCAACGAGGCCAAGATGATGCTGGGCCGCACGCCCGGCAACATCGTCACGGTGCGGCCGATGAAGGACGGCGTGATCGCCGACTTCACCATGACCGAGGCGATGCTGCAGCAC
>SCQS01000008.1 GCA_004299705.1 Rhodanobacteraceae bacterium | reverse complement strand
CAATCCGATCATCAAGGAAATCTCGCGCAGGCTGTGCACCGAGGGCGGCAACCCGCGCCTGTTCGAGGTATCCGAGCGCATCGAGAACGTGATGATGGAACTGAAGAAGATGTTCCCCAATCTCGACTGGTACTCGGCCAGCGTGTACCACATGCTGGGCGTGCCGACCGCGATGTTCACGCCGTTGTTCGTGATCTCGCGCACCTCCGGCTGGAGCGCGCACGTGATCGAGCAGCGCCAGGATGGCAAGATCATCCGGCCGAGCGCGAACTACACCGGGCCGGAAGATAGGGCATACGTCCCGATCGAAAAACGTTGACGCTCGGGACAGGAGCATTCAACAACTCCGTCGTCATTCCGGACGCGGCGAAGCCGCGATCCGGAATCCATTTTGATGTTGCTCTCCCTGAACAACAAAGTGGATTCCGGGTTCAGCCCTTCGGGCTGCCCCGGAATGACGACAAAAAGAAATAACCGCATGTCGCGTGGTTTTTCTTGCGTAACAGCGAGGTTGAGCAACGGTGCGTCAACACGAAAATCACGCCGCCTGATCGAGCCCCTCGGATTTCAGCGCCCTCTGCACACCCGCATCGGCGCGCATGCGTTGCTCGAATTTCTTGAGGTTGTTGAGGCCGGAAAGGTCGACCTTGGCGCCCTTGGCCCAGCGCAGCATCACGAACAGGTAGGGATCGGCCATCGAGCGTGAGCCTGCCAGCCAGTCGTGCTTGCCGAGTTGTGCGTCGGCGCGCTCGAACATCCCACGCAACTGTTTGCGCGCGTTGTCGTGGGTCTTCTCGATGACTGCCTTGTCTTCAAGGTAATCGGTGGTGCCGAACAACGGCTTGAACGCCGGGTGCATGTCGGAATTCAAAAAGCCCAGCCAGCGGTTCGCCTCGGCGCGGCTCTGCGGCGTGCCGTCGCCGCCGATCTTCGATTCCGGGAATTTGTCAGCGAGGTAGTTGAGGATCGCCGAGTTCTGGGTCAGCGCCCAGCCACCTTCTTCCAGCACCGGCACCGCGCCGGCGGGGTTGAGTTTCCTGAACTCGGGCGTCGCGCGCTCCTCGCGGCTGACCAGCGCCACCTCGTACGGCTGGCCCGTCCATTCGAGTGCGATGTGGTCGCCCAACGAGCACGCGCCGGGCGATGTGTACAGTTTCATGTCGATCTCCTTGCAGTGTTGAAAAACCCGGGAAGTATGTGTCTCTTGCAGTGGTGTATCAAGCCGCCGCTTCACCTGGTGGTTGGTTGCAAGGTTTTCAGGTTGCGGCGGCGGATGTGCAAAAACTGCAAGCGGTTTGAAAAATCTTCCCGTGCGCGGCGATGGCTGCGGTGACCCGCGTATGGCGCAAGTCGATGAAAACGCGCGCGTATGCAACGGCGCCAGGGTTGGTCCGTTGCTGGCACGGCTGATGCTCTCCTAGGTTTCGCCATACCGGCAAATCAACGGAGAAACCTCCATGCGCAAAACACAATTGGTCTCGGCGGTCTGCCTCGGACTGGGACTGTCGATGGCTTTCTCGATGTCGGCGCAGGCGCAAGACGCCTACGCGAACGGCGAAGGCAGCGCGGCGGCCAACAACGGTGGCACCGCATCGTCCTCCATTTCCTCATCCTTCAATACCAGTGAAGCGGTTGCGAACACCACTTTGAGCGGATCGGTTTCCGACGTGAGCGTCTATGGCATCGGCAACGTCGCCACCAATTGGGGCAACGCGAACGGTGGACGCGGCGCAGCCGGCGGCGACGGGTACGGAGGCTATGGCTCCGGCGCGTCCGGTGGCAGCGGCGGGAACGGCGGTGGCGCGCACGCACGCACCGGACGCGGCGGCGATTCCTCCAGCAACGCAGGGCCCAGCTATTCGAGCGGTGGCTCCGCCGCTGGCGGCTACAGCGGCGCCGGCGGGAATGGCGGAGGAGCCTCGGCGCATGCCCGCGGCGGCGACGCCAATGGCGGCTACAGCACGGCCGGCATGGGCGGAACGGCGACCGGCGGAACTGGCGGTGCCGGCGGCAGCAGTGGTGCGGCCGGCAGCGGTACCGGTGGCAGTTCGACTGCCACCTCGACCAGTAGCTCCGGGGCGGGTGGAGCCGGTGGCTCTTCCAGCGCATCCGGTGGCGCGGGCGGCACGGGCGGAGCCGGGGGCGCCGGCATGGGCGGCGATGGCTACGCCGGAAGCGGCGGCGCCGGTGGCGCAGGTGGCTCCAACAGCGTCAATGCCGGTTCGTTCGACATGTCCAACAGCATGAACGGCACAGCCGTTTCGGCGGCGGGCATCACCACGATGGCACAAAACAGTGGTGCCGCGTCGTTGGTCCAACAGGGCGTCACCGTACAAGCCAACCTCAACGTTGGCCACTGAGTTCGGTTGCACGAGGGAACCGCGCCGTGGGAGTCAGGTCCACGGCGCGGATGGGCGAAGGGATTCGGTTGCGCGGGTGTGTATTCGAGGAGGTGTGCCATGCATATTGCGACGGGATGTTGCAATTGGATATTCGCGTTGTTGGGCGCGGGTTGCCTGACGGTGGTTCATGCGGCAGGGCCCGCAGCGGCGCCTGTTTCGCAACACTCGCCTTCGCTGCGCGGTTCCGTGCCGGGGTTGGGTTCGAGCGTGGACAACGCGAAGCTGGCGAGCCTCTACGGCGGTGCCAGCAGCTACGACACCATCACGCTGAACGGCAACGTTTCCAACACGACGACCAGCAATGTCGTCACGGGCTTGAACGAGATCGGCGGCGGCGCATTCGCCAACGCGGCCGGCTTCCCGATGGTGATCCAGAACACCGGCAACAGCGTGCTGATCCAGAACGCCACCATCATCAACGTGCAGATGCAGCCGTGAAACGCCTTGGCCTGCTTGCGTTGCTCGCGTTGCTGCCGACGTTCGCAACAGCCGGCAGCCTGCAGATGCCGAACGTCGCAGGCGCGGGCTATCACGTGCCGGTAACGACGCTGAAGGAAGAGCGTTTCAGGAACACCATTCATCAGCAATACGATTTCAGTTGCGGCTCGGCGGCGGTCGCCACGCTGCTCACCTACCAGTACGACTTCCCGATCAGCGAACGCATCGCGTTCGTGGCGATGTTCGAACACGGAAACCGGGCCAAGATCAAGAAGGAAGGTTTTTCGCTGCTGGACATCAAGCGATTCCTCGCGGCGATGGGTTTCCAGGCCGACGGTTTCGTGGTGCCGCTGGACAAGCTCGCGCAGGCACACCTGCCCGCCATCGTGCTGGTCAACGTGCATGGCTATCACCACTTCGTGGTGATCAAGGGCATGCTGGCCGGGCGTGTCCTGATCGGCGATCCGGCCAAGGGAACGCGATCGATCCCGGAGGCCGAATTCGAAAAGCTGTGGACGAACCATCTGGTATTCGTGATCCACAACCGTCGTGACATGGCGGTCTTCAACAACCGCGAAGACTGGAGTGCTGCGCCGATGGCGATGCTGGGCACAGGCGTGGATCGACAGGGACTTTTCAACATCGTGATGCCACGGAGCGGTGTCAGTGGTTTCAGCGGATCGGGCGGCAACTGAAGCGAGGACGCGCGTGAAAACAAAATGCGCCTGGATGTGTGCATTGACCGCGAGCCTGGCCGTGGCTGGCTTGGCCCAGGCGGCGCAGCCCGCGCGCGGAAATGCGATGGCGGTTGTCGCGCCGACGCCGTTCGGTGTTGCACCGGTGGGCGACGCTGCGCTGTCGGCGGCCTGCGGGGGCTATGACCTCGGCGATGGCTTGCTGGTTTCTTTTGGCATCAGCAGGCTGGTTTACGTCAACGGTGGTCTGGCCGCAGGCATCAGCGTCAATCTTCCCGATCTTTCGCATCTGGACAACGCACAGGCCAACTCGCTGGCGGCGTTGCTCGATGGCGTCACCTTGGTCCGCAACGGGCCGGGCAATTTTGTCGATCCGGTTGCATTCAACCGCGTGTCCGGCGCGATCGTGATCCAGAACAGCCTCGACAACCAGCGCATCCAGGCGTTCACCACGCTGGATATCGGGGTGAAGGACATCAAGCTGTTCAACGCGCTGAACCTCGGCAACACCCTGCAATCCGCGCTCATCAATTCACGCGGGCAGTGAGTTTCGTTATTGACCGGCGAGCCACGACAACACCACGTCCTGGCAGCGAAGGAGAAGGGCCATGCGGATGCGAACGAGCGAATCCGGACTGCGCAAACCGTTTCTTGCCGGATGCGCGGGTCTGTTGATGGTCGCATGCCTGCCCGTCGTGCAGCCGGCGCGGGGCGATACCGTGGTGGTGCCTCAGGGTCAGCAGCGACCCTTGCCTGCGGCGGTACGCAAAAAACTCGCTTCCCAGGATGCGCAATTGCAGGCCCTGCACCTAGAGATCGCTGCGCAGAAAAAACGCCTGGCGCAGCTGGATAAACAACTCATCGATATCCAGAGGGAGCTGTCGACGCAGCAGGGCGAATACTTGGCATTGCGGCAGTCGGTCGATACCGGTGCGTTGGCAAGAGAGCGCGGCGGGACTGCGCCTGGCGGTGTCGGAGCCCAGGTGTCGGCACCATCGGCGGCAACGGATGGCGCCGTCGCGTACGCCGCCACGGATGTTGCCACCACCGCCGGTCAACAGCCGGTTGGTGCCGCGCCGCAAACAGACACGCGCCCGCCCGCGGTGGCGCCGATCTTCGACCAGCCCGGCGTGCTGACGCCGCGCGGGAAGTTCGTGCTCGAACCTTCGTACCAGTTCGGCTACTCGTCGACCGATCGGGTGGCCCTGATCGGCTACACCATCATCCCGGCGCTGGTGATCGGGCTGATCGACGTGCGGCAGGTCAGGATCACCAACCAGATCGCCGAACTGACCGCGCGTTACGGCATCACCAACCGCATGGAAGTGGAGGTGCGCGTGCCGTACGTGGATGGACACACCGACACCACCAGCCGCGAAATCTTCACCGGCAGCGCCACCGACCGCGTGTTCACCACCAATGGCAAGGGCATCGGCGACGTGGAAGCGACCGTGCGCTACCAGTTCAACGATGGCGGCGCGGATCGCCCGTATTACATCGGCTGGCTGCGCTTCAAGTCGCGCACCGGCCGCGATCCGTTCGAAGTCACCACCGATTGTGTGCAGCGCTGTATCCAGAATACGACCGGTACCGGTCTGCCGCTGGAAATGCCGACGGGATCCGGCTTCTATTCGTTGCAGCCGGGCTTGACCTGGCTGTATCCGTCCGACCCGGTGGTGTTCTTCGGCAACTTCAGTTACCTGCACAACTTCCCGCGCGACAACGTCGGTCTTACGCTGGTGGGTGGCGTGAAACAGCCGTTGGGCAAGGTCGCGGTGGGCGATGTCTATGACGCCAGCATTGGCGTCGGGCTGGCGTTGAACGACCGTGCCTCGATCAGCCTCGGCTACGACCAGAGTTTCGTGGGCGCGACCCGTGAAAACGGGCAGACGTTGGCCGGCTCGACCCGTACGGTACTCGGCAGCCTGCTGGTCGGCGGCTCTTACAAGATCAGCGACAGGCGCACCCTGAACGTTGCGCTGGGCGTGGGCGTCACCCGCGACACGCCGGATGTCACGTTGACGATACGCTTGCCGGTGACGCTGTGAGCGTAGCCGGGACCGGCCCGCTGTCGTCGTCGATATCGTCCACCAAACGCACGCAGCCTGCGCGCATAACTTGTCGGGAGGCTCAGGCGGCGCGCCCGTTGTGCTCGGGTGGATCGTCCAACACGTCTTCGCCGATCAGGCCCTGTGCGCGATAGCGCAGCAACTTGTTGTAGATGGTCTTGAGCGAAACCCCGAGTGCCCGCGCGGCTTCACGCTTGTTGTTGTGGAAGTGGGCCAGGGTTTTCAGCAGAACCTCGCGCTCGATGGCTTCGAACGTGGTGGTGCCGATGTTGAAATGCAGCGCGTTGTCTTGCATCGGCGGCGGGGCCGGGATTTCGAGGGTGGTGTCGGTTCGGCGTGCCGGTTCGCGCACGTCCGAAGACCGTCTGCGCAATGGCGATTCGGCTTCCATGAGGGCAGCGATGTCGCCCGAGTCACCGGCCAGGATGTATTGGCGTTGCACGGCATGGCGCAATTCGCGCACGTTGCCGGGCCAAGCCCGGAGGCCGAGTTGCCGCAGGGCTTCGTCGCCGATGCGTTTGCGCGTGCCATAGCGGGTGTTCAAGCCGTTGAGGAAATGCCGCGCGAGCAATGGGATGTCTTCCCGGCGTTCGCGCAGAGGCGGCAACGCGAGCGGGAATTCCAGCAGGCGGAAATATAGGTCCTCGCGCAGCACGCCGGCCGCGACGGCGCGCTGCAGGTCGCGGTTCGACGCGGCGATGACTCGTACATCCACCGGGATTTCCTGCGCACCGCCCACCCTGGTCAGGGCGTGAGTTTCGATGACACGCAACAGGTAGACCTGCAGCGGTGTGGGCATTTCGGTGATTTCGTCCAGGAACAGCGTGCCGCCGCGGGCTTGCTCGAAGTATCCCGCGTGGGCCTGCGTCGCGCCGGTGAACGACCCGCGTTCGTGGCCGAAGATCTGGCTGCCCAGCAGCTCGGGAGAAACCGCTCCGCAGTTCACGGCGATGAACTTGCCGGCGCGACCACTCAGGCGGTGAAGGGCTTGCGCGACCAGCTCCTTGCCGGTCCCGCTTTCACCTTGCACCAGCACCCCGACGTCCAGCGGCGCGACGCGGCGTATGTTCTCGAACAGCGCTTGCATTCGCATGGTCCTGCCGATCATCCCGCTGAATTCGTCGCCGGGTGGAATCTCGCGCGACGGCGTGCGCTGCAGGGCGTGGCCCATGAGGCTCTGCAGTGCATCGAACGATATCTGGCCCGGAAAGTGTTCGACCGAATCACCGGGCGTCGTTGCGACGTGCCCGGCATCGCGGCGGCGAACGCCGTCAACGAGTACGACGCGCCCCTGCCGAGTCATGTCCGTGGTCAGGAACCGTTCCAGTTCTTTCCGTCCGAACGCGCAAGCATCGACCAGGATCAAGTCGAATTGTTTTTTCGCGATCAGTTCACGCACGGAACCGAGTTCGGCAAGGCACGTCAGCTGGCAGCGCGCGCTCTCGGCGGCGGCCGTCGCCATCGTGGTCAAGCTCGTGTTGCCACTGACCAATAAAACGTGACCAGCACCGGTAGCCATGCCCCCCATTCCTTGCATCTGCGCGAAGGCCTTGGGAAGTGCGATTCTACGTATCTCTTTGAAACGTGAACGAATGTAACGAGAAAGATTTATTTGCCATTCACGATGATTAACGGGGCAAGGCCGACAGGCACTCCTACAAGTGCGACCCTAGCCGTGTGGCTTGATCGATCGCGCGTTTGGCATCCAGCTCGGTCGCGACGTCGGCGCCACCGATCGCGTGCACCGTGATGCCGAGGGCTTCCAGTTCATTGGCGAGGCCGCGATTGGATTCCTGTCCGGTGCAGATGACAACGTTGTCCACCGGCAGGATTTGCGGTTTGCCGTCGATGGTGACGTGCAGACCGTCATCGTCTATTTTCTCGTAAGTCACACCGCCCAGCATCTGCACGCCCTTGGCCTTCAATGCGGCACGGTGCACCCAGCCCGTGGTCTTGTTGAGGCGCTTGCCTGGACGCCCGGCCGTGCGCTGCAACAACCAGACTGCGCGGGGTGAGGCTTCCACTTTGGGCGTGTCCAGCCCGCCACGGTTCGCGAGCGTGGTGTCGACGCCCCATTCACGGGTCCAGCGCGTGATGTCGGTGGTAGGTGAAGGCGGATCCTGGGTCAGAAATTCCGCGACGTCGAAACCGATGCCGCCGGCGCCGATGATCGCGACGCGCTTGCCGATGGTTTTGTTTCCCATGATCGCGTCGTGATAGCCGAGCACCATCGGATGATCCTGGCCCGGGATGTGCGGGTCGCGCGGCATGACGCCGGTGGCGACGATCACGGCGTCGAAATGTTGTGTCTGCAGGCTTGCGACATCGGCGCGTGTGCCGAGATGCACTTCGACGCCGAGTTCGACCAGGAGGTTGTCCCAGTAGCGCATGGGTTCCGCGTATTCCTCTTTGCCGGGAATGCGCTTGGCAAGGTTGAACTGGCCGCCGATCTCGTTCGATTGCTCGTACAAGGACACAAAGTGTCCGCGTTGCGCCAGCGTGGTGGCGCAGGCCAAGCCCGCGGGGCCCGCACCGACCACCGCGAAACGTTTTTTCCGTGCGACGGGTGCATCCACCAGTTCGGTTTCGAAACAGGCACGCGGGTTCATCAGGCAACTCGCGCGCTTGTTCTCGAACACATGGTCGAGGCAGGCCTGGTTGCAGGCGATGCACGGATTGATCAGCGCCGCGCGTCCGTTGCGCGCCTTCGCCACCCAGTCCGGATCGGCCAGGAACGGGCGCGCCATCGACACCATGTCGGCATCGCCGCGTGCCAGCACCTGTTCTGCCACGTCGGGCGTGTTGATGCGGTTGGTGGTGACGAGCGGAATGCCGAGGCTTTCCTTCATGCGCCGCGTCACCCAGGTGAATGCCGCGCGCGGCACGCTGGTGACGATGGTCGGAATGCGCGCCTCGTGCCAGCCGATACCGGTGTTGATCAGCGTGGCGCCCGCGGCTTCGACTTGTTTGGCCAGGGCGACGATTTCATCCCAGGCCTGCGCGCGGTCGACCAGATCCAGCATCGACAGCCGGTAAATGATGATGAAATCACGGCCGACCGCCTCACGCGTACGGCGCACGATCTCGACCGGGAAGCGCATGCGGTTTCCTGCCGATCCACCCCAGCGATCCGTGCGCTGGTTGCTGCGTTCGGCGAGGAACTGGTTGATGAGATAGCCTTCCGAGCCCATGATCTCCACGCCGTCGTAGCCCGCGTCCTGCGCCAGCTTGGCGCAGCGCACGAAGGCGCGGATGCTGCGTTCTACGCCGTGATCCGACAGTGCGCGTGGCGTGAACGGATTGATCGGCGACTTGATCGCGGAGGGCGCGACCGACAACGGGTGCATCGCGTAGCGCCCGGCGTGCAGGATCTGCAGGCAGATCCTTCCGCCGGCGGCGTGTACGCTGTCGGTGATGCGTCGATGCGGCGCAACCTGCCAACGCGACGACAGTCGGCTGGAAAACGGCTTTAGCCAGCCTGCGATGTTGGGCGAGAAGCCTCCGGTCGCCATCAGCCCGACACCGCCGCGCGCGCGGGTCGCGAAGTATTCCGCGAGCTTGCCGAAATCGCGCGCGTGGTCTTCGAGCCCGGTGTGCATCGAGCCCATCAGCACCCGGTTGGGCAGGCTGCAGAAGCCGAGATCGAGCGGCGCCAGCAGGTGTGGATAAGGGGTGTCGCTGCGGGCGTCGGATGCGCTCATTCCGGCGAGCATGCCGCCGCCGGAATGTCAGGGCAAGTGTGTGGCGCGCTATCCTCCCCGGATCGCGCCCGCCGTGGCGCACGGTCGAGAGGGGTTGCACCATGCATCGCCTGCACAAAGGATGTCTGGTGTTGCTGGCCGCGTTGCTGGTCGGCATGCCCATGTTGTCGCTGGCGGCCGCGCCGTTCCAGCTGGATGACCTGCAGAAACTGGTCAAGCTTTCCGACCCCCAGCTTTCGCCCGACGGCAGATCGGTTGCGGTGGTCGTGACGACGCCGGTGTGGAAGACCGACAAGCGCGACACGCAGATCGATCTGATCGACGTCGCAACCGGCGCGCGCCGCGCGCTCACGCGCAACCGCGAGGGTCTGGGTTTGCCACGCTGGTCGCCGGATGGCACGCGTCTGGCGTTTCTCGCCGAGGATCCGAAGACGAAGAAGTCGCAGATTTACGTGTTGCCGATGGATGGCGGCGATGCCGTGCGCGTCACCGACGACAAGCAGGGTGTCGACACGTATGCCTGGAGCCCGGACGGTACGCAGCTCGCATTCATTGCCCAGGATCCGCCGCTGAATGAGAAGGCGATCGAGGCGCACGACCGGGCGTTCCGGATTACCGACGGCAATTTCCTGCTGACGAAGGAACCGGCGCCGTGGCAGTTGTGGGTCGTGCCGGCCGCAGGTGGCACGGCGAAGCGGCTGACCGAAGGCAAGTTCAGTCTCGACACGGTGCAGGGTGGCATGAACGCAAGCGTGACGCCGCCCGCCTGGAGCCGCGATGGCAAGGCAATCGCCTTCACCAAATATCCGGGCCCTTACTGGGGGCCGTCTTTCCACTCGGTGATTGCCGAAGTCCCGGCCGCGGGCGGTCCGGTGCGCACGCTGGTGGATGCACAGACGTCGGATGTCCTCACCTTTGCGCCACGGGGCGGGCGCTATGCCTTCCTGCGTCCGCGCGGCGGCGACCAGAACAACGGCAACGCGGTCTATGTCGGCGGTGGCGGCGGTGCCGTCCACGATCCCACGGCTGCGCTGGCGCGCAACTTCAATGCCTATGCGTGGTTGCCCGACGGCAAGGCCCTGCTGCTGCAAGGCGAACTGGGCACGCGCTCGGTGCTGTGGGAACAACCCCTGCACGGCAAGGCGCGCGTGCTCGACCTGGGTGATATCGAGGCGGGCGGCGAGTTGAGCGTCACCAGAAATGGAGAGATCGCCTTCATCGGCAGCACGAAAAACCATCCCGGCGAGCTGTACGTGATGGCTTCGGCGAAGGCGAAGCCGCGCCGGCTCACCGACGTCAACGCGTTCGTGGACAAACTCGCGCTCGGCCGCACCGAGTCAGTGAAGTGGCAAAACGATGGCTTCGACGAGGACGGCGTGCTGACGTATCCGGTCGGCTACCGGCAGGGTCAAAAGTATCCGCTGGTGCTGGTGATCCACGGCGGTCCGGAAGCCGCGTCCACCGTGCGTTTTTCGCCATTGCCGCAATTGCTGGCGGCATCCGGTTTCATGGTGTTCCAGCCGAACTATCGCGGCAGCACCAATCTGGGTGATGCCTACCAGCACGCGATCTATCGCAACACCGGCGAGGGCCCGGGCCAGGACGTGATGGCGGGGCTGGCGGCCGTCGAGAAACTCGGCGATGTCGACACCGGCCGCATCGGCGTCACGGGCTGGTCGTACGGAGGCTACATGACCACCTGGTTGACCGGGCATTACAACGTCTGGAAGGCGGCGGTCGCGGGCGCGCCGCTGACGGACTGGGTGATGGACTACACGGTCGCCTATTACCAGAAGGGCGACACCTATTTCTTCGGCTCCTCGCCGTGGACCGATGCCGGCTGGAAAATCTGGCGCGAGCAGTCGCCGATCACCTATGCGCGCAACGTCAAGGCGCCGACGCTGCTGATGGGCGACGTCCACGACTCGAACGTGCCGCTCATCAACGCCGAGGAGTGGTACCACGCGCTGCGCGACAATGGCGTCACGGTGGAGTTCTACGCCTATCCCGAAGCCACGCACTTTCCCCACGACATCGTGCAGGAGACCGACGTGTACCGGCGCTGGGTGGGCTGGATGCAGAAGTACCTGAAATAGGCCGGACTGCCATGTGTCGGCGTTTCAGGCATCTTGACGGCCGGGCAGTCTTGGCAAGAGGGGGATGACATGGGCAAGTTCGCACGTACCTGGCAGTTGATGGGCGCATCCTGGCGGATGCTGCAGCAGGACAAGCACCTGATCGTGTTTCCACTGATCTCCGGCGTGGCGTTGGCGATCGTGATCGCGCTGTTCGCCGTGCCGATGTTCGTGGCATTGCACGCGAATGCCGGAGCCGCCGGCGCGGCGCACCTGCCGCCGCAGGGATACCTCGCACTGTTCGTGTTTTATTTCCTCGATTACTTCGTGATCATCTTCTTCAACGCGGCGCTGGTCGCCTGCGTGCTGAAGCAGATCGACGGCGAGCAACCGACCCTCGGTTACGGACTCGCATTCGCATGGCAACGGTTGCCGCAGATCATGGGCTGGGCGCTGCTGACCAGCTCGGTCGGCATGTTGCTGCGGATGCTGGAGGAAAAAGTCGGAATCATCGGCCGCATCGTGGTCGGCCTGCTGGGCATGGCGTGGTCGGTGACCTCGTTCCTGGTGGTGCCGGTGCTGGTGGCCGAAGGCACGGGACCGATCGAGTCCTACAAGCGTTCGGTGGAAATGCTGAAACAGACCTGGGGCGAGCAGATCATCGGCAATGTCAGTTTCGGGTTGATCTTCGGGCTGTTCGGGATCGTGCCGGCGATCATCCTGTTCCTGCTGGCGGCGCAAGCCGGTGGCGCCGCGATGCTGGTGGTCGGCGCGATCATGGTGATCTGGCTGGTCGCGCTGGCACTGGTGCAATCGACCTTGCAGACGATCTATCAGGCCGCGATTTACCTGTACGCCGCGAATGGCGAGGCACCTAGTGGCTTCGACAACCAGTTGGTCGCCGAAGCGTTCCGCGAGAAGCGTTCGAAAAACTGGTTTTGAACGGCGCCCGCAAGCCGCGGGCGCGGGAGTGATGCCGCTTGGAATCGCAAGACGTTCTGCATTTCTGGTTCGAGGAAGCGACACCGGAACAACATTTCAAGAAAAACGCCGCGTTCGACGTCGCGATCCGTGAGCGCTTTGTCGACACGCACGCCGCGGCGACGCGTGGCGAGCTCGCGGCGTGGCGCAACACACCGGATGGCAGGCTGGCCGAGATCATCGTGCTGGATCAGTTCTCGCGTAATCTTTTCCGCGATGATGCGCGGGCTTTCGCAACCGACGGCATGGCACTGGTGCTGGCGCAAGAGGCCCTCCACGCGGATGCCGACCGCGACATGCCCGCCGCGCGCCGAGCATTCCTGTACATGCCGTTCATGCATTCGGAATCGCGCGCGATCCATGTCGATGCCGAACGCTTGTTCCGACAGCCCGGGCTGGAAAACAATTACCAGTTCGAGTTGAAGCACAAGACCATCATCGACCGTTTCGGCCGCTATCCGCACCGCAACCAGGTGCTGGGTCGATTGTCCAGTCGGGAAGAAATCGCCTTTCTGGAACAGCCCGGTTCTTCGTTCTGACGGTTCCCGCGCCGGCCTCACGTTGACGACGCACGCTTGCGTCGCCGCAGCCACCAACCCAGCCCGGTAATGCCGATGATCAGCCCTGCGTCCACCGCGTAACGCAGCGGGTCGTGCGCGTCGAACCAGCCTTCGATCAAGTCGTCGCGCGTGATCATGCGTGCGGCGGTCCAGGCGATCGCGGCCGCGCCCAGGTAGATGATGAGCGGGTAGCGCTCGATCACTTTCAGTAGCAGGGTGGAGCCCCACACCATCAACGGCACGCTGATCAGCAAGCCCAGCACGACCAGGCCGAGGTGCCCGCCCGAGGCACCGGCGATCCCGAGCACATTGTCCAGCCCCATCAGCGCGTCGGCGAGCATGATCGTGCCGATGGCGCTCCAGAAGTCGGTGGCGCGGCGCATCGGATGGCGCGGGTCTTCGCCACGCGCGTCCTGCAGCAGCAACCTGATCGCGATGGGAATCAGCACCAGCCCGCCGATCAGCATCAGCGCCGGAATCTTCAGCAACCAGATCACGCCTGCGGTCATCGCCACCCGCACCGCGATCGCGCCCGCCGTGCCCCAGAAAATCGCGCGGAAACGGTGATGCTCGGGAAGGTTGCGCGCCGCCAACGCAATCACGATGGCGTTGTCGCCGGCCAGCACCAGATCGATCAGGATGATCGAGGCGAGGCCGCTCCAGAAGGCCGGATCGAGGGGATGGTGGAGCAGTTCGTTGATGACGTACATGCGGTTCTCCATGCGGAAGACGATCGAACCTCCCGCGTTCGCTGGTGCGAATCGGGATGTCGAAAGTCTCGCGCGCGGTGGGGGAACCGCCGCGACGACCGGAACCTTTTGGGTTCGTGCTGACGATCGTCGCGCGAGCCCGGGGCAGGGCCGGGTTCGGTGCTACTCCCTTTCGGGACAACGGCTGGATTGTCGCCGCGCCGCGCGCAGGCCGTCAAGCCCGGCTTGCATCTGGCAAAATAGCCGGCTGCCTTCGTCCTCTTCGACAGGAAACCCCCGTGAGCCATACCGACATTCGTTCCGCCAGCCGTCCCGCGCCCGACCAGCCGCTGGTCGACGTGGCCGATTACGTGCTCGCTTACCGCATCGAGTCGCAGGAGGCATGGGATACCGCGCGCTACATGCTGATGGATGCGCTGGGTTGCGCGATGCTGGCGATGAAGTTTCCGCAATGCGTGAAGCACCTCGCGCCGATCGTTCCGGGCGCGACCCTGGCGGGTGGCGCGCGGGTGCCGGGCACCGCGCTGGAACTCGACCCCGCGCAGGCCGCGTTCTGCATCGGCACCCAGATCCGCTGGCTGGATTTCAACGACACCTGGCTCGCGGCCGAGTGGGGCCATCCTTCCGACAACCTCGGTACGGTGCTGGCGGTGGCCGATTGGTTGTCGCGGCGCAACCTGCGTGAGGGGCGCCAGCCGCTGACCGTGCGCGATGTGCTGCATTGGGCCATCAAGGCGCACGAAATCCAGGGTTGCTACGCGCTGAAGAACAGCTTCAACCGCGCCGGCATGGACCACGTGATCCTGGTGCGGCTGGCCTCGACCGCGGTCGCGACCGCGATGTTGGGTGGCAACCACGAGCAGGTGATCACCGCAGTGTCGAACAGCTGGATCGACAACGGCAGCTTGCGTACCTACCGGCACGCACCCAACACCGGTCCCCGCAAGAGCTGGGCCGCAGGCGATGCCTGCCGGCGCGCGGTGATCCATGCCTTGAACGCCATCGACACCGACGAGCCGAGTTACCCGTCGGCGCTCAGCGCGAAGACCTGGGGCTTCTACGACGTGGCGTTCGGCGGCAAGACCTTCGAGTTCGAGCGCCCGTTCGGCAGCTACGTGATGGAAAACGTCCTCTTCAAGATCTCTTTCCCGGCCGAGTTCCACGCCCAGACTGCGGTCGAGTGCGCGATGCAGTTGCACCCGGAAGTGAAGGATCGCATCGACCAGATCGACCACGTCGAGATCGAAACCCAGGAGGCCGGCGCGCGCATCATCGACAAGACCGGCCCGCTGGCCAACTACGCCGACCGCGACCACTGCATCCAGTACATGGTGGCGGTGCCGCTGATCTTCGGTCGCCTGGTCGCCGACGACTATGGCGACGCGGTCGCGGCCGATCCGCGCATCGATGCACTGCGCGCGAAAATGACGGTGAAGGAAAATCCGCAATTCACGCGCGACTATTTCGACCCGGACAAACGCTATATCGGCAATTCGGTGCAGGTGTTTTTCAAGGACGGCACGAAAACCGGAAAAATTTCGACTGACTTTCCGATTGGCCACCGCCGCCGTCGCGCCGAAGGTATCCCGGTGTTGCTGGAAAAGTTCCGCAAGGCCCTGGTAGGGCAACTGCCGCAAGCTCAAGCTGTTCAAATTGTTCAGCTTTGTGAACGAGCCGATGCCATGCAAGCCATGTCGGTTCCGGATTTCATGGACTTGTTCACGCCAAACCCACACTCCTGAGTTCCAAATGAACGGGAAAGCGATGCACTGACGAAATTGTTTGTTTTTTGCTAAACTGGCGCAGCCGTAACGGAAAGGGCCAAGACTGGATGGGCCACGATCCGCGCAGTAATCTTGCGGTCTGGAAAAAACACGGCCTCTTGCCAACTGGCAGATGCCTGAAGAATCAACAACGAGGAGACTCTCCGATGAAACGTAACGGCTTGTTCGCGGTCATCGCGCTGGCCTTGGGTACTGTAGGCGTGATGTCGGTCGCGCACGCACAGGACACGGGTGCAGCGGCAGCAGAAACCACGGGTAGCTTCAGCAACCCCAACTACAGCAACTGGTACATCGTGCCGCGCATCGGCGTGGTGGCTGGTGACAATCACCGTCACGTGCAGACCGCCCCGATCGGTGGTCTCGGCGTGGGCTTCTGGGTGACGCCGAATTTCACCCTGGATCTGGAAGCCACCTCTGACAATGCCGACTACAAGGACAAGGCCTACGCCGTTGCCCCAGGTCACATGCAGCGTTCGGGCAAGCAGTGGGAAACCCTCGGCCTTGACGTCGCGGGTCGCTACTACTTCATGAACCCGTCCAACCAGTGGCGTCCGTACATCATGGCTGGTGCCGGCATGTGGCGTCACGCCGCCGTGGCGGGCAGCAGCGGCTGGGGTCCGGGTGCGACCGTCGGCGTGGGCGTGTTGTACAACGTCAGCGACCGCGTGGCCCTGCGTGGCGAAATCGCGGCACGTTACTACCGCGACACCACTTCGGCGCAGTTGACTGGTTATGCCGGTCCCGGTCTGCCGCATACCTATGGCCCGAAGCAGTGGCTGGACACGATGGCGACCTTGGGCGTCGTGATCAACATGGGTCACGCAGCGCCGCCACCACCGCCGGCAGCGCCGCCGCCGCCGCCGCCGGCAGCTCCGCCGCCGCCGCCGCCGCAGAACGTGGTGATCGACCTGCGTGGCGTGAACTTCAAGTTCGATCGTCCGAAGAAGGGTGAGCACAACATCGGCCCGACGTTGAAGCCGCCGGCGTCCGATTCGTTGGCGATCCTGAACCAGGCGGTCGATACCTTGAACCGCTACCCGCAGGTCACGATCGAGATCGACGGCTATACCGACTCGATCGGCAAGCCTGCCTACAACCAGAAGCTTTCGGAACGCCGCGCCAATATCGTCGACGCCTACCTGACGTCGCATGGCATCGATCCGAGCCGCATCACCGCGGTCAAGGGCTTCGGCGAGAACGATCCGGTCGACACCAACAAGACCGCGGCTGGCCGTCAGCGCAACCGTCGCGTCGAGTTCAAGGTGCAGCAGCCCAGCAACGGCAGCATGTAAGCCGTTCGCGGAATCCTTGGCAAGACATCGCCAGTGATTCCGGAGTGACACGAAAAAGCCCGGCCTTGCGCTGGGCTTTTTCTTTGCGCGCGAAAAAGACACGGCGTTCGACGAAAATGGCGCCATGAGTACCACCCGTCCACCGCGGCGAAGACTTGCAGAAGAATCCAGGCGCAAGCTGCGCACGGCCGCGCCGAGGCATGGCCTTGCGCGGGTGCTGTCGAAGCTGGGCGCGTGTTCGCGCAGCGAAGCGGAACGTCGCATCGCCGCAGGTCGCGTGCGCGTTAACGGCAAGCTGGTGCGGGATCCGGAAACGCCGGCCGATCAGGAGCGCGATCGCATCGAGATGGATGGCGCCGACGTGCGCGCTGGCGAAAGGGTCTGCATCGCCGTCAACAAGCCGCGCGGGCTGGTGGTCAGTACGGCTGATGAACGTGGACGCGACACGGTGTACGCATTGCTGCGTGATGCGAACCTGCCGTGGCTGGCGCCGGTGGGAAGGTTGGACAAGGCCAGCGAAGGCTTGCTGCTGATGAGCAACGACCCGGTGTGGGCGGCGCGCATCACCGATCCCGAACAGCATGTTGCGAAAAGCTATCGGGCGCAGGTGCGCGGGGTGCCGGATGCGGAGACGTTGCGACGGTTGCGCGGCGGCATCATCGACAAGGACGAACGCCTGGCTGCGGAACTGGTGCGGATCGTCGGCGGCGGCGATCGCAACACCTGGCTGGAAATCGTGCTGCGTGAAGGCAAGAACCGTCAGATACGCCGCATGTTGTCAGCGTGCGGGCACGACGTGTTGCGCCTGGTACGAATCGCGATTGGGCCGTTGCAACTGGGTGACTTGGCCAAGGGGGCGTGGCGCAGGTTGGGCGAAGCCGAATGTCGCGCGCTGACGGACACGCACTAACGGCAGGCAGTCGCGGTGCGTATTCTCAAGCCGCCTGCGGCACGCCGTCGATCCAGGTTTCGGTGACCTTCATCGCCTGGTCGATCACGGTGAAGTCGGCATGGTAACCCGCTTCGATGCGACCGTGGCTTGCACCCAGGCCAAGGAACTCGGCCGGGTAGGTCGATGCCATGCGTGCGGCTTCTTCCAGCGGCAGCCCAAGCAGGCGAACCGTGTTGCGTACCGCCGTGATCATGTCCAGGGCCGAGCCGGCCAATGTGCCGCTCGCGGTCTGGCAGATGCCGTCGCGCGCGGTGATCGTCTCGCCGTCCAGCACGAACGATGGATCGTCTGCGCCCACCGGCGGCATCGCATCGGTGACCAGGAAAACCTTGCCGCGCGGTTTGGCCTTGATCGCCACGCGCAAACTGGCGGGGTCGACATGGTGGCCGTCGACGATCACGCCGCACCACGACTCGGTATCGTCAAGTGCCGCGCCCACCACGCCGGGCGCGCGACTGGCCAGCGGCGACATCGCGTTGTAGAGGTGGGTGAAACCGCGCACACCTGCATCGAGTGATGCGCGGACGGTTGCGTAATCGGCATTGGAATGACCCGCACTGACGATGACGCCGGCCTCCGCGAGCCCGTGAATCGCGGCCGGCGCGACGCATTCCGGTGCCAGCGTCAGCAGGGTCACGCCGCGTTGCAGTGAAGCGGCCAACCGAAGCTCCGCGGCATCCGGAACGTGCAAATACTTTGCGGTGTGCACACCCTTGCGTTCACGGCTGATGAACGGGCCTTCGAGGTGGATGCCGAGCACGCCCGGAACACCGTCGGCGATCGCCGCATCGGCCGCCGCGATCGCGACACGCATCTTGTCGATGGCGTCGCTGATCAGCGTCGGCAGGAAGCCGGTGGTGCCGAAGCGTCGATGCGCCGCGCCGATCGCGCGGATGCCGTCCACGGTCGGCTCGTCGTTGAACAACACGCCGCCGCCGCCGTTGACCTGACAGTCGATGAAACCCGGTAGCAGGATGCGTCCGGACAGGTCGTGCCGCGCGATGCCGGCCGCGATGTGTGCAGGATCGGTGATCGCATGGATCACGCCGTCGGCAACGATGACTGTTGCATCATCGTGCCAGCCATGTGCGGTAAGCACGTGTGCATTGACCAGCGCTGTCTGTGTCATACCGTCTGGGTGACTTTGGCAAGGTGCGGTGGGTGGTCGGGGTCGCGGCCGCGCGCGATCGCGAGTGCGTTCACCGCGCGATAGAAACTCTGGATCACCAGGATCGGCGCGCACACGGGTTGCGTGGTCGGCACGATCGGCAAAGCGTCGTGTCCCGATGCGCCCGGTGCGGCGGTCCAGACTTCGGCGCCACGTTGGTGGAAATCGCGTGCGGTGGCCAAGACGCCGGGCAACGCGTCGTCGTCTTGCGCGAACAGCAAGACCGGCAAGCGTGGACCGACCAGTTCCATCGGGCCATGCCGCACCTCGGCGCTGCTGAAGGCTTCGGCGTGCAACGCGCAGGTCTCCTTGAGTTTCAGCGCGGCTTCCTGCGCGGCGGCCAGTCCGTAACCGCGACCCAGCACGAACAGGTCGTGCATGTCGCGCAGGCCCTCGATTAGCGGTGACCAGTCCAGCGCGAAGGCTTGACGCAGATGTTCCGGCAGTGCGCGCAGCGCATCCAGCAGCACTGCGTCCCGTTTCCAGTGTGCGACCAAGTGCAGGATCGCGCTGAGCGAACCGATGAAACTCTTGGTCGCCGCGACGCTGCGTTCGGGGCCGGCCTGCAGCGGAATCACGCTGTCGGCCAACGCAGCCAACGGCGAGTCTTCGACGTTGACCAGTGCCACCACGCGTGCACCCGCGTCGCGCGCGGCTTCGGCGCTGCGCAGCAGGTCGGGGCTTGCGCCCGATTGCGAAATGACCAGGTACAGCGCGCCGCGCAGCCGCAGCGGCACCGAATAAATCGATTCGATCGATGGTGAAGCGGATGCCGTGACGCAGCCCGTCTGGGTTTCGATCACGTACTTGGCGTAAGTCGCGGCGTGGTCCGAACTGCCGCGCGCGCAGGTGGCGACGAACGGCGGCGGACGGTCACGCAATGCGGTGGCCAGCTTGCGTACGAGCGCGTCATTGCGTTCGAGCTGCCTGGCCACGGTGTCGGCCGCGTCGGCGGCCTCGCGGTGCAAGGCGGTGGATTCGGGGCGGATGTCCAACGTGGGGGATGCCTGCATGTTTGCGGATGTCGGGTTCATGGCCGCGGGCGGGGCGGCGCGGTCGAACCGCGCACCACGAGTTCGGGGCTGAAGCCTTCGTTCTCGACGTCGCCACCGTGGATTTGTGCAATCAGCAGTCGTGCCGCGTGCTCGGCGATCTCCTCGGTACGCTGTCGGGAAGTGGTCAGCGAAGGCCAGGAGTGGCGCGAGAACGGGCTGTCCTCGAAGCCCGCGACCGAAAGATCGTAGGGTACGTGCAGACCGGCGGCACGTGCGGCGGCCAGTACCCCCGCGGCGATTTCGTCGTTGGAACCGAAGATCGCGGTGGGCGGTTCGGCCAGGCCGAGCAAACGGCGCGCGCCGCGGAAGCCGTCGTCGAACGAATAGTCGCCTTCGAGTATCAACTCGTCCGAGCGCGGGACGCCGTAGTCTTCCAGGGCTTTCTCGTAGCCCTTGTAACGCTCCGGGCTGGAACGGTGCTGCTTGCCGCCCCACAGGAAACCGATGCGCACGTGACCCAACTGGATCAGGTAGGCCGTGATCGCGTAGGCCGCATCGCGGTCGTCCACGAACACGCACGGAAAGCCGTCATGCGGATCCCCGGCGGCGGAGATGATGCGTACCAGCGGAATGTTGAAGGCGGCCAGTTCGCGCAGCAGGCCCATGCGTTCGGACATCGGCGGCGCCAGCACCAGGCCCGCGAGGCGGGAACGATGCGCAAGGTCGCGTAGTTCCTCGGCCAGCCTGGGCCCGCTTGAGTCACAGGGATGGATCTGCAGTCCGAAACCCATTTCGCGACAGGCCGCCAGCGCGCCTTGTTGCACCGCGATGATGTAGTACGGGTTGGGATTGTCGTAGACCAGCCCGATCGCGTACGACTTGGCGCTGCGCAGGCTGCGCGCCGACAGGTCCGGACGGTAGTCGAGTTGCTCGATCGCGCGCATCACGCGATCGCGGGTTTCCTCGCGCACCGAACCTTCGTGGTTGATCACGCGCGATACCGTTTTCAGGGAAACCCGGGCTTGTTTGGCGACGTCCCGGATGGTGGCGGTTCCCAAGAGATGCTCCTTCGTATGCGCGCGGTTCGCCGCGCCGGCGTCAGGATGCCGCGGCTGCGGAATCGATCGCGCCATTGTGTGCTGGCTGCCCGACCTGGTGCCCGCGCAGCCCGTAAAACAGTATGTAAATGTAGCCGGGCACCATCACCAGCAGGAACGCCAGCTGGAAATTGATGATTTCCTCAAGGTGCACGAACAGCTGCGGTATCAGTGCGCCGCCGGCAATGCCCATGATAAGCAGCGCCGAGCCGAACTCGGTGTGGTCACCCAGGCCCTTGATGGCGAGCGGGAAGATCGCCGGCCACATCATCGCGTTGGCAAATCCCAATGCCGCCACGAATGCCACCGAGGTAGCGCCGTGCGTGCTCCACGCGCCGAATGCGAACAGGACGCCGAGCACCGCCGACACCGCGAGATAGCGTTGCTGCGAAATGAACCGCGGCGTCAGGGCGACACCGACGAGATAGCCCACCAGCATGCCCGCCATCGTGTAGGTCGTCAGGTGTTTGGCCGCATCCAGTGACAGGCCCGAGGCCTGCCCGTAGATCACGATGCCATCACCAGCCATCACTTCCATGCCCACGTAAATGAACAGACACACGATGCCCAACCACAGGTGCGGGTAAGTGAAGATGCTGCGTGTACGTAGCGCGCCCTGAGTGGCTGGATGGTCGTCATCCGCCGGCCGGATTTCGGGAAGCGAAGAAAACACCACCCAGATTGCAAGCAGTACCAGCACGATGGCCATCACCACGTAGGGCAACACGGCACGTGACACGAAAGCATGTTGCAGGATCGCCCTCGCCTGCGGCGAGGCGGTGTCCTTGATCTTCGCGGCATAGGCCGTCGCGCCGCTGAGCAACAGTGCTCCGAACACGTATGGGGCGAGCCCGCCGGCGAACTTGTTGCAGATGCCCATGATCGCGACGCGCTTGGCGCCGCTTTCGATCGGGCCAAGGATGCTCACGTACGGGTTGGAAGCGGTCTGCAGCAGCGCCAGGCCGGCGCCGATCACGAACAGCGCCACCAGCGAACCGTGGTAGCTGTAGCGGCCCATGAACCATGCAAACAGCACCGAGCCCAGGGCCATCACGAACAGGCCCAGTGCCATGCCCTTTTTCATGCCCGTGCGTTTGAGCACCACGGCCGATGGCAATGCCAGGAAAAAGTACGACAGGTAGAACGCCATCGGTATCAGGAAGGCGCCCACGTTGTCGACATCGAAGCCGACCTTGGCGAACAGGATCAGCGACGAATTGAGCCAGGTGACGAACCCGAAGATGAAGAACAGCACGCCGATGATCACCATCGACATCACGTAGTGCGACGGTTGCGGCGGGGATGTGGGGGTCATGGTGCGGCCTGTGCGCGTCGAGGGGCGGGATGTCGATGAATCCGGATTATGCAGTGACCGACGTTGTCAGATTTGTGTCCTGTGTCGAGTATCGCACGTCCCGGACAGCAAAAAGCAGGATCGATGATGTCGCACCGGCAATGCTGCGACGCAGCATTACTTGGGCTTCGTGTATCGCAATGGTCCGTGGTTTTTGTGGACTATCCATGCCATCTGGTTATGCGTTTCGCATTGTTGCAATGCAAATTGACAACGTTGTCACATATGACCAAACTGGCGCCCATCTCGATTGCCCGAGCGCAGGATGAGTGTGGTCGCCAGTCATTTGAGCCAGCATGCCAGCCTGCACACGCAACCGTTCCTGGCTGCGGATGTCGGCGGTACCCATGCGCGGGTTGCCTTGGTACGGGCGGTCAGCGGTGGCGCGCGCGGGTTCGAGGTCTTGGCCTACCGCAAGTTTGCTTGCGTGGATTTTCCGGGGTTGCCGGAATTGTTGAAGGCGTTCGTCGACAGCGATGCAACCCTGCCGGTGCGCCGTTGCGTGATCGCCTGTGCGGGCCAGGTCATCGACGACACCATCATCAACGACAACCTGGCGTGGCGGGTCAGGCTGTCGCAGTTGCGCGAAACCCTTGCGTTCGATGACGTGGCCTTGCTCAACGATTTCGAGGCGCTGGGGTACGCGCTGGATGACGTCCGGGCCGCGGACAGCGTTTTGTTGTGCGGCCCCGACGAGCGCGGTGACGGCGCGGCCTTGGTGGTCGGTCCCGGAACCGGGCTGGGTGCCGCGGTGCGCCTCTCCAGCCCGGACGGCCCGCGTGTGCTCGCGACCGAAGCCGGCCAGATGGATTTCGCGCCCGGCACCGTGCGCGAGCGCGAGGTGCTGGCGTATCTGGGGCAGGACGACGGTTACGTGCCTTACGAGCGCATCCTGTCCGGCCCTGGCTTGCTGACCCTGTATTCGACCCTGTGCGCCTTGCGTGGACAGGCGCCGCGGTTGGCGAGTCCGGAAGCGGTGACCGCTGCCGCCTGCGCGGGCAGCGATGCCGAGGCCGTGGAAACCGTCGACCTGTTCTGCGCCGCGCTGGGCGGTTTCGTCGGCAACCTGGCGATGGCATTCATGGCCGATGGCGGCGTGTATCTCGCGGGCGGTGTCTTGCCGGAAATCAGGACACTGCTGCAGCACAGCCATTTCGCACAACGTTTCCTGAGCAAGGGCGGCATGCGCAAGTTCCTGCAGCGCGTGCCGGTGCGTTTGATTGAACACGGTCGCCACGGCGTGCTGGGCGCGGCGCACTGGTATCTGGACCAGCACATCCGTGCCGGCATGCGACGACGCGTGCCGGGCGACGGGACGGTGGCGTGACGGGGTAGTGATTACGCAAAAAATGCGGGTGCCTTGAGCACCCATCACTTGGTGAGCGAGAAGAGGGGTACATCATGAAATTCCGCAAGAGCATGCTTTCGGCGAGCATCGCCACGGCGCTGTTGTTCGCAGCGGCAGCCCAGGCGCAAAACGCCTCGCCCCAGAACCAGACGGACCAGCAGCAACCGCAAGCGGCGAAGAAAGATCAGACAGCCAACAAAAAACAGAGCGTGCAGACGCTCGGCACCATCCAGGTCGTCGGTATCCGGGCGAGTCAGTCCCTGTCGCTGGAAACCAAGAAAGCCGCCAATTCACAAATCGAGGTGGTTTCCGCCGTGGACATCGGCAAGCTGCCGGCCAAGAACGTCGCCGACACCATCGCGCAGTTGCCGGGTGTGAACATCGCCGACGCGGCCGGTGCCGAGGGTGGCTTCGACGAGGCGGATCGCGCCAGCATCCGCGGTACCGCGCCATCGCTGACCCTGACCACGGTCAACGGTCACTCGATCGGGTCGGGCGACTGGTTCATCCTTGGCAGCGGCGGTACCCGCAGCGTCAGCTACTCGATGCTGCCCGCGGAAGTCGTCAATCAGGTCGTGGTGCACATGACCCCCGAGGCCCGGCTGCTGGAGGGTGGCGCGGCCGGCACGATCAACATCATCACGCGCAAGCCGCTGGATTTCAGCAGGCCGTTTTCGGCCGAGGCCAGCGTGGGCGGTGTGTATTCCGACTTGCCGGGCACGACCAAGCCGCAATTCAATGGTCTTGTCAACTGGAAAAACGCCTCCAACACCTTTGGCGTGATGGTGCAGGCTTTCTACGAAGAGCGTGCCTTGCAGCGCGATGGTCAGGAAGTGCTCGGTTACTCGTACATTCCGACCGGCTCGGCGGCAGCCACCTCGTTGGGCCTCGGGCCGGCAACGCCGGGCAGTGCCAGCACCGGGGTGTTCTACCCCAATCTCGAAGGCGCCGCGCTGTTCAACCAGATCCGCAAGCGCAAGGGCGGGATGGTCGACTTGCAGTGGAAGGCGACCGACAACCTGACCTTCAACCTCGACGCCTTCTATTCCAAGCTGGATGCCACCGACTACAACCGCAACTACATGTTGCGCACGCGCGACCAGCTGCCCAAGCAGGCCGTGACCGGCACCATCGTTGGCAACATCCTGACCAGCGCCACCCTTCCGGGTGCGTCCAATATCTCGCAGGGCATCTACGACATGATTTCGCGCCCGGGCGAGAGCGAATCCAGTCAGTTCCTCACCCTGGATGCGGACTGGCAGGCCACCGACAACCTAGGCTTCAAGTTCCAGCTCGGCACCACCAAGGGCAAGGGCAACACTCCGGTCCAGGACGTGATGGAGATGGATACCGGGTACGGCGCGACCGCGGGCTACTCGATGAATGGTCTCGGCACGCCGCTCAACTGGTACATGAATACCACCAACAACGCCTTCGATCCGGCGACCGCTGGGCTGGACTGGATCTTCGGCACGCAGGATGTGCACGTGGTGGACAAGGAACGCTGGTTCCAGGCCGATGGCGAGTACGACTTCGACAATGCGGCCCCGTTGTCTTCGCTGCAATTCGGCGTGCGTTACGCCAAGCACGACCACAACAGCCCGACCGCCATCGCCCAGGGGCCCAACTTCGCGTCGGCCGTGCAGTTCGGTCAGCACGACCCCAGCATCTATCCGCCGGCAGGTGGCAACTATCCGGGCAGTTTCGCCAGCGACCTTGGCGTCGGCCAGATGCCGTCGGACATCTGGTACTGGACGCCCGCCCAGTTGTCGCAGTTGAACGCCCTGTACGCGAATCGCGCAGTGCCGTCCCGTTTCTACCCGAATCAGATCTATCAGATGACGGAGAAAAACAGCGCGGCGTACGTCCAGGCCAATTTCACGGGTGACCACTGGACCGCCAATGCCGGTCTGCGCTGGGTGGCCACCGACGAGAACATCGGCTACACCAGTGCCGGGATCCAGGGGGCCGACTACATCGGTCCGATCATGGGCTCGGCGTTTTATCCCGACGGCTGGTACTGGAACTTTTACAAGCATCATTACAGCAAGGTTCTGCCCAGTTTCAACGTGAAGCTCGATCTGAACCAGGATGGCAGCCTGCTTACCCGCTTCTCGGCATCGCAAACGCTGACTCGGCAGGACTACAACCAACTCGCCGGCTTCCTCAGCTTGACCGATCCGCGCGTGCAAGGCGAGACCGGTTCCGGCAGCGGCGCCAATCCCGAGCTGAAGCCGATCCTGTCCACCAACTTCTCGGCGTCGCTGGAGTGGTACTTCGCGCAGCGCGGCTTGCTGTCGGGCAGCATCTACGAGATGGACCTGCAGAACTACTACGACTACGGCGGGGTCACCCGCACGTACCTCAACAATTACCTGACCTACAACAAGACGACCAATCCGTCGGGCACGCCGATCTACAGCCAGTATCTGGTCAGCATTCCGGTCAACGTCAGCGGCACCCTCAAGGGCGTATCGTTGAGCTACATCCAGCCGATCGGCCAGCACTTCGGCGTATCGTTCAACTACACCTACGCCATCGGCCATTCGTCGGGCGGCACCTACTTGTACAACCCCGACGGCACCCTGGCCAACGGCCGCGCGGCCGGCAACCGTCCGTTGTTCGGCACGTCCCGGAACACGGCCAACGCGTCGGTCTTCTACGAAGACGCACACTGGAACGCGCGCATCAACTATACGTACCGATCCAAGTTCTACGACGGCGTGATGAGCAACTCGGGCGCCGGCATGCCGCTGTTGCCGTACTGGCAGTCCGGCCAAGGCTACTTGTCGTTGTCCGCAGGTTACAAGCTCAACGACCACGTGAGTTTCACGTTCGATGCGATGAACCTCAACAATCCGCATCTGCGCTACTTCATCAATGGCGCGCAGGCGGGCCTGGGCTTCAGCACTGCCCCCGAAGCGTTCTACGTGAACGGTCGTCAGTACTACTTCAACGTCAACTTCAAGTTTGGCAGTGCCAGCCCGGAGGCTCCGCTGCCACCGGCTGCGCCACCTCCGCCGGCTCCGGTCGCGGCACCGCCGCCACCACCGCCGCAAAAGGTGGTCATCGACTTGCGTGGCGTCAACTTCAAGTTCGATCGTCCGAAGCCGGGTGAAACCAACATCGGCCCGACACTCAAGCCGCCGGCATCCGAGTCGATCGCGATCCTGGGCCAGGCCGTGGATACCCTCAACCGTTATCCGCAGGTGCAAGTCGAGATCGACGGATACACAGACTCGCAGGGCAACCCTGCGTACAACCAGAAGCTGTCCAAGCGCCGCGCGAGCATCGTCGAGCAGTACCTGACCTCGCACGGTATCGGCGCCAGTCGGATTACGGCGGTCAAGGGTTTGGGTGCGGCCGATCCGGTCGATACCAACAAAACCGCGGCGGGCCGTGAGCGCAACCGTCGCGTCGAGTTCAAGGTGGAAGGCGAGGGCATCGAGCAGGGGCAGCAGTAGCGCCGTGAAATGCCGGTGGTGGTTGCGCCACCGGCATCGCTGCACAAATTGCACGTCACCCCCCCCTGTGCCCGGGCCTCGTGTGGATTGCGCAGTTTGATTCGGAGAAGTCTCTCCAGCGTTGCGGGCCGGTCTGGCATCCCCGGCCCGCATTTTTTTTGCGTCACCGCCGTGCGATGGCGGCGGTATCGTGGGTCACGAAAGCGTCCGTTGCGGCGTTACTTGGTCCAGGTGAAACCGAGGGAGGATGACTCCGGATGCGGTCTTTGCGAGGGCTTTGCATGCGCGGTGTCGGGGCGCGTGGTGGAGACGCCCATGGCGGGTTCCCGGACGAATTCATGGCGCTCCGCCACTCGGCATGCATGGCTCTGACGACTTCTGCATGAGTACAACCCGTTCCATCGAAGGCCGTTGGCAACGGGCGCGTGAATACTTGCGTACGTCGCAATTTCAGGCGGCCCAGGTACAGCTCGAATCGCTGCGGGCGATGGCGCCCGACGATGCGCGCACGTGCGTTCTGGCTGCACAGATGGCCTGGCATCATGGTCGGGTTCGCGAGTCGGCTGCATTCGCGTTGACCGCGGCGCGGATCGTCGCGGACCACCCCGAAGTGTTGAGCGCCACGGTCGAGGCACTGTTGCAAGCTGGCGAAATGGCTGCGGCGCGCGCGCTGCTCGATCGCCCAGCCTGGCGGAGCATGGTCGATATCGAAGCTTTGACTGCCTGTGCCGGCTACTGCCAGGATTTCAATGAACCGGCCATGGCGCTTGCGACGTTGGATCGGATCGCGATGCTGCTGGGGGACAACGCCCCGCTTCAGCTTTTCCGTGGCCAGCAACTGGAATACCTGGGCAGGCTGGCCGAGGCCGAAGCGTGTTATCTGCGATGCCTGCGGCTGGACCCGGGGTGCGGGCGTGCCGCGTATTGGCTGGCAAGGTTGCCACGGCAGAAGATTCTCCAGCAGTTGCGCCCCGCGATCGAGACGGGGCTGTCGCGTGCCCCACGCGGGACTCACATGCACGCAGCGTTTGAATTCGCGCAGTATCACGTGCTGGAGGCTCTTGGTCGGTACGACGATGCATGGAGCGCGCTGGTGCGCGGCAATGCCGAGATGCGTGTGTTGAGCGCCTCGGATACGCCCCGGCACAGGGAGGTGATACGGCGGCTCATGGATGGACTTTCGTCGAGTACGCTCGGGTACGCGAAGCGCAACCCGCACGGCCCCTGTCCCATCTTTGTCATCGGCCTGCCGCGTTCGGGCACCACGCTGCTGGAACGCATGCTGTCCAATCATTCGAAAGTGGCGGCGGCGGGCGAGCTGGTCGATTTCACGCATACGCTGCTGTGGTCCGCAGATACGCGGCCGATTTCCAGCGACGCGTTTCTGGCGCGATTGCCGGCCCTGGATTGGTCACAGGCGGGTCAGCGCTATCTTTCCCAGACCGCGTGGCGTGCGCAAGGCAAATCGCATTTCGTCGACAAGGGGCCGACGAACTGGAAGGTCGCGGGACTGATCCAGGCCGCGCTGCCTCAATCCAGAATCCTGAACATGGTGCGCGATCCCTTGGACGTGTGCTTCGGCAACTGGCGGGCGATGTTCGGAGACGCGTACTCGTGGAATTATGATTTTGCGGACTTGGCGGAGCACTATCGCGACTACAGCGAGTCGATGCGAATGTGGCGCGAAGCATTTCCAGGCGCGGTGCTCGATGTCCATTACGCGGAACTGGTGCGGGAGCCTGCTGCTGTTCTGCGGCGGGTGTTCGATTTCTGCGGTCTGCCATGGGAGGCTGGCTGCGAAGACCCAAGTCGCAACGCGGCGCCGGTCACGACGTTGAGCTCGGCACAGGTCCGCGAACCCCTGCACACCCGAGGGTTGGGCGGGTGGCGCCGCTACGCGGTGCAGCTTGAGCCGCTCCGCCAACTCTTGCAGGCAGGGTTGTGCGACGAGCCGGTGGGCGTTGAGTGACTGGCCACGAAAACGCAGGTGGCGCCACGTGCCGAGAGTCAGGGCGAAGCTGTCCGACTTACAAGTTCTGGCGTGCGCCTTGCTTGAGCTTTTCGACGGTTTCCGGCGTGAGCGGCCCAAGCACGCCCCGGCGGTTCTCGGGTATGTGGGCGGCGGCATCCGTTCCGTCGAAAACCAAATAATCCAGCAGATCCCGCCACGCGCTTCGTTCGGCAGGCGACAGCGCCCTGAACGCCAGCAGGCAGTGATACAGCGCAGCGCGACCATGGCCGGTATGGAAACCGGGAATGTTGATCGGACTCCACCAATAGTTGATGAGCGCGTTGAGCTGTTCCAGTGATTCCACGTGGTGCCACCACAACGGCGGAATGTAGATTGCGTCGCCTGGTACCAGGTCAGCGACTTGAGCTTCCGCAAGCGCGAGTTTCAGACGTGGGTAGCGGGGGTCGTCGGGGCGATCCAGCCGCGCGAGACTGATCGCGGCTCCGGTGGGAGCGAAATCCAGCGGGCCTACGTAGAGATTGGGCAGTTGGTCCGGCGGGAACAGTGTAAAGCGGCGCGCGCCGCACACCACACATGCGAGGTTGTGCTGCGAATCGAAATGGGTGGGCGTGGTGGTGCGATTGCCCATCCACAGGCGCGGTTCCACGTCCGCATCCAGGCAAGGCAGGTTGTGGTCGGTCAGCAGGCCCGGCAGGCAACTGCGGATCGGTACGCTTTGGATCACCAGCCCCGGCGCATGCTCGCGACGGCTGTAGCTCGCCAGCCTTTGCAGGCCCAGCGTCACCGGTACCTTGAAGTGCTGGTAATTGAAGTCGCTCAAGTCCGGTGTGTAGCCGATCAGGCCATCGGCCTCGGGTGCGATCATCAGGGTGGTTACGTCGGTGCCGTTGTCAAGCTCGGCCAGGCGCTGCGCGAAAGCGGTGTCCGATTGCAGCGCCAGCTTGACGATTGGCCAGTCGCGTACCAGCCCGCGGATCACCAGTGGCTTGGCGCTTGCGATTGCCGCGGCAATGTCGAACGAGCGAGGGTCGCCGGCGATTTCCCTGATTGGGGCTGCTTGCGGTCTGGAAGGCCCGGTGGCGCTCATGGGCTGTCGGCGTCGATGCGTGAGTCGTTGCGGCGAAGTTTCATGGCGATCGGATTCGCCCCGGGTGGGGCCGGGTTGATGGTGGAGATCCCGTGGGCGACCCGCAATTCGGCGCGTCGTGCCAGTCTCCGCATGGCATCGAATTGGGTACGTGTCGCGCTGCACCAGCCGTCGCGATTCGCAATCGAAATGCACGTCGGGTACTGCTTGGCAATCGGGGTCAATAAAAGTAGACCTGCAGCGACTTTTCGGGCTTGGGCTCGATCGCCTGCAGGAACGCGCGATGGTCGGGAAAGTTCATGGCGCTGCGATTGATCAGGTTGTCGATTTCAGCCAAGCTGTACTTCGCCTCCTGCGCGGTCGGAGGGCGTGTTTCGTTGTCATCGGGAAACAAGCCGACGCCTGCCAGCAGGCTGTACCAGGACATGACGGGGTAGCCGCGACCGAACGTCCCGTCGGTGATGCCGCCCGCGATGGAATGGCGGCCAAGCCAGGTGCGCAGCAGTTGCTGCAACGGCGCCGACAAATTCGTGTTGGCGGCGTTGGCTCGCCAGTAATCGGTATCGGTGCGCGTGTTGGTCTTGTAGTGCGTCACGATGTAATCGCGCGTACCTTCGATTTGCGCGTTCAGCGTGTCATTGAACTGCGCGCGGACCTCCTCGCCCAGATCGCCCTTTTCGAGTGCGGTGACCAGCATGGATGCCGTCCGCTGCGCGAACAGCAGCGTGGTGGCCTCGAGCGGTTCGATGAATCCCTGCGCCAACCCGTTTGCCACGCAATTGCGCGTCCAGGATCGCGCCACGCGGCCCGGATGAAACCTCAGGTGTCGGGCCGGGGCATCGCTCGCACCGGCTATCCCCAGGTGCTCGCGCAACTCGAGTTCCGCATTGTCAGGCGAGCAAAAGTCGGTACTGTAAACATAGCCGTAACCGTAACGGTTGGTGAGCGGGATTTTCCAGACCCAGCCATTGCGCAAAGCGGTTGAAATGGTCTGCGACATGATCGGCCCTGCGTTGGGTCTGTTGATGACCACCGCCGCATCGTTGAACAGATTCTCTTTGAATGGCACGAAAGGGGTGCCCATTGCCTTCCCGGTCAGAAGTGATGCAAATCCGGTGCAGTCCACGAAGAAATCACCGGCCAGCGTTGCGTCGCCTTCGAGTTGCAATGACGTGATATTTCCGGATTCGCCCAGTTGCACATTTGTCACATGGCCGACCACGTGATTCACGCCTGATTCGATCGCCTTCTTTTGCAGAAATTGCCCCAGCAGAACCGAGTCGAAATGAAAGCCATACCAGACATCGAATGGAAAGCTTCGCGGGGCCCGCGGCGCCTGGCAGTGGCTTGCCAGACGTGAGGCGATGAAAAAACGGTTTGGGTGCGCGTATACGTCGGCCCCGTCCAAGCGGGCATGCACGTTGTCGATGAAGGGTCCGATGGTAATGTTGTCGAGCATCGATGCAAACGCGTGGAAATAGCCTTCGTGTCCACGCCGGGTGGACCAGCCGTCGAAGGTGATACCAGCTTTGTAAGTGGCGTTGCAGGCCGGCATCCACTCTCGTTCCTCGATGCCCATGCTTTCGAAAAATCCGCGCAGCCACGGCGTGGAGCCCTCACCGACGCCGATCGCACCGACCCGCGGCGACTCCAGCAAGGTTATCTTCAGGCGGGGGCCATAGGCGGAGCGCGACAGGGTCAGCGCGGTCATCCAGCCGGCAGTACCGCCGCCCACGATGACGATGTGCTTGACCGGAGGCTCGGCGTCGGTGCGGGCACCGGGGCGCGTGGCAGTGACGTTGTAATTGAATACCGTAGCGGTTGCGTAGGACATCATGGCCAACTCGACGATGTGCCACCGGTAATGCTACAGCCGATTTCGGCCGGATTGGCCGGACGATTTGCGGCGCCCCAGCGGTTCAAGGAACCCTGCCAGTGCCAGCGCGCCGCTGCGTGGCGAAGCCGGTAGCCTGACATCCGGCCTGGATTGCACGGAAACCGACAGAGACGGCTACTCGAGTGGGATCCGGCGACGAATGCTGCGCGCCACGTGGTATATGTATGCCACCTGCTTGCCAAATGACTTGTGCTTGGCCGCAAGGGATCGAACGGGAGAGTGATTCGTGCGAGAAACATCGCGTCTGATGTGGTTGCTGTTGGCCTTATGCGCATGCTCTGCAGTGGCGTCGCCGAGATCCACCCCAGTGATCTCCACTCGCGCGTCTGCGATCGCCCCAAGCTTGGCCCCGATGCCGGCGCAGGTGACGCGCCACGCGGGCAGTTTCACGGTGACTTCCGCAACGCCGGTGCTGTTGTATTCGGACGATCCGGCTTCGCGATTCGCTGTACAACATTTTGTCGACACGCTTGGGCAAACCAGTGCGTTGCGCTTGCATGTCGCGGATGGCGGCAGCGTGTCGCCGCACGCTGCGATCGTGTTCCAGCTCGATCCCGGCGCGGAAGTCACGCAGCGCGGTGGCTATTCGCTGGACGTGTCGCCACAAGGCGTCCGCGTGATCGCGCGCACGCCCGTGGGGCTTTATTACGGTGGTGTCACGCTGGGGCAGCTTCTGACACCGAATGCCGATCGCAAGGCGGGTGTCGAAGTCCCCGCGCTGCAGATTCAGGACTGGCCGCGGTTCCAATGGCGCGGCCTGATGCTGGATTCCGCGCGGCATTTCCAGAGCATCGCCGACATCGAGAAGCTGCTGGACTGGATGTCGCTGCTGAAATTGAACGTGCTGCATTGGCACCTGACCGACGACCAGGGTTGGCGTTTGCAGATTCCAAAATATCCATTGCTCACGAAGATCGGGGCCTGCCGCAAGGCGGTGGGCCCCGACGCTGCGCTGACTGGCAGCCCCGACAAGCCGTACTGCGGGTTCTACACCGATGCCGAAGTCCGCCAGATCGTCCAGTACGCGGCGCAACGCCACATCACCATCGTTCCCGAGATCGACATGCCGGGGCACGCGCAAGCCGCGATCGCGTCCTATCCGTGGCTAGGCGTGACGGGCGAGCGTCCACCGGTCGGCACCGACTGGGGCATCAACACCTGGCTGCTGAAACCCGATGCGCGCACGCTGAAGTTCGTGGACGCCGTGATGGACGAGGTCATGGCGCTGTTCCCGTCGAAATACATCCACATCGGTGGCGACGAGGCGGCCAAGGACCAATGGAACGCTTCACCCGCAGTGCGTGCGCACATGCACGCACTCGGCTTGAAGAACATGGACCAGTTGCAGGACTGGTTCATGACGCAGGTGGCCGAATACCTTGCCAAGCACGGGCGCACGGCGGTGGGCTGGGACGAGATTCTGCACGGCAATGTGCCGGCGTCCACGGTGGTGATGTCCTGGCACGCGCCGAAGGGCGCCGAGCAGGCTTTGCAGCTTGGCCACGACGTGGTGATGAGCACATCACCAACCCTGTACCTCGATCATTACCAGTCCGACCTGCACGACGAGCCGCCCGGCCGCCCGGACGTGGAATCGCTGGAAGACGTGTACGACTACGATCCGGTGCCGAGCGGCGCGACGGCGACGCAGGTGGCGCACATCCTCGGCGTGCAGGCGAACCTGTGGACAGAATACATGCCGACCTTCGCGCGCGCCGAGCACGCGGTGTTTCCGCGCATCGCAGCACTGGCGGAGGTGGCGTGGTCGCCCGCGGCAACGCACGACTGGCATGGGTTCCTCGATCGCATGCCGGTGGAATTCGCGCGCTGGCGGGCACTCGGCGTCGACTACGCCGACAGCGCGTTCGCCCCGGCGTTCGCGTTGCAGGCCGGCGCGCAGGGAACGATCGATGTCGCGCTCTCGAACCAGGCCGGGTTCGGTGCCATCCACTACACCACGGACGGCAGCGCGCCGACGCTTGCGTCGATGCCTTATTCGAAGCCGTTGTCGCTTCCCGCCGGCCGGACGACCACATTGCGCGCCGCGACCTTCGCATCCGACGGTTTCGAGCTGGCCGCGCCGCGTACGCAAACCGTCGATGCCGCGGCGCTGCGGACCCGCAACAGCGACCAACTGGACAGCTGCACCAACCAAGTGGTGTTGCGCCTGGAAGACGATCGTCCGCTACAAGGCAAGCGGCCCGTCTACAAGGTCGACATCGAGAACATGTGCTGGTTGTGGAAGGCCGCGCCGCTGGATGAAGTACGCAAGATCGCGTTGACGGTCGGCAACCTGCCGTGGAATTTCGCGCTGTGGACCGACAATGCCAAAGTCGTCAAGCGGCCCAAGGCGACGCCGGCCGGCGAGTTCCAAATCCACCTGGATACCTGCAAGGGACCGTTGCTCGCAACGCTGCCATTGGCCGCCGCCACCAAGACCAAGCTGCAGACCACGCTCGTGGCGACGATTCCCGCGACACAAGGCACGCATGACCTGTGCATCTTCGCCAGCGGCGACCCGCGCGATGGCCTGTGGGCGATCGGAAAGATGCAATTGCTGAAGCGCTAGTCACAACCTGTGGTTATGCCACGTGGCCACCTTTTCATGGGCGGCCAACGCCATTCATGACTATTCTGCGGAAGGTATCTGCAGCGTGGGTGCACTCGATTGGTCGTGGCGAACTATTGCGAGGCGGTACTCGATCCCTCGGAGCGGCAGGCCCGTTCCCGTTCGCAGCCGTTCCTGGCCGCGGATGTGGGCGGAACCCACGCACGGGTTGCGTTGCTGCGTGCAGACGCCCGCGCCGGGAGTGGCTTCGAGGTGTTGGCTTATCGCAGCTTCCTGTGCGCCAGCTTTTCTGGCTTGGCGGAATTGCTGAAGGTGTTTGTCGATCTTGAAGCGACGGCGCCGGTGCGGTGTTGTGTCATTGCGTGCGCGGGCCAGGTCATCGGCGATGCCGTCGTTGGCGACAACCTCGCGTGGCCGGTCAGGTTGTCGCAGTTGCGCAAGGCATGTGCATTCGACGACGTTGCGGCGCTCAACGATTTCGAAGCGCTCGGGTACGCGCTCGATGGCGTGAAGGCATCCGGCGGCCTGCTGCTGTGCGGACCCGACGTCTGGGGAGACGGGCCGGCGCTGGTGGTGGGGCCGGGCACTGGATTGGGCGCGGCGGTGCGCCTTGCCGGCAAGGCCGGTGGGACGCGCGTGCTTGCGACCGAGGCCGGACAGATGGATTTCGCGCCGGCCAGCGCACTCGAGCGCAAGGTGCTGGAGATGCTGGCATCCGATGCTGGTCATGTTCCCTGTGAGAGGCTGCTGTCCGGCCCTGGGCTGTTGACCCTGTACGTGACCTTGTGCGCGTTGCGCGGCAAAGTGCCGATGCTTGCGAGTCCCGAAGTCGTCACGGCAGTGGCTCGCGCGGGCGAGGATGCCGTCGCCGTTGAAACGGTAGACCTGTTCTGCGCCGTGCTGGGCGGTTTCGTTGGCAACCTGGCGATGGCGTTCATGGCGCGAGGTGGCGTGTACATCGCGGGTGGCGTGCTCCCGCAGATCAAGGGCTTGCTGCAGGGCAGTCGTTTCGCCGAGCGTTTCCTGGGCAAGGGCCGGATGCGGGAGTTCCTGTTGCGCGTGCCGGTACGCCTGATCGAGCACGGCCGACATGGCGTTGTCGGAGCCGCCCATTGGTATCTGGATCAAACGCGTCGTCGCGTGCGCCCCGGCGCCTTCGAGGAAAAAACAGTGGTCGCTTGATGCCGTGTGAGGAGCCATCCGTTCGGATGCCGCAGTATCCATCAATGGTGGGCAAAGGAGGATGCGTCATGAAATTCCGCAAAGGCACGCTTTCGGCCAGCATCGCAACGGCGCTTTTGTTCGCGGCAACCGCACAGGCGCAGACCACCGCAAACCCGCCGCCAACCGCCACCGGTTCGCGGCAGGCGCAGCCCGCACAAGCCGTGCAAGCGCCAGCCCAGGCAAAGAAGCAAAAAATGCAGCAACTCGCAACGATACAAGTGACCGGTTTTCGCGCCAGTCTCGGCAAGTCATTGGCGATGCAACGCATCACCGATGCGACGACCAGCGTGGTCACCGCCGAAGGCATCGGCAAGTTTCCGAACACCAACGTGGCCGAGGCCATGGTGCTGATGCCCGGCGTCACCATCGATCGCCGTTTCGGCCAGGGCGATCGTGTCAGCATCAACGGGACCGATCCGAATCTCAACCTGACTTTCCTCGACGGCCACCCCATGCCGCAGATTGACTGGCTGACCGCCGGCTCGCCGGATCGAGGGTTCGACTACAGCATTCTCCCGTCGGGTATCGTGGGCACGATCCAGGTATTCAAGACCTCCGAAGCGAGGCTGCCATCCGGAAGCCTCGGCGGCACGATCATCGTGCACACCCGCAATCCGCTGGATTTGAAGCCCAATACCTTTTCGGCTTCGATCGGCGATGTCTATAACGAACAGGCCGGCAAAGGCAAGCCGAACGCGTCGGTGTTTTACAGCTGGAAAAGTGCCGACAGCACTTTTGGTGTCGATGTCGCCGCCGCCCATTACGGGGAGCAGATCAACCGGCAGGGCCGCGAGATATTCAGCTATTCCAAGGTGTCGGCATTTGCAAAGAACCCGAGCGTGGCGGCCGAGATCGCCAACGGCACGATCAAGCCGACCGACCTGATGCCGGCTGAAATCAACGCTGCAAATTTCCAGCAAACGCGCAAGCGCAACTCTCTTTTGGTGAACTTGCAGTACAAGCCCACGGACAGGCTGGATTTCGGATTGAGCGGGTTGTACGTGAAGGAGAGCTACAACAACTTCAACCAATCCATGTATGCATTCACCAGCGCCACCGGCGCAAGCTCCATCACCAGCCTTACCAGCAACGGTCAGGGATTCATCACGGGCGGTCATTCATGCGGGGTGGACACGCCCTCTTGCACGGCGTCGCCCGTGGATACCGAGCTTGACAACGGAGTCCGTTTTTCGACGGTGACGACCACCGATGTCCACCTGGACGGAAGTTACAGGGGGGACAACTGGGGCGTGAAAGGGCAGGTTGGCGAAGGTCGGGCGCATGACAACGGCAGGGAATACGACATCTCGGCGCTTTACTTCGGCGGTTACACGTGGAGTACCGCGCAAGGCGCCGTTTACGACAGTCCGCAGGCCGTCAGGGATCCGGCCAACTGGACCATGGACAACCTTTCCAACATCATTTCGCACACGCCGCGCCGCAACAAGGTCCGTTACGGGACGCTCGACTTCCACGTCGACTTCGACAGCTTCATCCAGCAGTTGCTGTTTGGATTCCAATACGAAAACAACAAGCACAGTCTCAATGCGAGTGCATACACGGCGATCCGACCCGGCACGTACGCGGATATCGGGCCGGTGAGTTACACCGACATACTGGACAACAGCTCGTTCACGGGCTTCTCCCCAGGCCAGGCGCAACACGTACAAGTTCCAGCAAGCGCCGTCGAGAGTTGGGTGCTTGGCAGTCCGTTTGATTTCAGCGCGCCCAACCCGGGATCGGTGATTCGTGGCACGTGGTCCATCGCGCAACGAACCGAAGCGGCCTATGCCCAGCTCGACTTCGGCAGCGGTCCAATCCGTGGTGACGTGGGAGTACGCTTCGTCAAGGACAGACTGGAGTCCACCTACTACAACCCCGGAACCTTCGCGCCGACCTTGCCGCCGCCGCCGAGCTGGTTGCAGACGTCGCACAGTACGTACGACAACGTGTTGCCATCCTTCAACCTGGTGTACGACAACGGTGGGGATGTCGTGTACCGACTGGCCGCGGCAAAAGTGATCGCGTGGGCACCGTACCCCAATTTTCTTGGCAGTACATCGCTGAATGGCGTGACGTTGCTGGGCAACGCCGGCAATCCGGAGCTCAAGCCCTACAAGTCCTACAACTACTCGGCCTCGGTGGAATGGTATTTCGCGCCGCAGTCGGTGCTCTCGTTCACCGGGTTCTACGACCACATCATCAATTACATTTCCAACGTCGTGGTTCCCGACCGTCAGTTCAACGGCTTGTTCACGACGGCGCCGGCGCTGTACAACTCGGCTTACCTCGGCAAGATCGGGAATTGCGATGCCAAGGGATTTTGCGATTTCGCAGTCGCGCAGCCCACCAGTATTGGCGGCGGCGCGATCAAGGGCTTTTCGATCGCCTACCAGCAGCCGTTCGGACACACCGGGTTTGGCTTGCTTGCCAACTATACCTACGCGCTGGGCACCACCCACGTGGGGTTTGCGTTGCCCTACAACTCGAAAAATTCGATCAGCCTGAGCCCGTATTTCGAGAAGGGCCCGTTCAACGCCAGGCTTACGTACAACTTCAGAAGCAAGTACCTGGCCGGCGGATACAGCGCGAGTGCCGAGCCCGCAACCGTGAGCAATTACACCGAGCTCGACTTCACGACGGGATGGGCGTTCAACAAGCATTGGTCAGTGCAACTTTCCGCGCTGAATCTGCTCAACGAGGCCTACGATCTTTACGAGATAACGAAGCTTCAGCCGGTCGACAAGTACACCAACGGCCGTCGTTACATGGCCACGCTGCATTTCAAGTGGGAACCTCCGGCGGCGCCGGAAGTGGAACCGGTTGCTCCGCCCCCGCCGCCACCGGCGCCGGAAGCCACGCCACCGCCGCCCCAGAACGTGGTGATCGACCTGCGCGGCGTGAACTTCAAGTTCGATCGTCCGAAGCAGGGCGAAACCAGCATCGGCTCGACCTTGCAGCCGCCGGCATCGGAGTCGTTGGCGGTCCTCAACCAGGCCGCCGACACGCTGAATCGCTATCCGCAGGTCAAGGTCCAGATCGACGGCTATACCGATTCGTTGGGCAATCCCAGATACAACCTGGCGCTGTCGCAGCGGCGCGCCCGGATCGTCGATGAGTACCTGACCTCGCACGGCGTCGATCCCAGCCGCATCACCGCGGTCAAGGGCCTCGGCGATGCGGATCCGGTCGACACCAACAAGACCGCGGCGGGCCGCCAGCGCAACCGGCGTGTTGAGTTCAAGGTCGAGCAGGACGGCACCGATCGGAACCAGGGCGGCGTGTAGCCACATGCAGTGTTTGCGGGAAGTGAGTCTCCCAGCGTTTCGGGCCGGTGCGGAATGCCGGCCCGCTTTTTTGGCCGGCCGCGTGTGACGAGTGGAAGACGTGTCGCGATTTGGAGAGTATTGAAGGCCGAGACAGAATGGCGCGCTCGTGAAGAGGCGATACTTGCATGGTGGTCGAGGGGTACGGATGTGGTGCTGAGTGGGCCGTGCGGACGTGGATTGAGAGCGGAGCTCGCAGTGCGATCGATTCGATATTTCATGATGACCGCCGTTGCGGCTTGCCTGCTGTGGGCGGGAGCCGCGTGCGCGGCGGTTGCGGAACCGCCCGGCGCCATGCAGATCAGGGCGCCGATGCGCGCCCGCGTGTTGGTGGATCAGGTCGGCTACGACCCCTCGGCGCCCAAGCACGCGATCGTGCAGGGCTTCAACGGCGATCGTTTCACGTCGTTCCGTGTGGTCGATGTCCACACCGGAAAAGTGGTGCTGCAGGGCGTGCCGCATCCCGCGGGCACGGTGGACCACTGGCGGGACTGGCATTACTGGACCATCGACTTTTCCGCCGTGAAGACGCCTGGCCGGTATCGGGTTGACGTCAGCGGCAACGTGGATGCGTCGTCGTTTCCGTTCCGCATTGCCAGGCATGTTCTCGAGCGCTATACGCTTTCGAACGTCGTCTACTATTTCAAGGGCCAGCGCGTCAGCGGTGCGTTCGATCGCGCCGACGCGCACCTGAAGAACCCGATCCACGGGGGCTCCGCTTACGTCGATCTGCGCGGCGGCTGGTATGCCGCCACCGGCGACTATGGCGTGCACCTCAGCGAGGGCAACGACAGTTCCGCTTTCGTGTACCAGGAAGTTCCGCTGGTGGCCTGGAGCCTCATCGCCACCTGGCGCAACCTGGCAGCGACCCACGACGTGAACTTCAGTCAGTACGAACAGCGCCTGCTGGACGGGGCAACCTACGGGGCTGACTTTCTGGTGCGCGACCACGTACCCGGTGGTTCGTTCTACCAGAGCATCGCGGCGCCTTTCGCCGGAGGTGTCGCGTCGCCGGATCGGATGAAATCCGCCGCCGTTCGCTTCATCAACGCGGCCAACACCGACCAGAATGGTGGGCAGATGGCGGGTGCGCGGCGCATGCCGGAGGTCTATCAAGTCAGTTTCAGAACCGGCGGAGGCATGGCGATCGCGGCCTTGGCGGCTGCGAGTAGCTTGCCCGAACATGGTGATTTCACGAATGCGCGTTACCTGCAAACCGCCGAAGCCGCGTTCGGTTTCCTGCAGAAGCACAACGGCGATCTGCTGGGCGGCGGCAAGCCGAACATCGTCGATGATTACTGCGCGCTGCGGGCGGCGACCGAGTTGTATCGCGCGACGCACGATGAAACCTACCGCAAGGCTGCGGATGCATGGGCCGATCGTTTGATGGCGCGACAGGTTGCGGCCGGCAGCCATCCCGGCCACTGGCGCGCGGGCGACGGCGACGCGCCGTTCTTCAACGAAACCGATGAAGGCCTGCCCGTGGTCGCGCTGGCCGACTATTCAGGCATCACGACGCCCGCACGAAGGCGAAAGGTGCTCGGCACGATCCGCCGTTCGCTGGATTTCGAGTTGCGGATCACCGGTGATGTCGACAATCCGTTCGGCTACGCGCGGCAGCTGGTAAAACCCGGGATCGGCACCGTGCACATCACATTCTTCCTGCCGCACGACGTGGCCGGCGTGGCCCCGTGGTGGCAGGGCGAGGATGCGCGGCTTGCGTCGATGGCGGCGGCCGCGCGCGTCGCGGCGCCATTGTTCGCGGACGATCCGGTGTTCCAGGCGAAGCTGCAGCAATATGCGTGGAACCAACTGCACTGGATCCTGGGGCGCAATCCCTACGACACCTGCATGCTGATCGGCAGCGGGCACCTCAATGCCCAGTACATGTTCCTGGGTTCGTGGCAGTACACCAGCGCACCCGGCGCGATCGTCAACGGCATCACCGCCGGGTTGAGCGGCCATGATGATGGCATCGCTTTCGATCTCGGTTATGCCGAAACCGGCAAGGATGACGACTGGCGCTGGGCCGAACAATGGTTGCCGCACGCGGCGTGGTACCTGTATGCCGTCAGCCTGCCGCATGACTGACGGGATCGAGAGTGCACCGGATGCGATACCACCATCATGTGTGAATGCCTGAACATCCGAACGAGGAAACCCGCCATGTTTTGGACAGGCAGTGCCAGAAGTTTCGCGTTGCTGTATTTCGTGGTGTTGCCCGCCTTGCTGATTGGCGTGAGTTCGCCGGGTCGCGCGGCGTCCGCAGCCGACTCCTTGCACACCCAGGCAGTCGGCGTCGTCCAGGACCCCTGCAAGTTCGAACCCACGGTCGGACAGGCGGGTGGTTTCGAAGCGTGGCGCGCGTGGATCCTCGCGCATGACTATGGCCAGTTGTGTGCTTACCGGACAGCCAATGCCGCCCTTGGGGCTGCCAAGCCCGGAACGCCTCGCGTGGTATTCATGGGGGATTCGATCACGCAGATCTGGAAGCAGAAGGATCCGGATTTCTTCTCGGACGGCAGGATAGACCGCGGCATCAGTGGACAGACCACCTCGCAAATGCTGGTGCGGTTCCGCCAGGACGTGATCGACCTGCACCCTGCCGTGGTGCACATCATGGCCGGCACCAACGACATCGCCGGCAACACCGGTGCGACCACGCTGGCGGATATCGAAGGCAACCTGGCGAGCATGGCCGAGCTTGCGCAGGCGCACGGCATCCGGGTGATCCTGGCTTCGGTGCCGCCGTCGAACCACTTCGACTGGCGACCGCGGGTGAATCCCGTGGCATCGATCCGCGCGCTCAACGCCTGGATTCGTCGTTACGCCCAAGCGCACGATTGCATCTACGTCGACTATTACGACGCCATGGCCACGCGGGCCGGTGCAATGCGGCCCGGGTTGTCGTCGGACGGCGTGCATCCGACGGCCAAGGGCTTTGCCATCATGGAACCCCTGGCCCGCAAGGCCATCGCCGCGGCGCTGGCTGCGGAGTAGGGCGGGAGAAGCGCAGCGACTGTCGTCTGGAACGACTGGACGGCCGCAGGCCGGCCCTGAGGTAAGCGAAAGGTGAGCATCAGGGATGATGCGAGCAATCCCGCCAATTGGTGTGCCGAAGGCGGGTTGTCACCCGCCCTACTTGTTTGCAAACGTCATGGCCGCACGAACCGGATCAGCCCGCCAGCAGCCCCACCTTGCGCCCAACCTTGGTGAACGCCGCGATCGCGCGGTCCAGATGTTCGCGGGTGTGCGCCGCGCACATCTGGGTGCGGATGCGCGCTTTGCCTTCCGCCACCACCGGATAGAAGAAACCGATCGCGTAGATGCCTTCATCCAGCAGGCCCGCCGCCAACGCTTGCGCGAGTTTGGCATCATGGGTCATCACCGGGACGATGGGATGGTTGCCGGGCTTGATCTCGAAGCCGGCCTTCGTCATCGCGTCGCGGAAATACCTGGTATTGGCGGCAAGCTTTTCGCGCAGGTCGCCGGCTTCATCCAGCATCTTCAACACTTCGATCGATGCCGCGACCAGCGCGGGGGGCAATGAATTCGAAAACAGGTACGGCCGCGAACGCTGCCGCAGCATGTCGATGATCTCGCGGCGTCCGGTGGTGAAGCCGCCGACCGCGCCACCCAGCGCCTTGCCCAGCGTGCCGGTGAAGATGTCGATCTTGTCCAAGACGCCGTTGACCTCGGCCGAGCCGCGCCCGGTCTTGCCGATGAAGCCGGTCGCGTGGCATTCGTCGATGTGCACCAGCGCGTTGTACTTCTTCGCAAGCTGGGTGATCTTGTCCAGCGGCGCGACCACGCCGTCCATCGAGAACACGCCGTCCGATGAAATCAGCTTGGTGCGCGCGCCCGCCGCGTCGGCGGCCTGCAATTGTTTTTCCAGATCGGCCACGTCGCCGTTGGCGTAGCGGTAGCGTTTGGCCTTGCAAAGGCGGATGCCGTCGATGATCGAAGCATGGTTCAGCGCGTCGGAAATGATCGCATCGTCCTCGCCCAGCAGCGGTTCGAACAGGCCGCCGTTGGCGTCGAAACACGCGGCGTACAGGATCGCATCGTCGGTGCCGAAGAATTTCGCGATGTCGTGTTCCAGTTGCTTGTGCAAGTCCTGCGTGCCGCAGATGAAACGCACCGAAGCCATGCCGAAACCGTGGGTATCGAGGGCCTTCTTCGCGGCTGCGATCAGGCGTGGATGATCGGCGAGGCCAAGGTAATTGTTGGCGCAGAAGTTCAGCACGCGGCGTCCGTCGGCCAGCGTGATCTCGGCCGACTGCGGCGAAGTGATGATGCGTTCGTCCTTGTACAGCCCCGAGTCGCGGATGGAGTCGAGCTCGGATGCATAACGGTCTTGGGCGGCGTAGGTCATGGTGATTTTCCTGATGGCGAAGCTGGGGATTGTGTACCTGATGGCGGCGGCGGTTTGGGTAATGGCGCCTTGTCCGGCCCGATCAGGTGCGCATAAGCGGCATCAAGTTGGAGATCGATGCTGCCGATGTCATCGAGCAGATCGACGCAAAACTCGAGGGGCTGGGGATGCTGTGTGAGCAAGCCCATGTCGAGCTGCACCTCGCTTTGAGAGTAGTGCTGCCAACTGTAGACCTGCGCAACCATCTGCGCCTGCCTGAACGGCATGTTGGCCAGCGCTTGCGTGGCGATCGCCGTCTGGTATGCCGCATCCGTGATATTTACTCCTCCGGTCCCGGTCCAGCGATCCCATTCGAAACAGGGCCGCGCAGGCTTGTTCCTGTTTGAGGGCGAGTCCTGCATTGCTTTAGCCATCCGCAACAGGTACCTCACATGCGAGCGCACCTCTACGCGGTTGGCCGACAATTCCGCGCGCATCGCGCGCATGGCTTCGTCGACGTTCGCTTGCTGCTGTCGTTGCGTCACCCAGTCGTTGATGAACAGGGCCAGCAAGATGCCGACCACCACGGCGATGATCTGCACGAGCAAATCGCCGAGGTCGATCGCTTCGCGACGCAGCCAGCGCCAGCGTCTCCGTTGCGGGGGCGCCTCGTTCGATGCTGGCTGTTGATCGTCCGTCGGCGTGATCCCGCCATCACCAACTGCACACCACCTTGCCGCATTCGCCCGATGCCATCAGGTCGAAGCCTTGCTGGAAGTCGTTGATCGCGAGCTGGTGGGTCAGCGCCTTCTGCAGCGGGAAGCCGGTCAACAGCATCTGGGTCATCTTGTACCAGGTCTCGTACATGCGACGGCCGTAGATGCCGTGCAGGGTGAGACCCTTGAAGATCACCTTGTCCCAGTCGATGCCGGCGCCGTTCGGCAGGATGCCCAGTAGCGCGATCTTGCCTCCGTGGTACATGCAGTCGAGCATGTCGTTGAAGGCGTGGATGTTGCCCGACATTTCCAGGCCCACGTCGAAGCCTTCCATGTGCAGGTCGCCCAGCACTTCACGCAGCGGCTGCTTCGACACGTTGATCACCCGCGTCGCGCCCATTTCGGCCGCGAGCTTCAAACGATAGTCGTTGACATCGGTGACCACGATATTGCGCGCGCCCACGTGGCGCGCTATGCCGGTCGCGATCACGCCGATCGGGCCGGCGCCGGTGATCAGCACGTCCTCGCCGATCAGGTCGTATTCCAGCGCGCAATGCGCGGCGTTGCCGTAGGGGTCGAAGAACGCGGCCAGCGAGGACGGAATCTGGTCCGGCACCGGCCACAGGTTCGACTGCGGCATCGCGATGTACTGCGCGAAGGCGCCGTTGCGGTTGACGCCGATGCCGACCGTGTGCGGACACAGGTGCGGACGGCCGGCGCGGCAGTTGCGGCACATGCCGCAGGTGATGTGGCCTTCGGCCGACACGCGCTGGCCGACCCGGTAACCACGCACCTCGCTGCCCAGTGCCACGATCTTGCCGACGAACTCGTGGCCGATCACCAGGCCCAGCTTGATCACGCGTTGCGCCCACCGGTCCCAGTTGTAGATGTGCAGGTCGGTGCCGCAGATCGCGGTTTTCTCGACCTCGATCAATACGTCGTTGGGCCCGTATTCCGGCACCGGAACCTCGTCCATCCAGATGCCCTTGGCGGCGTCGCGCTTGACCAGCGCCCTCATCATGTTCGGCATGGCGATCGGTGCCTTGTGTGGTTGAAATGCCGGACATTATAAGGCGGCGGCATAAGCCTGCGTCCCGCGCCGACCCGTACAATCCGGGCATGTGGAATCCCCCCGACGCCATCGGCCGCCGTCCGCCCGCGATTTTCCTGATGGGGCCGACCGCGACCGGCAAGACCGCGCTGGCCTGCGCGCTGGCCGAACGGTTCCGGCTGGAACTGGTCAGCGTCGATTCGGCATTGGTCTATCGTGGCCTGGACATCGGGGCGGCCAAGCCGGATGCACAAACATTGCGCCGGCACCCGCATGCGCTGATCGACATCCGCGATCCGGCCGAACCCTATTCGGCGGCGCAGTTCCGCCAGAATGCGCTGGCCGCGATGCAGGCGATCACCGCGCGTGGTCGCGTGCCGCTGCTGGTCGGCGGCACCGGCCTGTATTTCCGCGCGCTCGAGCGCGGCCTTTCCGCGATGCCTTCCGCCGATCCCGCAATCCGCGAGCGCTTGCGCAGCGAGGCCGGACGCAGCGGCTGGCCCGCATTGCACGCGCGGCTCGCGAAGCTCGATCCGCAAGCCGCCGCCCGCATCCGGCCCAATGATGTCCAGCGCATCCAGCGGGCACTGGAAGCGATCGAATTGTCAGGCAGCACGTTGACCGATTTGCACGCGGCCACGCGAACCGCGTCGCGACTGCCGTACCGCGTGCTGAAGCTGGCCCTGGTTCCGTCCGACCGCGGCATGTTGCATGCGCGCATCGCCGAGCGCTTCGATGCGATGCTGGCAGACGGGTTTCTGGACGAGGTCGAACGCCTGCGTGCGCGTGGAGATTTGCAGCCCGATTTGCCGGCCGTGCGTGCGGTGGGTTATCGACAGGCGTGGGAATACCTTGCCGGCGAATGCAGCGAGATGGGTTTTCGCCAGCGCGCGATCGACGCGACGCGGCAACTCGCCAAGCGCCAGGCCACCTGGTTGCGCGGTGAACTGGATGCGCGGGTGCTGGATCCGGAGCGTCCGGATTGCCTTGCATCGGCGGTCACGGCGTTGACCTTGTTTTTGCCACCAAAAACCGCGTGAAACAGCCCCAATGGTGCCGTTCTGCGCTACCATTCGAGGGCGTGGAGAAACTCCCGCGAAAGCCCGGATCGGAAGGCCATAAAAATGTCCAAAAGCCAATCGTTGCAAGATCCGTTTTTGAATGCCCTGCGCCGCGAGCGCATTCCGGTGGCGATCTACCTCGTCAACGGCATCAAATTGCAGGGCGTGATCGAGTCGTTCGACCAGTTCGTGGTGTTGTTGCGCAACCAGGTCAGCCAGATGGTGTACAAGCACGCCATTTCGACCGTGGTGCCGAGTCGCGCGGTCAAGGTCGGCGCGGACGACGCCAAGCAGGATGACGCCGAGCCACCGGCGCAGGAGTAGGGCCTGTTGACACTCTGCCAAGTGGGCGCGCCCCCGGATCGGAGTCCGGGGCAGGCTTGGCCCTTTGCCTGCAGGGCAAGGAAGAGTGAGGAAGGTGTATGTCGATACATAGACGAGCGATGACGCAGCCATGCGGGCAAAGGGCCACGGCCCGAAGGGTTGCTCCGCAGCGGCCGCCATCCATCGGCGCGCGCCTTGACCAGAGAACCACTCTGGCGCTGCGGCGCGCGGCTCGTCTGGCAACCGCTGCGGAAGCAACGCGCTCCGCTTGGCAGAGTGTCAATAGGCCCTAGTGTTCGAACGCGAGAAACGAGGCGAACGCGCGCTGCTGGTATTGCCGTATGCCGGCAAGCTCGACGGCGCGCGGCGTGCCCAGGAGTTCACCGAACTGGCCAGGTCCGCGGGTGCGGAAATACTGGCCAGCGTCACCGCGCGCGTGGATGCGCCCAATCCGAAGTTCTACATCGGTTCCGGCAAGGCCGACGAGATCCAGGCGAAAGTAAAGGAACTCGGCGCCGACCTGGTGCTGGTCGACCACGCGCTGACGCCGGTGCAGGAACGCAACCTTGAAAAGCACTTCTCCGCGCGGGTGATCGATCGCGCCGCGCTGATCCTCGACATTTTCGCCCAGCGCGCGCAATCGCACGAAGGCAAGCTCGAGGTCGAGTTGGCGCAGTTGAAGCACATGGCGACAAGATTGGTGCGCGGCTGGACCCACTTGGAGCGCCAGCGCGGCGGTTCGATCGGCCTGCGCGGCCCCGGCGAAACCCAGCTCGAAACCGACCGTCGCTTGCTGCAAAAACGCGTCGAGCAGTTGCAAAAGCGCATCGACAAGGTCGGCGTGCAGCGCGACCAGCAACGCCGCGCGCGTCTGCGCAATACCCTGCCGCGCGTCGCGCTGGTCGGCTACACCAACGCCGGCAAGTCCACGCTGTTCAACGCGGTCACGCGCGGTTCGGTGTACGCAGCCGACCAGTTGTTCGCGACGCTCGATCCCACGGTGCGGCGGCTGGAAGGCCTGGAATCGGGCCCCGCGGTGCTGGCGGATACGGTCGGTTTCATCCGCGAGCTGCCGCATGACCTGGTGGCAGCGTTTCGCGCCACGCTTTCAGAGGCACGCGACGCCGACCTGCTGTTGCACGTCACCGATGCGGCCGATACCGAACGCGATGTGCTGATCGGGGTGGTGAACGGCGTGCTCGACGAGATCGGCGCCGGCGAGGTGCCGCAGTTGATGGTGTTCAACAAGATTGATTTGATGGATACACCGGCGCGCATCGACCGTGATGCCGAGGGTTTGCCGGCCGGGGTTTGGTTGTCCGCCACCAGCGGCGACGGACTCGACTTGCTGCGACAGGCGATCGGCGAGCGCCTGGCCGGTGCACGCGTACACGCGGAGCTGCGCCTGCCACCGCGTGCGGGCCGCCTGCGCGCGCGCCTGATCGAACTCGGTGCGGTCAAGGCGGAACGCTACGACGAGGATGGCTGGCGGCTGGACATCGATGCCCCGCGCGGGTTGCTGCTGCCCCTGGCCGGCGACGTGCGTGGCGACGAGGCGCGGCTATTCCGCGCGTGGCTCGACGCGGCGTAGTTGTGCGATCGTCCCTGATCGCTGCATCGTAATGCGCCTGGGTGAATTCAACACCGCTGATTCGCAAACATCAGAACGGGCAGAGCGCCGTCCATGGCCAAGAGCTCCGTGCCCTGACTTTTCACAACCGCTGCTTCGAACCAATCCCCGGGAGAGGCGCTTGGATGCTCTGGTAGAATGCAGCGTTTGCGTCGCTTCCGGCGCGCCGATCCATGAACCCGAGGTTGTGAGCGATGCCCTGGAAGGAACCCGGCGAGAAACCGCGCGAGCCCCGGGGCCGGGAGCCTTGGGGTTCGGGTCAGGGTGGCCATGGTGGCGGACCCGACCTGGACGCGTGGCTGAAGAAGTTCCGGCGCGGCCTGGGGCCCTTCGGACGCGGCCCACTCGGCGTGCTGGCGCTGATCGTGGTGATCATCGTGCTGTGGTTCCTGATCGGCGGCTGGGCCTCGGTCGGTGGCCAGCAGGTGGGTGTGGTGCTGCGGCTTGGCCGTTTCGAACGCGTGTTGCAGCCGGGCCTGCACTTGCGCTTTCCGTCGCCGATCGAGCGGGTGCAGATCGTCGACATGGGCCGTATCCGCTCGGTCAACGATGAAGCGCGTTTGCTGACCAGCGATGGTCAGCTCGTGCTGGTCGATTACACGGTGCAGTACAAGATCACCAACGCGCGCGAATTCCTGTTCGCCTCACGCGATGCCGAGGAAGTGGTGCGCAACGCAGCGACCGCTGCCGCGCGTGCCGCGGTGGGCGCACACAAGCTGCAGTGCCTGATCGACGACCTGGGCCTTCCTTGCGCTTCGGGGTATGTCGATACCGACAAGCTGGCCGCGGCGATCCGCCAGCAACTGGATGCCTCGCTGGGCACGCACGACAGCATCGGTGTGGCGGTGACCGGCGCGGGCGTCCAGGACATTGGCGTGCCTTCGGACGTCAAGCAGGCGTTCGATGCCATCGCCAAGGCGCATGACGGCGCCAAGAACGCCAAGCTGACGGCCGCGGCGGACGTGGCGCGCAGCAAGGTGGAAACCAGGGATCAAGTGGCCGCGATCAAGACCGCGGCCCAAGCTTACAAGCACCGGGTCGTGGACGAAGCCAATGCCGCGGTCGCGCGTTTCGCGCAGGTGCTTGTCCAGTACCAGACCGCGCCGCAGGTGACGCGGCATCGCCTGTGGTTGAGCGCGATGCAGGACGTGCTGACCAAGAACCACGTGGTCGTCAATACCGGCACCGGCAATGTAATCGTGCAATTCCCGACAGCGCATGCAGCGGGGGTGGCCACGACGCCTGCCAGCGCGGGCAGCAGCGCACCGGCAGCATCCGCGACACCCGCGTCAGCTACGTCGACCAGTGTTCCTGTGACCTCCGGGCCCGACGTGCAGGGTGTGGACTGATGAAATACGCAATCCCCATCGTGGTCATCGTGCTGGCGCTGTTGCTAGGCAACAGCATCTATGTGGTCGGCGCGGGACACGCGGCGGTGCTGTCGCGGCTCGGGCGCGTGGAAGCGGCCGGAGTCGGCCCGGGCCTTCACTTCAAGGTGCCGTTCGTGCAGAACGTGACCGTCTACGACACCCGTGAACTGTCCTCGCAGGCCGAGCCGGGGGATTGCAAGACCCGCGACGGTGAAGTGATGCGGGTGGGGTTCCACGTGCGCTGGCAGGTAACCGACCCGGCCACGTATTTCAAGGCGACCTCGGCGGACGAACTCCAGGCCATCCAGCAGATGGAGCCGTTGATCCGCGACGCGTTGCGCAAGGAAGTCGCGGGCCGGGATTTGTCGGCCGTGCTGGTGGCGAGCAATCACGACATTGGCGCAAAAGTCCGTGGCGATGTCAGTGGCGCGATTCGCCGGAAACTCGGCATCGAGATACTGGATATCGGCATCGGCCGCGTATTGCCGCCCGAGAATTCCCTCGCCTCCGTTTACAAGCGCATGACCGCCGAGGCCCAGGCCGCGGCCGGCAGCGTGCGTGCCGAAGGCGACGCGGCGGCGGCCGCCGTGCGCGCCGAGGGCGATGCACAGAACCAGCAGGTGCTCGCCGACGCCAACCAAGCCGCGGCCGCCGTGCGCGGCCAGGGCGATGCCGAAGCCGCGAAGATCTACGCCGCGGCCTCGGCGAAGGATCCGCAATTCTTCCGCTACTGGAGCAACCTTGAAGCCTGGCGTCGGAGTTTCAGCGGAGGTGGCGCGGTGGTGGTGCTCGACAAGGGTTCTGCATTCATGCAAGCCGTCGATGCCGGAGCCACGAGCGACAGTACGGCGCCGAAGAAGCATTGAGCTAATTGCCGATTACTTTCGCACTACGAAACGAAACATCGAAGCGAGAAGATCATGGGACAAAGCGTAGTCATCCTCGGCGCCCAGTGGGGCGACGAAGGCAAGGGCAAGATCGTCGACCTGCTGACGCAGGACATCGGCGCCGTGGTGCGCTTCCAGGGCGGCCACAACGCCGGCCACACGCTGGTGATCAAGGGCAAGAAGACCGTCCTGCACCTGATTCCGTCGGGAATCTTGCGCGAAGGTGCGCTGTGCCTGATCGGCAACGGTGTGGTGTTGTCGCCGGCCGCGCTGCAAAAGGAAATCGCGGAACTCGAAGGCAACGGCGTCGAGGTGCGTTCGCGCGTCAAGATTTCACCGGCAACGCCGCTGATCATGCCGTACCACATCGCGCTGGACCAGGCGCGCGAAAAGGCCGCGGGCGCTGGCGCGATCGGCACCACCGGGCGCGGCATCGGCCCGGCCTACGAAGACAAGGTCGCGCGCCGAGGCGTGCGTGTCGCGGATCTCAGCTACCCGACAGAATTGGCGGAAAAGCTGCGCGAAGTGATGGATTACCACAACTTCGTGTTGACGAAATACCTGCACGCAGACGCGGTCGATTTCCAGAAAACCCTGGACGAGGCCATCGCATTCGGCGAATACATCGAACCGATGAAATCCGACGTCGCCGGCATCCTGCACGACCTGCGCCGCGATGGCGAGCGCGTGCTGTTCGAGGGAGCTCAGGGCGCGCTGCTGGACATCGACCACGGCACCTATCCCTACGTTACTTCCAGCAACACCACCACCGGCGGTGCATTGGCCGGCGCCGGTGTCGGCGCGGATTACATCGACTACGTGCTCGGTATCGCCAAGGCCTACGCGACGCGCGTCGGCGGTGGCCCGTTCCCGACCGAACTCGACGATGCGATCGGCGAACACATCCGCAAGACCGGCGACGAATTCGGCGCATCCACTGGTCGCCCGCGCCGCTGCGGCTGGATGGACATCGTGGCGCTGAAACGCGCGGTGCTGATCAACGGCATTTCGGGCCTGTGCATCACCAAGCTCGATGTGCTCGACGGCATGGAAAAGTTGAAGGTGTGCATCGCCTACGAATATCGCGGCAAGCGCACTGAGTACGCGCCGCTGGACGCCGAAGGCTGGAAGGAATGCACGCCGGTGTACCTGGAATTCCCGGGCTGGAGCGAATCCACCCACGGCGTCACCGATTGGAACAAGCTGCCGCCCGCCGCGCGTGCCTACCTGCGCGCGCTGGAAGAACTGGCCGGTTGCCCGCTCGCGATCGTCAGCACCGGCCCGGATCGCGACGCCAACATCGTCCTGCGCGATCCGTTTGCGTGAATCCGTAGGGCGGGAGTAACCCGGCTCGCCCGGGTGAATCCCGCCGCCCCTGATCGCCACGCATCCCGCCGTTCCGCATGCCAACACTCAAGGCGGGATGCGCCGCTGCGCGGCTGCTCCCGCCCTACGCGACCCGGTTTCAGTCGCCCGCCTGCGCCTCCGAGTGACGCTCGCGCCACGCCGCGAGCCGCTGCGCGTACTCTTCCATCTGTTCGGCATACACGGTGAACACGCAGGCATCGCAACCGCTCTCGCAGCAATCGCCGGGCAATGGTTTTTCGGGCGGAAGCGGCTTGGGATCGGGATCATTCATCAGGCCACGAGCCTAGCACCGTCCCCAGCGGATACAGGCCGGGGTTTGACGCCTCGGTTGTTGCCGAGACCCGTCATCCGGCGCGTAGCGCCGTCTCGCCATTTGCGCAGGCCGAACCTAATGTTTTTCGTCATCCCGGCGAAAGCCGGGATCCAGTGCCTTTGCTGTTGCTGTCTTTTCTCGTTGTTGGCTGGACTGTACCCGGTTGCAAATACCCATAATGGGCATTAAGGTACCCAATATGGGTACCATGGCCAAGCACCCACGAAAGCCAAGACCGCGCGGCATCCGCGAGGCGCCCGCCGTTTATTCCCTCCCCGCGCAATCAACCGGCGGCCTCGCCGACGCATTGTTCACCACCACCCAGCAGCGCGTGCTGGGTGCGCTGTACGGGCAGCCTCAACGCAGCTTCACCGTCAGCGAATTGATCGACTCCACCGGCGCGGGTTCCGGCGCCGTGCAACGCGAACTGGCCAAGTTGATCGCAAGCGGCCTGCTCACCATGCAGCCTGTCGGCAACCAGAAGCGCTACCAGGCCAATCCCGCTGCGCCGATCCATGACGAACTGGTCGGCATCGTGCAGAAGACCGTGGGTCTGGCGGAACCACTGCGTACAGCCCTGCAATCACTGGCAAGCAAAATCATCGCCGCATTCGTGTTCGGCTCCGTCGCCAAGCGCAGCGACACCGCCCAAAGCGACATCGACGTAATGATCGTCTCCGGCAAGCTCGGGTATGCAGAAGCGCTCACCGCGTTGGCTGAAACAGAGGAACAACTCGGCCGCAAGGTCATCCCGACGATCTACTCACCGGCGGAATTGGCCAAGCGCATCAAGACCGACAACGCTTTCATCAAGCGCGTGCTGGAGCAACCCAAAATCTGGCTGATCGGAGGCGAGGATGACCTCCATGGAAAAGCCTGAAGCTGCCGGTGGCCGATGAAGCATCGAAATACCTATCAACAGATGATAAGATAATGCCGAACAAGATCCTGGCATTGAAACGCTGTTGCTGCTGGATGGCGAGATTTACGACCAGGGCGACGGTTACTGGATCAAGGTCGAAGCAAGGCAAGTGGAGCCCGACGAGCACGTCCCGCATGGCATCCGCTACGCATTGACGCTGCATGACCGCTACGGAACCCGGTTGCCCGGGTACGACAATGCACACGCGGTGAAGCCGCCCAGACGCAGGCGTTACGCTGGTCGCCGACTTGCCTACGATCACAAACATCGCCACAGCCGTGACAAGGGCGTGGCCTATGAATTCACCAGCGCCGATCAGTTGCCGAAGGATTTTTTCGACGAAGTGGATCGGGTGCTGGAGGAGGTGCGGAGATGAAGAAAGTCGTCATCGGAATAGCCTCGCGGGAAGACATCCGTGCCCGTGCGCGCGCCATTGCGCGGGGCGAGCATCGGCCCGCCACCGGGGAACCCAGAATCTGGTTCACGTCCATGCGGTCGCTGGCGGAAGTGCTGTCGGACGACAACCGCGCCCTCCTGCGCGTGATCCGCGAGGAGCAACCGGATTCATTGAGCCGCCTCGCCGATCTGACCGGCCGCGCGCCGAGCAACCTGTCGCGTACGCTCAAGACCATGGAGCGTTACGGGCTGGTCGAAATGCGTCGACAGGATCGGCAAGTGCGCCCGGTGGTCAGGGCAAACGAATTCGTGATCCGTGCGGCTTGATATTCGTGGAGCTTCGCGACATGGGTCGGCATCCGGCCTTGGACCGAAATGTGGCGGCTGCTGGACGTGCCATCACACCCGCAATGTTTCGGATACGAAGGGGCGCTGGATGTCGGCGAGCGCATCGTGACCGATCTGGTCGCGACGTGTGAGACGGCGGGCGCTACACTCGCGGGAATGAATGCAGGGGACCAAGGTTGATGTTGACCGAAGAACAGAAGCGCCAACTGATCTGGATGATCGAGCGCGGCGAGCCGTTGCCAGATCGGGATCCTTGAACCACATCGGCACAAATTGCGGAATCGTTTTAACCTCGCACGTCATCCATGCTCAGCGCTTGCCCATGAATCTGGTCAAATCCAAACAACGTGTCGCGGACCATGGTGAGGTGTTCACTCCGCCTTGGATGGTTGACGCCATGCTGGACCTTGTGAAGGGCGAAACCGAACGCATCGACGCCCGATTCCTGGAACCGGCGTGCGGCAGCGGAAACTTTCTGGTCCCGATCCTGAAACGGAAGCTCGCCGCTGTCGAGCTCAAGTACGGCCAGTCCGCCTTCGAGAAGCGGCAGTACGCCTTGTTGGCGCTGATGTGCACGTACGGCATCGAGCTTCTAACCGACAACGTGGCCGAGTGTCGGGTTAATCTGCTCGAAGTCGTCGCCGAATACCTGAACCTGGCCGAGGACGACGATGGTTACTGGGCAGCGCGGCAGGTGCTGGCGTTGAACATCGTCCATGCGGATGCGCTATCGATGAAGACTCACGCCGGCCAGCGGATCGTTTTCTCCGAGTGGGGCTACCTTGGCAAGGGCAAGTTCCAGCGCCGCGATTTCCGTTTCGACGTGCTTACTGGTATGTCGGCGTTCGCCGCGGAAGACTCGCTGTTTGCCAACGTCGCCAAGCATGACATCTTCAAGCCGATCAAGGAGTGGCCAGCCATGACCGTCAGTGAATTGGCCGCCGTTACGCGAGACGGCGCGGAGAGCTTTTCGTGACAACGGTTGCCGCTTCCATCCCCGTCCTGCGCTGGGCTGCTCAACGTGCCCAGCTCGATGACGAGACTCTGGCCATGCACTACCCGAAGTGGCCGCTGTGGCTCAGTGGCGATGCACAACCCACGCTCCGGCAGCTCGAAGGCTTCGCGGGTCGTACACATACCGCCATCGGCTATTTTTTCCTGCCGCAGCCCCCGGACCTTGAGCTGCCGGTTCCGGACTTCCGCACGCTGCGTGACGAGACGCTTGCCGAGCCGAGCAGCAACTTGCTCGACACGCTCTACCTTTGCCAACAGCGGCAAGACTGGTATAGCGACCACGCACGGCTGCATGGCCTGCCGGTGCTCACTTTTGTTGGTAGCGCAACACTTCAGGAAGCGCCGGAAGCGGTAGCGCAGCGAATGCGCGAGGAGTTGGGGTTGTCCGCCGAGGTGCGGAGACGATTGTCCACATGGACGGAAGCGCTACGTCGGTTAATCGCCAAGGCCGAAGATGCGGGTGTCATGGTCATGGCCAGTTCCGTGGTGGGCAGCAACAGCCACCGCAAGCTGGATGTTGGTGAATTTCGCGGTTTCGCGTTGGCAGACACGCTTGCGCCGCTCGTCTTCCTGAACGGGTCGGACAGCAAGTCCGCGCAGATGTTCACGCTGGCGCACGAGTTGGCGCATCTCTGGCTCGGTGCTTCTGGTGTTTCCGATACCGAAACCGGCCGGGTGCCGGAGCAGCAAGTCGAACGCTGGTGCAATCAGGTAGCCGCGGAATTGCTGGTGCCCATGGAGGCGCTGCGCGCCACGTATCAACCGGGAACACCGATCCCACAGGAAATCCAGCGACTGGCGCGCGAGTTCAAGGTCAGCACCTTGGTTGCTTTGCGCCGGCTGTTCGATGCGGGATTCATCAACCAGACGTCGCTATGGCAGCACTACCGTGAGGAACAGGAGCGGATCCGATCGCTGGAACGCAGCGGAACCGGTGGTGGCGACTTCTACAACTCGCTGGGAGCGCGCACGAGCAAACGGTTCGCGCGCGCCATCGTGTCCAGCACGCTGGAGGGACTCACCCCATTCACCGAAGCGTTCCGCATGCTGGGCGTGCGCAAGACCGCCACCTTCTATCAGGCCGCGCGCGAGCTTGGGGTGGCGCCGTGAGCTACCTGCTCGACGCGAATGTATTCATTGCCGCGAAGAACCTGCATTACGGACTCGATTTCTGTCCAGCGTTCTGGGAATGGCTGATTCACAAGGGCAATACCGGCATCGTGTTCAGCATCGACAAGGTGGCTGACGAAATTGCAGCCGGAGCCGACGAGTTGTCGGCGTGGGCAGCGGGGCAGGGGCGCAACCTGTTTCGCCGCACACCGGCTTCCCTGGCGCCACAGTTCGGGCAAGTCAGTACATGGGCGAACGGCCAGCAGTTCACGCCCGCCGCCGTTAACACCTTCCTGCAGGTAGCGGATTTCTATTTGGTGGCACACGCGCTGGCCGGCGGCCATATCGTGGTGACCCATGAAACACCAGCAACCTCGAGCGGCCGCATCAAGATCCCGAACGCTTGCCTGGGCTTGAACGTTCGCTACATGACACCCTATCAAATGCTCCGCATCGAGCGGGCGAAGTTTGTGCTGGGGAGCCAAGCATGAATGTGGGGAAATCGGGTTTTGCGCTGCGCGGGCGCAATCCGGATGTGCTGACCTGCATCGCGAACCTTTCCAACGACGAGGTGTTCACGCCGCCCGAGCTTGCCAACAGGATGCTGGATACGCTGACAACGCCAACATGACGCAGATTGACGCCGCCGGCATCCTCGATATCGCACTAGCTGGAACTTCGGCCACGCTGCTTGCCAAGAAGTGGGAGTCCGCGATGCTGGTGAACGTGGACAATGACACCCTGCGCCGCGTCTTGAATAATCCCGATGCGATGGCTGCCGTGGAACGCATCGAGGGCTGGCGCGCCCTGGGCGACAACGTCATCGAAATCATCATCAACAAAAGCGACGAGGTCAAAAAGCTCAAGGACAAGGTCAAGGACAAAGACCTCACGGAGAAGCAGAAGAAGGAACTCAGCGAAGAGGAGAAGGAATACAAGTCCAAGCGCAAGCTGGTCCAGGAAAAGCTGATCAAGTTCGCGACGCGTATTCCGGCGTTCATGTACTTGACCGACTTCCGCAAGAACACGCTGCAGGACGTCATCACCAAGCTGGAGCCCGACCTTTTTCGGGCGGTGACGGGCCTGACGGTCGAGGACTTCGACCTCCTGATCCGCCTGAAGGTGTTCAACACCGAGCAGATGAACCAGGCCGTGTTCGCATTCCGGCGCTACGAGGATGCTTCACTCAGCTACACCGGCATCGACAGCCATGAGGGGCTGACCCACTACGGGCTGTACGACACGGTGGTGGCGAGGGAGTAGAACAGCTTGCGAACTTATGACGCTGATGGACAAACCGGAGACGCAGCAAGTCACCGTACGGACCTTTGCAGATGCGCAGATGGAGGCCGCCTCACCGAACTGATTCAAGGGGGGAACACGAATGCCACCACGCAACATTGATGCCGATCCTGCCATCGGCGACATCTCTGACCTCGATGGCGATCTCGACACGATCGCGCGCAAGTCCGGGTATGCGGAAGGCCTGGAATATGCAGGTTTCTGGATTCGCCTCGGCGCGACTTTGATCGACACGATCTTGTTGCTGATCATCACGACACCGTTGCTGGTGTGGATTTATGGCTGGACGTATTTGAGTGACGGCCGGTTGATCCACGGGCCGGCCGAATTCCTGATTTCGTGGGTGGCGCCCGCCGTCGCGACGGTGCTTTTCTGGCTTTACTGGCAAGCCTCGCCCGGCAAGGCGATGCTCGCGTTGCACGTGGTGGATGCCGACTCCGGCAAGACGCTTTCGGTCGGGCAGGCGGTGGCGCGCTATCTCTGCTACATCGTTTCCATGCTGCCGCTATGCCTCGGTTTCATTTGGGTAGCGTTCGATCGAAAGAAACAGGGCTGGCACGACAAGATCGCGCAAACCGTGGTGGTGCGCGCATGGGATCGCGGGCCGGAACGCGTGCGCTTCGGCGGTTGACTTCCAGCCTGACATGGCGTGCTATATTTGGCTCCAAATATGGAGCCAAACATGGAAACCATCCTTTCCGGTGCAAGCGTCAGCATCACCGAACTGAAGCGCAATCCGAGTGCGGTGATCGAGGCCGCCGATGATGAGCCGGTTGCGGTACTCGTGCACAACCGTCCATCTGCATACCTCGTGCCCGCGGACACCTACGAACGCCTGATGGAACGGCTGGAGGATCTTGAACTCGCCGAACTCGTGCGCGCGCGGGCCAGGGAGCGTCGCGTCAAGGTGACGCTCGATGACCTATAGCCTCGCGTTCGTCGAATCCGCACTCAAGGAATGGCGCAAACTGGCGCCGCCGATACGCGATCAATTCAAGAAGAAGCTGGCCGAACGGCTCGAATCTCCGCGCGTGCCATCGGCCAGGCTCCACAATCTGCCCGACTGCTACAAGATCAAACTGCGCGCCATTGGCTACCGGCTGGTCTATCAGGTCGATGACAAGATCGTGGTCGTGACGGTGATCGCGGTCGGCAAGCGCGACAAGAGCATGATCTATCGCGCCGCTGCTGGGCGGACCAAGGCGTAACGGCGCAGCCGCTCGCAGTGGCGAACAGTCGGCGTGCGCTGCCGCGAACCAGAGTTGACAGATCGCATTCTGTGAACTACAGTTCACACGTGGTCAGGATCATCCAGTCCGAAACATTCGCGAAGTGGATCGCCGGATTGCGTGACCGACGCGCGGTGCTGCGGATTCGCGCCCGTCTTGACCATCTTGCCTGCGGCCTGGCCGGCGACGCGAAGTCGGCCGGAGAAGACGTTTCGGAAGCACGTATCGATTATGGCCCAGGTTATCGCTTGTACTACCTGCGGCGAGGCTCGGTGATGATCGGTGATGATCGTGATGCTGTGCGGCGGCGACAAGTCCTCGCAAAAGGCCGACATCAAGGCAGCCAAACGCATCGCTCGTGAATGGAGAGACTGACATGGTAGAGAAATTCATACCCTATGACACGGCGGACTATCTGAAGACCGAAGAAGACATTGCGATGTACATGGAGGCGGTGATGGAGGAAGCCGGTGGCGATCCCGACTTCGTCGTGCACGCACTCGGCATCGTGGCCCGCGCCCGCAACATGAGCGAGTTGGCCCGCAAGACCGGCCTCACCCGCGAAGGCTTGTACAAGGCCCTTTCCGGCGAAGGCAATCCGAGTTTCGCCACCGTGGCGAAGGTCGCCGGAGCCCTCGGCCTGCGCGTGAGCTTTCAACCTGCAGAGCCGCCGCGCGGCAAGTCGAAGCGCGTGTCGTCTGCCAATCCGCGCCGGTCCGCAAAGTCGGCCAGGGGCGGCAAGCGGATCGCGAAGAAGCAGGCCAAGGCGACGGGCAAGCCGAAGCATGCGGCCAAACGGCGCAAGGCTGCCTGAAACCGCGGCTGGTAACAGGGCATGTTCACTTTGAAATGAGCGGGTAGTCTGGATTAGACCCGGATACAGCCGGCGAAGTGCGTAGGGCGGGAGGAGCGCAGCGCATCCCGCCGTCGTGAAAGCGATTGATGGCGGGATGCGCCGTTGCATGGCTTTCCCGCCCTGCTTGTTGCATCCTTCGTGTTGCGTGCCGGCCGGTTCGTTTCTGCACTTCGCCGTAACCCTCATGGCGCTACGATGCTCGACACTTGTCAGCGGAGGGTGGCGATCATGAGAGCGGACGATGATGCTTGCTGGCCGGCATTGCCGTATGACGCCTGGAAGGACACCTATGACACGCTGCACCTGTGGTCGCAGGTGGTCGGCAAGATCGCGCTGGCGCTTGCCGCCCCGCTCAACCACTGCTGGGCCGTCGCGTTGTGGGTCACGCCGCGCGGGTTGACCACACGCCCGCTGCCGCACGGCACGCGCACCTTCACCATCCAGTTCGACTTCATCGATCACCAGTTGCTGATCCGCACGTCGGACGGAATGACGCGCACGCTTGCCTTGCAACCGCAGAGCGTCGCCGATTTCTACCACACGTTGCTGGACACGCTGGATGGCATGGGCCTGCCGGTGAAGATCCACCCGACGTCGACGGAATTGCCCGAACCGATCCGCCTGGATCGCGACACCCGGCACCACAGTTACGACCGCGAGTACGTGAATCGCCTGTGCCGCATCCTGGTGCAAGTGGATCGGGTGTTCACCGACTCGCAGTGCGAGTTCATCGGCAAGTGCAGCCCCGTCAATTTTTTCTGGGGCAGTTTCGACCTGGCGGTGACCCGGTTTTCGGGGCGCCGTGCACCGCCGCGCGATGGACCGGCGTTCCAGCGAGACGCGTATTCGCACGAGGTGATCAGCCACGGTTTCTGGCCGGGCAGCGGGCCGGTGCTGGAGCCGGCGTTCTACGCGTATGCCGCGCCGGAGCCGGCCGGCTTGAAGGAAGCGAGCGTGTTGCCGAAGCAGGCGTTCTATCACCGCGAACTCGGCGAGTTCATCCTTCCCTACGAGAAGGTGCGGCAGGCCGACACACCTGACGAGATGATCCACGCCTTCATCGACAGCACCTACGCGCGCGCCGCGGAACTCGCGCACTGGGATCGCCACGCACTGGAGCGCACCGCCGCGGCGTGAAGGAAACGGGCTGCGTTGCTGGATGCGGCCACGCAGCAGGTCCGAGGTGGGCTCCGTCGCGACGCTTGATCCCGTGCCGGGTTGCCCCGATCTTGTGGGCAGTTTGGGACAACCTGGAAGAACATGCATACCCAATCGGATTTGCTGGTGATCGGTGGCGGCTCGGCGGGGCTGGCCTGCGCAATTCGCGCGGCGCGACACGGCGCCAAGGTGACGCTGTTCGAGCCGCATGAGCTCGGTGGCACCTGCGTGAACCGTGGCTGCGTACCGAAGAAGGCGATGTGGCTGGCAGCGGAACTGGCCGAGGCGCAGCGGATGGCACAGGCGGTCGGCTTCGACGTGCAGCCGGGCGCGCTGGATTGGCCAACCTTCGTCGCGCATCGCGAAGCGTACGTGTTGCGGGCACGTACCTCGTACGCGAACCGATTGCGCGAGCTTGGCATTCGCCACGTTGCGGCGTACGCACGCTTCGTCGACGCGCACACGTTGGTGGCCGAGGGCGTTGAATACACCGCGCCGCACGTCGTGATCGGGACGGGATCACGCTCGCGTGCATCGGCGTTGCCTGGCGCGGAACTGACCATCGACTCGGACGGTTTTTTCAAACTTGACGCGTTGCCGTCGCGCGTGGGCATCATTGGCGGTGGTTACATCGGGGTGGAACTGGCCGGCGTGCTGCAAGCGCTGGGTGCCAAGGTGGAACTGGTCACGCGCAGCGGCCTGCTGACGCATTTCGATGCGGACCTCGGGCATGAACTGGGCACGCTGATGCAAGCGGAAGGCATCGTGCACCACGAGGGCTGTGCGGTACGCGGTGTGCTGCGTGAAAATGGCGCGCTGTGGCTGGATTGCACGGATCACGCGCCCCACGGTCCCTACGATCACGTGATCTCGGCGATTGGCCGAGTGCCGAATACCGAAGGCTTCGGCCTGGACGTGGCGGGTGTCGTGCTGAACGATGCTGGAGAAATCGTCACCGACGAATACGAAAATACGTCGGTCGAAGGCGTGTACGCGCTGGGCGACGTGAACGGCAAGCGCCAGCTGACCCCGGTCGCGATCGCGGCGGGCAGGCAGTTGGCGGAGCGCTTGTTCAACGGCAAACCCCACGCGCATCTCGATTACGCGAACATCCCCAGCGTGGTGTTCTCGCACCCACCGGTCGGCAGCGTGGGCTTGTCGGAAGCCGAAGCGCGCAAGCGGTTCGGCAGCGTGGTCAAGGTTCGCAAGGCGCGCTTCACGCCGATGCTGTGGTCGCTCGCAGGCCGTGAAGGGAAAACGCTGATGAAGCTGGTATGCGTGGGTGACGAGGAGCGCATCGTCGGCCTGCACGGCATCGGGCCTGGCATGGACGAGATGTTGCAGGGCTTTGCGGTAGCGGTACGGATGGGAGCGACCTATGCCGATTTCCTGAAGACTGTCGCGATCCATCCGACTTCGGCGGAAGAGTTCGTGACGATGGTGTGACAGCACAACCAGCATCGCCATGGCCGCGCTGTCCATCCTTGCCTTTCACCTCGCCATCATCGCGTTCAACGTCGCCGGTTGCGTGCTGGTTCCGGTCGGCGCATGGCGGCGTTGGCGCTGGGTGCGCGAGTTCTGGTGGCGGCTGGCGCACCTGCTGAGTCTCGCGGTGGTGGCGCTGCAGGCGCTGGCGGGGCGCGCGTGTTTCCTGACCATCTGGCAAGGTGATGTCGCGGGGCATGCCACGACGCAGCCGCTGATCGCGGGCTGGATCGACAAGCTGATTTACCTGCCGCTGCCTTTGTGGGTCTTCGCGGTGGCATACGTGGTGGTGTTCGCGTACGTGATCGCGCTGTGGGTTTTCGTGCGACCGCGTACGCCAAGGCGACATGGCGGCGGTCAGCGTCGCGCGTAACGTGCACGTTTCTCGTGAACCTGATGGCCCGGCGCGAGTTCGACGTGCTGGCGCAGCCAGGCGGCGAATTCGTGCTCGGACAATGAGCCCGCAGCGATTGCGATGTAGACCGGATACAGGTCGAGGTCATCCGCTTTCAGGACGGCATCGTTGAGCTCGATGAACGTTTCGCAGCAGACAGCAGCGGTTCGCTTGTTTCCGTCGACGAATGGGTGATTGCGCGCCAGCCCATACGCGAGGCTCGCCGCGAGATCGGCAAGATCGGGGGGCGGGTCACCATACGCGTAGAGTTGTTGCGGGCGCGCCAGTGCTGATTCGAGCAATTTCTCGTCACGTATACCGTCCGTGCCACCGTACTCGGCAAGTTCGCGGTCATGTATGGCGAACGCCAGGGTTTTTTCCATCCAGACGAGCATGGGCGTCAACTGTCTGCCAGCTTGCGCAACAAGGTGCGCCGCTTGCGCATCACACCCTCCGCCACGTCCATCTGCGCGGCCAGCTTCGGGTCGTAGGTGGTGAGGCGGATGCCATCGGGCGTTTCCAGCGCGTACAGTTCGTCGCCCTTTTCCACGCGCAGGCGCGCCAGCAGTTCCTTGGGCAGGATCACGCCGGAAGAGTTGCCGATGGTGGTGATTTTGAGTTTCATGGGTTGGGTCGATGCGTTATAACGAACGTTATACTAGCGGCCCGTGGAGCCGACCGCAAGCCGTTGGCGTCAATCCGAATCGAGCCCGGTCATGGCCGCGCTGGTGTCCCACAACCGACGGGCAAGTTCATCGTCCAGCGCCAGTGGCGCCGGTTGTTTCGGCAGGTTCTTTTCAAGGTACATGCCGGTGCGGTCTGCAAGCTCGGGACTCGTCGCTGCGTAAACGATGGTCTGTGCGCCAAGTTCGGGTGTCAGCATGAAGGCCTTCGCTGGCGCCATCACGATGGCAAACAGCGCACGCTTCCAGTGCGAATCCGGGGCGCCGTGGCCCCAGATGCCGGTGGCGACGGTGCCGGGGTGCAGGCAGTTGACGGTGACGCCGGTTCCCGCCAGCCGCTTCGCCAATTCGCGCGTGAACAGCACGTTGGCGAGCTTGGAGCGCGAGTACGCGCGCATGATGCGGTAGTCGTGATCGAAGTTGATGTCGTCGAAATCGAGCGTGCCGCGCGTGTGCGCGACCGATGCGACATTGACGATGCGTGCCGGTGCGCTGGCGGCGATGCGCTCCAGCAACAGGTTGGTGAGCAGGAACGGCGCAAGGTGATTCACCGCGAAAGTGGTCTCGATGCCGCCGCCGGTGAGCGTGCGCGCCGGATTCACGCTGCCGGCATTGTTGACCAGCACGTCGAGGCGGGGGCAACGCGCGAGCACTTCGGCGGCGAGCTTGCGCACCGAGGCCTGCGAGGTGAAATCCGCATGCAAGCCTTCGACGCAGTTTGATCCGCTGCGTTGTCGGATGCCGGTCAGTGCGGCATCGATGCGCGCCCGGTTGCGCCCGGTAATGAGCGTTGTTGCCCCCGCGCGCGCGAAAACGACGGCGGCTTCAAGGCCGATGCCGTTGGTGGCGCCGGTGACGAGGATGGTTTTGCCGGCAAGATCGGGCGGTTTCGTCGTGGCCATGCGTGCATTGTGGCGCAACTTGTCGAATGCGGGATCGCGCTACAGTGACGTGATGATGGGCGGCAAGACAGGAACTCATTGGAACGCTGCACCTTTGGTGGACGTCGAGCGAATCGCGGGCTGGCTGGCGGCACGATCGCGTGTCACCGTGATCACGGGAGCCGGCGTCAGCACCGAATCCGGCATCCCCGACTATCGCGACGGCGACGGCAACTGGAAGCGTTCGCCGCCGGTGCAGTATCGCGACTTCGTGGAAAACGAGGCGGTGCGGAAACGTTACTGGGCGCGCAGTTTCACCGGCTGGCCCATGTTCGCGGCGGCGCAGCCCAGTGCAGCGCACGTTGCGCTGGCGGAACTGGAGCACGCCGGTCGCATTGCGCGAGCGGTCACGCAGAATGTCGATCGGCTGCACCAGCGCGCCGGCAGCCGCAAGGTCATCGACCTGCACGGGCGGCTGGACGTGGTGCGTTGCCTTGCCTGCAACCACCGCATCGATCGCGATGGGTTCCAGCAGCGCCTGCTTGATGCCAACACGGATTGGGAGATGTCTGCCGCGCGCATCGCGCCGGATGGCGATGCCGAACTGGAAGGCGTCGACTTCGACGCGTTCAACGTGCCCGCATGCGAAATATGCGATGGCGTGCTGAAACCCGACGTGGTGTTCTATGGCGAATCGGTGCCGCGCAAGGTGTCCGCGGCGGCACTGGCCGCGGTGGAATCGGCCGACGGCGTGCTGGTGGTCGGTTCGTCGCTGATGGTGTGGTCGAGCTTCCGGCTGGTGCGTGCAGCGCACGCACGCGGCATCGAAATCGTCGCGGTCAATCACGGACGCACCCGCGCGGACGATTTGTTCGCGTTCAAGTGCGAGGGCGAGTGTGGGGCGGTGTTGGGGGGTATCTTGCAAGCCCTGCATCCCCTGCATCCCCCCGGCGCTTCGCGCCGACCCCCTTCGTTCCGAAGAGGGTGAGCCTTGCCTCCCCCTTCGGAACGAAGGGGGAACGAGGGGGATGTACTCTGGATTCAGGGCGTGGTCGCCGCTTCGTCTTCCTTGAACGCCTCCACCGGCACGCACGCGCAGAACACGTGCTTGTCGCCGTACACGTTGTCGACGCGCGCGACCGGTGGCCAGTACTTGACGTGCTTCAGCGACGCCAGCGGATACGCCGCGAGTTCGCGTGGGTAGGCGTGCGCCCAATCGCTGGCTGATACCACGGCAGCGGTGTGCGGTGAGTGTTTCAACGGATTGTCCTCGCGATCCAGACGGCCGTCCTCGACGGCACGGATTTCCTCGCGGATCTGGATCATCGCGTCGATGAAGCGGTCGAGTTCGTGCAGCGATTCCGATTCGGTCGGCTCCACCATCAGCGTGCCCGCGACCGGGAACGACAACGTGGGTGCGTGGAAGCCGAAATCGATCAGGCGCTTGGCGACGTCCTCGGCGGTGACACCGCTGGTCTTTTCCAGCGGCCGCAGGTCGAGGATGCATTCGTGTGCAACCAGCCCGTTGCGGCCGGTGTAAAGGGTGGGGTAGTAGTCGGCCAGCCGCTTCGACAGGTAGTTGGCGTTGAGCAGCGCGGCTTGCGTCGCTTTCAAAATGCCTTCGCGGCCCATCATGGTGATGTACATCCACGAGATCGGCAGGATCGACGCGCTGCCGAAGGTGGCGGCACTGACCATGCCGCCATTGCGCGAACCCGAACCCTCACCCCGGCCCTCTCCCGAAGGGAGAGGGGGAAAAGCGCGCGGCAGGTACGATGCAAGGTGCGATTTCACCGCGCACGGCCCGACGCCGGGGCCGCCGCCACCGTGCGGGATGCAGAAGGTCTTGTGCAGGTTGAGGTGCGATACGTCGGAACCCCAGCGGCCCGGGCGCGCGACGCCGCACAACGCGTTGAGGTTCGCGCCGTCGGTGTAAACCTGTCCGCCGTGCTGGTGCACGATCTCGCAGATCTTCGCGATCTCCTCCTCGAACACGCCGTGCGTGGACGGATAGGTCAGCATGATCGCGGCGAGGCGATCGGCGTATTTCTCGGCCTTGGCGCGGATGTCATCGACGTCGACGTTGCCGTTGGCGTCGCACTTGGTGACGACCACCGTCATGCCGCACATCTGGGCGGACGCGGGGTTGGTGCCGTGCGCGGATTCCGGGATCAGGCAGACGTCGCGCTGGGCCTGGCCGTTGGCGTGGTGGTAGGCGCGGATCGCGAGCAGGCCCGCGTATTCGCCCTGCGCGCCGGCATTGGGTTGCAGGCTGACCGCGTCGTAGCCGGTGATCGCGATCAACTGCGCTTCGAGGCTGTCAATCAATTCGCGGTAGCCGCGCCATTGCTCGGCCGGCGCCAGCGGGTGGATGTTGGAAAACTCGGGCCAAGTGATCGGGATCATCTCGGCCGTCGCGTTCAACTTCATCGTGCACGAACCCAGCGGGATCATGCTGCGGTCGAGCGCGAGGTCCTTGTCCGCGAGCTGACGCAGGTAACGCAACATCTCGTGCTCGCTGCGGTAGCTGTTGAACACCGGGTGGGTCAGGAATGACGAGTCGCGCACCAGCGCAGCCGGCAGCGCATCGGGCGTTTCGCGATCCAGCGCGTCGATGTCGTCGATGCGTGCGCCGAACAGCGCGGCAAGCTGGTGTACATCGTCGCGCGTGGTGGTTTCGTCCAGCGCGATCGCCAGCGACGTGGCATCGATGTGGCGCAGGTTGATGTGCGCGGCGTTGGCCATTGCGTGGATGGTGTGCGCATCGCAGCCGGTGACGTGCAACGTGTCGAAGAAATCGCCGCCGACCTCGATGCCGGCCTTGCGCAACGCGGCCGCGAGGATCGCGGCGAGCCGGTGCGTGCGGCGCGCGATGCGGACGAGGCCTTCCGGGCCATGGTACACCGCGTACATCGCGGCCATCACCGCCAGCAGCACCTGCGCGGTGCAGATGTTGGACGTCGCCTTCTCGCGGCGGATGTGTTGTTCGCGCGTCTGCAGTGTGAGGCGGTACGCCTTGTTGCCCTGCGCGTCCAGCGACACGCCGATCAGGCGCCCCGGCAGCGAACGCTTGTAGGCGTCGCGGCAGGCCATGAACGCCGCGTGCGGGCCGCCGAAGCCGAACGGCACGCCGAAGCGCTGCGAGTTGCCGACCACGATGTCGGCGCCCCATTCGCCGGGCGGCGTGATAAGCGTGAGCGCCAGAAGGTCGGTCGCGACCGCGACCAGCGCGCCTTTCGCGTGCAGCGCGTCGCACAGCGACTTGTAATCGCGGATGCTGCCGAAAGTGTCGGGGTATTGCAGCAGCGCGCCGTAGCAATCGGTGTCGGCGGCGTTGGCCTCATCGTCGGTGCGCAGTTCGATCCCGAGCGGTTCGGCGCGGGTCTTCAGCACTTCGATGGTCTGCGGATGCACGTGTTTCGACACGAAGAACACGTTGGATTTCGACTTCGACGAGCGCTTCGCCAGCGTCATCGCCTCGGCCGCGGCGGTCGCCTCGTCCAGCAGCGAGGCGTTGGCGATTTCCATGCCGGTCAAATCCGCGCACATGGTCTGGAAGTTGATCAATGCTTCCATGCGGCCCTGCGAAATCTCGGCCTGGTACGGCGTGTACGCCGTGTACCAGGCAGGGTTTTCGAGGATGTTGCGCAAGATCACCAGCGGCACGTGGGTGCCGGCATAGCCCTGGCCGATGAAACTCTTGAACACTTCGTTCTTGTCGGCGATCGCGCGGATCTTGGCGAGCGCCTCGGTTTCGGTGATGGCCGGCGGCAGCGCCAACGGGTTTTTCTGACGGATCGTGGCGGGCACGATCGCGTCGACCAGTGCGTCGAGCGAGTCGTAACCGACCGCTTTCAGCATGTGCGTGATTTCGTGGTCGTCCGGGCCGACGTGGCGGGCGATGAAGGAATCGTGTTGTTCGAGGTCGTGCAGGGTGGGGGTGTGCTGGGTCATGGCGGGCGTCCGGGTTGGAGTGGGCGACAGAGAGGCCCCGCTCGAAGCGGCTGTTGGTGGAAAGTCAGGCCAGGGATGGCCGTTCTGGTGTGGGTGGACTGGACAGGGCTGTGTGGATCATTGAGCGGCAACAACGCTGCGATCATGGACGATCGCACGAGTATGCCCCTCTGTCCGTTTGCCTGAGAGTTTCGCAGCGTGGCGCTGCTTGCCCCTTCGGCGCCGGTTCTTTCGATGCATCGAAAGCCGGTCTCTCCAGAGTTTTGTTGCGTGGTGGTATCGGGCCTGAGCGATTACGGGCGTTGCGCCTTCGGCAGCAGCAGGGCTGCTTCTTCCACCGGCTCGCCATTATACAGGTGGCGATTGGATGGCTGCTTTATCATCGAAACGACGAGCACTCCATGGAAACCTGCATGTCGGTACCCTTTCGCCTGCGCCAACTCGATCACGTGGTGTTGCGCGTGCGCAATGTCGAACGCATGCGGCGCTTTTATTGCGACGTGCTCGGTTGCACGCCCGAACTGGACCAGCCCGCCATCGGCCTGTTCCAGTTGCGCGCGGGCGCTTCCTTGATCGATCTGGTGGACGTGGACGGCAAGCTGGGGCGCGCGGGTGGCGCGGCACCCGCTGCCGAAGGCCGGAACGTGGATCACTTCTGCCTCGGCATCGACGTTTACGACGAGGAAGCGATCATCGCGCATCTGCAGGCGCACGGCGCAAGGGTCGGGGAGTCTGGCTCGCGCTATGGCGCGGAAGGCGAGGGGCCGTCGATCTATCTGTTCGATCCCGAAGGCAACGTCGTGGAATTGAAGGGGCCGCCGATTCCGGGTTCGCGAATCAATCCGTAGCCTGACGTGCGTCAGCCGCACGGCGCCCCGCGCGCGACCCAGGCCAGGTTGAAGCGCGCATAGAAAAGATCGCCGCTGCCATCTTCCCAGATGATCCCGAAGTCGCCGTCGGGCAGGCGCGCCATCACAGAGTACATCGATGGGCCAGGATCCAGCACGCGGCTCGCGGCCCAGGTCTTGCCGTCGTCGCAGGACAGCCGCACGGTGAGGTTGCGTCGCTGCGCGGGGTCGGCGGGATTGCTGAACAGCAGCCAATGCGACGCGGCCCGGCTGGCCGACGCTTGCGGCTCTGCCCGGATGCTGGATGCATTGACGTGCGGGTCGGGCAGTTGCTTATCGACGCGTGGCGAACCGAAGTGCACGCCACCGTCGTGCGAGAGCGCCACCACGCGCGCGTGCACGTGCGCATCGTCGCTGCGCAGGTTCTGCATCACCTCACCGTTGGCCAGTTGCACGGCCTTGCTTTCGTCGAGGTTGGCGCCGATGGACGCGCCGACGTGCCAGGTCTTGCCGTGGTCGTCGCTGTAGATGTTCGCGGCGTGGATGCGGCCATCCGCAAGCCGGTAGACCAGCGGTTGCAGCAGGCGTCCCCGGTGCGGGCCGGCCTGCAGTTGCACGCCATTGCCGGAAGCGGTGAACAGCCCATGCCAGCCGGGCTGCTTGACTGTCGTCAGCAAGTCACGCGGACCCAGCCAAGTGCGCCCGTCGTCGTCGGACCACAGGTAACGCGGATGCAGGGTGCGCGTTGGAGCTGTGCCCGCGGCCGAGTTCCAGAAGCCGATACCGGGCGGGCCGTAGTTGTAGAACAGGAAAACGCGACCGGTGTCGCGGTCCACCAGCAGGCTGGTGTCGCTGCTGCCGGCGCCGCCGGCGGGATGGGTGAGCCGCTGCGGCGCGCTCCAGTGCAACCCGTCGTCGTGGCTGCTGCGCACCCACACCTGGATGTCGTTGGGCAGGTCGTTTTCCGAATGCAGCAAGGCGCTGTAGCCCGCGATCAGCGTACCGTCGCGCGCCACCGCCAGCGACGGCGTGCGAAAGCCGTGCACGCCATCGGTACCGGCACGGGCGAACTCGATGCGTTCGATGCGTGGCGTCGGGCGCGGTGGCGCGGTGGCGCAACTGGCGACGAGCAGGGCGAGCACCGCAATCGAGAAAAGGGGGATCACTCGCATGGATGCTTCCGGTGCGAAAACCGCAGGCAGTATAGTCAGCGTTTCGACCGCCGATCCGGAGTCCCGCATGCCCTGCCTGTTTGCAATCCTGGCACTCGGTGCGCCGCGCGTGGTGGTGGTCATCCTGTGGCTGTTCACGCGCTGGTTCAGCGGCATCTTCCACATCGCGCTTTGGCCGGTGCTGGGGTTCCTGTTTCTGCCGACCACGCTGCTCTGGTACACCGCGGTGCAGCATTGGTTCCACGGCCGCTGGACGCTGGTGCCGATCGTCGGAATCGTGATCGCGTTGCTGATCGACCTGTCGCCCGCGACCAGCCGCAAAAGGCGTGTGTACGTGCGTTGAGACCACGACTTCTGGCAGGGGTGGGCAGGTGCCGGGAGGAATAACATCGATCGGTTGCGGCTGACCGGGAGACGTCCATGGCTTCGATTCGCGGCGCAGCCTGCGCCTTGCTGGTTTGCGTGCTTGCGTTTGGCGCTTCCGCGCAGGCGCGGCAACTCACGGACGCGGATTACGCGCAGGCGGTGAAGTTCCTGCCGCAGAGCGCCGATCCGTTGGTCGACCACGACGTGCAGCGGGTGCATTGGCTGGACGGCACGCACTTCTGGTACATCGACCACGATGCAGCTGGCGATCACGTTATGGAAATGGCCGCGGCGACCGGCAAGACGGCGCCGGCGTTCGATCAGGCCAAGCTCGCGGCGGCGTTGGGCAAGGCGCGCGACAAACAGGTGGATGCGACGAAATGGCCGCGCTATGGCTTCGATTTTCGCGCCGTGCCGGGCGGCGATCTGGACGTCCAATTCGACGGCACCTGGTATCGCTGCGACCTGTCAGGAGTCGGTGTCTGCACGAAACGCAGCGCGTTGCTGAAGACCGGCGACGAGCCCGGCGCGCTGTCGCCGAACGGCAAGCTGCTTGCGTTCGTGCGCAACTGGAACCTGTGGGTGCGCGATCTCGCGACCGGCAAGGAAACCCAACTCACCACCGATGGCGTCAAGAATTACGGTTACGCCACCCAGAACGCGGGTTGGGTACACGGTGACGGAGCGATCGTACGGTGGTCGCCGGATTCGAAGAAGATCGCGACCTACCGGCAGGACCAGCGCAAGGTCGGCATGATGTACACGGTCGACACGCGGATCGGCCATCCCAAGTTGGACGCGTGGCCATATCCACTGCCGGGCGACCAGCACGTGTTCATGATCGAGCCGGTGGTGATCGACGTCGCGACCCGGAAAATGGTGCGCCTGAAGATGCCGCCGGAACAACGGCTGTCCACGCTGTGCGACACGCTGGCCTGCGACGAAAGCGAACCGTACACGTGGAGTGACGTGAAGTGGGCGCCCGACAGCAAGACGCTCGCGTTTGTCTCGACTTCGCGCAATCGCCAACACGAAACCTTTCGCATCGCCAACGCCGAAACCGGCGCGGTGCGCACCGCGTTCGAGTTCACCGCCAGGGATTACTACGAGAGCGGCCACGGCCGGGTGAACTGGCAATACTTGCCGAAGACGAATCAGGCGATCTGGCCGTCCGAGCAAACCAACTGGGCCAACCTGTACCTGTACGACTTGAAGACCGGCAAGCAGTTGCGCGCGATCACCACCGGCGACGGCAACGTCACCGAGGTGCTGCACCTCGATCGCGCGACGCACACGCTGTGGTTCGTTGGCGTAGGCCGCACGCCGGGCGTGAATCCGTATTACCGGCAATTCTTCAAGGTCGACATCGATACCGGCAAGACCACGCTGCTGACGCCGGAAGATGCCGACCACACCATCACGATGTCGCGGGACGGCAAATACTTCGTGGATTCGTACTCCACGCCGACCACGCCTCCGGTCACGCTGTTGCGATCCGCTGCAGACGGGCATGTGATCGCGACGATCGCGAAGGCCGACATTTCGAGGTTGAAAGCCGCGGGCTGGGTGCCGCCGGTTCCGTTCACCGTGAAGGCGCGTGATGGCAAGACCACGCTGTACGGGTTGATGTTCAAGCCGACGAATTTCGACCCGCACAAGAAATATCCGATCGTCGATTACATCTACCCCGGCCCGCAGACGGGTTCGGTGTTCACCTTCAGCTGGGCGGCCGCGCGCGGCGATCACCAGGCGATGGCCGAACTCGGCTTCATCGTGATCGCGATCGACGGCATGGGCACGCCATGGCGTTCGCGCAGCTTCCATCACTATTGGTACGGCGACATGGGTGACGACACGCTGCCCGACCAGGTCACCGGCATCAAGCAACTCGCGCAACGCCATCCGTGGATCGACATCGACCGGGTCGGCATCTGGGGGCATTCCGGCGGTGGCAACGCGACCGCGGCGGCGATGTTTCGCTACCCGGATTTCTTCAAGGTCGGTTGGGCCGAGAGCGGCAACCACGACAACCGCAACTACGAGAACGATTGGGGCGAGAAGTACCAAGGCTTGCTGGTCACGAACAAGGACGGCACGACCAATTACGACAACCAGGCCAACGAGCTGATCGCGAAGAACCTGAAAGGTCATCTGATGCTGGTGCACGGGCAAATCGACGACAACGTGCCAATCAGCAACACTTATCTCGTGGTGCAGGCGCTGATCCGCGCCAACCGCAATTTTGATCTTCTGATCCTGCCGAACGAGCACCACGGCTACGGCGCCGACACGCCCTACGTGACACGCCGGCGCTGGGATTACTTCGTGAAATACCTTGCCGGCAACACGCCACCGCACGAGTTCAAGATGCCGGCTGCCTCGAAGTGAACGACGAGAAGCATTGGATCCGCAAATGAACGCGAATGAACGCGAATGGAATCAAAAACGGATTTTTATTTGCGTTCATTTGCGTTCATTTGCGGACTGAATTGCTTTCCATGAGAAGGAGGGTGACATGAAGCTTTCCACGAACCTGTTGAGTGCTGCTGTGTTGACGGCCGTGATGGCCACCGCGACGGCACAAGCGCCCACCGCGCAGAAGTTGCAGTATCCCGTGGCGCACAACGACAACACCGTCGATATGTACTTCGGCACCAAGGTGCCGGCGCCGTACCAGTGGATGGAAAACCTCACCAGCCCTCAACTGAAAACCTGGGTGGAAGCCGAGAACAAGCTCACCAACGATTATCTTGCGAAGATCCCGGTGCGCGGCTGGATCGAACATCGCCTCACCGAGCTGTGGAACTACGCCAAGGAAGGCACGCCCGACCAGTTGAAGAACGGCACGCTGTTCTTCCGTCGCAATTCCGGACTGCAGAACCAGAGCGTGGTGTACGTGCAGGCGCCCGGACAAAAAGCGCGCGTATTGATCGATCCGAACAAGTTGTCGCCCGATGGCTCGGTGCAGCTCAAGTTCGGCGTGCCTTCGCCGGACGGCAAGTACTACGCCTACGCGTTGTCCAAGGGTGGTTCGGACTGGGAAACCCTGCACGTGATGGATGTCGCGACCGGCAAGCGGCTTGCGGACGCGGTGCATTGGGTGAAGTTCTCCGGCCTTGCGTGGACCCACGACGACCAGGGCTTTTTCTATTCGCGTTATCCCGAACCACCGTCCGGCGAAAAGGCGATCAGCCACGCGGTGGTCGATCAGAAACTCTATTACCACCGGCTCGGCACGCCGCAATCGGACGACAAGCTGATCTACGCGCGCGCCGACCTGCCGCACGCCAGTCTCGGCGGCGGCGTCAGCGAGGACGGGCGTTACCTGATCGTGTATCTCAGCAACGATTCGATCAGCAACAACGAACTGTTCTACGCCGACCTCGGCAATCCCGACAAGCCGGACGTCGCGGCGAAGATCGAGCCGCTGTACACCAAGAACGACGCGATGTATTCGCCGATCGGCCACGTCGGCGACACCATGTACCTGCAGACCACGCTGGATGCACCGCGCGGCAAGATCGTCGCGGCCAAGCTGTCCGACCCTGACCCCGCGCACTGGCGCGTGGTGGTGCCCCAGCAGGGGCCGGGCGATGTGCTGGCGGGCGCGACGCTGGCCGACGGACGCATCCTCGCGAATTACCAGGTGGTCGCCAAGAGCAAGCTCGAACTGTTCAACACCGATGGCAAGTTGCTCAAGACGCTGTACCTGCCGACGCTGGGCACGGTCGGCGACGTCTCGGCGCGCAACGATTCGAAGACCGCGTACTACGCATTCACTTCGTACCTGTACCCGACCACGATCTACAAGTTCGACGTGGCCGACGGCAAGTCTTCCGTCTACTTCAAGCCGGACGTGAAGTTCGATCCTTCGCAGTACGAAACCAGGCAGGTGTTCTACACCTCGAAGGACGGCACCAAGGTGCCGATGTTCATCGTCGCCAAGAAAGGCATCGCGCTCGACGGCAGCCACCCGACCATCCTGTACGGCTACGGCGGATTCGACATCTCGATCACGCCAGGTTTCAACCCGATGATCCCGGTGTGGCTGCAACTGGGTGGTGTGTACGCGGTCGCCAACATCCGCGGCGGCGGCGAATACGGCGAGGCCTGGCACCACGCCGGCATGCTGGGCAAGAAGCAGAACGTGTTCGACGATTTTGCGTGGGCCGCGAAATACCTGATCAAGCAGGGCTACACCTCGTCGAAGCATCTCGGCATCCAGGGCTATTCCAACGGCGGCCTGCTGACCGGCGCGTCGATCACCGAGCGCCCGCAGCTGTTCGGCGCCGCGTTCATCGGCCACGGCGTGCTGGACATGCTGCGCTACCAGGATTTCTCGGGCGGTTCGTTCTGGGTGCCGGAGTACGGCAGCTCGGCCAACAAGAAAGCGTTCGGATGGCTGATCAAGTATTCGCCGCTGCAGAACATCAAGCCGGGCACCTGCTATCCGCCGACGCTGATCACGACCTCGTGGGACGACGACCGCGTGGTGCCCAGCCACGAGTTCAAGTTCGCGGCGAAGATCCAGCAGGCGCAGGGTTGCGACAACCCGATCCTGTTGCAGACTTTCGGCAGCACCAGCCACACCTACATGCCGACCGACAAGCAGATCAAGCAGACGACGGACGTGTGGGCGTTCGAGGCGTACAACCTCGGGATCGAGCAGGCGCCTTCAAAATGACGAGGCATGAATCGACGCACCCCTCGTGGGCGCGTCGATTCGATGGAAGCTGGGTACGCGCACGCCGCGTGCAGGCATGACTTCCGGCACGGATACGCAAGCCTGATGCGGGTCACGCGCGTTTCGTTTGGCTGCGGTTCAGGTTTTTTTGTGATGTAACGATATAACATTGCGGACTCCCGCCGCCGCCCAACCACGCGGTTCTCCGACGCCGGGTCCAACACGCAGACCCGATCGGCTTGGCGCCGATCCCTTGCCAGAGAACCGCCCCGGATGAGCTTCCCCTTGTTGTCGCCTGCGCCTTGGCGCGCGTTTCGCGTGGCGTGTATTGCCGCGACGCTGACGCTGGCGGGGTGCGCGGCCGGCCCGAACTTCAAGGCGCCCGCGCCCCCGAACGTGGCGAGTTACACCACCAACCCGGTGGCGACGACCGCCGCCACGCCGGGTGTCGCGGGTGGCGCCGCGCAACGCTTCGATGCAGGCGCCGACCTGCCCGGTGATTGGTGGACGCTGTTCCACTCACAGGCGCTGGACGCGTTGATCCGGCAGGCACTCGCCAACAACCACGACCTGAAAGCCGCGCAGGCTGCCCTGCGCGCCGCGCACGAAGACGTGTTGGCGCAACGCGGTTCGTTCTTCCCCAGCGTGTCGGCGGGTTTCGATGCCAATCGTGCGAAGGCTTCCAACATCCTGGCACCGGTACCGAACTTTCCTGCGGTGCCACAGGAATTCCTGTACAGCCTGTTCACCCCGCAGCTCACGATCTCGTACTCGCCTGACCTGTTCGGCCTGAACCGGCGCACCCGCGAATCACTGAAAGCGCAGGAACAGGCCGCGCGTTTCCAGATGATTGCGGCGTGGACCACGCTCACCACCAATGTGGTGGTGACTGCGGTACAGGAAGCCGCGCTGCATGAACAGGTGCAGGCCACGCGCAAGTCCGTCGCGATCGCGCGGAAGAGTCTGGCGATCCTGCAATTGCGGTTCCGTCACGGCGATGCCAGCAAGCTCGACGTCGCCGCGCAGCAAACGCAGTTGGCACAGACCGAAGCGGCCTTGCCGGCGCTGGTGAAACAGCAGGCCGCCGCGCAGCACGCGCTGGCGGTGCTGGTTGGCGAGTTTCCCGATCGGTCGCCTGCAGCCGCGTTGACGCTGGCCGACCTGCAGCTTCCTGCCGATCTGCCATTGAGCCTGCCGTCGAAACTGGTCGCGCAGCGTCCCGACGTGCGTCAGGCGCGCGCCAACCTGCACGCAGCAAGTGCCGCGGTCGGCATCGCCGCGGCCGAACGCCTGCCCAACATCGAACTGACCGCCAACGCCGGCAGCACCGCGCTCGCGATCTCGAAGGTGTTTACGTCGGGCACCGGCTTCTGGGGGCTCGCGGCATCACTGACCGCGCCGATCTTCGAGGGCGGCCAGCTCATGCATCAGGAACGCGCGGCCAAGGCCGCCTACGTGGAAGCCGCCGAACAGTACCGGCAGACGGTATTGACGGCATTCCAGAACGTGGCCGACACCCTGGTCGCGTTGCAGCAGGACGCCAAGGCGTTGCAGTCGGCGGCGAAAGCCGAGACGGCTGCCAAGACCACGCTGGATCTGTCGCAACTGCAACTGCAGCACGGCTACATCGGCACCTTCGAGCTTCTGGCCGCTCAGCAGGCGTACCAGCAGGCACGCATCGCGCTGGTCGCGGCCCAGGCCAACCGTTTCGCCGACACCGCGGCGCTGTATCAGGCGCTGGGCGGCGGGTGGTGGCATCACAAAAATCTCGCGGAACAGTGATCACGATGAACCGACATCACGGTAGTTTCCATGCATTGCGCGTGGCTGGTTGCACCGGAACGCTGGTCGCGATGGTTGCGCTCGCCGGCTGCTCGTCGAACGACAGCGCGCTGCCGCCCGCTTCGGCCACCACGCCGCACAATGTCACCCTGACGAAAGAGCAGCAGCAGAACCTGAAGGTCATCACCATCGCGCCGTCGCAGTACCGCACCACGCTCACCACCTTCGGCGAGGTCGATTTCGACCACAACCGCGCGGCGGCCGTGCTGGCGCCGTTCTCGGGTGCGGTGACCAAGGTGCTGGTGACGCTGGGCGAGCACGTGAAACAGGGCCAGCCGCTGGCCGACGTCGCCTCGCCCGATTACGCGGCGGCGGCGGGTGCGTACCGGCAGGCCGTGCTGGCGGCGAACGCCGCCGATGCGGTGGCAGCCAACGACCGCGCGCTGTTCGCGCACCAGGCGATTTCCGAACGCGAAAACGCCGACGCCCAAGCCGCGGCGGCGGGCGCCGACGCGCAGCGCGCTTCCGCATTGCAGGCACTGGTGGCCTTGCACATGAGCCCGCAGGCGATCGCCGCGATCCGCGCCGGCAATTCCGCCGCGGGCAACGTCGGTGTGATCCGCGCGCCGATCACCGGCACCGTCGTGGACAAGTCGATCGCGCCGGGCCAGACGCTGGCCTCCGGCACGTCGCCGTGTTTCACCATCGCCGACACCTCGCGGATGTGGGTGATGGCGCGGATCTTCGGCGGCGATGTCGCGCACGTGCAGACGGGTGATCCCGCCACGGTGGAACTCGATGACGGCGGCAAGTCCATGGCCGGCAAGGTCACCAACGTGGGCGCGGTGATCAACCCGGATACCCGCTCGGTCACCGCGCGCGTGAGCGTGGACAACACGGGCGATGCGCTGAAGCAGCACATGTTCGTCAGCGTGCACATCGCCTCGCGCGACCTTTTGACCGGCATCCTGGTGCCGGTGTCGGCGGTGTTGCGCAACGGCCAGGACCTGCCGTTCGTGTACGTGGTCGATCACGACGGCAGCTACGCGCGGCGCATGCTCACGCTGGGCGCGCGCGTGGGTGACCGCTACGTGATCCCGGAAGGCCTGCACCCCGGCGACGAGGTGGTGGCGAACGGCGCGACCTTCCTGCATTTCATCCAGACTCAATGAACGCACAACTCCCCGAAGGCGGCGCTCCCCGCAAGGCGTCGCTGATCAACGGCATCGTCGCGTTCGCGCTGGAGCAGGGTTTCCTGATCGTGGTGCTGTCGCTGGCGATGGCGGCGGCCGGCATCTGGGCCTACAAGGTCCTGCCGATGAATGCGTACCCGAACCTGTCGCCGCGGATGGTGGAAATCATCAGCCAGTGGCCGGGCCATTCGGCGGAGGAAGTCGAGCGCCTGATCACCGTGCCGCTGGAGCAGGGCATGAGCGCGATCCCCGGCATGGTCAGCAAACGCTCGATTTCGCTGTACGGCCTGTCCGACATCATCCTGACCTTCGGCTATGGCGTGGACCCGTATTTCCCGCGCCAGCGCGTGTACAACCGCCTGTCGAGTGTCACCCTGCCGACCGGCGTCACGCCGTCGATCTCGCCGATGTCACCGCCGTCCGGGCTGGTCTACCGCTACGTGCTGCAGAGTTCCGACCGCTCGCCGATGGAGCTGAAGACGCTGGAAGACTGGGTGATCGGCCCGGCCTACCGCTCGGTGCCGGGCGTCGCGGATGACTCCGCGTTCGGTGGCGGCAACATGCAGTATCAGGTGCTGCTGAATCCGGTGAAGATCGCCGCGCTGGGGCTGTCGGTCGGGCAGGTCGAGGCGTCGCTGGCCGCCAACAACAGCAATTCGGGCGGCGGCTTCTACCAGCAGGGCGGCCAGTTCTTCTACGTGCGCGGCCTCGGCCGCATCAAGACCCTCAAGGACATCGGCAACATCGTGCTGGCGGTGCACGACGGCACGCCGGTACTGGTGAAGGACGTGGCCAAGGTCAGGATCGGCGAAGCGCCGCGCCTTGGCGAATTCGGTTACATGCACCAGAACGACGCCGTCGAGGGCGTGATCCTGGCGCTGACGGGCGCCAAGACCGAAGACGTGCTGAAGCGCGTCGAGGCGAAGACCAGGGAACTCAACGACGAGATCCTGCCCAAGGACGTCAAGGTTCATCCGTTCTACGACCTCACCACCCTCATCAACGAAACCAAGGGCGTGGTGATGCACAACCTCACGATCGGCCTGGTGCTGGTGATCGTGGTGCTGGTGTTTTTCCTCTACGACATCCGTGCCGGCTTGATCGTCGCGGTGACGGTGCCGCTGGCGTTGCTGTTCGCGTTCCTGTGCCTGGACATAAAAAACGCGGAGGCCAACCTGCTTTCGATCGGCGCGGTGGATTTCGGCATCCTCGTGGATGGCGCGATCTTCATGGTCGAGAACATCTTCCGCGAGCTTGCCAAACGGCAGGGGACGGAATACCAGATCAAGGAAGTCATCCTGTCCGCGGCGGCCGAGATCGACCGCCCGCTGGTGTATGCCGTCGCGGTGATCGTGGCGAGCTTCCTGCCGATCTACTTCCTGGTCGGCCCGTCCGGCACGCTGTTCCGGCCGATGGCCGACACCATGATCTTCGCGCTGGTCGGCTCGCTGATCGTCACGCTGACGCTGCTGCCGGTGTTGTGCGCCTACCTCATGAAGAACGGCGTGCGCGAACGGCGCAACGCGATCTACGAAAAGTTCAAGGCGTGGTACCTGCGCGCGCTCGAACGCGCGCAACGCGGGCCGTGGAAGGTGCTGGTGATCCCGGTGCTGCTGCTCGTCGCCGCGATCGTGATGATGCAGGGCATCGGCGCCGAGTTCATGCCGAGCCTGGACGAGGGTGCGTTGTGGGTGCGCGCCACCATGCCGTACACCACCGACTTCGACACGGCGTCGAGAATCAGCCCGGAAATCCGCCAGGTGCTGATGTCGTTCCCGGTCGTCACCACCGTCACCAGCGAACTGGGGCGTCCGGACGACGGCACCGATTCGACCGGCCTCTACAACGACGAGTTCTTCACCAACCTCAAGCCGTATTCGGAGTGGCACGGCAAATACCGCGACAAGGCCGACCTCATCAAGGCGATCAACGCCAAGCTGACGGCCAAGTTCGCGGGCATCCAGTTCAACTACACCCAGCCGGCCGAGGACGCGGTGGACGAGGCCGAGACGGGCCTGAAGAGCGCGCTGGCGGTGAAGATCTACGGGCCGAACCTGGACGTGCTGCAAAAGGAAGGCACCGAGATCAAGGCGGTGATGGAGAAGGTGCCGGGCATCACCGACGTCACGCTGGTGCACGAGCTCGGCCAGCCGAACCTGGCGATCAACATCGACCGCGCCAGGATCGCGCGCTATGGCCTCAACGTCGATGACGTCAACAATGTCATCAACGCGGCGGTCGGCGGCAGCGTCGCCACCGAAGTCGTGCAGGGCGACCGGCAGTTCGACCTGCTGGTGCGCCTGCAGAAACGTTTCCGCGACAATCCGGTGGAAATCGGCAACATCCCGGTGGCGACGCCGGATGGCCAGCAGATCCCGCTGAAGGAACTGGCCAGCATCAAGGTCGAGAACGGCGCGTCCTTCATCTACCGCGAGAACGGCGAGCGTTACACGGGCGTGCAGTTTTCGGTGGAAGGGCGCAGCCTCTCCGCCGCCGTCGGTGAAGCGATCCAGCGTGTCGCCAGGGACGTGAAGCTGCCGCTGGGCTACCACCTCGAGTGGGGCGGCGAGTACAAGCAGTACACGGCGTCGGCGCACGAGATGAAGATCATCGTGCCAGTTGCGATACTGGTGATCTTCGGCCTGTTGTTCGTGCTGTACGGCAACTTCAAGTTCCCGTTGATCACCGTGATCGGCGTGCTGCTGTCGGCGCCGATCGGCGCGGTGTTCGCGATGTGGGTCACCGGTACGCCGTTTTCGGTGTCCACGGACATCGGCTTCATCGTATTGTTCGGCGTGTCGGTGCTGACCGGCGTGGTGTACATATCCTGCGCCAACGAACTGCGCCTTGCTGGCATGGATTGGGTGCGTGCCGCGCACGAAGCCGCGGTGTTGCGCTTGCGCCCCATCGTGATGACCGCACTGGTTGCGGCGCTGGGCCTGCTGCCCGCGGCGATCGCGCACGGCGTCGGCACCGATTCGCAACGCCCGTTCGCGCTGGTGATCGTGGCCGGCATGATCTCGCGCCTCGTGATCGGCATCTTCCTGATGCCGGCGCTGTACAAACTCGTCGCGCGCGAAGGGGATCGATTGCAGGTGTGACGCGGCTGGTGAAGTGCCGCCGCGTCCCTCCGCTTGCTTCAGGCTTCGATCGACCAGCAAAGCGTGCGCGGGATGTGCGAGCCGGTTTGCCGCGTCCACACGCAACGGATATTGCCCGTGCGACCGCGCGTCAATATCCAGTTGACCGACTCCTGTGCGTTGAACAGCTCGACGCGTTGCGCGCCGCGCATCGTCCGGATGCTGCCGTAGCGCCGGAACAGGGTATCCATCACGGCGATTGCCTGATCGACACGCGCGCGATCCCGTGCGGACGCGAAGTCATAGATGCCGCCCGGATCCAAGCCGGCGCGCACCCGCGCGGCCTGCAGCTCGAAGCTCTGCGGCGTGCTGATATCGAAAGGTCCGCTGGCCGGCTCGCCGGCGAATGCGGCGGTGCTCGCCAGCAACGACGCCGCCATTACACACACGCAACGATACGAACGCATGCGACACCTTCTGCGCCAGGGGCGCCTCGACCGTCGGCGCAAGAGTCTCGTCCCGGCGGTGTTACTGCGTCGTCAAGGGAATGCGGGAACGTGCCCAAAAAACGGGCGCCCTGAGGCGCCCGTCGGTATTTCTGATCGACGTTCCGTCGATTCAGAAACGATATTCCGCCGTCACGGAATACATCTTGGTGTCGATGTTCAAGTGGTGCTTGTTGATCTTGTAGTAGTCGAAGTTGACGCCCAGGCTCCAGTGACGATTGAAGTCCACGCCGGTGCCGAGCCCCGCGTAGCCGTTGAGGCCGTGCTCGCTGCCGGAATAGCGGGTCGTGCCGCCGGCACCGTCGGCGAGGTCGAGACGCGCATCGAGCGTCCACCGGAAGAAGCCCGCGCGCGCCGAGATGTACCACTTGTCGGTGGGATTGAAATGGCCATTCAGCCCGAGCGTCCAGCCCTTGCCCGTCAGCTTGGCGCTGTCGCCCGCGCCGTCGCTGCCGCTGACACTGCCGAGGTCGACGTAGCCACCCTCGATGCCGATGAACCGCGAACGCCAGCCGCCGTTGATCTGGAACCCGGCATCGGATTCCTTGCCCAGGTCGACGCCCTCATAACTCGCGTGATAGTGCGCGCTGCCGACGCCGCCGTTGACGAACCAGCCGGTCAAATCCTTGGCTTGCGCGTTGCTGCCCACGCACGCAGCCGCCGTGCACAGCGCCAGCGCTGTCAATTTCCCGTACATGTATTTCCCCTTTTCCAGGTTCCGTTGGATGTTCCGGCATTGCGCCGGAGCCGACCGCCTGATGCGATGGCGGGCGGAGTGTACGGGTTGACGAAACTTTCGGCAACCTTTCAATGCGGCATCCGTCGTGCCCGGTGAGGAGTCGACGGGCCGATTGCCGGGCCGTTGTATCCTCGCGTGTTCAACCGTGAACGGGGAAACACCTTGACTGACCTGGTGATGGACAGCGCGCAAGCCGCTTATCGCGTGGACTTTGTCGGCCCGGTGGGCGCCGAGTATTTCTCACGGGCCGAACGCGCCGCCGTCGAGCAGCGCTGCACTCTTCGCGGCAAGAAGGTGTATGTACGTTGCCTCGTGCGCGACAAGGACGTGCTGGCCAAGCCCGAGGAGATCGTGCGGCAACTGTGGCTGGAACGCCTGACCCGCCATTACGGCTATCCGCTGCAGCGCTTGGTGGTGGAGTTTCCCATCACGTTCGGGCGCGACAGCTCCAAGCGTGCCGATATCGTGATCCTGGATGCCGACCGCCCCACGGTCGCCTATTGCATCGTCGAGGTCAAGAAGACCACCGCCAAGGACGGCAAGGACCAGCTCAAGAGCTACACCCACGCCACCGGCGCGCCGCTGGCGCTGTGGAGCAACGGCGGCGCCGACCCGGTGATCTGGCACCGCAAGAATCCCAACTACTTCGTCGAGATTTCCGATCTGCCGCGCGCCGCGCAGACCATCGCCGACATTGTTGATCAACCGTGGACCATCCAGACGCTGATCGAGAAGGAAGAAATACGCGCCCGCGACGGCAGCCGCGCGCGCTCCCTGCGCGATTTGATCGAAGACATGGAAGACGAAGTGCTGGCCAACGCCGGCGTCGACGTGTTCGAGGAAGTTTTCAAGCTGGTCTTCACCAAGCTCTACGATGAACTCGCCTGCTATCGCGGTCGCTACAAGGCGTTGCGCTTCCGCAACCAGAACAGCGCGGCGCAGATGAAGGCCGCGATCCAGGAACTGTTCGACGAAGCGCAAGCCGAGTGGCCCGGCGTGTTCGCGCCCAACGAAAGCATCCGGCTCACGCCCGACCACCTGGCCGTGTGCGTCGGTGCGCTGGAGGAATGGAAGCTGTTCAACTCCAACCTCGACGTGATCGACGACGCCTTCGAATACCTCGTCAACCAGTCCGCCAAGGGCGAAAAGGGCCAGTATTTCACGCCGCGTTGGGTCATCGATTTGTGCGTGAAGATGCTGAACCCGAACGAGCACGAAACCCTGATCGACACGGCAGCGGGATCGGCCGGATTCACCGTGCACGCGATTTTCCACGTGTGGCGGCGCATCCTCGATGACATGGGCTTGCCGCAAAGCCATCTGTTCACGATGGACGACAAGCCGCAGCGCTGCAAGGATTACGTGCGCGACAAGGTGTTCGCGATCGACTTCGACGAAAAGAGCGTGCGCGTGGCGCGCTGCCTCAACCTGATCGCCGGCGACGGCCAGACCAACGTGCTGCACCTCAACACGCTGGACTGGAAGAAGTGGGGCGAAACCACCAGACAGCAGGACTGGCTGGATACCTACAACGACGGCTGGAAGCGCCTGCGCAAGCTGCGCGCCAAGAAGGACGACGACCGCGCTTTCAACTTCGACGTGCTGATGGCCAATCCGCCGTTCGCGGGCGACATCCGCCAGAGCGAAATGCTGTCGCCCTACGAACTGGCGCACAAGAAAACCGGAAAACTCGAGAACGCGGTCGGCCGCGACCTGCTGTTCATCGAACGCAACCTGGATTTCCTGAAACCCGGCGGACGCATGGCCGTGGTGCTGCCGCAGGGCCGTTTCAACAATGCCAGCGACCAGCGCGTGCGCGAGTTCATCGCCGAGCGCTGCCGCATCCTCGCCGTGGTCGGCCTGCACCCCAGCACCTTTAAGCCGCACACCGGCACCAAGACCAGCGTGCTGTTCGTGCAGAAGTGGAACGACGATCCGGTCGCCGGTCCGTTGTGCCCGCACGTGGACGATTACGAAATCTTCTTCGCCACCCAGCGCCTGCCGTCCAAGGACAACAGCGGCGACAAGATTCTGGTCAAGGGTGATGATGGACTCCCGCTGCGCGACAGCCACGGTCATTACGTGGTACAGCACGACTTTTTCAACCACGACGGCAAGACGCAGGACGGCATCGCCGAAGCCTTCGCCGAGTTCGGCGCGAAGGAGAAGTTAAGTTTTTTTTGAATCGCCCCTTCGACGCGAAGCGCTACAGGCGCTTGTTGGAGGGGCTGGAAGTGACGGTGTTGAAGCTCAGTGAAGTCGAGCAAGAAAATGAAAAAATGCGACTGGACAGCGGGTACTTCGCGAAACTTCCTGTCGAAACACAGAAGCGCATAGAAGGGAGCCGACACGCAAAGCTTGGAAGCCTGTGCGCGACGTTCCGAAAAGGCATCTTCGACATCAAGGCCGACAGTTACGTGGAAGAGGGCGTTCCATTTGTGCGGATCGCCAATCTGCGTGATGGATTGATCAGCGACGCCGGACTTGCATACATAACGGAGAAGGCGCATGTGGCCGAGAAGGCAACCGCGCTTCGTTTCGGCGATTTGATTCTGTCAAAGACGGCGTACGCGGCTGCTTCCTTTGTCAATCTTCCGGAATGCAATGTGAGCCAAGACACCATTGCCGTGCGCCTGTCGGAAGAAGGCAAGCGGTTGTGTGATGGCGCGTACCTTGCAATGTACCTGAATTCGAAATACGGCATCGCGCTTATGCGCAGGCAGTTTCAGGGGAATGTGCAAGAGCACCTCTCGCTCGATGACGGCCGCAAGATTCCCGTGCCGCTGTTTGATGCGAAGGTTCAAATTGCAGTGAAAGCTGCGCTGACCCAAGCCGATGCCGAGTTGCACAGGACAGAGGTGCATCTGACGAAAGCCGAAACTACCCTTGCGGCTGCGATCGGACTGGATGGCTGGCAGCCACGGCAAGCGCTGAGCTACACCCGCCGCGCTTCTCAGGCGTTCGCGGCGGGACGGTTGGATGCGGAGTACTTTCGTGAGGCGTACGTTGCTGCCCGAAAGGCGTTGGAACAAGCCGGCGCAATCAAGTTCGTGCCGCTCGAACAACAGATGTCGTCGCTGACCAATGGGCACACGCCGCTTCGTCATGACCTGACGGTTGGCGAGGTGCCATTCCTGTGTGCGGAGCACGTTGCGGATTTCGAGTTGACCTATGACAGCGACAAACGAATTCTGCGCCGGCACCATCAAACCGAGCTGGCACGGACGAGAGTGAGGAATGGCGATGTCCTGCTGAGTATCAAGGGCCGCGTGGGCAATTTCGCGCTTGCTGAGGACGTGCCGGGTGACGTGAACATCAATCAGGACGTTGCCTTGTTGCGTTTCAAGGACACGCTGCCGGTTTGGTGGGTGTTGGCGTTTCTCAATTCGCCCTTCGGAAAGCTGCAAGTGCAACAGCACTGCACCGGCGGCATCAATCCCTTCCTCGGGTTGGGCAATGTGCGCAAGCTGCTTGTCGCCGTGTTTGACGATGGCTTGATGGCTCGTGTCGCCGAACAAACGCGAGAGCAGGTTCATGCAGCCCGCGCCGCTCGCCTCCGTGCCCGCGAGCTGCTGGCCGCAGCACAGCGCGCCGTCGAAATCGCGATCGAGCAGGACGAGGCCGCTGCGCTGGCGCACTTGGCCACGTTCGGCATCGCGCCATGACCGCGTTGTGGTGTGTCAAGCGGCGTCGCGCGTGTGTTCCCACCCGCGACAGGCCAGCAGCACGGTTTTCGGCACGGCTTTCGTTCCGCTGGAGTAATAGGCCACCATGCGCCGCGAGAGGCCGAGCGCTTCGGCTGCCTCCGACAACGACAAACCGTGTGCCAAGCGCCAGTCCATGAACGTCACCGCATCCTCGCGGCCCCGCGCGAGCAGCGTCCGGCGCCATAGCGCATCCGCGCCGATCGCGATTCCGTTCGGCCATTCCACCGAATGCCCCCATTCGTCCAGGCGGGCGTGTTGAAAAGCGGAGCCGTGCAACGACTTGAAGGCCCTCTTCTTCAAAAGGTCGCTCAAGTCGAGGTCTGCAGCCGTGCCGTCGGACCAGCGCAAGCGCAGGGTTGCATCGGAAAGTGGCTTGACGGATTTGAGGGTGCGGAGGGAGTCCATGGGTTCACCTGTTCAGGGCATTCCACTGCTTCAGCAATTCGGCCTGGTGGTCACGAGCCCAATCCATGGCCTCGCGAAGTTCACGCGATGCGACCTCGCCGATGATGACTTTGAGCGAATGGATGCCCACGGTGCAACGGGATCGGCGTGTCTCGATATGGAAGTGCGGTATGCCGTGCTCGGCGCCGTAGACCGAGATTTTCCACGTGGCGCCACGGGTCATCGTCACCATGACTCAGGGTAACAAGCCCTGGTTCTTGGTGCAATCAGTGCACCAGAACAACACGGCCATGTTGCAACGGGCCACGGGTAGGAGGTAGGTGATGCCGGCCGAGCAGGGCAGCGCGCCGGTCCGTCGTGGGCAAACGGCCGTGCATCGAAGCAGCGACTTCGGGTTGCGGAATCAGTTTCTGGGTGCTGCCGGTTGAAATCAAACCATGTGGCCACAAAAAACCCGCGCATCGCGCGGGTTTTCCGTCGAACAGTGGTGCCCAGGAAAGGACTCGAACCTTCACGGGTCGCCCCGCCAGCACCTGAAGCTGGTGCGTCTACCAATTCCGCCACCTGGGCAGGTGTCCGGTCGCCGCGCCATGCGCCAGCGAGCCGCGTAAGATAGCCGTGGAACCGTCCCGCTGTCAATCGCCGGGGCGGGTTCTCAATGGCTCCGCGCGGAAAGCGTGGATATGTATTGACGTGCATGTGTACCGGAGGGTTCGAGATGAACAAAAGACTGTTGGGTTCGATCGTGGCAGGCGCCATGGCAGCGTTGCTGGCGCTGCCGGCACTGGCGGCATTGCAGCCCGGCGCGGCGGCACCCGATTTCACGGCGACGGCCAGCCAGGCCGGCAAGGATTTCACGTTCTCCTTGAAACAGGCGCTGGCCAAGGGGCCGGTGGTGGTCTATTTCTATCCGGCGGCCTATACCACGGGCTGCGACATCGAAGCCCACACCTTTTCGACCCACAAGGCCGAATTCACCAAGGCCGGTGCCACCATCATCGGCGTGTCGGCCAATTCGATCGCGACGCTCAACAAGTTTTCCGCCGACCCGAAATATTGCGCCGGCAAGTTCGCGGTCGCATCGGATCCGCACGGAAAAATCGCGGGCCTGTACGGCCTGAAGATGATCCCGCCCCAGAAGGGCGTGACCAACGTGCTGGGCCAGCCGGTGACCCACGGTTTCTTCCCGCGCACGACCTTCGTGATCGATCGCGAGGGCAAGATCGTCAAGGTGCTGTCCACGGAAGCCGATCACATTTCGCCGGCACAGCACGTGACGGATTCGCTGGCGATCGTGGAGAAGCTGCAGGCCGGCAAGGCGCTGTGATCCGCGGCAACAACGTAGCGAAGCACCTTGAATTGCGAGGCCGTTCGCCCTGAGGTATCGAAGGGTGGACGGCTTCTGGTTTGCTGCGCGCGTGGTTCGATACCTCACCACGAACGGACAATCGCCAACCGGGGCATTGCCGGACTGTCCGGCCGCTTGCTTTCCACGCGCCGCTCCGCGACGCTGGCGACATGCCAAAACGTCAGCGTCCGCCGTCACGCAAGCCACGCACGGCGAAAAGGGCGGGCAGCCGCAAAACCGCGCCGCCTCGAATCGTCGATCCGGTTTCGGCAAAACCACCCCGGCGCAGGCGTGACAAGTCGACCGTGGCCGGCGGGTTTGTCGACCCGCACGCCGCGCGCGAAGCGCAGCGTTACGAACACCCGATTCCCAGTCGCGAAGCGATCCTGAGCGTACTGGCCGAGCGCGGCAGCCTGTTGCGCGAGGACGCCATCGCGGACGCGTTGGGGCTGCACGACCCCGAGCGCCGCGAGGCACTGGACAAGCGCCTGCGCGCGATGTTGCGCGATGGCCAGCTGCTGCAAAGCCGGCGCGGCGGGCTGGCCCCCGCGCAACGCATCGGCCTGATCGCGGGCACGGTGCTGGCGAATGCCGAGGGTTACGGATTCCTGCGTCCCGACGAAGGCGGCGACGATCTCTATCTTTCACCCGCGCAGATGCGTCAGGTGCTGCACGGCGATCGCGTGCTGGCGTCGGTGGTCGGCGTCGATCGGCGCGGCCGCCAGCAGGGCGCGATCCGCGAGGTGCTGGAGCGGCGCGCGCCGCGGCTGGTCGGGCGCGTGGTCGAGGAACATGGTGTGGTGGTGGTCGACCCCGACGACCGCCGCCTGCACCAGGACGTGTTGATCCCGCCGGATGCGCGCAACGGCGCGCGTGCGGGCCAGATCGTGGTGGCAGAAATCACCGAACCGCCAACGCCGCAGCGCGGCCCGATCGGACGCATCGTCAGCGTGCTGGGCGAGCGCCTGCAACCCTCCCTGATCGTCGAGATGGCGATCGAAAGCCACGGCCTGCCGCACGACTGGCCCGACGCGGTGACGCGCGAAGCCGAGGCGGTCGAGCCGCGCGTCGCGCGCGCGGAACACGCGGGCCGTGTGGATCTGTGCAAGCTGCCGCTGGTCACGATCGACGGTGCGGATTCGCGCGATTTCGACGACGCGGTTTATGCCGAACCGGTGCGCGGCGGCGGTTTTCGGTTGATCGTCGCGATCGCCGACGTGTCGCATTACGTGCAGCCGGAAACCGCATTGGACGAGGAAGCCCTGAAGCGCGGCACCTCGGTGTATTTCCCGGGTTTCGTGGTGCCGATGCTGCCGGAAACGTTGTCGAACGGCATCTGTTCGCTGAATCCGGATGTCGAGCGCCTGTGCATGGCCTGCGAGATGCGCGTCAGTGCCGACGGCGAAGTGACGCGCGCGAAGTTCTACCCGGCGGTGATGCGTTCGCACGCACGCCTCACCTACGACACGGTCTGGCAGGCAATCGGCGAACGCGACGCGGAAACCCGTCGCAGCCTCGGCAAGCTGTTGCCGCACGTCGAACACCTGCACGATCTTTACAAGGCCTTCGACGCTGCGCGCAAACGGCGCGGCACCATCGAGTTCGAAACCAGCGAAGTCGATTATCGGCTCGACGACAAGGGCGAAGTCGTTTCGCTGGGTTCGCACGAACGCAACGACGCGCACAAGTTGATCGAGGAATGCATGATCGCGGCCAACGTGGAAGCCGCGAAGTTCCTTGCGAAGAAAAAGATGCCGGCGCCGTTTCGCGTACACGCACCGCCGCCGGCCGACAAATACGAAGACCTGCTGGCATTCCTGCGCGAATACAAATTGAAGCTGCCACCGCTGGCGGAGGTGAAGCCACGCGATTTCGCATCGTTGCTGCAGCGCGTGGCCAACCGCGCCGACGCCGAACTGTTCCGCACGGTGCTGCTGCGCGCGCAAAGCCTTGCGAGCTACCAGCCGGCCAATCACGGGCACTTCGGGTTGGCGCTTGAGGCCTACACGCATTTCACCTCGCCGATCCGGCGTTATCCCGACTTGCTGGTGCATCGCGCGATCCGTTACGCGCTGGCGGGCGGCAAACCCGCGGCCTACCTCTACACCGAAAGCAAGATGGCGACGCTGGCCGCGCATTGTTCGCGCACCGAACGCCGCGCCGAGGAGGCCGAACGCGACGTCGACGAGCGCTACAAGTGCACGTGGATGGAGCAGCACGTAGGCAGCGAGTTCGACGGCATCGTCACCGGCGTCACGTCGTTCGGGTTGTTCGTGGAATTGACGGAATCAAAGGTGTCGGGGCTGGTGCACATCACCCAGTTGCGCAACGACTACTATCATTTCGACGCGCGCCGCCACGAGTTGCGCGGCGAGCGCACCGGGCAGATGTTCCGGCTGGGCGACGCGGTGCGCGTGCAGGTGCTGCGCGCCAGCATGGAAGATCGCAAGATCGATTTCAGGATGGTGGGTGATGAACGCGCTTCTTCCATGCGTTCACGGCAACGACAATGACCGGTAGGCATCCCCCCGCGCTTCGCGCGACCCCCTTCCTTCGGAAGGGGGCGAGAACCGCCCTGTTTCGACGCGGGAGTCTGCCGCTTTTCTTCCCCCTTCGGAACGAAGGGGGGTCGAGGGGGATGGCTTTCTGCCTGCGGCCGCATCCCGCCGCGCGCAGGCGCGCTCCTACGAAGAACAAAAACGCACCATGAGCGAATCCTGGATCGTCGGCATCAACCCGGTCGAAGGCGCGCTGGCCAACGACCCTTCGCGCGTGCGCGAGGTGCTGGTCGAGCAGGGCGCGCACAATCCGCGCCTCGCGGCGCTGGTGGAAGAGGCCAAGCGCCTGGGCGTGCGCGTGCACGCGCGTCCGCGCGCGATGCTGGACAAGGTTTCCGGCCATGCGCGCCACCAGGGCGTGGCCGCGAATTACGAAGTGCCGGCCGCGAAGTCGGAACATGACCTTGCGTCCTTGCTGGATGCCGACAACGCCTTGTTCCTGGTGCTGGACGGCGTCACTGATCCGCACAACCTCGGTGCCTGCCTGCGCAGCGCGGCGGCGGCCGGCGCGACCGCGGTGATCGTGCCGCGCGATCGCGCGGTGGGCATCACGCCGGTGGTGCGGCGAGCCTCGGCGGGCGCGGTCGATCGCGTGCCGCTGGTCGAAGTCACCAATCTTGCGCGCAGCTTGCGCGAGCTGAAGGACGCCGGGGTGTGGTTGACCGGGCTCGCGGGCGACGCGGAAACTTCGCTTTACGATGTCGACCTCAGGGGCAAGGTCGCGCTGGTGATGGGCGGCGAGGGAGAGGGCATGCGCCGGCTCACCCGCGAGGCTTGCGATCACTTGGCGCGCATTCCGATGCCGGGTGCCATGGAGAGTTTGAACGTGTCGGTGGCAACCGGCATCACCCTGTTCGAGGCCGTGCGCCAACGCGGAGGCAAACCATGAGCATTCACATCACAATCGATTGGCCAATGATCGTCGGCTTGATCGGCATGCTGGTGACGCTGTTCGCCTACTTTCTCTTGCAGGCTCGCAAGCTGGGCGGCAACGGCATCGTCTACCAACTGATGAACGCGCTCGGGTCGGCCGCGATCATCGTCTCGCTGATCTATGCCTTCAACCTGCCCGCGATGATCCTGGAAATCGCGTGGCTGGCGATCAGCATCTACGGGATCGCGGTGGGCAGGCGCCAGCGGGTGCAGTAGCGAGTTTCAGCGCTGCTTGCGCGCGGCCTTCTTCGCGGTGGCGCGTTTGGCTTCGCGCTTAACGTCGCGACGTTGTTCGCGGAACGCCGAGTTGTAGGTGGCGATTTCCTTGCGCAGCGTCTTCGACGCCTTGGGCAGCTTACCGTCGTCGATGGCTTTCTCCATCCGCTTCATCAAGTCCCAGTCGTGGTAGTCGCGATAGGGTTTGAGGTCGAGGTCCTTCGGCACCTTCTTCAGGTGTTCGTCACCCACACTCTTCACGTACTTCTGCATGAAACGGTCGTAGGCGTGCCAGGAAATGCGTTCGGCGCGCACCGCGGCCTCCTCGGCGCGGGTCGCGATCTGGTGCGCGTGCAGGTAGTGCAAATCGAGTTGGTCGATCAGGGTCTTCTCGACTTCCTCGTGCATGATGAGGAAGCGATCCACGTCGATGGTGCGCCCGCGGTACTTGAAGCTGGTCGGCAGGTGGCGGTCGATGTAGATGGTCTTGCCGTCCAGGCTGTAGCCGGCGAGGTAGGGGATGTCGTGGCTGCGGTCGAGTTTCTTGACGCGCCGCAGGATCGCGTCCAGCGCGCGATCCAGCATCAGGCTGGAGACGAACCAGTTCGGCGTGTGCAGCTTTTCGTGCGGGGCATCGGGGTGGCAGGCGCGATCGAAGTGCATGGGCTCGGCTCCGTGGGGTGATGCGGCAGCATACGCCGGTTCGCGACGCGTGCGGTTATGCTGCGTTGCCATGCACGCGCCGGTCATGGACAAACGCTACCAACGCATCTACGCGGCCATCGCCGCGATTCCCGCCGGACGGGTTGCGAGTTACGGCCAGATCGCGGCGCGCGCGGGGTTGGCGGGGCGTGCGCGGCTGGTCGGCACCGCCTTGCGCGATACGCCGGATGGTGTGGATTTGCCGTGGTTCCGGGTCTTGCACTCGGACGGCAGCATCGCACTGCCGCGCGGCAGCCGCGGTTTCCGGGAACAGTCGAAGCGCCTGTGTGCCGAGGGCGTGGCCGTTCGCAACGGCCGCGTGCCGATGGCGGCGTTCGGCCTCGACCACGATCTCGACCGCGCCCTGTGGCGTCTCGATTGAGCGCGAAAGCTTGACGGTTGCCACGTCGGCCGGTCTAATACGCGGTTCGTGATCGCTGTCCGCGCAACGCGGAGTCCACGCGATCGCGCCGGTTTGGCCAGGTAGCTCAGTTGGTAGAGCAGGGGACTGAAAATCCCCGTGTCGGTGGTTCGATTCCGCCCCTGGCCACCATTCTCTTGCTTTGACGATACCGCGATTCGGGTTTGGCCGACCGGCCGACGAGCGAATAAGATTGCGAGCATGTCGGTTTCCTGCTCTTGCCTGCGTGCCATCCCAACCAGGTTTTCGCTGGCAATTGCGGTGATGATGGCGACGGCATGGTGGGTTGTAGCACGTGCGCAGGGTGCCGAGGCGCCGCCCCAACCGACGCCCACCCAAGTGGTCGACCAGTTCCAGAAGAACGACGGCGTGTTTCCCGGCTATCGCCGCAATCACGCCAAGGGCGTGTGCGTCGCGGGTTATTTCACGAGCAGCGGCAAGGCCGCCCCGTACTCGGTGGCACAGGTGTTCGCACTCGGCCAAAGAACGCCGGTGATGGGGCGCCTGTCCATCCCTGGCACCAACCCCTACGCGTGGGACGACAGCACCCCGATCCGCGGGATGGCGCTGGTGTTCACGCAGGCCGATGGCCAGCAATGGCGCAGCGCGATGAACGCCGTGCCGGCCTTCCCGGTGGCGACGCCCGCGGCCGATTTCGCGTTCATGAAATTGCAGCAGCCCGATCCGGCCACGGGTGAGCCCGATCCGAAAAAACTCGCCGCGTTCTTTGCCAGCCACCCCGCGGCCAACCGGTTTCGCGAGTGGGTTGCGACGACCCCGCCTTCGGCCAGCTTCGCGACCCGGCGTTACAACAGCCTGGATGCGTTCGAATTGGTGGACGCGCGCGGCCGCAAGCGTGCCGTGCGCTGGAGCATGCTGCCGACGGTCCGCGCGAATCCGCGCGAAGTCGTCCCCGTCGACGACCCCGGCTTCCTGGCCCAGGACTTGCGGCGCCGGTTGTCACGCGGGCCGATCGAATGGAAGTTGGCGATCACCTTCGCCAACGCCGGCGACCCCGTCGATGACGCTTCACGCGCGTGGACGGGCAGGCACCAGGTGATTGACGCCGGCACGCTGGTGATCGATGCGATGCAACCGCAGGCCACCGGGCCTTGCCGCGACACCAACTTCGATCCGACGGTGCTGCCCGCAGGCATCGAGCCATCCGGCGACCCGCTGCTCAAGTTTCGCCATGAGGTTTATGCGGTGTCGCACCATCGCGAAGTCGACCCGCTATCGCATACGCAGGGTTCCGTCCCCGCTTCGGCCACGACCGGCGGTTAGCGGGAACCTTGTCCAAGCCAACGTACACGCGGCATGTCGGCCTTCATACGAACCGCAGGGCATTGCCCGCGCGGTCGAACGCGGCGAATTCGCCGACGCGTCCGTCGTTGATCGCGTTGACCATGAACCGCAACGGCTGGTCGGCCTCGTCGCTGTTTGGCGCCACGCCACCGCGGCCTTCCAGGCTGCCGACGAACACGATGTCCCAGTGCTGGCCGGTCTGTTCGGATTCCTCGACCAGAACAGCGAAACTGGCGATGTCTTGAGGCGCCTTGTCCACGCACAGCACCGGTTGCAGGTGGCCGCCCACGCCGCACGCGAAGCTTTCGTGTTGCGCAGCGGTTGCGTGCTGGCCGAGTTCGCGGCGCGCGAACACGAACAGCAGCCGTTGCAGTTGTTCCTGTTCGCGCGCGGCTTGCAGCAGCGCCTCGAAATCGTCCAGCGTTGCGGCGGTCGTCATGCGTGCGATTACTTTTTGGCGTGTTGGCCGGGTTGGTAGTGGCCGGGCTCGGAACGGAACGGAATCGCGAGGCGGTTCCAGCCGTTGATCGCGATGACCGCAAGCGAAAGATCCACCAGCTCCTTTTCGCTGAACTGTTTGCGGACCTCGTTGTAAAGCTCGTCCGGCACGTCCCTGGTCTTGGAGATGCGGGTGAGTGCTTCGGTCCAGGCCAGCGCCGCGCGCTCGCGCTCACTGTAGAACGGCGCCTCGCGCCAGGCGTCCAGGAGGTACAGGCGTTGCTCCGTTTCACCGGCGGCGCGCGCATCCTTGGAATGCATGTCCAGGCAATACGCGCAACCGTTGAGTTGCGAGGCGCGCATCTTCACCAGTTCCAGCAGCGGGTGCTCGATGCCGCACTTGTCCACGTGTTCCTGCAGGGCGCGCATGGCCTTGAAGCCATCAGGCGATGCCTTGGGGTAGTTGATGCGCTGGGTCATTTGCTGTCTCCAATATTCAACGAAAATCTCAACCCCTGATGCCGCCCGGTTTGCAGGCGGGGTGCAGGCTGGCCTGGGCCGACGGGCGCGCCGCGACGCGCGCGAACCACGGCGCGAGGCTGCGCAGGCCGCGGTCGAAGGGCTGGCCCACCGAGTCGGCGAAGTCAAGCCACACGTACAACCAGATGTCGGCGATGGTAAACCTGTCGCCGACGATGAAGGCGCGTCCGTCGAGCATTTTGTCCAGCCACGCAAGCCGATCCTGCGCGACGCGCTTCAATCCATCGGCGGCTTCCGGCGCGACGGGAATGCGGTCGCGGAAGCGCGGCAGGCCTTCCGCGTAGTGGTAGGCGTTGTGGATGTTCTCGGTGATGTTGAGTTCCACGCGCCGTTGCCACTGGCGGGTGGCTGCGCGCTGCTCCGGTGTGGCGCCAATCAGTGGTGGGTCGGGATGTCGTTCTTCGAGGTATTCCATGATCGCGATGGATTCCGCGATCGCGCGGCCGTCGTCCAGCAACAGCGCCGGCGTTTGCCCGGCCGGATTGTGCGCGAGGTAAGGCGGCAGGCGGTTCTCGCCGGCGAACACATCCACCTGCCGCATGGGAATCGTGAGTCCCTTTTCGGCGAGGTACATCCGCACCGTGCGCGGCGCCGGACTGAATGCGTCGAGCAGCAGCATGTCAGTGGAACGGCACCGGCTTGTCGGCGCCGGGCGCGGGATGCATGAAGAAGTCGTGCAGGTATTTTTCGCCTTCGTCGTCGAGGATGGTGACGACGGTCTTGAGTTCGGGGTGCTGCTTGCGCAGGTGCTGCGCCGCGATCAGGTGCGCGCCGGAACTCGGCCCGCAGAACAGTCCGCGCGTGCGCGCCAGCTTGCGCATTTCGGCGACCGCGTCGGCGCTGGCCACACTGGTGGTGTCGCGCACCAGGTCGCGGTGGTGCGCAAAGATACCGGGCACGAAGCCATCCGAGATGCCTTCGATCTGGTGCAACGCGACTTCGCCGCACAGGATCGTGCGCGATTCCGACGGTTCCATCGCGAACAGCCGCACGTTCGGGTTGACCTTGCGGAAGGCTTGCCCGACGCCGATCAGGGTGCCGCCGGTGCCGACACCGTGCACGAACGCATCCGGTACGCGGCCATCCGGAAGTTGCGACAGGATTTCCGGACCGAGCAGTTCGCGGTTCTCGTCCACGTTCCATTCGTTCTCGAACTGGCCGGGGAAGAAGAAGCTTGGCTGCTTGCCGAGTTCGCGCGCGCGTTCCAGCGCGTCGTTGACGTGGAAGGTGCCGCAGAACAGTACCTCCGCGCCGTAGGCGCGCGAGATCGCGACGCGCTCGCTGGAGAGGCCTTCGGGCATCACCACGAGCATGCGGTAGCCCTTGACCGCGGCCACCATGGAAAATGCGTTGCCGGTATTGCCGCTGGTGGCTTCGACGATGGTGTCGCCGGGTTTCAGCACGCCGGTTTGTTCGGCGCGTTCGATGATGTACTGGGCGATGCGCGCCTTGATCGATCCGGACGGATTCAGGAATTCGCACTTGGCAAACACGCCGTCGATTTCCAGCAGCGGGGTGTCGCCGATGGCGTCGAGGATGTTGTTCGAAAGACCGGTGTAGCGGGTTGCCATGGCGAAGCTCCTTTTGCGGAGTCGGAAGTGTCCGCCGCCACCGTCATTGCGCGCTTGATCCATGTCAGGACGCGGGCCCGGCGCCGCCGCGGCCCGCGTGGATTTGCCGCGCATGCTTACCAGGAGTAACCGCCGCTGGCCTTCTTGGCCGGCGTGCCAGTGTCTTGCAGGGTCGCCGCGACCTTGCTGGCGTCCTGATGCACGCTCGCCAGCGAATCCGATTTCAGCCCTGCCTGCGCTTCGCCCAAGGCGGTCTGCAATTTCGAATGCAGGGCTTCATTGGATGCGGAATCGGGGATCGCGCCATTGCCCTGGCCCTTGCAGGGGTCTTCGGCCTTGGCGTCGAAGCCCGCGCCCTTGGGGCCGACCAGGCAATTGACCACGTGGTGCAAGTGCGCGTGCGCCGTCGTCAGCGAGGTCGCGCTTTGCGCCATCAGCGCGTGCGCGTGCGCGGTGCTGACTTCATTGGTCGCACCGCCCTGCGCGAATGCAGCCAACGAAAGACCGGTCGCGAGCGCGCCGGCGATGCCCATTGCCAACAGCTTCTTCATGATTGCCTCCGTATGGATGTACTGCTGCCGTGTGCAGTTTTGGCAGGCTACGCGCTTCAATGTAATCGGAACGTGTAGCTGCGGGCGGCGCGATGGAGGAGTGGGGTTCACACGGTTTCGAACAGCGCCATGAAGCCGTAATCCATGTGTTGCTGCATGTGGCAGTGGAACAGCGTCAGGCCGCCGAGGTCGGCGGTGAAATCCACTTCGGCGGTCTGGAACGGCGGTACCAGCACCACGTCCTTCATCACGCCGGCGGTCGGGTGTCCGTGCAGGTTCACCAGTTCGAAACTGTGGCGGTGCAGGTGCAGCGGATGGATGTCGCCGCTGGCGTTGCGGAAGCGCAGGCGGTAGCGCCGGCCGCGTTGCAATTGGCGCGTCACCGGCATGGTCTTCCAGTCGTAGGGCACGCCGTTGATCGAGTACACGTCGAACCCGTCGTCGGCGCCCTGGCGCAGGGTGATCAGCATGTCGATGACTTCGTCGGGCTGGGGCGGCTTGCGCTTTGGATCCGCGAACAGCCGGTAATCCCACATGAACTTCGGTGGCGGCGACCATTGCGGCTTGCCGCTGGCGCCCGCGTATTCGACCACGATGCCCATGCCGCCCTCGCGGTCGGCGTCGGTGGTGTCGCCCAGCACCCACACGCCAGGATGGTTCATCTCCACGATCGCCGACACGCGCTCGGCGGTGCCCAGCCACAACACCGGCACCTCGGCCTGGTGCGGCACCGGGTTGCCGTCCAGCGCGACCACCTTGAAGATATGGCCGGGCAGGGCGAGGCTGCGGTTCTCGGTGGCGCTGGCGTTGACCACGTGCAGCATCACGCGCTCGCCGCGCTTCACGCGGATCGGCTCGCCGTGACCGAGCGATTTGCCGTTGATCGCGAACGCGTCGTAGGCGAGTTCGAAGCCCGGCGGCACTTTGCCCGCGCTGGTGTCGGCATGCGCGGCGATGGTGACCAGGTCCAGCTCCATGCCGGTCGGTCGCATGAAGGTCGTGTCCATGTCCATGCGCGTCAGGTAGGGCAGGAATTCCTTCAGCGTCAGGAACACCTCGCGGTCGTACGCGCCGGGATCGTGTCGGGGATCGATGTAAACCGGGCCGGCCTGTCCGGTATACAGGCCGCGCGCGAGGTTGGGGCCGGCACGCACGTGGGTGTGATAGAAACGCAGGCCCGCCGGGGTCGGCGTGAACACTTCGCGGCGGTGGCCGTGCGCGGGAATCGGCGGCGTGCGTTCCTCGTCGGCGCCGTCCACGCTGTCTGGCAGGTATTGGCCGTGCCAGTGCACCTGCTCGTCGTGGTCGGTGTCATTGAAGATGTCGATGACGGTCGGCTGGCCTTGCCGGAAGCGCAGCAGCGGGCCGGGAAAGTCGCCGTTGTAGAGCGTGGTCGAGACGAATTTCTCCGGGCCGAGTTCCAGGATGCCGGTGGCGATGCGCAAGGTGTAGTCGGCCTTGCCTGAAACAATGCCGGTCGAGGCCGCGGCGGCGCCCGCGTGCGCCATCTGGGCGGCAAGGGCATCCGCGCCCGGCAACATGCCGGCGGCAAGCGCGGACAGGCCCGCGGTTTTCAGGAAATCACGGCGATCCATGGTGGCTCCGGCGATGTCGCAAATGAGAATGATAAACGATTACCGCTGGGGCGTGGCAACAACTCAACCCCCGGCGGAACGCCGGCCAAGGCAGCGAGGCGGGATCAGGAATGCCGAATGGCGGGTCGCGGCTGGCGGTTGTAGCGCGTTCCCAGCAACACGTCCCACAACCCGGTGGTCACGCCGAAATTGGCGTCGGGATGGTAGTGGTGGATGTTGTGGAACCCGGCCCAGCGACGCATGAACGGGCTGTCGAAGCGGTGCACGTGGATCGCGACGTGGCTGAGGCCATAGGCCGCGTAACCGGCCGCGATCATGCCGGCCAGCAACAACGCATAGCCGACTGGAAGGGCCAGCGCGAACAGCGCGCCCAGCGCGCACATGAACAGCGGCGGCATGAAGAACGGCAACGCGTCGTAGCCGAGCGGATCGACGTGGTGGTTGTCGTGCCCGGCCCGGAACGGGCCAGTGTTGCCATGGAACAGCCAGCGGTGCGCCGCGTACTCGATGAAGGTGAAGGCGAACAGTCCGCACAGCACGGTCAGCATCGCGGGCAGCAGGCGCATGTGTCCGTACCACACGCCGGTGGCGACCAGCAGCACGCTGATCGTGCTGTCGCTGATCAGTCCGGCGCGCAGGTTGAAATGGCTGGTGGACAGGCGCGACAGCGGTCGCGCGAGCCATTCGAGTGGCGCAGGCAGGCGCGACGCCGGCTTGCCCGCCGCGTCGGACTTGGCGGAAATGTTCGGGTTGCTTGACACGGCCAAGGCAGCTCCAGTCTCAGGGTCTGTTAACGCCATCTCACGTGACCGTCGGTCGGCACCGGCTCAGCCGCACCAATGCGCCGCCAGTATAGTGAGAATCGCAGGCACGGGCATGCGGAGGCAGGCATGAAAACGATCGCGAAATTCATGGGCGTGGCGCTGCTGTTGACGGGTGTCGCGGGCTTGCCGGCGTGGGCGCAGCAGACCGATTCGGAGCGGGCCGACCTGGCGCGTTACCTGAAATACGCCGAGGCGCCGGTGGACCACGTGCAGTATTTCCAGATCAACGGCTTCCAGTATCTGTCGCCGGACACCGTGGGCATCTGGTTCGGCGTCAACAAGCTGTACCTGCTGACCGTGCAACTGCCGTGCAACAACCTGGCGTTCACCAACGGCATCGGGCTGACCGCGAGGAACAACATGCTGTACCGCGGCTTCGATTTCATCACCTTCCGCCACCAGCGTTGCAAGATCCTCAAGATCACGCCGGTCAACGAGTTGCAGATGAAGCAGGACGAGGCGAGAGCGAAAGCGGCGGCGCCTGCAGCGAGCGGTTAACCGGAAGCGTCGTCGCCGAACAGGAACCGCTGCATTTCGGCGGCCAACATCCGCCGCACCGCGGGGTCGACCGGCGACAGGCGATGCTCGTTGATCAGCATGGTCTGGTACTGCAGCCATTGCTGCCAGGCTTCGCGCCCGATGTGCTCGTAGATGCGTTGACCGAGTTCGCCCGGCCACGGCGGACGTTCCAGCCCCTCGCTTTCGCGTTGCAACTTCTGGCAGAACACGATGCGCGTCATGCTTCTCGTCCCTTGCGTGACGACGTTGCGCGCTGCGACCCCCTCTCCCGCCGGGAGAGGGGCAGGGGTGAGGGTACGAAGCTCGCCTGGTCTTGATTCAATGCGAACAATAGCTTTCTCACGGGCGCCGGGATACCCAGTTCGGCGATTTCGGCGTGCGAACACCAGCGTGTATCGGGCGTGTCGGCGACGGCGCGGCGTGCGCGCACGCCGCGCCACTCCAGCGGCACGGCCTGCAACTTGAAGTGCGTGAACGCGTGGCGTACTTCGGGCAACGCCGCAACGTCGGTGTCGAATTCGGCGAGGCGGCTGGCGAGTGCGTATGCCGAGGATTCGTCGGCAGTTTCCGGCAGGCTCCACAGTCCCGGCCACACGCCTTGCGGCGGGCGCCGCTGCAGCAGCACGCGACCTTGTCGGTCACGCAGCACGACGAACATGGTGTGTCGTTCCGGCAACCCCCGCGCGGGCCTGGGTGCGGGAATCGTCGCGGTCAACGCTTCGCGACGGGCGATGCAATCGCGTGCTTGCGGGCATGCGTCGCAGCGCGGGTTGCTGCGCGTGCACACGGTCGCGCCGAGGTCCATGATCGCCTGGGTGTAATCCGCGACGCGTGTCGCCGGCGTGTGCGATGCGGCGAGCGTCCAAAGTTCGTTTTCGACCCTGCGTTCGCCCGGCCAGCCGCCGATGCCGTGGAAGCGCGCCAATACGCGCTTCACGTTGCCGTCGAGAATTGAGTGATGCTGTCCGTGTGCCAGCGCGAGGATCGCACCGGCGGTGGAACGCCCGATGCCGGGCAGCGCCGCCAGCGCGTCGAAATCGCGCGGCAATTCGCCGGCTTGGTGCGCGACGCAAATTAGTGCGGCGGCATGCAGGTGCCGCGCGCGACGGTAGTAGCCGAGTCCCGACCACAACGCCAGCACGCGGTCTTCCGGCGCCGCGGCCAGCGTGCGCACATCCGGCAACGCCGTGACGAAACGTTCGAAGTACGGAACCACGGTGGCGACCTGAGTTTGCTGCAGCATCACTTCCGAAACCCACACGCGATACGGCGTGCGAGGGTGTTGCCAGGGCAGGTCGTGGCGACCGTGGCGGTCGTACCAGTGCAGCAGGCGACGGGCGAAGTCGTCCATCAGTGGCCGGCGGTGGGCGCGGCACTCGCGGGGGCGGCGGCGCTGGCGGCGGGTGCTGGTGCCAGGTTGGGATCGGCATCGATGCGCAGGCCGGTCGCCTGCAGCCAACCCAAATCCAGCTTCTGAACCTGGGCCTGTCCGGTGAACGGCAGCGGCCCGGGCGGGTGATCGGGCGAAGACGCGAGCAGGCGCTGCCACCAGTCGCCGAATTCAGTGGGTTGCAGCTTGAGGTCGACGTGGGCGTCGTCGCCGTCCAGCTTCAGCGCGATCGTGATCGGGGTTTTGCCGCGGGCGGGCTGGATGTTCAGCGCGATCTTGTCGGTGGTGGTGCCGGAAGCGTTGGCGGGTTGGCTGGCCGGTGCAGCGCTGCTGGCTGGTGTCTTGCCGGAAGCCGATGGTGGCGGCGCGAACGAGGGATGCCGCAGGCTGCCGTTCAATTGCATGGCGAAGGCCTCGCCGCCTTGCCAGTGTCCCTGTCCGTCGAGTTGCAGCGAAACGCCGCCCTGCTTGTTGAAGGCGAGTCGCAACGGATCGAGGTCGATGCTGCCGTCGTGCGGCGAGGACGGCACGGTGTCGAGGCTGGCGGTGATCCGATGGCCGTCGGCGCTGCGCGCGGAGACGTCCATCCGGAACGGTCGCCCCGGCACCAATTCGCCGGTATCCACGCCGAGCTCGAACAGCAGCGGCGTGCCGTGGTCGGTCAGGGTGCCACCGCTCATGTGCACGCCGGTCACGATGGTCGGCAACCGCGGTGGCCCGCGATGGTGCGGCAGCCGCGCCAGCAGCGTCTTCAGTTCGCCGAGGTCGATGCGCGGCGCGTCCACTTCGACCCGTTCGATCGCGACCTCGCCGTGCAGCAACGCGCGCCAGGGCACCACGATGGTGGCGCCGCTGGCCTGCAGGATCGGGGTGCCGGAACCCACGTTGGTCAGGCTGAAGCCCTGCATGTGCACCGCCGGACGCGGGAACAGCGCGGGCTGCGCCGGGGCCTGCATGTCCAGATCGACGCCCACGCCGGCGAGATCGTTTTCCAGCAGGTTGGTGAAACGCTGTGGCTGCAGCAGCGCGTTGACGTGCACGGCCAGTGCAATCAGCAGCGCGAGCACCACCACGCCGACCGCCAGCGCGATCCATCGAAGGCGGTGTTGCTGCCATGACGCGGATACGGACATGCAAACCTCAGGCCGCACCCGGCAGCAGTCCGTCGACGAAGGCGCGCGGGTCGAACACGCGCAGGTCTTCCGCGCGTTCGCCCAACCCGACGTAGCGGATCGGCAACGCGAATTCGCGCGCCAGGGCGAACACCACGCCGCCCTTGGCGGTACCGTCGAGCTTGGTGACCACCAGGCCGGTCACGCCGACCGCGTCGATGAACAGGCGTACCTGGTTGATCGCGTTCTGGCCGGTGGTGCCGTCGATCACCATCAACACTTCGTGCGGCGCTTCGGCATCCAGCTTGCCGACCACGCGCTTGACCTTGGCCAGCTCGTCCATCAGCCCGGAACGCGTGTGCAGGCGCCCGGCGGTGTCGGCGATCAGCACGTCGTTGCCGTGCGCGACGGCCATCTGCAGCGCGTCGAAGATCACGCTGGCGGAATCCGCGCCCTGACCCTGCGCGCAAACGGGTATGCCCAGCCGGCCCGCCCATTCCTGCAACTGCGCGACGGCCGCCGCGCGGAAGGTATCGCCGGCGGCGAGCAGCACGTCGTGGTGTTCGTCCTGATAGCGTTTCGCGAGTTTGCCAATGGTGGTGGTCTTGCCAACCCCGTTGACGCCCACCACCAGCAGCATGAAGGGCTTGCGGCCGCCGACGGCGAGCGGCCGCGCCACAGGTTCCAGCAGCGCAACCAGGCGCACGCGCAAGGCATCGCGCAGCGCCGCCGCGTCGGCGAATTCGCGCTTGTGCATGCGCCGACGCAAATCCTCGATCAACTCGGTGGTGGAGGAGACGCCGACATCGGCGGTGAGCAGCGTGATCTCGAGTTCGTCCAGCAGCTCGTCGGAGAGCACGGGATTGTGCGCGAACAGTGAGGTCAGTCCGCGCGCGAAACCACTGCCGGACAGCCGCTCGCGCCAACCGCGCCGCAGCCGCGGCTCGGCCGTCATCAGGTCGTCCGGGCTGGTGGCCATGTTGGGCAGCGGCGTTTCGGGCAGGTTGGGCGGCCCGGCGTGCAGCATTGGCGGCATGCTGGCAGGTTCGGCTTGACCCGTACCCTGGGTGGTCTCGGGGTCTGCTGCGGCGGGCTCGGGGCGTGGCTTGCGGCCGGCGAGCTTGGTCCAGAGGTTCGGCATGGGGTCGTGGTGAAATACAGTGTGCGGATGCTAACACCCGCATTATTAATGCGATCATCCCTGATCGCGGCTTCGCTCGACAACGACGCAGCCCCCCACGTTCGCGCAATCTGCGGATCCAGAACGGCCTTCCGTGGCCTGACTTTTCACAACAGCCGCTTCGAACGCGCGGATTTTTGTTTGCGACTGGCGCATGAACAGACGTAATCGCGAAGCGGCGCCGCCGGGACGCCTCCATATCATCGGCGGAAGCCTGCGTGGTTCGCGGCTTGCGGTGCCGGCCTTGCCGGGCCTGCGGCCCACCCCGCAGCGCCTGCGCCAGACGCTGTTCGACTGGCTGGCCCCGGTCATCGCGGGCGCGAACGTGCTGGATGCGTTCGCGGGCAGCGGCGCGCTGGGCATCGAGGCGCTGTCGCGCGGTGCGCACACGGCGACGTTTTTCGAACGCGATCGCGCGCAGGCCACCGCGATCGAGGCGGATCTGGCCCGCCTGCGCTTGGCCGCCGGCAAGGTGCACTGCGTGGATTCACTGCAGGTGCTTGCGGCGCTCGCGTCGGAACGCTTCGATATCGTGTTGCTGGATCCGCCGTTCGACCTTGGCTTGTGGGAACCGGCGGCAATGCTGCTGGATGCGAATGGCTGGCTCGCACCGCGCGCGCACGTGTACGTGGAAACCGGGGACGCCGATACATGGAACGCGCCGGCGCGCTGGCGGGTTCATCGCCAACGCGAGGCGGGTGCGGTGCGTGGAACAGTGTTCCGTGTCGGTACGACGTGAACCGGGTCGCGGTCGCGCCCGGATTTTCGCGCGACTCCGCTGCCGCAAAATGGCACAATGGCGGCATGGGGAAGCGCAATCCAACCCGTCCCAACCCACGCATCGCGGTGTATCCGGGCACCTTCGACCCGATCACCAACGGCCATGGCGACCTCGTGGCCCGTGCGGCGCCGCTGTTCGACCGGCTGATCGTTGCGGTCGCGAAGTCGAGCGGCAAGACCCCTCGGTTCGGGATGGGCGAACGGGTCGAGCTCGCGCGCGCCGCCTTGGCCGACGTACCCAACGTCGAAGTGCGCGGGTTCGACACTTTGCTGGCCAGTTTCGTGGCCGAGTGCGGCGCCGGGGTGATCCTGCGCGGCCTGCGCGCGGTGTCCGATTTCGAATACGAATTCCAGTTGGCCAGCATGAATCGGCACCTGATTCCGCAGGCCGAAACCCTGTTCCTGACCCCCGCCGAGAAGTGGAGCTTCATTTCTTCCTCGCTGGTGCGTGAAATCGCCAGCCTCGGCGGCGATGTTTCCGATTTTGTCCATCCGGCTGTCCAGAAGGCGCTGCGCGAGCACAGGCGCCCGCAGGGGAAGCAGACCGGGTCCGCCGTTCCACGCAAGTCATCGAGGTGATCGTCATGCGCAAATTCCTTTTCATCGCCGCCATCGCGTTGCTCGGTACGTTGGGCCTCAGCGCCTGCCAGAGCAGCAACCAGGGCCAGTCCACCGCCACCACGGCCAAGGCCACCAAGCCGACCACTGCCGACGTGGACAATGCAGTCAAGGACTGCGAAGCCAAACACCCCAAGGCGACCGCTGACGCCTCCGGGGACAATCCCTGTTCCCGCGCGAATGTCGTGGCGATGGTCTGGCAGCCATACCTGCAGCAGATCGTCGAAGCCAACATGGGCACCGTGACCAACACGCCGTATCTGTACTTCGTGCCGGCGCCTGAGAACGCTCCCGCCAGCGGCGCGTCGGCCGCCACGGCCGGAACGGTTGCCGCGGCCTCCAGCGCCCCGGCCGGCAAGGGCAAGAAGGCCCCCTCATCCGTCAACTTGTCCAACAATCCACTCGTGACCAACGCCTCCGCGGCCGACGATGCCATCAGCCGGGTGCAGGACCAGCTCGACACCGTGGTGCAGGCGACGGTTCTGCCGGGCAACATGGTGGCCGCGGGCGGCCCGAGTTCCGCGACCACGGCAATGGTGCTGGAAACCGCGTTCAAGGGCGCCGCGCCGGGCTCGTTCAAGGGCGTGGTGGTGCTGTTCATCGGCGACCAGGCCGACGAAGCTGCGGTGAAGGCGGCGCTCGCGCCCAGCGGCGCGACGTTCAAGTTCGCGCAGATGTAACGACGCAGCTCTTCTTCCCCCTTCCGAAAGGAAGGGGGATCGAGGGGGATGGCTTTTGGTTCCGCGCCGGCATCCCCCGAAGCCGCCCTTCCCCAGGAAGGAAGTGCTTTGATTCCCCGGGTTCCGGCCGCAGCCATGCGATAATCGCGGTTTTGCGCCATTCGGCGCCGACGCCCGCGCGCCATGCAGCAGATCCGCAACTTCTCCATCATTGCCCACATCGACCACGGCAAGTCCACGCTGGCCGACCGCATCATCCAGATTTGCGGCGGCCTTTCCGAGCGCGAAATGGAAGCGCAGGTGCTGGACGACAACCCGATCGAACGCGAGCGCGGCATCACCATCAAGGCGCGCTCGGTGTCGCTGCCGTACACCGCGCGCGACGGCAAAGTGTATGAGCTGAACTTCATCGACACGCCCGGCCACGTGGATTTCAGTTACGAAGTCTCGCGTTCGCTGGCCGCGTGCGAGGGCGCGCTGCTGGTGGTGGATGCGGCGCAGGGTGTCGAGGCCCAGTCGGTCGCCAACTGCTACACCGCGGTGGAGATGGGCCTGGAAGTGGTGCCTGTGCTCAACAAGATCGACCTGCCCACCGCCGACATCCCGAAAGTGAAAGAGGAGATCGAGGCGGTGATCGGCATCCATGCCGACGATGCGGTCGCGATCAGCGCCAAGACCGGCGAGAACGTGCGCGACGTGCTGGAAGCGATCGTCGCGCGCATTCCGCCACCCAAGCCGCGCGATACCGACAAGCTGCAGGCGCTGATCATCGATTCCTGGTTCGACAATTACCTGGGCGTGGTCTCGCTGGTGCGGGTGATGCAGGGCGAGATCAAGCCCGGCGACAAGCTGCTGGTGATGTCCACCGGCCGCGCGCACGAGGTCGACCAGGTCGGCGTGTTCACGCCCAAGCGCAAGCAGACGCAAAAACTCGGCGCGGGCGAAGTCGGCTTCGTGTGTGCGTCGATCAAGGACGTGCATGGTGCGCCGGTCGGCGACACGCTGACGCTGGCCGGCAGTCCGGCGGCGAAACCGTTGCCCGGTTTCCAGCACATGCAGCCACGCGTGTTCGCGGGGCTGTTCCCGGTCGCGGCCGACGATTTCCCGGCGCTGCGCGAGGCGCTGGACAAGCTGCGCCTCAACGATGCCGCGCTGTTCTTCGAACCGGAATCCTCCGAAGCGATGGGCTTCGGTTTCCGCTGCGGGTTCCTCGGCATGCTGCACATGGAGATCGTGCAGGAGCGGCTGGAGCGCGAATACGACCTCGACCTCATCACCACCGCGCCGACGGTGGTGTATGAAGTGCTGAAGTCGGACGGCGAGACGATGCTGCTGGACAACCCGGCCAAACTGCCGGCCTCGCCCGCGGTCGCGGAAATCCGCGAACCGATCATCGTCGCCGACATCCTGACGCCGCCGGAGTACGTCGGCAACGTCATCACGCTGTGCGAGGAGAAGCGTGGCGTGCAACGTTCGATCCAGTACCTCGCGAGCCAGGTGCGGATCAGCTATGAAATGCCGTTGGCCGAGGTGGTGCTGGATTTCTTCGATCGGTTGAAGTCGGTCAGCCGCGGCTATGCGTCGATGGACTACCACTTCGATCGTTTCGAGGCCGGCCCGTTCGTGCGCGTGGACGTGCTGATCAACGGCGACCGCGTGGACGCGTTGAGTTTGATCGTGCATCGTGCGCACGCCGACCGGCGTGGCCGCGAGCTGGTCGAGCGGATGCGTGAACTTATTCCGCGCCAGATGTTCGATGTGGCGATCCAGGCTGCGATCGGTGGGCAGGTGATCGCGCGCTCGACCGTGAAGGCGCTGCGCAAGAACGTGCTGGCCAAGTGCTATGGCGGCGATGTCTCGCGCAAGAAGAAGCTGCTGGAGAAACAGAAGGAAGGCAAGAAGCGCATGAAGCAGGTCGGCCGGGTCGAGATTCCGCAGGAAGCGTTCCTGGCGGTGCTCAGGACGGACAAGTGAGTGAGGCCGGGAATCGGGAATCGGGAATCGGGAATCGGGAATCGGGAGAGCGTAACAACCACTCTCGTCATTCCGGGGCTGCGCAAAGCGCAGAACCCGGAATCTGCTCCACCACCATTCCCTATGAAAGCAGATTCCGGGTTCCGGCCTTCGGCCGGCCCCGGAATGACGAGCTGGGGACAAGGGTCGGCTTTTGCCGAGGTGACCAAAGGCACTGGTTGTCGGCCTGCACCAGCATGACGATGGCACGAGGCAACACCGCGCAACGCGCGCGAACAAGGAACACGCAGTGAAGAAAGATGCAGTGGGTACCGTGGTGCTGGTCGCGATCGTCGCGATCTGCCTGTACATCTGGTACAAGACCTCCGATTTCGCGCTGGCGCTGGTGCTGATCACGGCCGCGTTCTTCGTGATCTGGATCGGCGACAAGCTGCTGTTCGCGCGCCGTCGCAAGATCAAGGCCGCGGGCGAGGGCGAGAGGCCGCACGAGCCGGTGCTGGTCGATTACGCGCGCTCGTTCTTCCCGGTGATCCTGGCGGTGCTGCTGTTTCGCACCTTCCTGATCGAGCCGTTCCGGATTCCCTCGGGTTCGATGATGCCGACCCTGCTGGTCGGCGATTTCGTGCTGGTCAACAAGTTCGCCTACGGCCTGCGCCTGCCGGTGACCAACACCAAGATCCTCGACGGACTCGATTCCGGCGAGCCGCATCGTGGTGACATCGCGGTGTTCCGTTATCCGCTCAACCCGAAAGAGGATTACATCAAGCGCATCATCGGGTTGCCGGGCGACACCGTCGAGGTCAAGGGCGAGCAGGTCATCGTCAACGGCAAGCCGATGCCGCAGACCCTGATCGGCCCGTACCACGGCACCGACAAAACCAGCATCGAGATGGAAGAAAACCCGAACATGTCGCCGGTGATGCTCTACAAGGAAGACCTGGGCGGGGTCGTGCATTCCACACTGCATTTCAGCTACATCGAACCTTTCAACTGCATCGGCTCGGACGGCACGCTGTTGCCCGATGGCGGTTGCGAATGGAAGGTGCCACAGGGCCACTACTTCGCGATGGGCGACAACCGCGATGACAGCGAGGACAGCCGTTTCTGGGGCTTCGTGCCGGAGCAGAACCTGGCCGGCAAGGCCTTCTTCATCTGGTTCAGCCTCGCCCACTGGAACCGCATCGGGACCGTGCTGCACTGATCGACGCGGGCTGCTGGTGCCCCGGAATCAGGTCACGGAACGACGCGACAGCCTTGAAGTCTGCGCGCACGGGCGGCGTGTTGCATTAAGCTTTCGCCGTCCCGCTGGGCGCCCAGCCGTGGCGCGTGCGTTGCGGTGCGGGGCGCAGCAGCGGATTTTCAACCAAGGTTTGAAGGGGGCACTTCCATGAAACGTCAATCGGGTATCACCTTGATCGGGTTCGTCATCATCCTGATCATCGCCGCGTTTTTCGTCTATACCGCGATGAAGCTGGTGCCGGCGTACATGGATTACTTCAACGTCGCCAAGGCGCTGAACACGGTCGCGACGCAGTCCACCTCGGGCAACATGAGCGTCGAGGAAGTGCAGCGGCAGCTCGACACCCAGCAGCTCTCGCAGTATTTCGCCGACGAGGACATCCAGGCCAAGAACATCTCCGTGCTCACCAACCCCAACGGCGGTTCGTCGCTGAAGCTCAGCTACGACAAGAAGATTCCGTGGATCTACAACATCGATTTCCTCGTACATTTCCAGAAGACCGTGCCGCTGAAGCTGCAGTCGCAGGAGTGACGTGAAACTGGGTTATCACTTCACGGATGAAACCTTGCTGGAGCTGGCCCTGACGCATCGCAGTGCCGGGCGCCCCAACAACGAGCGGCTGGAGTTCCTGGGCGACGCGCTGGTCAACCTGGTGGTCGCCGAGATGTTGTTCGACTCGCGTCCGCGCGCCAACGAAGGCGAACTTTCGCGGCTGCGTGCGCAACTGGTGAGCGAACCCGCGCTGGCCGAGCGGGCCCGCGCGTTGCAGCTCGGCGACGCGCTCAAGCTGGGTTCGGGCGAGCTCAAGAGCGGCGGGTTCCGGCGCGATTCGATCCTGGCCGACGCGTTCGAGGCGCTGGTTGCCGCAATCCATCGCGATGGCGGTTTCGCCGCTTGCCGCGACTGGCTGCGTGCGATCTTCGCGCAACCGCTTGCGGAAGTCGGGCCGCCGCAAAAAGACCCCAAGACCCGCCTGCAGGAATGGCTGCAGGGTCGAGGCCTGCCGCTGCCGCACTACGAACTGCTGGCCGAGCACGGCGAAGAACACGCGCGCAGCTTCGAGGTCGTATGTGTGATCGAACAGCCGAACGCGGCGCGCTTCGAGGGCACGGGCGGCAGCCGGCGCGCAGCGGAGCAGATGGCGGCGGAAGCTGCGCTGGAAAGTCTCGACGACAAATCCGGGGCGCGATGATGGACTCGGAAAAGCTTTCGACGCGGATAAAAGCGGATGAACACGGATGGCTCAGTACCTATGCCTCTTGCTCCATCCGCATCTATCCGTGTAAATCCGTGTCCAATGTTTTTCGAAAGCTTTTTGACACGGATAAAAGCGGATGAACACGGATGGGTTCCCGCACATACTTCTTGCTCCATCCGTGTCTATCCGTGTAAATCCGTGTCCAATGCTTTTTGAACCACGCCGAAGCTCTCGATGAACAACTGCAAGCATGTGTTCCTGATGGACGATGGGTCGCCATGAACCAGCCATTCCGCTGCGGCAGCGTCGCCATCGTCGGCCGTCCCAACGTCGGAAAATCCACGCTGTTGAATGCGCTGGTCGATGCGCATCTGTCGATCGTGACCCAGCGCGCGCATACCACGCGGCAACGCATCCTCGGCATCGCCAACCCCGAGGGCGGGCAGATCCTTTATCTCGACACGCCGGGCCTGCAGCGCGAGGCGAAACGCGCGATCAACCGCAGCCTGAATCGTGCCGTGCATGCCGCGATCGCGGACGCGGATGTTGCCGTGCAGGTGGTCGCCGCCGAACGCTGGGACGACGAGGATGCGGCGGTCTACGCGGCGCTTGCGGAACGCGCGATCCCACGCCTTCTTGCCGTCAACAAGGTCGATCGCGTCGCCGACAAGGCGAAGCTGTTGCCATTCGTGGAGGGTCTGACGCGCGAACGCGCGTGGGACGAAGTGCTGCTGGTCAGCGCCGAAAAGCGTTCGGGGCTGGACGCGCTGCAACGCGCGATCCTCACGCGCCTGCCGGAAGGCGAAGCGCGCTACGACGCCGACAGTTACACCGACCGCAGTGAGCGTTTCCTCGCCGGCGAATTGGTGCGCGAGCAGTTGATGCGCCAGCTCGGCGAGGAATTGCCGTACGCGACCACGGTCGAAATCGAACGCTTCGAGGATCGCCCCGACGGCGTCACCGAAATCGCCGCGGTGGTGTGGGTGGAACGCGAAGGCCAGAAGGCCATCGTGATCGGCGCGGGCGGACGGCGCGCCAAGGCCATCGGCAGCGCCGCGCGCCGCGCGATCGAGGCGTTGCTGGAACGCCGCGTGTTCCTGAAGCTATGGGTGCGCGTGCGCGCGGGCTGGTCGGACGACGAGGCGGCGTTGAGGCAGTTCGGGTATGAGTAGAGGCGGGTGCCCGGTACCGGGGACCGGCAACAATCTTGAGGTCACCCCCTTCCGCAGGAAGGGGATCGCCGCGCAGCGGCGGGGGGATGCTGCTTGTGCCGAACGCCATCCCCCCGCGCACCTCACGGTGCGCGACCCCCTTCGTGTCGAAGGGGGTGGTTGTGCCGCGGGTTCGGTGGGCTATCCCGGTCCCCAGTCCCCAGTCCCGCTGTTGTAAATGCGCACCACCCAACAACCCGCCTACGTCCTGCATTCGCGCCCCTGGCGCGAAACCAGCCTGCTGCTGGAGGCGTTCACGCACGATTTCGGGCGCGTCGGACTGGTCGCGCGCGGCGTGCGCAGCGCGCGGGCACGGCTGCCGCGTTCGGCGCTGGAACCGCTGCAGGCTCTGCGTGTGGATTGGTCTGGGCGCGGCGAACTGCGCACGCTGACCGCCGTGGAGCCGGAAGGCAGTGCGCTCGTCTTGCACGGCGATCGGCTGCTGTCGGCGATGTATGTCAACGAGTTGCTGGTGCGATTGACCGCGCGCGACGACGCGAACCCGGATCTGTTCGAACGTTACGCCACGTTGCTGGGCGATTTGGCCGCGGCATCGTCACTGGCCTGGAGCCTGCGCCGCTTCGAACGCGACCTGCTGGCCGCGATCGGTTACGCACTGCAGCTTGAAACGGACGCGGAGGGCGGTGCCATCGAGGCTACGCGTGCTTACGACTACCTGCCCGAGCATGGCCCCGTCGCGGCCGGCGGTACGGCGCGCGGGGTGCGTGTTCGCGGCAGTGCCCTGTTGGCGCTGGTCGTGGATGCCGAACCGCCTGCGACCGAAGACCTGGCCAGCCTGCGCCGGCTGATGCGGGCCTTGATCGCCACCCATGTCGGGGAGCGCGGTTTGCAGTCGTGGCGGGTCTTTGCGGAGCGGTTTCGTTCGTAGCGGCTGTTGTGGAAAGTCAGGGCGAAGACGGCCGCCCCACGGACGGTTGCTTGCCTCGAACCGCCGCTCTGTAGTGCCGCGATCAGGGATGATCGCACCAACTCAGCCGCCGTTGAGCTTGGCATGCAGCGTGGCACGGGTTTCCTTGAGCGCCTGCGCGAAGTCGGACAGCGCAGCGTCGACGCGCTCGGGATCGGCGTCGCTCGAAAGGGCATGGTGCAGGGCCTCGCTGGCTTGGGCCAACGCGACGGCGCCGCAAAACCCGCAGGACGCGCGCAAGCGGTGCAAGGTGGGAAGCAGTGCGTGGCGGGCCTCGCCGAGGTGGTCGAATTCGTATTGCACCTTCGGCAGCTCCTGGTCCGCGAACAGTTGGCGCAGGTGCGCGACCGCAGCGGGCGATCCGCAGGCGCGCAGCGCGTCATCGTCGTCGAGCGAGCCGGCCCGGCAGCCATGGCGTTCCAGCACGGCCCGCAGGGTCGCGATCGACAGCGGTTTGGGCAGTACCTCGGTGAAGCCCGCCCGCAGCAGTTGGACGCGCGCGGCATCGGGTTCGGCGGTGGTCGCTATGGCGGGTGCGTGTCGGGCGATGGCCGCCGGGTCGGCGCGCAGGGCCGCAAGCACCGCGTCGCCCGCGAGCCCCGGCAGCTGGTGGTCGAGCACCAGCAGATGCCACGCTTCGGTACGTGCCAGCGCGAGGGCGGACGGGCCGTCCTCGCAAGCGGTGGGCACGCCCCCGCAGGCGCGGATGGCTTCGCACAGGAACGTGCGGCTGACCGCATCGTCCTCGGCCAGCAGCACCCGGAATTGCCCGGCTTCTTCCTTGTCCATGCCCTCCCGCCGTCGAACCGCCATCGAAGAAGGGTGCCTGTCAGCCCGCTGCCTCCTTAGCTTCCGTTCGGGCGCGGGCTGGCACAATTGGTTCAGTTTCGGCGAAAAGGATCAGCGTGGCAAGTTGGCGCCAGTGGCTCGTGGCGGGCGGGTTGTTGCTTGCGTGTGCCTGCGCGCAGGCCGCCGTGCGCATGCAGGCCGCGACCTTGAGCCTGCCCGGTATCCAGTTGGCCGACGTACGCCTGGATGCCGCGCTCGGGGCCGACGGCCGGCCGACGCTGCACGTCGACGCCAAACAAGTATCCATCCCATCGTTGGGCTGGCGCGACGTGGGCCTGAGCCTCGCAGGCGAGCCGCAGCGGGCAGATGGCGGCGCGTGGAAGTTCGTGGGCCACATCGCCACCCGGAAGGCGCCGGGGGATGCGCTGCGCGATGCCGCCATCACCATCCTGTACGACCAGGCCGGCGGCACTCTGGCAGTGACCATCACGCAGGGCAAGAGCGGCATCGATGCGCAGATGCCGCTGGACCAGACCTCGCATGTGCAGATGGAGCTCACCGCGATTCCGCTGGCGTGGTTGCGCGGGGTGTTGGCCGCGGCATGGCCGGACGGGAAACTCAATGGCGGCACTGTCGCGGGCGACGTGGCGCTGGATCTGGCTACGGGCGACACCCGGGTTTCCGGGCGGGTCAGCGTGAAGGGCGCTGACCTCGACAGCAGGGGCGGCACCATCGCCACGCAGAAGTTGAATGCCAACGGCAGCTTCCGGATCGACACCAGTCCGGTGGCGGCCAGCGTGATGTTCGATGGCCGCCTGCATGGCGGCCAGCTGCTGATGGGGCCGCTGTACGCGCAACTGCCATCGAACCCGGTGGGCCTGCACGTGGCCGGCAACCTCGGGCCCGGCGGCATCGCGATCGATTCGCTGGATTTCGACGACCCGGATGCGTTGCGGCTGACGGGCAGCCTCGGCTTCGACCGCAAGGGCAACCTCGACCGGCTGGATCTCAAGCGTTTCGCGGCCACCTTCCCTCAGGCCTATACCCGCTACGGCACCACGCTGGCGCAGAGCCTGACGGGGTTCAAGTCGCTGACCACCGCGGGCAGCATCAGCGGCGCGCTCGATTTTGAAGACAAGGGGCTGCGTGTTCTCGACCTCACCGCGCGCAACCTGACGCTCGACAGCCATGGCGGCAGCCTGGCGGTGGCGGGGCTGGATGGCGGCATCGATTGGCGTTCGGGGGTTTCGCGCCCGGCCACCCAGTTGAGATGGAGCGCGTTGTCCATCTACAAACTCGTGTTCGGGCCGGCCAACCTGGCGCTGAAGGACGACGGCGGCACGCTCAACCTGCGCGCGCCGGTCAGCGCCGGTCTGTATGGCGGTACCTTCCAGTTGGGGCGGTTTGCCTGGCGACCCGATGCCGGCAAATCGCAACGCCTGTCGGCGGCGTTCGCCGTCACGGATGTCGATGTAAACCAGTTGTGCGCCGCGCTCGGGTGGCCCGCGTTCGGCGGCAAACTCGGGGGCGCGGTGCCCGACATGAGTTACCGCGGGGGCAACGTGGTGTTCGCCGGCGGCTTGTCACTGAACGCGTTCGGCGGTTCCGTCAGCGTCACCCACTTGGCCATGCAACACCTGTTCGGCAAGCGGCCGGTGGTCGTGGCCGACATCGACCTCGACCAGCTCGACCTGGCGCCACTCACCGGCGTGTTCGGGTTTGGCCAGATCACGGGTCGCCTCGATGGCGACATCCACGGACTCAAACTGGTCGACTGGAAACCAACCGCCTTCAACGCCGTGCTGACCGCAAACGGCGGTGGCAAGATCAGCCAGAACGCCATCAAGAGCTTGACCCAGGTTGGTGGCGGCGGTATCGCGGGCGGCATCCAGGGCATGGCGCTGCGCCTGTTCAAGACCTTTGGCTATTCGAAGATCGGCTTGAGTTGTACGCTGGCGCATGGCGTGTGCAGCATGGGCGGCATCAACCCCGATCCCGACCCGGACGCCGGCGGCTACACCATCGTCGAAGGCAGCGGGCTGCCGCGCATCACCGTGATCGGGCACGAACGCTCGGTCGACTGGGCGACGCTGGTCAGCCGCTTGAAAGCGGTGACGGAAGGCAATGCGCCGATCATCAAATGAGTGAGACAAACGGCGTGTACACTCGCCGATGATGTTGCGACTGACTGGAGGTTCGTGATGCGCAAGTCCATGTTTGCCCTCGCCACCGCGCTGCTCCTGCTGGCGGGCTGCGTGACCATCAACGTGTATTTCCCGGCGGCGGCGGCGCAGAAGGCCGCGGACCAGGTAATCGGCAACATCATGGGGCCGGACACTGGCAGTGCGAACCCGGCGCCCGCCAGCAGCGCGCCGCCCGCGTCCTCATCCAACCCGACGTCGCAGCACCAGCCGTTGGCGATGCTGCTGGACGCGGTGATTCCCGCGGCCAGTGCTGCCGAACCGCAAATGGATCTCGACATCAAGACCCCGCAGATCCAGGCGATCGAGGCGCGCATGCGCGACCGCTTCCATTCGATCATGCAGGGCTTGCTGCAGTCCGGAGCGGTCGGCTTCACCCACAACGGCGACGTCGCGTTCCACGATGCCGCGAAGATTCCGCTGGCGCAGCGCGCGCAGGCCACCCAGGCGGTCGCCGCGGAGAACAGCGATCGCGCCGAGTTGTACAAGCAGATCGCCAGCGCCAACGGCCACCCCGAATGGGCGCAGCGGATGCGCGAGGCGTTTGCCAGGCAGTGGATCAGCCGCGCGCGCGCCGGCTGGTGGTACCAGGACGCTTCCGGAAACTGGAAGCAGAAATGAGTGCAGGACGCACCCATCCCGGCCTGCACAGGGACGTGCGCTGAGCCGGGATCCAAGGCAGTAAAGATCGTCAGGCGCGGCCCGCGGGGTGCGCCGTGTCACAACATCGGGCGATGGCGTGGCGCATGATCGTTCGACGGGAGGTGGGGACGCCATGCGCATTGGGCTGGTGATGGACTCGACGTGCGACCTGCCGCGCAAGTTCATCGACGACAACCAGATCACCCTGCTGCCGATCACGATAAGGATCGACGGGCACACTTTCGTGGATGTGCGCGATCCGGTCGCGACCGAGGCCTATTACCAGGGCGAGGTTGGCAAGCGCGGGCACGCGGCGGAAACCGAGCCGCTTTCGGTGGATGCGATCCGCGACCTGTTCCTCGGCCGCATGGTGTTGGATTACGACGCGGTGTTCTGCCTCACCGTCACCTCCAGCCGCAGCCCGATTTTCGCCAACGCCACCCAGGCGAGCTTCGCCGTGCTTGGCAACTACCGCCCGATCCGACAGGCAGCCGGCAACAACTCGCCGTTCCTGATGCGCGTGCTCGACAGCAAAAGCCTGTTCGCGGGGCAGGGCATCAGCGCGATCGAGGCGACCCGGCTGATCGCGGCCGACGCCAACCCCGGGCAGATCCGCGAACGCCTGGCCGACCTCGCCGCGCACACCTTCGCCTATGCGCTGCCGCGCGACCTGCACTACCTGCGTGCACGCGCGCGCAAGAAGGGCGATCACAGCGTCGGTCTGCTCAGCGCCACACTCGGCAGCGCGCTCGACATCAAGCCGATCCTGCGCTGTTTCCAGGGTGAGACCAGGCCAGCCGCCAAGGCCCGCGGATTCGAACAGGGTGCCGAAATGCTGTTCGGCCATGCCACCAGCGCGGTCAAGCGCGGCCTGCTGGTGCCCGCGCTGTGCCTGAGTTATGGCGGCGACCTCGCCGACCTTGAGGCCATGCCGGGGTATCGCGGACTGGTCGATACCTGCGCGGAAGCCGGCGTCGCGCTTCATCAAAGCACCATGAGCATCACCGGGATGGTCAACATCGGCACCGGCGCGGTCACGCTCGGCTATGCCTGCGCGGGTGAAGACGCGTTTTGAGCAGACGGCGCGCTTGACACATCTGGCAAGATGCACGGATGAAAAAGCCGCGACACGACGTCGTCTTCGAAGCCGCCATCGGCGATCTTTCCCACGACGGGCGCGGGGTCGCGCACGTGGAGGGCAAGACCGCGTTCGTGGCCGACGCGCTGCCGGGCGAACGCGTTCGCGCGAAGTTGACCCGCAGACATCGACATTTCGACGAGGCGATAGCCGAAGAGATCCTGGAGGCCTCGCCCGAACGCGTCGCGCCACGCTGCCCGCACTTCGGCACCTGTGGTGGCTGCGTGCTGCAGCACCTCGCACCGTCTGCCCAGATCGCGGCCAAGCAGAACGTGCTGGCGCAGAACTTTGCGCGGATCGGTCACGTCGAACCCGCGCGCTGGCTGGCGCCGCTGACCTCGGAAGTGTGGGGCTATCGCCGGCGTGCACGGCTGTCGGTGAAGCATGTCGCAAAGAAGGGCAAGGTGCTGGTGGGTTTCCGCGAGCGCGACCCGCGCTTCGTGGCCGATCTCGCGCATTGCGACGTGCTGGATCCCGCATTGGGCGAACACTTGGGTGCGCTGGGGGTGCTGTTGAATTCGCTGGAAGGCGCGGCTTCGATCCCGCAGATCGAATTCTCGGCGGGCGACACCACGCGGGTACTGGTGTTCCGGCATTTGCAGTCCTTGTCCGGTGGCGACACGGAAAAGCTCGCGGCGTTCGGCCACGAATACGGTTTCGCAATCCTGCTGCAACCGGGCGGCGCCGACAGCGTGCACGCGCTGGCGCCGGGCGACATCGACCTGCATTACGCGTTGCCGGCGTATGACCTGAAATTGGCGTTCACGCCGCTGGATTTCCTGCAAGTGAATGCGCGCATCAACCAGAAGATGATCGAGCACACACTGGCCTTGCTCGCGCCAGCTCAAGACGATCGTGTGTTGGATTTGTTCTGCGGCCTCGGCAATTTCAGCCTGCCGATCGCGCGCAGCGCGGGGTACGTATGCGGAGTGGAGGGCGACACCGGGCTGGTTGAGCGCGCGCGTGCCAACGCGGCGGCCAACGGCATCGGCAATGCGGAGTTCCATGTCGGCGATCTCGCCGGCGAGGTGCGCGGCAGTGCGTGGGCGCGCGCGGATTGGGATCTGATGCTGCTCGATCCGCCACGCAGCGGCGCCGAGGAACTGCTGAAGCAACTGCCAGGCAAATCGGTGCGGCGGGTCGTGTACGTGTCGTGCCATCCGGCGTCGCTGGCGCGCGACGCCGGCGAACTGGTGCGCACGCACGGATTCAAGCTCGAAGCCGCCGGCGTGATGGACATGTTTCCGCATACCGCGCATGTCGAGTCGATTGCCTTGTTCGAACGATAGTAAGCCCGTGCGGTTGCACGAGGATGGCTTGGTTCTTGACCGGCCCGTTCGTGGTTCGATACCTCACCACAAACGGAATCCACAAGTTGGCCGTTCGCCCTGAGGTATCGAAGGGTGAACGGCCAACTGAATCAAACCTTCCATAATGGGCAATAACACTCGGAGATCGGGATGGCGCATTACCAGCGATTGAACGACGACATCGTCTGCATCGATACGCAACAGGTCAGGCCGCGCATGGCCGCGTGCTACCTGGTCGGCGGCGATGGCCATCACGCATTCGTGGAAGCGGGCACCAGCCTGTCGGTGCCGCACCTGCTGCGGGTGCTGGACGAACTCGGTGTCGCGCGCAGCTCGGTCGACTACGTGATGCCGACCCACGTGCACCTCGACCACGCGGGCGGCGCGGGTGCGCTGCTGCGCGAATTGCCGAACGCGCGCATGGTGATCCATCCGCGCGGCGCACGTCACATGATCGATCCATCGCAGCTGATCGCCGGCGCCACCGCGGTGTACGGGCCGGAAGCCATGCTGGCGACCTATGGCGAAATCGTGTCGGTGCCGGAGTCACGGGTGATCGTGGCCGATGTCGCATCCGACCGCGATTTTTCGCTCACCCTTGGCGAACGTGAGTTGCAGTTCATCGATGCCCCCGGTCACGCCCGCCATCACTATGCGATCTGGGACGCAGCCAGCCGCGGCTGGTTCACCGGCGACGTGTTCGGCCTGTCGTACCGCGAATTCGACGACGTGGCCGGCGCGTACCTGATTCCGACCACCAGCCCGGTGCAGTTCGACCCCGAGGCCTGGACCGTCACGCTGGATCGCCTGCTGGCGAAATCACCCGAGCACATTTACCTGACCCACTACAGCCGCATCGATACCGTGCGGAAGCTCGCGGCCGACCTGCGCGAGGCGCTGGCCGCGTACCAGCGCATCGCCCGCGCCAATGCGTCAGCAACGGATCGGCACGCGCGCATTTACACGGCGTTGATGGACTACCACCTCGACCAATTGCGCGCACGCAGGAATCCGTTGCCGGAGGCGCGTCAGCGCGAACTGCTCGACATGGACGCCGAGATCAACGCGCAGGGTCTGGAAGTGTGGCTGGATCGGTTGGCTAAAACGGATGGCGCGGGCGCGAGCTGTAAGGCGTCCTGAGCAGGGTGCCGGTCAAACCTGCCCCGGCTTTGCAAACGGTGCGTCGCTCACGCATGGCGGGCCTTCGGCCGTTTGCGCCTTGCCGGCGACGCAGTGCCAACTTGCTCTCCCTGTGATGCATCCGCGTTGCCAAGAAGCTCGACCAGTCGCGACTCACATGGTGAGAGATCGTAACCCCGGCGCTGCGAGATAACGAACGTGAGTGCACGCATGTGCCAGGCACGGCGTTCAAGTTCGACGAGCTGTCGGCTCGCCAGATCCTCCGCGACGAGGTGCCGCGGCAAATGCCCCCAGCCGAGGCCGGCTTTGAGAAGGTCACGCTTGGCGCCGAGATCGTTGACCAGCCACTGACGCTTGCCGGCAACGCCCTGTTGGGTCTTTTCCGCGCCACGCTGGTTGTCCGTCACGATGATCTGGATATGTCGGCCAAACTCGTCCTTCGGGACGGGTTTCGGTACCGAAGCGAGCGGATGGGACGGCGCGCACACCGTCACCATCCTCTCGTCGCGCAGCCAACGCCGTTCGATGGCATCCGGGTTCACCTCCGGTACGTCATCGATCGTGACGGCCAGGGCACACACCCCGTCGAGCACCATGTTCTCGCCGCCCTGCATGGTCGTGATGCGCAGGTTGATCGCCGCGGTGGGGAACGCCGCTTGCAGCGTCCGCAAGCAACCGATCAGGTGCGCGCGCGGGAAGTAGGCGTCGACCGCCACCGAAACCTGTGGCGCTCCGACCTTGGCAATCGCGCCGGCCCGGTTCTTCATTTCCTCCGTGCGTGAGATCACCGCACGTGCATCCGGCAAGAGGCTGCGCCCCGCAACGGTGAGTTGTGCCTTGCGGGTGTTGCGCTCGAACAGTTCGACATCGAAGGCGCTTTCCAGAGCCTTGATTGCATGGCTGATGGCCGACTGCGCGCGCCTCAGCTTGCGCGCCGCGCCCGAGAAGCTTCCCTGATCGCATACCGCGACGAACGCACGCAACTGATTGATGGTGATGGCGTCGAGCACGGATATCCAAAGTGTAGATCGTATTCAGCAATGTTTCGTCAATTGTTTTGATGTGTCAAGAGGTCCAGATTGTGTCTCGACATTTTTGTAGAGGACGCCGATCCGGCGACGCATATGAACACGACCAAATTGAATGGAAAGACCGCGGTGATCACCGGCGGTGCCACGGGCATTGGCCGCGCAGCGGCAAAGCGTTTCATCGAGGAAGGCGCCTTTGTCTTCATCTTCGGCCGCCGGCAGGAAGCACTCGACGCTGCAGTGGCCGACCTCGATCGACTCTACGCGGCGGTGAAGGCCGAACGCGGAAGCCTCGACATCGTCTTCGCCAATGCCGGAGCGGGGAGCCCGCTGCCGCTCGGCGAGATCACTGCCGAGCACATCGACGAAATCTTCGACACCAACGTGAAGGGAACGATCTTCACGGTGCAGAAGGCGTTGCCGCTGATGGGCAAGGGTGGTTCGATCATCCTGACCGGATCGAGCGTTGGCACGACGGGTGCCCCGGCAATGAGCGCCTACAGCGCGAGCAAGGCGGCCGTGCGCAGTCTCGCGCGGCCTGGGCGGAGGATCTGAAGGGCACCGGCATCCGGGTCAACGTGCTGTCGCCCGGGGCGACCGCGACCGAACTCGCGAAGGAAGCGCTGCGCGAGGGTCAGAAGGTCTTTGCCTCGATGACTCCGCTCCAGCGCATGGCCGATCCGGCGGAGATCGGCGCGGTGGCTGCCTTTCTCGCGTCGCCGGACAGCAGCTTCATGACCGCCAGCGAGGTCGCCGTCGACGGCGGGCTGGCACAACTCTGACGCGCTGCGATAGCCGGTCACTCCAGTGATCCGGTTTTGCACGCACCCACGAGGAAAATCAAATGAAACACTCCCTCAAAGGAAAGACGGCTCTCGTTACTGGTGCATCGCGGGGCATTGGCCGCGCCATCGCCGAACGTCTCGCCAAGGATGGTGCCACGGTCGCGCTTACCTACAACGCCAGCAAATCCGGCGCAGACGAGGCGGTCGCGGCCATCGGGAAAGCCGGTGGCACAGCGTTCGCGATCCACGCGGACCTCGTTGATCCGGCGACCGTCCCGGCCTTGTTCGAAAAGCTCGACGATGCGTTCACCAAGCGGAACGGAAGCAAAGCCCTCGACATTCTGGTCAACAACGCGGGCAATTCCGGCTGGATTGGCTTCAAGGATGCGACGCCGGACAGTTGGGACACCCTGATCGCGGTTTACGCCCGCGCGCCCTTCTTCATCGTTCAGGCCGCTCTGGATCGTCTCGCCGATGGCGGACGCATCATCAACATCTCTTCCGCTGCCGCCACCAAGCCCGTGACTGCCGCGCCCGTCTACTCGATGGCCAAAGCGGCCATCAACAACCTGACACATGCGCTCGCGTCCGAGCTGGGGCCGCGCGGCATTACCGCGAACGCCGTTGCGCCGGGCTACACGCGAACGGACGCGAATGCAGCCTTCCGGGAGAATCCCGAACTCGTAAAGTCGGTCGAGGCCGAAATCGCGCTGGGACGCTTTGGCGAGCCTTCGGAAATCGCCGCCGTCGTGGCGTTCCTGGCTTCCGATGAAGGCCATTGGGTGACCGGCCAGACGATCGAGGCGAGCGGCGGCTACAAGCTCTGACCGCGCCGAAAAATCGAAGGAGGCTATATGAGCTACGCAATCATCGGCTTTGGCAAGATCGGCCACGCGCTTGCCAAGGCGTTTGCCCGCCAGGGCATCGAAGTATCCGTTGCAACCACGCGCGATCCGGCAAGCTTTGCATCCGATGCAGCCGCAATCGGGCCCACGATCATTCCCAAAACCCTAGCGGAAGCCGTCAAGGCCGACATCATTTTTTTGGCTGTCCGTTTCGAGTCGCACCCGAAGGTCGCGAAGGCGCTGCCCAACTGGAAGGGCAAGACCATCGTCGATGCGATGAACACATCAGCTCCGCTTGAGGAACTGGACGGTCTTCCGTCCTCTGCCGTCGTCGCCAAGGCGTTCACGGGGGCCAAGCTCGTGAAAGGCTTCAACCACTTGGTCGCTCCCGTCCTTGAGCAAGACCCGGCCCTACATGGTGGCCGGAGAGTCGTGTTTCTGTCGAGCGACGATGACGGCGCCGCAGCGGAGATTGGTGCGCTTGCGGAAAATCTCGGTTTCGCGCCGGTCAACCTTGGCGGGCTTTCGGAAGGTGGGCTGCTAATCCATGCGCGCGGAAAAATCTGGGGTCGACTGATCTTCAAGGATCTGGTCAAGTTCGATGGATGAACACGACGTCCCCACCGGGAGGGATACGACGCACACGATCGAATCGAGCGCGCCCCGATCCGATGGAAACGGAGGCATTTCTGGGACGACACGTCGGTACGCTCGTAAATTTTCAAACGCCACGCACGTGCACTATGAAAAAGATTGCAGTGGAATGTCCCTTGTCAGCCGTTCCGTTGGTTGTACAGGAGAAGCCGCAAAGGCAGTACCGGAGATTGCGACGCATACCGCCAGCGTTGTACCGAGTGTTGACATCCACCACATGGCGCACTCCGAACTGCAAATGCACGTGCTTCGGCACTCTCCGCCGTTAGAATTCATGGTGTCCGCATGCTGATATTTGAGGTGTCGCTTTTTGGCTGGTCGTGATGCATCACAGGCATCGTGCGGCGTGCTCTCACACCTCACGTTTCAGGTCCGGAAAATCCTCTTCCAGAAACTCGCGTTCGCCGCGCTGGTCGGCGACGCGGCGTTTGGCTTCGTCGGCGCGCAGTTGCACGCGGCGGATTTTCCCTGAAATGGTTTTCGGCAGTTCGTCGACGAACTGGATGCGGCGCACGCGCTTGTAGGCCGCGAGTTCACGCCGCGTGTATACGAACACCGCGCGCGCGAACGTGGAGTCGACGCGGGTACCGGCAGTGACGGTCACGAAAGCCTTGGGCACCGCGGTGCGCACCGGGTCCGGGCTCGGCACCACCGCGGCTTCGGCGATGCCGGGGCAGGCGACCATCACGCTTTCCAGCTCGAACGGACTGATCCGGTAGTCGGAGGCCTTGAACACGTCGTCGGCGCGGCCGACGTAGGTGTACCAGCCTTCGGCGTCGCGCATCGCGACATCGCCGGTGTGGTAGAAGCCATCGCGCATCACTTTGGCGGTGGCTTCCGGCGCGTTGAGGTAACCCTGCATCAGCCCGACCGGGCGCTCGGGCGTCAGCGCGATGCAGATTTCACCTTCTTCCGCAGGCCGGCCTTCCGCGTCCAGCAGTTCGATGCGGAATCCCGGCATCGGCCGGCCGACCGAACCTTCGCGCAACGGCTGGCCCGGACTGTTGGCGATCACGGCCGGCGTCTCCGTTTGCCCATAACCGTCGCGGATGGTGAGGCCCCATGTGTTGCGGATGCGCGCGATGACTTCCGGGTTCAGCGGCTCGCCCGCGCTGGCGAGTTCACGCAAGCAGAGTTTTTCGCGCCACGGTTTCAGGTTCAACTGGATCAGCATCCGCCACACTGTGGGCGGCGCGCAAAATGTTGTGACGCGCTGGTCGGCGAGGCATTGCAGCAGCGCGTTGGCGTCGAAGCGGTCCATGTTCATCGCCACGATCGTGGCCTCGCCATTCCACGGCGCGAATAGCGAACTCCACGCGTGCTTGGCCCAGCCCGGCGACGACAGGTTGAAATGCACGTCGCCCGGCTTGATCCCGATCCAGTACATCGTGGTCAGGTGCCCGATCGGGTAACTCGCGTGCGTCTGCACCACCAGTTTGGGCTGCGAGGTGGTGCCCGATGTGAAGTAATAGATCAGCGGATCGTCGGCGCGGGTTTCGCCATCGGGCGTGAACGTGTCGGGGAAGTCGTACGAAGCATCGTGGTTCACCCAGCCCTTCGGCATTGCCACGTCGCCCACGCAGATGCGTGCGCCCGTCATGTCGGCAAAGCGGTCGCCGTACGCGCCGCTGGTGACGACGTGCCTGGCGCCACTGCGCGCGATGCGCTCGGCCAGGTCGCGCGGCGTCAGCAACACGCTGCACGGAATGAACGGCGCGCCCAGCTTGATCGCTGCCAGCATGGTTTCCCACAGCGCGGGTTCGTTGCCGAGCATCAGCATGATCGGATCGCCGCGTCGCACGCCGAGGCTGCGCAGGTGGTTGGCGACCTGCGACGAGCGTGCCGAAAGTTGCGCGAATGTCGCCGTACGGGGTTCGGGTACGCCGCCGACGATGCACAGTGCGTTCCGATCTTTGCCGCGCGCGATCGTGTCGAACCAGTCCAGCGCCCAATTGAAGTGGGTGAGTCGCGGCCAGTCGAAGTGCGCGATGGCGCCAGCGTAGTCCTCGCGGTGGCGAAGCAGGCTGTCGCGCGCGGCGCGAAATGCACGGGTGGCGTCATTCATGCCGGCTTCCTCGCAGAACATTCCGTTGGCGAGAATACGCCCGCGCATGGAGCAGGAAAACAGCGCTGTCGTTGCCGGACTTCAGGTGGGATGTCCGCAAGAATATTTACGTCGTCTTTCCGGGGCCCACGCCGGCTTGCCGGCGTGGGAACCCGGAATCTGCTGTTGTCTTGCATAGTAAGAGCAGATTCCGGATCTCGCCCACTTCGTGGGCTCATCCGGAATGACCAAGTCATTCATGGAACATCACACAAGGACCAAGCCAGCACGATCTTGCCGATGTGCGCGCTGCTTTCCATCAACGCGTGCGCCTGCGCGGCTTCGCGCGCCGGCAGCACGGCGTGGATCACCGGGCGCACCTTGCCCGATTCCAGCAGTGGCCAGGCGCCGGCGTGCAACTGGCGGGCAAGTTCGCCCTTGAACGCGACCGGCCGCGCGCGCAGGGTCGAACCGGTGACGATGAGGCGGCGGCGCATCAACTTGCCGACATCGATGCGTGCCTCGCTGCCACCCATGGTGGCGATGATGACCAAGCGCCCGCCCTCGGCCAAGGTATCGAGCTCGCGCGGAATGTAATCGCCGGCGACGTTGTCGAGGATCATGTCCACGCCGCGGCCGTCGGTGGCGTACCTGACTGCTTCGACGAAATCCTGTTTGCGGTAGTTGATGGCCAACTCCGCACCCAGTTTTTCGCAGGCCGCGCATTTCTCCGCGCTGCCGGCGGTGGCGAAAACCCGCTGGCCGAGCGCATGCGCAATTTGGATCGCGGTGACGCCGATGCCGCTGGAGCCGCCCTGGATCAGCAGGCTTTCGTGCGGGGCGCCTTCGCCGTGCCCGAGCTGGCCGCGGATGAAGACGTTGCTCCACACGGTGAAATAATTTTCCGGCAGCGCGGCCGCCTCGATCATCGACAAGCCGCGCGGCACCGGCAGGCATTGGGCCAGCGGCGCGGCCGCGTATTCGGCGTAACCACCACCGGTCAGCAGCGCGCAGACCGCGTCACCGTGTTGCAGGTTGAACGGGTTACCCGAAGCCAGATCGCCCGCAACGATCGTGCCGGCCACTTCCAGGCCCGGCAGGTCGGAGGCGCCTGAGGGCGGGGCATACTTGCCAAGGCGCTGCAGCACGTCGGGACGATTCACGCCCGAGGCCGCGACCTTGATCAGCACTTCGCCGGGACCGAGCGCCGGTACCGGGCGCTGCGTCGGGCGCAACACGTCGGGTGCGCCGAAGCGCGTCATTTCGATGGCTTGCATGGTGGGCATGGCGTGGCCGCAAGCCGGGGGATGCATGGTGGGCGGTGCAGGGATCGAACCTGCGACTCCTGCCGTGTGAAGGCAGTGCTCTACCGCTGAGCTAACCGCCCATGCGACCCGGCAAGTGTATGGGCGGCGGGGATGCCGGTCAATCGACGCGGTAGGCCGGTTGTTACAATCCGCCGACTCCAACCCCTCTCCGGAATCCCGCCATGGAACACATTCTGCACGCGCTTACGAACTACGAAATTACCCCGTGGAAGGTGGTGGGTTATCTGGGGATGGTGCTGTTCACCAGCCGCTGGTTCGTGCAGTTGTACTACACGCGCAAGTTCAAGCGGGTGGTGATGCCGCTGATGTTCTGGGTGCTGTCGGTGTGCGGCAGCGTGCTGCTGCTGGCGTACTTCATCTTCGGCAAGAACGATTCGGTGGGCATCCTGGCCAACCTGTTCCCGGCGTTCGTCGCGGTCTACAACCTGGTCACGCACCTGCGGCACCACAAGCACGATCCCGCCGGCAACGCCGCGGTCTAGCGCCGCCGTGATGCAACCGGATGCGAACATGCACGACGTCGGCTAGCATCGTGGCCGGGCGCGAGCGCCATTGGGACGTCACATTGCATCGCCTGCTGCCACGGTGGCAGCGCATCCGTTGGGGCCAAGACGCGAGGAGCACACATGAACGCACAGCTAGCCGAACGTGAGTCGTCGCCGATTTCACTGGGCGACTGGATCATCACCTTGATCATCCTTGCGATCCCGATCGTGGGATTGGTGATGTTGTTCGTATGGGGGTTCTCAAGCGGCACGCATCCCAGCAAGCAGAATTATTGCCGTGCGGCGCTGATACTTGCCCTGGCCACGTTCGTGTTGTTTTTCCTGTTCGCGATCACGGGCGGGTTCGCGGCACTGCTCAGTGCGCGTTCGCTGGGCGGCGCAACGCTGTAGGTACTTGAGTCCGTTACCCTGGGCGGGTGATGGCCCGCCGTGGCGGTCGCGACGGCGGGATACCCACGGATCAAGTCCGGGGTGCTTCCCGCCTTGCCTCGTCCGGGCCGCCGGCGCAGATTCAATCCGGGTCGTAATCGAGGTTGGCCGACAGCCAGCGCTCGGCTTCGGCCAGCGTCCAGCCCTTGCGCTTGGCGTAGTCCTCGACCTGGTCACGGGTGAGTTTGCCGACCACGAAGTACTGGCTGTCCGGGTGGCTGAAGTACCAGCCCGATACCGCGGCCGCGGGGTACATCGAGAAGCCTTCGGTCAGTTCGATGTTGGCGTTGCGGGTCGCATCCAGCAGATTGAACAGCGTGGCCTTTTCGGTGTGGTCGGGGCAGGCCGGGTAGCCTGGCGCCGGTCGCACACCGCGCCACTTCTCGGCGATCAGGTCTTCGTTGCTGAGCGCTTCGTCGGACGCATAACCCCAGTATTTCATGCGCACCTCGCGGTGCATCCATTCGGCCAGTGCCTCGGCCATGCGGTCGGCCAGCGCCTTCAGGATGATGGCTGAATAGTCATCGTTGTCCTTGCGGAAGCGCTCGAGGTGCTCCTCGATTCCGAGTCCCGCGGTGACGGCGAAACCGCCGATCCAGTCCGCAACGCCTGTTTCCTTGGGCGCGATGAAATCCGCGAGGCACAGGTTCGGGCGCTCGGCCGGTTTGTCGGCCTGCTGGCGGAGGTGGTGCAGCATGACGGATTTGAAGCCCTCCCCTTCAAGGGGAGGGTTTGGGTGGGGATGGGTGCGCTCGGCGTGCGATCGGGTAGAAGAAGCAACACCATCCCCATCCCGGCCTTCCCCTTGAAGGGGAAGGAGTTGCAGTTCGATGTCATCCCCCACGCGCGCCGCCGGCCAGAACCCGATCACGGCCTTGGCGCGCAGCCATTTCTCGTCGATGATTTTTTTCAGGATGGCTTGCGCGTCGTTGAACAACTCGGTGGCCTGTTCACCGACCACGGGGTCGGTCAGGATTGCGGGGTAGTGGCCGTGCAATTCCCAGGCCTGGAAGAACGGCGTCCAGTCGGTGACCTTCAAGAGTTCGGGGATCGGGATGTCGTCGATCACGGTGACGCCGGGCTTGTTGGGCACGGGCGGTGTGTAGTTTTTCCAGTCGAGCTGCGAGCCGTTGGCGCGCGCGGCATCGAGCGACACCAGACGCTTGGCCGGCCCACGGTTGCGATGGCGCTCACGCACGTCGGCGTAGTCGGCGCGCACCTTGTCGAGGAAACCATCGACGACCTGCTTTTCCTTCGACACCAGCGTCTGCGCCACGCCCACCGCGCGCGAGGCATCCTTCACCCACACGCAAGCGGTTTCGTAATTCGGCTCGATCTTGATCGCGGTGTGCGCGCGCGAAGTGGTCGCGCCGCCGATCAACAGCGGAATCTTGAAGTCGCGGCGCTTCATTTCCTTGGCGACGTTGGCCATCTCTTCCAGCGACGGCGTGATCAGGCCGGAGACGCCGATCATGTCGGCGTGTTCGGCAATCGCGGTGTCGAGGATCTTCTGCGCCGGCACCATTACCCCGAGGTCGACCACGTCGAAGTTGTTGCAGGCCAGCACCACGCCCACGATGTTCTTGCCGATGTCGTGGACGTCGCCCTTGACGGTCGCCATCACGATCTTGCCGTTGGACTTGGCCGTGTCGCCGCTCTTCTTCTTTTCCTCTTCCATGAAGGGCAGCAGGTAGGCCACCGCTTTTTTCATCACGCGCGCGGACTTCACCACCTGTGGCAGAAACATCTTGCCGGCGCCGAACAGGTCGCCAACCACGTTCATGCCGTCCATCAGCGGGCCTTCGATCACGTCGAGCGTGCGCGTCACGGTCTTGCGCACTTCCTCGGTGTCCTCGACTACGAACTGGTCGATGCCATGCACCAATGCGTGTTCCAGCCGTTTCGCGACCGGCAGCTCGCGCCACTTGAGCTTGTCGCCCTCGTCCTTGTCCTGCGATCCGCCCTTGTGGCGTTCGGCGATTTCCATCAGGCGCTCGGTGGCATCCGGGCGCCGATTCAACACCACGTCTTCGACGCGTTCGCGCAGTTCCGGATCGAGGTCATCGTAGATCGCGAGCGCGCCGGCGTTGACGATGCCCATGTCCATGCCCGCCTTGATCGCGTGGTACAGGAACACCGAGTGGATCGCCTCGCGCACCGCGTTGTTGCCGCGAAACGAGAACGAGACATTCGAGACGCCGCCGGAAAGGTGCGAGTGCGGGAAACGCTTCTTCAGTTCTTTCGCCGCTTCGATGAAGTTCACCGCGTTGTTGGCGTGCTCCTCGATGCCGGTCGCGATCGGGAAGATGTTGGAATCGAAGATGATGTCCTCGGGCGGGAAGCCGACCTTCTCCGTGAGCAATTTGTACGAACGCTCGCAGATCTCGAGTCGGCGTTCGACCGTGTCGGCCTGGCCTTGTTCGTCGAACGCCATCACCACGGTGGCCGCGCCATAGCGCAGGATCTTGCGTGCCTCGTCGAGGAACTTTTCCTCGCCTTCCTTGAGCGAAATCGAATTGACCACGCCCTTGCCCTGCAGGCACTTCAGGCCGGCCTCGATCACCGTCCACTTGGACGAATCCACCATCACCGGAATCTTCGCGATGTCGGGTTCGGCCGCGATCAGGCGCAGGAACTTCACCATCGCGGCTTCGGAATCCAGCAGGCCTTCGTCCATGTTGACGTCGAGGATCTGCGCGCCGTTCTCGACCTGCTGGCGCGCGACTTCCACCGCCTCGTCGTAACGATCTTCCTTGATCAGCTTCTTGAACTTGGCCGAGCCGGTGACGTTGGTGCGTTCGCCGATGTTGATGAACAGCGTTTGCGGCGTGATGACCAGCGGTTCAAGGCCGGACAGGCGGGTGTAGCGGGGTTGTTCGTTCATTTCAGTTCGTTTTCTTGACGCGGAAGAGCAGAGGCCTTTGACGCGGATCAACGCGGATAAGAGCGGATAGAGCCAATTTAGTTTTTATCCGAATTGATCCGCGTTGATCCGCGTCAGAAGCTTTCGCTCCGGGGCTCACGCGGCTTCAGCGTGCGAGGGCAATGCACGCGGTGCCACACCGCGCATGGCATCGGCGATTGCGGCGATGTGTTCGGGCGTGGTGCCGCAGCAGCCGCCGACGATGTTGAGCAGGCCGTCGCGCGCAAATTCGCCCAGCGTCTTGGCCATGTCTTCGGGCGTTTCGTCGTAACCACCCAGCGCGTTGGGCAGGCCGGCGTTGGGGTGTGCGCTGACGCAGCAGTCGGCCACGCGCGCAAGCGCCTCGACGTGCTGGCGCAGATCTTTCGCGCCCAGCGCGCAGTTCAACCCGATCGACAGCGGCCGCGCGTGCGCGACCGAATACCAGAACGCCTCGGCGGTCTGGCCAGAGAGCGTGCGTCCGGAGCGATCGGTGATCGTTCCGGAGATCATGATGGGCAGGCGACCATCGAGTTCGTCGAATACCCGCGCGATGCCGGACAGTGCTGCTTTCGCGTTCAAGGTGTCGAAGATGGTTTCCACCATCACGATGTCGACGCCTCCTTCGACCAGGCCGTGGGTGGCATCGGCGTAAGCATTTTCCAGTTCGTCGAAGTCCACATTGCGAAAGCCGGGATTGTTGACGTCGGGCGACAACGATGCGGTGCGGCTGGTCGGCCCCAACACGCCGATCGCGAAGCGCGGCCGGTCGGGCGACTTCGACTCGGCGGTGTCGCAGGCCGCGCGCGCCAGTTTTGCGCCCTCGCGGTTCAACTCGCGCACCAGGTGTTGCAGCGCATAGTCGGCCTGGCTGATCGAGGTGGAGTTGAAGGTGTTGGTTTCGACGAAATCCGCACCGGCATCGAGATACGCAGCGTGGATGTCGCGGATGATTTCCGGATGGGTCAGCGACAACAGGTCGTTGTCGCCCTTGAGGTCGCGCTGGCAACCCTCGCCACCGGCTTGTTCGCCCGCGTGGTCGTGCGTGTGCTTGGCATCGCAGCCCTGTGCGAAGCGTTCGCCGCGGTAACCGGCCTCGTCGAGTTCGTGCTGTTGCAGCATCGTGCCCATCGCGCCGTCCAACACGAGGATGCGCTCGGCGAGAGCGACTCGCAGCTTTTCGACGCGGTCGGGATGAAGGAAGGGAAGTGCATGGGTCATGTGGAGGCTCCTGAAAAGCATCGGTCCGCAAATGAACGCGAATGAACGCAAATGAAAAGCGAACCCTTTTGGTGACTGGTAGGGGTCAAGCTCTTATTTGCGTTCTTTGCGTTCATTTGCGGACCGTTGTTGCTGTTGCTGTTCGTCAATTCGGTTTTTTCGCCAGCAAACTCAAGACCTCGAAATGCGGCGAGCGGGCCTCGCGCGAGATGCGTTCGCACTGCACGACTTCGAGCCCTGCCTTGCGCGCAAAACCGGTCAGGTCCTCGCGTTTGAAGCCGGTGTTCTTGTGGTCGAACGGCGCAACCGCCGCACGATGCGCGTGCTTCGCCAGTGTCGCGGCCAGCAGGCGGCCGCAGGGTTTCAGCACCCGCGCGGCTTCGGCGATGGACTGTTGCGGATGCTCGCTGTACGTGAGGGCGTGCATCATCAACACAAGGTCGAAACGCCGCTCGCCGACGTCGAGCGCGTGCATGTCGCCTTCGATGATTTCGACGTTGCGTTGGGTCTTCAGTCGCTTGCGCGCCGCCGCGACCACGTTGGGGCTGGAGTCCACGCACACAATCGAGTGCGCGTGTGGCGCCAGCAATTCGGCCAGCACGCCGTCGCCGGAGGCGATGTCCAGCACGTCGCCAGTCTCCAGCAATTGCAGCAGCGTGCGCGCCAGGGTTTCCCAGGTGCGGCCCGGCGAGTAGTGACGTTCCATGTCGCCGGCCACACTGTCGGCCCAGCCGCGATCGCGGGCGCGCGCGGCCAGCACCGTGGGCAGGCGCTGCGCGTCGGCATCCAGCAGTGCGTCGTCGACGCCGTCTTCGAGCGCGCGCAGCAAATCCGCGGTGCCGTCGAAGCCGCTTTCGTTGAAGCGATAATAGGCCGACACTCCGGCGCGACGGTCGCGCACCAGGCCGGTTTCCTTGAGCTTGGCCAGGTGCGTGGAGACGCGCGGCTGTGCCAGTCGCAGCACCGACGACAGTTCCGCGACGGTCAGTTCCTCGCGCCGCAGCAAGGCGAGCAGCCGCACCCGGGTGGGGTCGGACAGTACCCGCAGCAACGCGGTGGCGGAAACCAGGTCGAGCATTCCATCTTTATATCAGGATAAAGAGATAAATTAAAGTTCCACGCGCCCGTAACGCTCGGTTCGGGGCGTGCGCGGTTATCATGCCGGGTTGAATTGCAGCGGCGTGAGGGCCGCGCGACACGACCGAGACGAGGTGACGTGATGGATTTCCGTTTTTCCGAAGAGCAGATGCAGATCCAGTCGATCGCGCGCGATTTCGCGCAGAAGCGCATCGCGCCGGTGGCGGCGGATTTCGACAAATCCGGCCAGTTCCCGCTCGACAACATCCGCGAGATGGGCAAGCTCGGTCTGATGGGTATCGAGGTGCCGACCGAGTACGGCGGCGCCGGGATGGATTCGATCAGCTACGTGCTGGCGATGATCGAAATCGCCGCAGCCGACTGCGCGCATTCGACCATCATGAGCGTTAACAACACGCTCTACTGCAACGGCCTGCTGAAATTCGGCAGCGAGGAACAGAAGCACAAGTACGTGACGCCGATCGCGTCGGGTGAAGCGATCGGCGCGTTCGCGCTGACCGAGCCGCAGTCGGGTTCCGATGCCACCGCGATGCGTTGTCGCGCGGTCAAGCAGGCCGACGGCAGTTTCGTGATCAACGGCAAGAAAAGCTGGATCACGTCCGGCCCGGTCGCGAAATACATCCTGTTGTTCGCGATGACCGACCCGGACAAGCATTCGCGCGGAATCACCGCGTTCATGATCGACACCGCGCGCGCGGGGTTCGGTCGCGGCAAGACCGAACCCAAGCTCGGCATCCGCGCGTCGGCGACCTGCGAGATCGAGTTCAACGACTATCGTGCAGCGCCCGACGAAGTGATCGGCGAGGAAGGCCACGGCTTCAAGATCGCGATGGGCGTGCTGGATGCGGGCCGCATCGGCATCGCTTCGCAGGCCGTTGGTCTTGCGCGCGCTGCGTACGAAGCCACGCTGGAATACTCGCGCGATCGCAAGGCTTTCGGACAATCCATCGGCTCTTTCCAGATGACCCAAGCCAAGATCGCCGACATGAAGTGCAAGCTCGACGCTGCACGGGTATTGACCCTGCGCGCGGCGTGGATGAAACAGGAATCCGCGAAGACCGGCGCGCGCTTCTCGACCGAGGCTGCGGTCGCGAAACTCACCGCGTCCGAAGCTGCGATGTGGATCACCCACCAGGCCGTACAAATCCACGGCGGCATGGGTTACTCCAAGGAGATGCCGCTGGAACGTTATTTCCGCGACGCCAAGATCACCGAGATTTACGAAGGCACGTCGGAAATCCAGCGCATGGTGATCGCGCGCAACGAGACGGGGCTGCGTTGAAAACCGGGGAAACCGGGGTCAGAGTGCAATTTCGGCGAGGAACCTGGTGAACTCCGGCGATTGACCCGAAATTGCACTCTGACCCCGGTTTCCCCGGTTTTCAAGCGCGCTTGCGGTGTGGTTCCGCGTTCACGGCGATGAACGCGGGTTCCTCGCCATCCAGACGCAGCGCCGTGAGCTTGCCGCCCCACACGCAGCCGGTGTCGATCGCATAGACACCGAGGCCTGCGAAGCGGCCGAGTGCGGACCAGTGTCCGCACACGATCCGCGTGTCACGTTGCCGGAGGCCCGGCACCTCGAACCATGGGTATAGTCCCGCGCGTTGCGAGCCGGGCACGCCCTTGGCGTCAAAGTCGATGCGGCCGTGCGCGTCGCAATAGCGCATGCGCGTGAAGATGTTGATCGCGGCGCGCGCGCGGTCGTGCCCGTGCAGCTTCGACGACCAGCGCGCCGGGCGGTTGCCGAACATCCGTTGCAGCAGGGCGCGATGGCCGGGACCGCGCAAGGCGCGCTCGACCTCGTGGGCGATGTGCTGGGCCTGCTTGAGCGTCCAGGTCGGCGCCAGCCCCGCGTGTACCAGCGTGAAGCCAAGTTCGGCATCGTGATGCAGCAGGGATTGCCCACGCAGCCAATCGATCAGGCTGGAAGCATCTTCGGCTTCCAGCACCCGGCGCAGGTCGGGATTGGTGCGCGCACGCGCTTCGGGTTCGCGCATCGCGACCGCGAGCAGGCTCAAGTCATGGTTGCCCAGCGTCACCACGCAGGACTCGGTCATCCCGTGGATCAGCCGCAGCACTTCCAGCGATTCGCCGCCGCGGTTGACCAGGTCGCCGCAGAACCACAGGCGGTCGGATGCCGGGTCGAAGCGCAGCCGATCCAGCAGCCGTTGCAATTCCGGATAACAGCCTTGCACATCGCCGATCGCGTAGATGGCCATGTGCGAACTCCGCTCGCTTCAGTGCAGGGTTCGCGGCACCGACAGCACGAACTCGGGAATCGGAACCTCGAAGTCGGTGCCGTCGTCGGCGTGAAACAGGTAGGCGCCGCGCATGGTGCCGACCTGGGTTTCCAGCACCGCGCCCGAGGTGTAGCTGTATTCCTCGCCGGGCTGCAGGCGCGGCTGTTCGCCGACCACACCGGGGCCGCGCACTTCCTCCACCTTGCCGTTGGCGTCGGTGATGACCCAATGGCGGGTGTGCAGGCGGGCCGGCATCATCCCGAGGTTGCGCAGGGTGATTTCGTAAGCGAACACGTAGCGGTTCGCTTCCGGCTTGGACTGGTCGGTGACGTAGCGCGCGGCCACGTCGACCTCGACCGCGTGGGGTTCGGGTTCGCGGGGCGCGCGCGGCTTGTCGGTGGTGGTGGGGCGGGTGGTCATTGGTCGGCATTGTGGGCGGGAAGCGTGCCGTGAGGCAAGTCCGCCGGATTGCATGCCTGGGCCAAGGCGACAAACCCGGCCGGCGCAATGGTTTCGGCGCGCGCGCGTGGATCGATGCCGGCCGCGCGGATCGCGTCGGCGTCAAGCAATCCGTGCAGCGCGTTGGTGAGGGTCTTGCGGCGTTGGCCGAAGGCGGCGCGCACCACGGCTTCGAGCATCCGCGCGAGGCCTGGGTCGGGACGTTGCGCAGTCGGCAGCGGGGTCAGTCGCACCACCGCGGAATCCACTTTCGGTGGCGGCCGGAACGCGCCGGGCGCGACGCGCAGCAAGGGCTCGACCTTGCACGCGAGCTGCAGCATCACCGACAAGCGCCCGTACACCTTGCCGCCGGGCGCCGCGGCCATCCGATCCACGACTTCCTTCTGCAACATGAAGTGCATGTCAGCGAGCGCGTCCGCGTGCGCGAGGCAGTGGAACAGGATCGGGCTGGACACGTAATAGGGCAGGTTGCCGGCCAGGCGCAGCTTGCCGCCCTCGGCCTCGGCGAGCGCGGTCAGGTCGACCTTCAGTGCGTCGGCGTGGATGATTTCGAGTTCGCCGACGCTGGCCGCGCGCGCGCGCAGGGGTTCGATCAGGTCGTCATCGAGTTCGATCGCGGTCATGCGGCCCGCGACGCGCAACAGAGGTAGTGTGAGCGCGCCTTCGCCGGGGCCGATCTCGACGATGCGGTCACCGGGTCGTGGCGTGATCGCGGCGACGATGCGCTCGATCACGCCGCGTTCGTGCAGGAAGTGCTGGCCGTAGTGTTTTTTGGGACGTGCCATGGGAACCGGTAGCGGGGGCAGCAAAAGCAAAGCGTTTTGACACGGATCAAATCAGATAAAGCCCAAGCTGCTCTCTTTATCCGCTTTTGCCTGTTTTTCTACAGTCGGATTTTCGCTCTTTGCTTTATCCGCTGTTATCCGCGTCAATCCGTGTCAAGGCTTTTGGCTTTTCGGGTAGCGAGTCGCAACGCCATCTCCGCTGCCGCGAACATGCTGGACGGATCGGCGCGGCCGCTGCCGGCGAGGTCGAGCGCGGTGCCGTGGTCGACCGAAGTGCGGATGAACGGCAGGCCCAGCGTGATGTTGACGGTGCGGTCGAAGGCTTCCGATTTCAGCACCGGCAGTGCCTGGTCGTGGTACATCGCGAGCACCGCGTCGTAGCGTGCGCGCATGGCCGGCACGAATGCGGTGTCGGCCGGCAGCGGGCCGAGCAGTTGCATGCCTTCGCCGCACAGCGCATCCAATGCCGGGATGATCGTGTCGATTTCCTCACGGCCCAGGTGCCCGCCTTCGCCCGCGTGCGGATTCAGGCCCAGCACCGCGATGCGCGGTTGGGCGATGCCGAATTTCGCGATCAGTTCCGTGTGCACGATGCGCAGGGTGCGTGTCAGCGATTCACGGGTGATCGCGGCCGGCACGTCCTTGAGCGGCATGTGGGTGGTGGCCAGCGCCACGCGCAAATCGTCGGAGGCCAGCAGCATCACCACGTCGCAACCCGCGCGTTGCGCGAACAGCTCGGTGTGGCCGGTGAAATGTTCGCCCGCATCGTTGATCACGGACTTTTGCACTGGCGCGGTGACCACGCCATCGAAGGTGCCGTCGATGCAACCGTCCGCGGCTTGCGCGAGCGTATTCAAGACATGGAAGGCGTTGCGCGGATCGACCTGGCCGGGCGTTTCTTCGGCGCGCAGCGGCACTTCGCGCACCCGCAGGCTGCCTGCCGCACGCAGGTTGCGCGGCTGGTCGTCGTCGGGTTCGAGTTTCAGCGTGATGCCGCAGCGTCCCGCGGCGCGCCGCAGCAGCCCGGCGTCGCTGACCGCGATCAGATCCGCAGCGAGCGGCGACGCGGCCAGGCGCGCGACCAGCTCCGGGCCGACCCCCGCGGGATCACCGCTGGTGACGGCGAGGCGCGGAAGTCGGGTGGGCCGGTTCGGGGCCGGCCCGACGCTCATTGCGCGGAACCGCTGCCGCTTCCGTTCGTCGCGTACGGATCGGCATCGGCCAGCGCGGGGTCGCGAATGCTGATGTAGGCCGAGGATTCCATGTCGCGCAGAAACTGCTCGTAGGCTTGCCGGCCCTTGCGTTCGGCGATGGCCTGGCGCGCCTGCGCGCGTTCGATGTCCTTGGTCTTGTCGGCCTGGCGGGTGCCAAGCAATTTGATGATGTGCCACGAGCCATCCGGGCTCTCGAACGGCTGGCTGACCTGGCCGGGCTTCATGCTGGCGACCAGCTTGCCGACCTCGCGGCCCCATTCGTCGACGGTGAACCAGCCCATGTCGCCGCCGTTGTTGGCAGTGGTCGGGTCGTCCGAGTCGCGCTTGGCCAGCGTCTGGAAGCTGGCGTGGCCGTCCACGATCTCGTGGTAGAGCTTCTCGATCTTGTCCTTGGCGCCCTGTTGGGTGAGCACCGCGTTGGGTTTGATCATCAAGTGCAGCGCGTGGTACTCGGTGACGATCTGCTTGGTGCCCGGCGTGCGCTTGGCTTCCAGTTTCAGGATGGTGAAACCGGATGCATCGCGCAGCGGCTGGGTGACCTGGCCCGGCTGCAGCGAGTTGACGATCTGCTGCACCGCGGGCGGCAACTCGTCCACGCGTCGCCAGCCGAGGTTGCCGCCGTCCAGCGCTTCGGGCGCGCTGGAGTCGCTGACCGCCAGCGAAGCGAAGCTCTTGCCGGCTTTCAGCTCGCCCTCGATCTGGTTGGCCTTGGCCTGCGCGGCGGCGATCTGCTTGGCGTCGGCGCCTTCGGGCAAGCCGACCAGGATGCGCCCGAGCTGCACTTCGCCCTGCTTGAACGCCGGGCTGGCGATGAGGTTGTCGATTTCGGCATCGGACACCTGCGAGGACGACTGCATCACCTGCTGCTGCACGGCCTGCACCAGCAACTGGTCGCGCAGTTGCTGCCGGAACGAGGCGTAGTCGATGCCTTGCTGCTGCATCGCGGCCTGCATCTGCGTCACCGACATCTTGTTCTGCTGGGCGATGTTGGCGACCGCGGCATCGACCTGGTCGTCGGAAACCCGCACGCCGTTGTCGTGGGCCTTCTGCACCAGCAACTGGTTGAGGATCAGGCGCTGCAGAACCTGTTTCTCAAGCACGCCCTGTGGCGGCAACTTGCCGCCGGAAGACTCGATCTGGTGTGCGACAGTCGCCATGGTCTGGTCGAGCTGGCTTTGCATGATCACGCCGTCGTTGACTACCGCGATGATGCGGTCCAGCGGCTGTACGCCGTTGGAAGCCGGCGCCGGTGCGCCGAGCAGGGACGTGGGCTGGGCGCTGGTGGTGGGCGGAGCGTTCGGGCTCAGCAATTGCGCGGAGGCCGGCAGCGTGAAGGCCGCAGTCGCGAGCGTCAGAACCAGGCTGGCGAGGGGAAATGATTTCATGTTCGTCGTATGTGACCGGGGTGAGTGACGGCGTGCCGGAGGGTGGCTCCGGAGCGGATTCCGGATTGGACAGCGCCGGGTGCCGAAAAGTTGAGTTGGGCAGCCGCTGGCGACGCAGGTTGATGGAAGCGGCTGGTGTGGAAAGTCAGGCCACGGAGCTCTTGGCCATGGATGGCGGCACTATGGCCGTTCTGATGTCCATGGTTTGGGGAATGCGCTTATATCGCATATCGCACCCACCCAAATACAGCGATCATGGACGATCGCACAATCATTGATAGCCAAGGATAGCATTTTGCAGGAACGTGCCGGTGTGCTGGCCGTAGGAGCCAAGCCCCTTGAACTGGATTTCGAACATGATGGCGTTGTTGGAATCGCCCTTGAAGTCGTACACGTAATGGCGGGACAACACGCTGATCGCCATGCAACAACTGTCCCATTGAAGGCCGGCGAACGAGTCGATGGCCTGCTTCTGGCTCATCGAATAAGTGTAGCCGCCGACCAGTTTCCAGGCCGCGCCGATCGGGACCTCAGCCGATATGTTGGCCTGTTCCAGCAGGCCGCGGCGGAACCGGTAATTGAGGTTGACGATGCCGTCGCCCCACAGGCGCCGTTGCAGGCCGACCATGGAGGCATCGGTTTCGTTGGTGTTGGGGTTCCATTCCTGGGATGACGTCACGCGCCAGTTGTCGTTCAAGGCAATGGTGAGGTTGGCGACGTAGTCGGAACCCGAGTAGTTCATCACCGCGCCGCCGGGCGTCAGGGTCACCTTTTCCGGCGTGAAATAGCGGATCTGGCCGATACTGGCGGAAAGCAGCTCCACGCCGCTCTCGTTCAGGATCCGCGTGGTCAGCGCCAGCGACAGGTTGTTGGCGTTCATCTGGCGGTCGGCGCCGCTGAAACTGTTGGTGGTGAACAACTGCCAGAAGTCGAAGGTGAGCGGCTGGGTGTCGAACAGTGGGATGTCGTTCTGGTTGCGGTACGGCACGTACAGGTAGTACACCCGCGGCTCCAAGGTCTGGGTGTAGTCGTTGCCGAACAGGTGCAGGTCGCGCTCGAAGATCAGGCCGGCGTCCACGTCGAAGATCGGGGTGGTGCGGCTCGGGTGCGTCGGGTCGCCGGGTGCCACCGGCTGCGGCAGGTTGTAGGTGGTGTAACGCACGCCGAATTCGGGGCGCAGGAACCATGCCGGGCCCTGCAATGGCCAGGCGAGGTACGGGAACAAGTCGAAGCGGTCGCCGCCGATGGCTTCGGGTTTGACGAAGCGCACCGCCTCGGCATTCACGCCCCACTCGGGGCCGCCCGGCCCGCCGATCGGCTGGTCGGCGTTGAAGAACAATCGCGGCAGGCGCCGGTACGGTGCCGCCGTGTCGGGCAGGCCGGGGGTGGTGATCTGGTAAGTATCGACCCCGACCCCGGCGCTCCACCAGTTGCCGGAACTGGTGACGTAGGACGACGAGCCCAGCAACGTCACCAGCGAAGACATGTTGTTGAGTCCGAAATCCTGGAAATACGACTTGTCGGTCACCTTCGCGATGGAGGTGCTCCACTCAAGGTTCCATGGCAGCGCGGTCTGGTTGCTGAAGGTGAGGTAGCCGCGGTCGGTGCCGGTGGTCTTGTCGTTGGGCATGTAATCGAGGTTGAAGATGCCCTTGCTGCTCTGGGTCATATAGCGGAACTGGGTGCCCAGCATCCCGCCGCGGTTGCCGAACCACATCGGCGTGAACGTGGCGTCGTAGTTCGGGGCGATGTTCCAGTAGTACGGAATCGCGAACATGAAACCCGCACGGCCGCGCTTGCCGAACGACGGATACAGGAAGCCGCTCTGGCGCTGGTGGTCGATCGGGAAGCTCATCCAGGGCAGCCACAGGAACGGGACGCCCTTGATGCGCATGGTGACGTCGTGCCCGACGCCGCGCCCGGTGTTCTCGTCCATCGTCAATGTCCTGGCCCGGATCGACCAGAGCCGGCTGTCGATGTCGCAGGTCGAGTAGGTGACCGCGTGAAACTTGCTGCGGTTCTCGTCCAGCATGATCGCCTGGTTGGCGACACCATTTCCGCGCGAAGTCAGCAACTGGTAGCGCACGTTGTTCGCGACCCCGTATTCAGGGTCGGTGGTGCCCCGCATGTTGTTGGCCGAGAACAGCATGTCCTGTTCCTGGTAACGCACGTTGCCTTCGGCGTCGTAGGCGGTGGTGTCGGCGTTGTAGGTGAGGCTGTTGGCGCGCAGCAACTGGTCGAGGCGCTCAAGCGAGGTGTCGCCGGTCAGATGGTAGAGGTTGCTGTCCGGGCTGGAAAACTTGTCGCCGTAGACCTGCGCGGGCGCGGCCGCGCGGTTGACCACGGTCGGCAGACCGGGTACGTAGAAGTTCAAGAGATCGTTCTTCTTGCACAGCGCGAAGTTGTTCTTGACCACCGGGCAGGTGAACGCGCCCAGCGGGCATACGTTCGCACTCGATTGCGCCAGTGCGATGCCGGGCGTGGCCGCCAGCGCGATCGCGAATGCCAGTGCACGCGGGGTCAGCGGCTTGGGTCGGCGCGGCACGGGGCATCTCTCCGGAAATTAACCCGCGTAAGCTAGCAGAACGCGCCCGCACTGTTGAGACGGACGCGTGGCTCGTTCAGGCGGCTTTCGCCATGCCAAGCGGCGCGCAACGCGCATCCAGCCACGCCCGATCGGCTGGATCACCCAGCAGCGTCGCCAGGCGCTCGTGCACCGTGGCGTGGTAGGCATCCAGCCATGCGGTTTCGGTGGCATCCAGCAGTGACAGTTCCATGAGTCGCGTGTCGATCGGGCACAGCGTCAGCGTTTCGAAGGCGAGAAATTCGCCGAATTCGCCGTCGCCCGCTGGCACCGTGGCGGCGAGATTCTCGATGCGCACGCCGTGGCGGCCGGGTTTGTAGATGCCGGGCTCGATGGACGTGATCATGCCGACGTCCATGGCTTCGAGGTGCTGGCCCGAGCGCGGCGGCCGGATCGATTGCGGGCCCTCGTGCACGTTCAGGCAATAACCGACGCCGTGGCCGGTGCCGTGGCCGTAGTCGACGCTTGCGGCCCAAATCGGCGCGCGCGCCAGTGCGTCCAGTTGCTGGCCCGAGGTGCCGCGCGGGAATTTCGCGCGCGACAACGCGATCACGCCCTTCAGCACCAGCGTCACGTCGCGGCGCTGTTCGGGCGTGGTTTCGCCCAACGCCCACATCCGGGTGATGTCGGTGGTGCCACCGAGGTACTGCGCACCGGAGTCGATCAGCAGCATGCCCTTGGCGTGCAATTCGGCATGCGATTCGGGCGTCGCCGAATAGTGCGGCAGCGCGGCGTTGGCCTCGTAGCCGGCGATGGTGGAAAAACTTTCGCTGACGAAGCCCGGTTGCTGCGCGCGCAGTTCGCGCAATTTGGTGTCAACGTCGAGTTCGGTCAGGCGCTTGCCTTCCTGCAAGGATTGTTCGAGCCAGCGCGCGCCGCGTACCAGCGCCACGCCGTCGCGGCGCATCGCCTCGCGCACGTGCTCCATTTCCTCGCCGGTCTTGCGCGCCTTGGCCGCGCTGATCGGGCCGGGTGCTTCCACCAGCGCGACGTGCGCGGGAATCGCGTGCGCGACCGCAGCGGAAACTGCGCCTGGAGCCAGCAGCAGTTTCGTGCCGGCCGGCAATGCGGCGAGCGCTTCACCGATGCCGGCGTAAGGCGCGATGCGCACGCGGTCGGCGGTCAGTGTTTTTTGCAGCGCAGGGTCGAGTTTGGTGGACTCGACGAACAGCGCCGCGCCGTTGGCATCGATCAAGAGATGCGCGAGGAACACCGGGTTGTACTCGACGTCGCTGCCGCGCAGGTTCAGCACCCACGCGATTTCATCCAGCGCCGACACCACGTGGTGGCTAGCGCCCGCCAGCCGCATCGCCTTGCGCACGTCCGCGAGTTTCCGTGCCCGCGTGTGGATCGCGTAATCGAGCGGGTGCTCGTAGACCTTTGCATGTGGCAGCGGCGGGCGATCGTTCCAGATCGCAGCGGGCAGGTCATCCTCGACCAGCGCCGCGCCGGATTGCGCCAGCGCCTTGCGCAGCGAACGTTCCGAGGCCAGCGACAGCATGTCCGCGGCGCAGGCGACCTGGTCGCCGGCGTGCACGTGTGCGCACAGCCATTCCACGTGTTCGGGCGTATGTGGCACGTTCAATTTCACCAACTGCACGCCGCTGCCGGCGAGCTGGCGCTCGGCTTGCGAGAAATAGCGCGAATCGGTCCACAGTCCGGCGAAATCCCGCGTCACCACCAGCGTGCCGGCCGAGCCGGTGAAACCCGACAGCCACTGGCGTGCGGTCCAGTGCGCGGGCAGGTATTCGGACAGGTGCGGGTCGGCGGTGGGCACGATGCAGGCGGCGGTGCCGCGCTGTTGCATCACATTGCGCAAGGCGGCGATGTGGTCGGGTATGGTGGCGAGGGTCATGGTGATGGTCGTCGACGTAAATCGTCATTGTAAACCGGGGTCAGAGTGCACTTTCTCGGGCAGGGCAGCCTGCGGATCCACCTTGCAACTACCGTTCAGGTGCGGCCACGCCGTTGCAGCGCGTTGAAAGTGCACTCTGACCCCGCCCACGCACTCGCGGACGCGCGTCGGCGCCGTTAGAATGACGCTTTCCACACTCGGTTCAACCATGACCTCCCTGATTTTCGTCACCGGCGGCGTGGTGTCCTCGCTTGGCAAGGGCATCGCCTCGGCGTCGCTGGCGTCCATCCTCGAGGCCCGCGGCCTCTCCGTGACGTTGATGAAGCTCGATCCTTACATCAACGTCGATCCCGGCACCATGAGTCCCTTCCAGCACGGCGAGGTGTACGTCACCGATGACGGCGCCGAGACCGACCTCGACCTCGGCCATTACGAGCGCTTCGTGCGCACGCGGCTGTCGGGCAAGAACTCGATCACCACCGGCAAGATCTACGAGGCCGTGATCCGCAAGGAACGCCGTGGGGATTATCTCGGCGCCACGGTGCAGGTGATCCCGCACATCACCAACCAGATCAAGCACGCGATCGACGAGGCCACCCGCGGTTTCGACGTGGCGCTGGTCGAGATCGGCGGCACCGTGGGCGACATCGAATCGCAGCCGTTCCTGGAAGCCGCGCGCCAACTGCGCATCGAGCGCGGTGCCGACAAGGTGCTGTTCATGCACCTGACGCTGGTGCCGTTCATCAAGGCCGCCGGCGAGATCAAGACCAAGCCGACCCAGCATTCGGTGAAGGAACTGCGCGCGCTCGGCATCCAGCCGGACATCCTGGTGTGCCGTTGCGAAGAGCCGCTGCCCGAGAACGAGCGCCGCAAGATCGCGCTGTTCACCAACGTGCCGGAAAACGCGGTGATCAGCGCCGCCGACGCTGACACCATCTACAAGCTGCCGCTGTGGTTGCACAAGGAAGGCTTGGACGACATCGTGGTCGAGCGCCTGCACCTCGACGCCAAGCCGACCGACCTGTCGCAGTGGCAGCGTACGGTGGATGCGGTCGAAAACCCCAAGGACGAAGTGCGCATCTACATCGTCGGCAAGTACGTCGAACACAAGGATGCCTACAAATCGCTGGGCGAGGCGTTGCGCCACGGTGGCATCCACAACGCGACGCGCGTGAACCTGGAGTGGGTCGATTCCGAAACCATCGAAACGCACGGCGCCGACGCGGTGCTGCACGATGCCGACGCGATCCTGGTGCCGGGTGGTTTCGGCAAGCGTGGTTTCGAGGGCAAGATCCAGACGGTCAAGTACGCTCGCGAGCGCGGCATCCCGTACTTCGGCATTTGCTACGGCATGCACGCGGCGGTGATCGAATTCGCACGCGACGTTGCGGGTCTGCCCGGTGCGGGCTCCACCGAAAACGACCGGGACTGCACCGATCCGGTGATCGCGCTGATCACCGAGTGGACGCAGGGCGCGGGCGACGTTCAGCGTCGCGACGAGGGTTCCGACCTTGGCGGCACCATGCGCCTGGGCGCGCAGGAGTGTTTGCTCAAGGCCGGCACGCTGGCGCATGAACTGTATGGCGCAGACACCATCCGCGAGCGCCATCGCCACCGTTTCGAATTCAACAATCGCTACCGCGAACGGCTGGAGAAGGCCGGGCTCGTGATCGCGGGGCTGTCGGTGGACGACCTGGTCGAGATCGTCGAATTGCCGCGGCAGAAACATCCGTGGTTCCTGGCCTGCCAGTTCCATCCTGAGTTCACCTCGACGCCGCGCGACGGGCACCCGCTGTTCAACGGTTTCGTGCTGGCCGCCCGCGAGTACAAGATCGTGCGCGATGCACCGCGCCTTGCGAAGGAAGCGGCGGGGTGATGCTTTTTCCCTCTCCCTCCGGGAGAGGGTGCCCGCAGGGCGAGTGAGGGTACGCATGGAAAGGAAATTTCAAACTTGCATGAATGACGTTCTTCGCAAAGTTTTGTCTGTTCGGGTAACCGGACCCTCACCCCAGCCCCTCTCCCGAGGGGAGAGGGGTTCTGCATGAATTTGTGCGGCTTCGAAGTCGGCCTCGACCAACCTTTATTCCTGATCGCGGGTCCCTGCGTGGTCGAATCCGAACAACTGCAGATCGATACCGCAGGCACGCTCAAGGAGATCACTGGCAGACTCGGCGTCAACTTCATCTTCAAGTCCAGCTTCGACAAGGCCAACCGTACATCCGGCAAAAGTTTCCGCGGGCTCGGGATGGAAGAGGGCCTGCGCATCCTCGGCGAAGTGAAGAAACAGGTCGGCGTGCCGGTGCTCACCGACGTGCACGAATACACGCCCTTCGATGAAGTCGCGGAAGTCGTGGACGTGCTGCAGACGCCGGCGTTTCTGTGCCGGCAGACCGATTTCATCCAGAAGGTCGCTCAGCAAGGCAAGCCGGTCAACATCAAGAAGGGCCAGTTCCTGTCGCCGTGGGATATGAAAAATGTCGTGGAGAAGGCGCGCGCGGTCGGCAACGAGCGGATCCTCGTCTGCGAGCGCGGCGCCAGCTTCGGCTACAACAACCTCGTTTCCGACATGCGCTCGCTGGCGGTGATGCGCGAGACGAATTGCCCGGTGGTGTTCGACGCCACGCACTCGGTGCAGCTGCCGGGCGGGCAGGGCACCAAGTCCGGTGGCCAGCGCGAATTCGTGCCGGTGCTGGCGCGCGCAGCCGTCGCGGTGGGCGTCGCGGGCGTATTCATGGAAACGCATCCCGATCCGGACAAGGCGCTGTCCGATGGCCCGAACGCGTGGCCGCTGGGCAAGATGGAGGCGTTGCTGGAAGATTTGATGAAACTGGACGCGGTGGCCAAGCAGTCCCCGCTTTTGTAGGAGCGCGCCTGCGCGCGACCGATTGGCCCCGTAGGTCGCCGGCAGGGCCGGCTCCTACAACAGCATGGAGCCAGAAACATGGCGACAACGATCAAGACCATCCACGCCCGCGAAGTCCTGGACAGCCGCGGAAACCCGACCCTCGAAGCCGAGATCACGCTTGCCGATGGCGCGTTCGGTCGCGCGATCGTGCCCAGCGGCGCATCCACCGGCACGCGCGAGGCGGTCGAGTTGCGCGACGGCGACAAGTCGCGTTATCTCGGCAAGGGCGTACTGAAGGCGGTCGCGAACGTCAATGGCGAAATCGCGAAAGCCTTGGCCGGTTTCGACGCGGCTGACCAGAAAGGGCTGGACAGCAGATTGATCGCGCTGGATGGCACGCCCAACAAGTCGCGGCTCGGCGCGAACGCCACGCTGGGCGTGTCGCTGGCCGCCGCGCACGCGGTCGCCGCGTCGCGCAAGCAACCCTTGTGGAAATATCTCGCCGGCGATCGCACACCGGTGCTGCCAGTCCCGATGATGAACGTCATCAACGGCGGCGTGCACGCCGACAATCCACTGGACATGCAGGAATTCATGGTGATGCCGGCGGGCTTCGACAGGTTTTCGGATGCGTTGCGCGCGGGCGTCGAAGTTTTCCATGCGTTGAAGACGCAACTGAAGAAGCGCGGCATGAACACCGCGGTCGGCGACGAAGGCGGTTTCGCGCCGGCGTTGCGTTCGCACGAGGAAGCGATCGGGGTGATCCTCGAAGCCGTCAATGCCGCGGGATACAAGCCCGGCAAGCAGATCTGGATCGCGCTCGATCCCGCTTCGTCTGAGTTTTTCGACAATGGTGTGTACGACTTGAAGGGCGAAAACCGCAAGCTCGACGCAGCAGGCATGGTCGAGCTGTATGCCGATTGGTGCGCGAAGTACCCGATCATCAGCATCGAGGATGGGTTGGCCGAAGGCGATCAGGTGGGCTGGAAGCTCATCACCGAAAAGCTCGGCAAGAAAATCCAGTTGGTCGGCGACGACCTGTTCGTCACCAACCCCGCGATCTTCCGCGAAGGCATCGCGGGCCACATCGCCAACGCGATCCTGATCAAGGTCAACCAGATCGGCACGCTCAGCGAAACGCTGGAAGCCATGGCGATGGCGGACAAGGCGCAGTACGCGGCAGTGATGTCGCACCGTTCGGGTGAGACCGAGGACACCACCATCGCTGATCTGGCCGTGGCGACCACGGCCACCCAGATCAAGACCGGCTCGCTGTGCCGCTCCGACCGCATCGCCAAGTACAACCAGTTGTTGCGGATCGAGGAGCAACTCGGCGTCGCGGCCAAGTATGCTGGCCGCGACGCATACCCCAACCTCGCGGAATTGCCGGGCTGACGGGTTGGCGACCAACGCAGAATTGCAGAAGCGTTTCGACGCGGATCAACGCGGATGAACACGGATTTTTTGCAAAGGTGTGCCCAGTCCGGATTTGATCCGCGTTTATCCGCGTAAATCCGTGTCCAAAGCTCTGCTCTCAAAGCCATTCATCCTTGCGGTTATCAGCCACGCATGCTTCGCTGGATTGCCCTGATCCTGATCGCCCTGTTGATCGGCCTGCAGATCAAGCTGTGGGTTGGCGACGGCGGCATGCGCGACTTGCGCGCGATCCGCGCGCGTGTGGCCGAGCAACAGGCGCAGAACGCCAAGTTGAAGCAGCGCAACGACGCGCTGCATGCGGACGTGGAAGACCTGAAGCATGGACAGGACGCGGTCGAGGCGCGTGCGCGTTCGCAGCTTGGACTGATCAAGCCCGGCGAGGTGTTCTACCAAGTGGTCAATACGCCGGCCGGATCGGCCAGTGCCGCGGCGCCTGCGTCGACTTCGCCTGCGTCGGCGTCATCCAGTCATTGACGCGTTGCATGGGTCGGCACTGCGCGCGATCGGCTAAACTCGTGGCTTGTGCGTGAAGCACGGTTTTCTGTTTCGGGATTGGAATCGGCGATGCGGGTGCTGCTGAGCAATGACGACGGCGTGGATGCACCAGGCATCCGTGTGCTCGCCGGACACTTGGCCGAACTGGGGGACGTGACGGTGGTTGCGCCCGACCGCGATCGTTCCGGCGCCAGCAATTCGTTGACCCTCGACCAGCCGGTGCGGGTCGTGCACCTGGAAGACGGCCGCTATCGCGTGGCCGGCACGCCAACCGATTGCGTGCACCTGGCGTTGTCGGGCCTGCTCGACGACGAGCCCGACATCGTGATCTCCGGGATCAACAATTCGGCCAACCTCGGCGACGACGTGATTTATTCCGGCACCGTCTCGGCGGCGATGGAAGGTCGTTTCCTCGGGCTTCCCGCGATCGCGGTGTCGCTGGCGGGGCCGGGCGAGCATCACGACGGACAAGGCCATCATTTCGATTCCGCCGCGCGCGCGGCGCTGCTGCTGATCAAACGTCTCGTGGTCGATCCGCTGCCGGCCGATACCATTCTCAACGTCAACGTGCCGGATCGTGCGTGGCCGGAAATCCAGGGCTTCGAGGTGACGCGCCTGGGCAGTCGCCATCGCGCTTCGCCCTGCATCGCGCAGCGCGATCCGCGCGGACGCACGGTGTGGTGGATCGGCGCCGCGGGCGATGCCGACGACGCCGGACCCGGTACCGATTTCGATGCGGTGCGCCGCGGTTTCGTGTCGGTGACGCCGATCCATGTCGACCTCACGCGCTTCCAGGCGCTGGAAAACGTATCGAAATGGATCGGCGGGTTGAGCGCGGAACTGCAGGGGGAGCAGGCTGCATGAACACATTGTCCGGGAGCGGCCTGTTCGGCGCCGCCGCCGTATCCGCGCGCGGGCACGGGATGACTTCGCAGCGTGCGCGCGACCGCCTGGTCGCTACGTTGCGCGCGGAAGACATCGGCGACCCGCGCGTGCTGGACGTGATCCGCACCACGCCGCGGCATCTGTTCATCGACGAAGCGCTGGCCGCGCGTGCCTACGAGAACACCGCGCTGCCGATCGGGCTGGGCCAGACCATCTCGCAGCCGTGGGTGGTAGCCAGGATGACCGAACTCTTGATCGAACACGCCGTGCCGGAGCGCGTGCTGGAGATCGGTACCGGCTCGGGTTACCAGGCGGCGGTGCTGTCGGGGCTGGTGGGGACTGTTTACACGGTCGAACGCATCGAGGAACTGCTGCGCAAGGCGCGGCGCCTGTTCCGCAGCATGAAAATGGAGAACATCCGCTCGCGCCACGACGACGGCAACATCGGCTGGCCCGCCGAGGCGCCGTTCGACGCGATCATCTTGACCGCCGCGGGTGAATCGGTGCCGCGCGCGCTGTGCGAACAATTGCGCGACGGCGGCGTGCTGGTCGCGCCGCTGGGGCCGGCGGGTGCGCAGCGGCTCACGCGTTTTCGGCGCGGGGGTGATGCGTGGCATCGCGAGGATCTGGAAGCGGTCAGCTTCGTGCCGTTGTTGGGCGGATTGGGTTGAGGTGCGATTGGGTCGCCATCGGCCGGCCTCTTGGGCGTAGCCACACGGACATCGTCATTCCGGGGCCATCGCCAGGTTCACTGGCGATGGCCCCGGAATCCGCCTTTATGGTTGTTGAAACCAAGGCTGGATTCCGGGTTCCACTCGCAAACGACGCGAGCGGCCCCGGAATGACGCAATATGTTATTGATGTTATTGCCTGTGCCCTGATCGTCACTTCGCGCCATCGGGCGCTCGCCGGATGACCGCCTGATGCGTCTCTTTCAACCGCTGTACGAAAAAGCCATCGAGTGGGCCGCCAAGCCGCGTGCCGATGTTGCCTTGGCTGGCTTGAGTTTTGTCGAGGCCTTCATCTTTCCGGTCGCGCCGGAGATCATGCTGGCGCCGATGACGCTGGCGAAGCCGCGCCGCTGGTGGCAGTTCGCCTCGCTGAGCCTGTTCTTTTCGCTGCTTGGATCGCTGGTCGGCTATGCGCTCGGACACTACGCATTCGATGCAGTGAAGCCGCTGCTGGCGCAGATGGGCTGGTTGCCGCACCTGGAGTCGCTGGTGCGCACGCTGGGCGCGGATGCCCAGGCGCATCCGTGGAAAGCGTTCTGGCTGCTGGTGGCCGCGGGCTTCGTGCCGATCCCGATGAAGGTCGCGAGCTGGGCCTGCGGCATCGTCGGTATGCCTATCCTGCCGTTCCTCGGCGGCATCGCGGTCGGGCGCGGCAAGCGCGTGTTCCTGGTCGCGGGCTTGATCCGGCTGGGCGGCGAACGCGCCGAGAAGGCGTTGCACAAGCACATCGAAGCCGCAGGCTGGGTGGTGGTCGCGATCGTGGCGGCGCTGCTGCTGTGGTGGTGGCTGCACTGACGCTGCCGCGCCTGCACGGCGCAAATTCCCCGCGCACAAAAAACGCCCGGCGGATGCCGGGCGTTCGGTGTTGCGTGAAACGACCGCGATCAGCCTTTCAGGCAGGTGCTCATGAAGCTCTTGCGCGCGGCGCCCTTCAGGGCCTTGGTCTTGGCTTCCGCGTTGCAGGTCTTCATTTTTTCACGCTGCGAGGTCTTGTGGCTCTCCATCGGCGTTGCCGCAGCGGTGGTCTTGCCGTGCAGGCAGTCGCTCATGAACTTCTTGTGGGCCTCGCCCTTCATCCCCTTGGATTCATGGCTGCAGGTGGCCATCTTTTCCTGTTGCGGCGTCAGGGCTTTGTGCTCGGTTTTCTGCGCCGGGGCCGGGGCGCCGGCGGCAAACGCCGGGGCGGCGGCCAGCGCGCCGAGGATCAGGCCCATCGCCAACATCGAGGTACGGATCCGCATGACTTCTCTCCTGGTAGAAGTTAGGTGCCGGCGGTTGCCGACGTTGCGCACTATACCCCCGCCTTCGCGGATGCGGCTAAACGAACGCCTGCCGAAACCCGAATGGCGTGTGCCGATTCAGGCTGCGGCAGGCGTTGTGTTAACTACGCGTTAGCCGTGGTGGTTACGCCGCGGCGCGCTTGGCTTCCACTTCCTGGCGCGGGCCTTTCTTCAGTGCTTCGCGCACGTGTGAAACCAGCAGGTCGACCTCGGCTTCGTTGATCGAGAAGTGCGGGGTGAAGCGCAGCGAGTTGGCGCCGCCGTGGATCACGTTGATGCCGCGCTCGCGCATGTATTCCTCGATCGAACCCGCGCCGAAGCACTTGAACTGCGGCGCCAGTTCGCAAGAGAACAGCAGGCCGGTGCCCTGTACCTTGGTGATCAAGCCGCCGAGTTCGTCCTTGAGCGCGGAAAGTTTCTTCACCAGCTCGGCGCCGCGCTCGCGGATGTTGGCGCGCAGCTCCGGCGTGATCTCGGCCAGCACCGCGCAGGCGATGTCGAGCGCGCGCGGGTTGCCGGTCATGGTGTTGCCGTAGATGCCCTTGCGGTACAGGCCGGCGGTACGTTCGTTCAGAGCCAGCACCGACAGCGGGAACTGGCCGCCGTTGAGCGCCTTGGAATAGGTTTCCATGTCCGGCGCCGGCAGTTTCTCGAAGCCGGGGTAGTCGACGATCGAGAGCACGCCCTGCGCGCGCAGGCCGGCCTGGATCGAATCGACCAGCAGCAGCGAGCCGTGCGCCTGCGTCAGTTCGCGCGCGGCTGCGTAAAACTCGGTGGTGACCGCGCGGCCGGGATCGCCTTCGCCCATCACGGGTTCGAGGAACATCGCCTCGAAGAACCAGCCGTTCTTTTCGGCTTCGTCGAACGCATGGCGCAACGCGGCCACGTCATACGGCGCAATCACGACCACAGAGTGCTCGTCGCGGAAACTGGCAAGGTTGTTCACGTAAGCCTTGCGCGAAGAATCCGAATACAGCGCCGGACGCTCGGTGCGGCCGTGGAATGCGCCCTTGACCACGAGGCGCTTGATCGTGCGGCCGGCGTATTTCGCACCCGGATCGGTCATCAGTTTGGCGTTGACGTCGGCGATGCGCGCGGCCAGCGTCACCGATTCCGAACCCGAGTTGAGGCACATGAACTTCGCGAACGGGTGCTTGCCGGAGCGGTGCCCGATTTCTCGGCGCAGGGCTTCGCTGAAAGCGTGTTGCGCCAGCGACGGCGTCATCACGTTGGCCATCGCCTGCGGCTTGGACAGGGCCTTCATCACCGCCGGCGGGTTGTGGCCGAAGCCGAGCATGCCGTAGCCGCCGCAGTCGTACAGCACCGCGCCCTTCAGGGTGACGAGCCACGCGCCGCGCGCGGCCAGTGGGATGAACGGGCACACCGCGTCGTCGGGGTAGAAGTTGACGAAACCGGACGACACCGCGTGCAGTTGCGCGTCCTCGTCCACGCCCAGCACTTCGGGGTGCTGCGACTTCAATTGCATGAAGTTTGCGTGCGCGTCGGCGATCGCACCGGCGAGGTCGGCATCCTGTCCAGCGAATCGCTCGACGGTGGCGTCGTCCAGCCCGTGGGTGCGGACCTTGCCGCCCTGGTTGCGCACGTCGCGCAGCATGTCGATCGGTTTCATGGGAGCCTCCAGCGTGGCGCCGCCGGCGAGGCCGCGCCCGTAAGTGATTAACACAGAAAAGAAAACGTCCGATGATTCTAGCAGGCGGGCCGGCCCGGCGTAACCCCGTGGTGGGTGCATGACGGCTGTCAGGTGCGATGCTTGACGGCGGCGGATGGCGCGCCCGCCGCACGCGCGGCACACTGGCCTCATGCAAACGTCGCCGCTCCGGGAACCTCCATGCAAGGGTTGATCGCGCAATCGCACTTCCACCTGCTGGTGCTCGATGCGGCACTTATCCTTTGCTACGCGCCGGAGTGGATTGGTACGTTCTTCCAGAACCCCGAGAAGGGCGCGGTCAGGCGCGATCGGGGTTCGTACGCGCTGATCATGGTGTCGATGTTCGCGGGAATCTTCCTGGCGTTCTTCGCGGCGTTCGGGGTTCCGGCGACCACGATCGCCTGGCAGCAGCCGTCGGTGTTCTGGGTTGGGATCGTGCTGATGCTTGCCGGTACCGCGTTCCGCTGGTATGCGATCAAGGTGCTGGGCCGGTTTTTCACCCGCAGCGTGGCGACGCGCGAAGGGCAGTATGTGGTGGAGACCGGGCCGTACCGGTTGATACGCCATCCTTCCTATACCGGCGCGATGGTCACCATTCTGGGCCTGGGACTGGCGATGACCAATTGGCTCAGCCTGCTGTTGGTCGCATTGGGCACGCTGATCGGCTACGAATATCGGGTACGCGTGGAGGAACGCGCGCTGTGCGAGGGCATCGGCAACGCGTACCGTGAATACATGCGGCGTACCAAGCGGTTCGTTCCGTTTGTGTGGTAGCCAGGGTTGGCGCATGCTAAGCCCATGATCAGATCGGAAATCGATACGCTTTTCACGAAGGCCGCCCCGGACTCGATGGTGGCGACCGGACGGTTCCGCTACGGGCCACGAGCGTTGCGTTTCGCGCCGCTGCTTTCGCTGGTATGGCTCGGTTGGGTGTTTGGTCCGGCGATCTTCGGCATCGACAGGCATTTCCGGGACTGGTTGTGGCTGACGCTTGCGAGCGTGCCGATTTTTTTGTTCCTGTACTGGCGGGCGTATTCGTGTTCGCGGCGCCACAATCTCTGGTACGCCGCCGCCATCGCGGCGCTGGGCGTCGCCTTGACCCCGTTCAACCCGTTCGCCGAGACATACCTGATTTATGCATGCGCAGTAGCCGCGTTCTGCAGCTCCTGGCGGTTGTCAATCTGGTCGATGCTTGCGCTGCTGGCGTTGTATTCGGTCGAGTGGCTCTTGATCGGATTTCCCTGGCCCTATCTGGTGAACGCCATCCTGATCGGCCTGATCGTTGGCATCATGGGCATTTACCAGAATGTCGCGCAGCAGCGGCAGGCCGAATTGCGTTTGTCGCACGACGAGGTTCGCCGCCTCGCCGCCAGCGCCGAGCGCGAACGCATCGGCCGCGACCTGCACGATCTGCTCGGGCACACGCTGTCGATGGTGGCACTGAAATCGGAACTGGCCGGCCGCCTGATCGAACGCGACCCGCGCGCCGCGCGTCGCGAGATTGCCGATGTGGAAAAGGTGGCGCGTGAGGCGCTGTCGCAAGTGCGCAGCGCGGTCAGCGGCATCCGCGCCGCGGCGATGGCGGCGGAGCTGGCGTCGGCACGCCTGCTGCTGGAAGCCGCGGGCACGCAGATGGAGTACTGGCACGATCCACAGCCGTTGCCGGGCGATATCGAAACCTGCCTTGCCATGGTGTTGCGCGAAGCCGTCACCAACATCCAGCGTCACGCACGCGCGAATCGCGTCGAGGTCACCGTGATTGCGGGCGCTGAGCGCGTGGTGATGCGCGTCCGTGACGACGGCCGCGGCGGGGTCAACGAGCGCGGCAACGGACTCACCGGCATGCGCGAGCGCATCGAGGCGCGCGGCGGCGAACTCATGATCGACTCGCCGCGCGGGCGCGGCACCAGCGTCGAAGTGTCGTTGCCGCTGCCGGCGGTGCAGGTCGAGTCAGCTGCGTCCAAGGCCGCCACGCCGAACGCGGTCATTGCGCTGGCGCGCCACGCGGGCAGCCACGCATGATGCGCGTGCTGCTGGCGGAAGACCAGGCGATGGTGCGCGGCGCACTGGCCGCGTTGCTCGCGCTGGAACCCGACATCGAGGTGCTGGGCTCGGCAGCCGACGGCGAGGCGGCGTGGCGCGAGGTGCAGCGCCTGAAGCCCGACATCCTGATTTCCGACATCGAAATGCCGGGCCTGACCGGACTGGAACTGGCGCAACGCATCCAGCGCCATGAGTTGCCGATCAAGGTCGTGATCGTCACCACGTTTGCGCGTTCGGGTTATCTGCGTCGCGCACTGGATGCCGGCGTGTCGGGCTATCTGCTGAAGGACGCGCCGGCGGAGAAACTTGCCGATTCGCTGCGCCTGGTGCAGCGCGGTGGCCGCGCGATCGATCCGGAACTGGCGCTGGAAGCCTGGACCGAAGCCGATCCGCTGAACGATCGCGAGCGCCAGGTGCTGCGGCTTGCGGGCGAAGGCCAAAGCGCCGGCGACATTGCAAGCAAGCTCAACCTCTCGCATGGCACCGTGCGCAATTACCTGTCCGAGGCGATCGGCAAGCTCGGGGTCGCCAATCGCATCGAGGCGTATCGGCTGGCGCGGCAGAAAGGCTGGTTGTAGGAGCCAGCCTGCTGGCGACCTGTCGCGCGCAGGCGCGCTCCTACAATAAGCGGTCATCCCCGCACGGTGCGCCCGTGAAGAAATCCGACTTCCATTACGACCTGCCGCACGAACTGATCGCGCAGCAGCCGTTGCCCGAGCGCAGCGCCAGCCGCTTGCTGGTGGTGGATGCGCCGCGTCAGGTGCTGGCTGATCGCGCGTTCCATGATCTGCCGCAGCTTTTGAATCCCGGCGACCTGCTGGTGTTCAACGACACCCGCGTGTTGCCGGCGCGGCTGTTCGGCCGCAAGCCGTCGGGCGGCGCGGTCGAGATCATGCTTGAGCGCGTCACCGGCACGCACACCGCAGTGGCCATGCTGGGCGTCAGCAAGAAGCCGCGCGAAGGCAGCCTGATCGAACTGGACGATGGCACGCCGGTGCGCGTGCTCGGCCGCGAGGGCCAGTTTTTCGAACTGCGTTTCGAGTGCGCCGAGCCGCTGGAAAAGTTGTTGCTGAAGATCGGCCACATGCCGCTGCCGCCGTACATCGCGCGCGCCGACGAGTCTTCCGATCGCGAACGTTACCAGACGGTCTACGCGAAGCATCTGGGCGCGGTCGCGGCGCCGACCGCGGGCCTGCACTTCGACGAGGTGCTGCTGGATGCATTGCGCGCGCGCGGCGTCGATTTCGACTACATCACCCTGCACGTCGGATCCGGAACCTTCCAGCCAGTACGTGCCGAGAAAATCGAAGACCACGCGATGCACCGCGAGTGGTTGAACGTGGGTGCCGAGCTGGTCGAGAAGATCCATCGCACCCGTGCCCGCGGTGGCCGCGTGATCGCGGTCGGCACCACCGTGGTGCGCTCGCTGGAAGCCGCGCGCGGCGAGCACGGTGAAGTCGAGCCGTTCGCCGGCGAAACCGACATCTTCATTTTCCCTGGCTACCGGATCACCAGCATCGACGGCCTGATCACCAATTTCCACCTGCCCGAATCGACCCTGCTCATGCTGGTGTCCGCGTTCGCGGGACGCGAGTTCGTGTTGTCGGCCTACAAGCACGCGGTCGAGCAGCGCTACCGGTTTTATTCGTACGGCGACGCGATGCTGGTGTGGCCTGAGCGCCGGGACTCGGGACTCGGGACTCGGGACTCGGCAGCGCGATGATGTTTTATTGCCGTCATTCCGGACGCGACGCAGTCGCGATCCGACTGCGTTTGCAGGATCGCAAACGCGAACGCCGAAGGCGGCCCGCAGGGCGAGCGCCATGGATGGCGCGAGTCAATCCATCTTGATCTCTGTTGTGCCCGAAAGCAGATTCCGGGTTCCGGCTTTGCCGGCCCCGGAATGACGACAAGGTTGTTACGCTTTCCCGAGTCCCGAGTCCCGAGTCCCGAGTCCCGAAAAGAACCATGCAATTCGACCTTCTCACCACCGATGGCCCTGCCCGCCGCGGCCGCATCACGCTGCCGCATGGCGTGATCGAAACGCCCGCTTTCATGCCGGTCGGCACCTACGGTTCGGTCAAGGCGATGACACCGCGCGACCTCGCGGGCGTCGGCGCCGAAATCATTCTCGGCAACACGTTTCATTTGTGGCTGCGGCCCGGGCTCGACGTGATTGGCGAGTTCCGCGGTCTGCACAAGTTCATCGGCTGGGACAAACCGATCCTCACCGACTCCGGCGGCTTCCAGGTGTTCTCGCTGGCCGAGCGCCGCAAGCTGACCGAGGAAGGCGTGACGTTCGCCTCGCCGGTCGACGGTTCGCGGGTGTTCCTCTCGCCCGAGGAATCCATGCGCATCCAGACCGTGCTGGATTCCGACATCGTGATGGCTTTCGACGAATGCACGCCGTACACGATCGATGGCAAGCCGGTGGATGCGTGGATCGTGCGCGAGTCGATGGAACTGTCGTTGCGCTGGGCCGCGCGTTCTCGGCGCGCGTTCGACGAACTCGGCAACCGCAACGCGCTGTTCGGGATCGTGCAGGGCGGGGTGCACGACGATCTGCGCGCGCTTTCAGCGGAAGGCTTGCTGGGGATCGGTTTCGATGGCTACGCGCTGGGCGGCCTCGCGGTAGGCGAGCCGGAAGGCGAGCGCAATGCCACGCTGGAATCGACATTGCCGCGATTGCCTGCCGACAAGCCGCGTTACCTGATGGGCGTGGGCCGTCCCGAGGACATCGTCGAAGCCGTGCGCCGCGGCATCGACATGTTCGACTGCGTGATGCCGACCCGCCACGCGCGCAACGGCTTCCTGTTCACCCGCGCCGGCACCTTGCGCATCCGCAATGCAAAGTATGCCAGCGACACCCGCCCGATCGAGGAAGGCTGCACCTGCTACGCCTGCGCCAACGGTTTCTCGCGCGCCTACCTGCGGCACCTGGACCGCTGCGGAGAAATGCTGGGCGCGCAACTGGCGACCATCCACAACCTGCACCATTACCTGACTTTGATGCGCGAGCTGCGCGGGGCGATCGAGGCGCAGGCGCTGGATCGCTATGTGGCGGAGTTTTATGCCCGCCGACATCCCCCCGCGCGCGTAACGCGCGGCCCCCTTCGTGCCGAAGGGGGTGTTTTGCTTCCCCCTTCGCTGGCGAAGGGGGATTGAGGGGGATGTGGTCAGGCTGGGGAAAAGTCGATGATGCGATCCAGCCCGTGTGCGCAGAAGCGCCGCAGGGCAGCTGCGGATTGCGCATCGTGTCGTTCGCGTTGCGCCCAAGCCGCGTGCCGCGCCAGCAGTGCCGCGGCCAGTGTGCGAGCGCTGGTGTTGCCGAGCCGCAGCGAACCGGCCTGCAGCGCATCGGCGTCGCGCGCGTGGTCGCGCAGCCAGGTATCCGCGTGGCGGATCGCGGCGTGGATGGCTTCGGCGTCCGCGTCGACCACCGCGTCGTCGGCTTCTTCCAGCCAACCGTCCACCGCGTTCACCAGCGGGTCGACGCCGAGCTTGTCCAGCGCGCGCAGGAAATCCAGCGCCTGCACGTTGCTCGCGCCTTCCCAGATCGGGAACACCTGCGCGTCGCGCAGCAGCAGCGGGATGCCGCTGTCTTCCAGATAGCCGATGCCGCCGAGGGCTTCGATGGTTTCCGAGGCGATGCGCACGCCCAATCTGCAAATCCACAATTTCGCCAGCGGCGTCAGCAGGCGCTGCAGCGCGGCGTCGCCTGCGTCGCCCTTGCCGGATTCGACGCGGCCCAGCAGCAGCGCGACTTCCATCGCAAGATGGAACGCGGCCTCGAATCCGGCTTCCCATCCGGCCAGTGAATCCGCGAACAGGGGCTGTTCGATCAGCGTCTTGCCGAACGCCTTGCGCCTGCGTGCGTAGTCGCGGACCAGCATCAGGCAACGTTGCATGGTCGAAAGCGAACCGAACGCGTTCCACAGTCGCGTCACCTGCAATACTGGCGTGATCGCGCGCACACCGTGTGCGGCGTCACCGATCAGCTCCGCGCGGGTGTCGTGCAGGTGGATTTCCGCGGTCGGAAGTTCACGGGTGCCGAGCTTGTCCTTCAGGCGATCGATGGTGATGCCGTTCCACGAGCCGTCGGCATTGCGGGTTTCGACACCGAACAGCGCCAAACCATCTGCACCTTCAGGATTACCTTCGGGACGCGCCAGCGCCAGCGCGAACTCGGCGTTGATCGCCGAGGTGAACCATTTGCGGCCGTGCAATCGCCAGCTGCCGTCGGCAGCCTTGCGTGCGGTGGTTTCGCTGTGCGCGACGTCCGAGCCGCCCGCGTTCTCGGTCATCCACTGGCCGCTGATCCAGAAAGTCGCGGGATCGCGGCTGAGCAAGTGGCCGCGCACGCGATCGCGCAGCGCCGTGTTGGTGGCATCGCGCAATGCGGTTGCGACGCCGTCACTCATCGCCAGCGGACAGGAATAGAACGCGCTGGCCGCGTGATAGAGATATACCTTGGCGAATTGCTGCACGCGCGCGAACTCGCCCAGCGTGCGGTCGTGGCCGTCCGCGACCAGGCCGTGTTTCGCCGCGAGCGCGGGGCCCTCGCGCCAGGTTTCGGTGAGTTCGATGCGGTCGATGCGCTGGCCCCACACGTCCCACTGTGTGAGCGTGGGTTCGCCGGGCGTGGTCGCTGTCTGCCGCGTATAGGCGTGCTGCGCATATTCAGCCAGCGCCTCGAAATCCGCTTCGGCCGCGCGGCGTTGCGCTTCGGGCAATACGCGCGCCAGCCATGCCTGCAAAACGCGATCCTCGCGATACGGGTTGCCGAGTTGCGGGGCGGATTGCACGAACGTCATGGCGGAGACAGCTTACTCTCCGGCGTGCGGCGTCGCTTCGGCATCCGCGCGCAGGACAGGATCACGACGACCGCGAGCACGATCTCGATCCACGCCAGTGCGCGTGCGTGCGGCGCTGCCCAGGCCACGGCGACGCCGTGGCAGAAATAGAACAGGCAGATCATCCCGGCCAGCAGCAACGCGCGTGATGGCGTGCGCCAATACGCGAGCGGAATGGCCAGTGGCACCAGGCCGATGGCCAGGGCAGCGGCAACGGAAGTGTGCGCGGGCGGCAGCAGCCACGCGTGCCACACGATCTGCAGCAGCGCCAGCGCCGTCCAAGCGATGATGCCGATGCGCCGTTGCGTGTTCATGGGTTCACCGCGAGGCGCTTGGCGATGTCGGCCACGCGTCGCCCGAGTGCGCGCGCCAGCGTGCGCTCGTCGTCGCTGATCGGCCGGTCGCGGTTGATGCCCGCCACGTGACTGGCGCCATAGGGCGTGCCGCCGGTGGTGGTGTGGTTGAGCGCGACTTCGGTGAACGGAATGCCGACCACCAGCATGCCGTGGTGCAGCAGAGGAACCATCATCGACAGCAGCGTGGATTCCTGTCCACCGTGCATGGTGGACGTGGAAGTGAACACGGCGCAGGGCTTGCCAGCCAACGCACCCGACACCCATTCGGCGGGTGTCGAATCGAGGAAGTGCTTGACCGGCGCGGCCATGTTGCCGAAACGGGTGGGACTGCCCAGGATCAACCCTGCACATTCGTGCAGGTCCTTCAATTCCGCGTACGGCGCGCCGTCGTCGGGCACCGGTGGTTGTGCCGTTTGCGTGACCGGCGCGACTGGCGGCAGCTGGCGCAGGCGCGCGCGCATGCCGTCCACTTCTTCCACGCCGCGCGCGATCAAGCGCGCCAGTTGCGCGACGCTGCCGTTGCGGCTGTAGTACAGGATCAGGATTTCCATGTTGCCGGGTGTTTCCTTTTGCATCTGGGTTGGACTAGCCTCGCAGCGTGAACCGTGACCCTGCCCATCACCTGAGCCTGCGCCGCGAACGCCTGCGGGCATTCGCGCGGTTCCTGTGGCGTCGTTTCCGCGACGACAAGTGCTTCGAAACCGCCGGCGCCTTGTCCTACACCACGCTGTTCGCGATCGTGCCGATGCTGGCGGCGGTGGTGGCGGTGATGTCCGTGATTCCCGCGTTCGCCAGTCTGCGCGATCGCGCGACGCATTTCATTTTCCGCAGCTTCGTGCCGGCGGCGGGTGAAACCGTGCAAGGATACCTGCTCCAGTTCGCCGACAACGCCAGCAAGCTGACCGTGGTCGGCGTGCTGTTCCTCGTGGTCAGCGCGCTGATGATGATGGCCAGCATCGAGGATCGCTTCGACCGCATCTGGCGGGTGCCGGCGCGGCGCAAGGGCAGTTCACGCTTCCTGTTGTACTGGGCCGCGTTGACGCTGGGGCCGCTGTTGATCGTGGTGGGAGTGGCGGCCAGTTCCTGGGTGTATGCGCAACCATTGTGGCGGGGCGTGGCCGGTTACGGCGTGGTCGGGTTCAAATTGTGGGCGCTGGCACCGTTCCTGATCACCTGGCTGGCGTTGTCGATCCTGTACGCGGTGGTGCCGAACCGGCGCGTGCACTGGCGCGACGCGGTGCTGGGCGCGCTGCTCGCCAGCATCCTGTTCGAACTCGCGCGCAGGGGCTTCGCGGTGTACGTGCAGGGCTTCGCCAATTACACGGAGGTGTACGGCGCGCTCGCGGCGGTTCCGATCTTCATGATCTGGATCTACCTGTCGTGGGTGATCGTGCTGCTGGGCGCGACCTTCACCGCGGCGCGTGATGCGTTCGAGTATCGCGCCGAAGATGAAACGTTGCCGCCCGGCTGCGAGCTCGTGGGCCTGCTGCGGGTGCTGCAGCAGTTCGCGCTCGCGCAGCACGCGGGCGAGGGTTTGGCCGAATCCACGTTGACCGCGCGCGAGCGTTTCCTGACCCCCGAATTGCTGCAACGCTATCTCGGCGACCTGCGCCGCACGGGCCTGATCCAACGCAACGAATCCGGCGCGTGGGTGCTGGTGCGCGACCTCGACAGCGTGCATCTGGACGACCTGTTCCGGATCGGCGGTTATCGCCTGCCCGCCGATGCACTGTCCCTGCAGGCCGCGGCGGACGGCTTGGCGCCGGCGGCCGTCGATGCCCTGTTGCGTGCCCAGACGGCCGAACGCGAGAACCTCGCGCTGCCGTTGCGGTCATTGTTTGCGCGGCATCCCGTCGTCGCGCCCGAGGAGGCATCGCCATGAGCGTCCGTGGTTTCCGATTTGCATGCATCGTGGTGGCGCTGCTGCTGGCGTCGTTCGCTGCGGGTGCCGTGCCGGCTGCCTCAGCGCCGGCGCGTCCGACCCTGGTAATCAAGACCCTGGGCGGCAAGACCTTCGACCTCGCCGCGCACCGCGGGCAGTGGGTCATCGTCAATTTCTGGGCCACCTGGTGCTCGCCGTGCATCGCCGAGATGCCGGCCATTTCGAAATTCGTGGCCAGCCACAAGAAGGTTACGGCGATCGGCCTTGCCTACCAGCCCGAGCCGCTCGACGTGGTCCTGAAGTTCGCGCACGAACACCCCGTCGATTACCCGTTGGCACGGCTCGACATGCAGCACCCGCCCGCTGGACTGACGATGCCCGTGGGCCTGCCGACCACCGACCTGATTGCGCCGGACGGGCACCTGGCCAAGCGTTTCATCGGGCCGGTCAACGCGACGCTGCTGGGTGATGCGATCGCCGCGGCATCCAAGTCGCATTGACGCGATGGCCTGCGCGCGCTTCATCGTGCAGGGCAGGGTGCAGGGTGTGTTCTTCCGCGCTTCGACGCGGGACGTTGCGTTGCGACTCGGCCTTGCGGGTTACGCGAAAAACCTGACTGATGGCAGCGTGGAGGTGCTCGCGTCCGGCAACGCGGAAGCGCTGGACGAATTGAACGCATGGTTGCAGCACGGCCCGCCCGCAGCGCGGGTGGAGCGCGTTGCGCGCGAAGACCTGCCCGATCAAACGTTGCGCGGCTTCACCACGGGTTGAATCGCGCTTTTCTTCCCCCTTCCGCAGGGGATCGAGGGGGATGGCTTTTCCGATCGCGCGCTGAACGCGGAAATCAGCGCTCGCCCAGCCTCGGCAGCAACCCGACCAGGTTGCAAGGCCGAGTGCGCGCATCGAGCTGCGCGCGCAGCAACTTGTCCCACGCGGTGCGGCAGGCCGAGGTGGAACCCGGCAGCGCGAACACGAAGGTCTGGTTGGACAGTCCAGCGAACGCACGCGACTGCAGGCTGGACGTGCCGATTTCCTCGAAGCTGATCGCGCGGAACAGTTCGCCGAAGCCCGGCATTTCCTTGTCCAGCAACGGCAGCACCGCTTCGGGCGTCGAGTCGCGGCCGGTAAAGCCGGTGCCGCCCGTGATCAACACGCCGTGCACCGCCGCATCGGCGATCCATGCCGCGACTTGCGCGCGGATCGCGTAGCGGTCGTCGCGCAACAGCGCGCGTTCATGCAGACGGTGCCCGGCTTCGGTCAGCGCATCGGCCAGGAATTGTCCGGACGTGTCGTTCTCCAGCGTGCGCGTGTCCGAAACCGTCAGCACGCACAGGCTCAATGCAACGAATCGGTCTTTGGCGGTCATCGCACAAGCTTACTCTGGCTGTCTGGCACTTGAAGGCAGCGCGATGGTTTGCGGAGACATGCCCTTGCGACGACGTTCGTCCATCGCACGCAACAGCGCCGCGAAATCCCGCGCGCAGGCCTGCATGTCGAACAGGCCGGAGGTCTGGCGCAGCCCGGCGAGCCGCTCGCGCAGCGCGGCCAGCACCGAGCGGTCGTTGCCGTAGCGGATGGCGGCGTCTACGAAAGTCTTGTCGTCACGGGCGATCAGTTCGGGCATGCCGAGGTGGTGATTCAGGCTGCCGGCCACGCGCGACGCAAACGTTTCGCCGGGGCGGGTCAGTACCGGGCAGCCGGCCCAGATCGCATCGGATGCGGTGGTGTGCGCGTTGTAGGGATTGGTGTCGAGGAACAGGTCGGCAAGCTCGTAGCGCGCAAGGTGTTGCAGGTGCGGCAGTGCGGGCGAGAACACCAGCCGCTGCGGGTCGAGGCCGCGCAGTCGCGCCGCATCCCGCAGGCGCATATTCGCGTCGTGGCCGGCATCCAGCAGCCACAGCACGCTGCCGGGCACTTCGCGCAGCACCGCGCATATGCGCGAGAAGCTGGCCGCGTTGAGCTTCCATGAGTTGTTGAAACTCGCGAACACCACGGCGTCGTCGGGCAGGCCGAAGGCGGAGCGGGGCGGGGGCGCGCCGACCGGGCGCGCGGGGTCGGAAGGCTGGTAGCAGCGCGGCAAATACGCGACCGATTCCGAGTAGAAGCCCTGCAGGGGTTCGGGAATCAGGAAGCGGTCGGCGATCAGGTAATCGATGCACGCCGCACCGGTGGTACCGGGATACGCGAGCCAGCTGGCCTGCACCGGCGCCGGCCGGAACGCGAACACGCCGGGCATGCCGCCCGCGCACCAGCCATCGACATCGACCAGCACGTCGATGTGGGTGTCGTGCACGCGCTGCGCGACAGCGGTCGCGGGCTCCCCGGCTACTACGTGAAAGCCATGCGCGGCCGTGTGCAAACGACGGCGCGCGTCGCTGCCATCGTCGGGGGTGCTCGCGAAGAGATGTAGTTCGATGTCGTCGAGCCGGCCCAAATGCTCGAACATTGCCGCCGTCAGCAGCGCGGTGGCATGGGCGTGGAAGCCGGCCGATAGAAAACCCACTTTCAGGGGCGCAGCGCAGTCTCGCGTTGCATGCGCGAAGCGCAGATGTCGCGTCAACGGCTGCACGTCGCGTTCGACGCGCGCGGCGCGCGCCCGCGCACAGGCAAGCTGTTCGGCGGGCGTCGCATCCTCGGCCAGGAACGCGAACGGATCGACCGAACCCGAGCCATCCAGCGCACGCGCCTTGACGCGTCGGCTCAAGGGTTCCGCCGCATCCCACTCGCATTCGCGTCGCAGCACGAACAGCAACTGGCCTTCGGCGAGCTTGAGGTTGGGGTCGAGTTGCAACGCGCGACGATAGAGCCGCACGGCTTCGCCGTAGTGGTGCTGCTCGTCCGCCATCAGCCCGGCCTGGTACGGAAACTGCGCGGCGTCGGGCGCGAGTTGCGCGGCTTGCTGGTAGACGGCCTGCGCTTCGGCGTGGCGGGCCTGGCGATTGAGCACGTGGCCCAGCAGCAACAACGCCTGGGGATGTGGCTGCGCGGCGAGTACCTCCCGCAAGCGTGTTTCAGCCTCGGTGGTGCGGCCCAGCGACAATTCGGTGGCGGCGAGGTTGACGATTGCGCCGAAATGGTCCGGCGCAATCGCGAGTGCCGCGAGATATTCCCCGCGCGCGCGTTCGTCATCGCCCGCGGCGCGCAGCGCGTTGGCAAGGTTGTTGCGCAACGCGGGATCGCTCGGGCGATCGCGCACTACCTGTTCCAGCAACGCCACCGCGCCGTCCACGTCGCCATCCGCCTGCAACGCGCCGGCGAGGTTGCTGCGCGCTTCCACGCTGTCGGGCGCGAGGCGCACGGCCTGCTCGAACGCGCGCCGTGCTTCGGCGCCGCGTCCCAGCATGAACAGGGCGACGCCGTGCAGGCGCGCCAGCTCCGCGTCGTCCGGAAACGCGTCGCGCAATTTTCCGGCCTGCGCTTCGGCGCCCGCGACGTCGCCGCGCTCGAGTTGTTCGACGATGCGCGCGACCAGCGCGGACGCGGTCTTGCCGCTCATGCCGGCTCCGCGAGTTGCGCCAGCGCCTCGGCGTGCGCCTCGCGCGCCAGCGCGCCGGTGAGCTCGTCGAGGTCGCCTTCGAGGATTTCCGGCAAGAGATACAAAGTGAGATTGATGCGGTGATCGGTGACGCGGCCTTGCGGGAAGTTGTAGGTGCGGATGCGCTGGCTGCGGTCGCCCGAGCCGACCTGCAGTTTGCGGGTGGCCGCCTGCTTGGCGGCCTGTTCGCTGCGTTGCGCATCCAGCAGGCGTGCCTTCAGCAGCGACAGGGCACGCGCGCGGTTCTTGTGCTGGCTGCGTTCGTCCTGGCACTCGACCACGATGCCGGTGGGCAGGTGGGTGATGCGGATTGCCGAGTCGGTCTTGTTGACGTGCTGGCCGCCGGCGCCCGATGCGCGGAAGGTATCGACTTTCAAATCCGCATCGCGCAGTTCGATGCCGGTGATTTCTTCCAGCTCGGGCAGGATCGCGACCGTCGCGGCCGAGGTGTGGATGCGCCCCGAGGCTTCGGTGACCGGCACGCGCTGCACGCGGTGGGTACCGGACTCGAACTTCAGCGCGGCGTAGGCGCCCGCGCCCTCGATGCGCGCGACGGCTTCCTTGTAGCCGCCGTGCTCGCCCGCGTGGGCGGACATGATCTCGCTGCGCCAACCACGGCGTTCAGCGTGGCGCAGGTACATCCGCAGCAGGTCGCCCGCGAACAGCGCGGCTTCGTCGCCACCGGTGCCGGCGCGCACTTCCAGGAACAGGTTGGCGTCGTCCAGCGGATCGCGTGGGACCAGCAATGCTTGGAGACGCTCGTCCAGTTCGGCGGCCTGTGTTTCCAGGCGCGTGATCTCGTCGCGCGCGAGTTCGCGCAGGTCGGGGTCGACCAGCATCTCGCGTGCGTGCGCCAGTTCGCCGGCATTTTTTCCCGATGCCGCGAACACCCCGGCCAGTTCGTGGGTCTGCGCGTACTCGCGCGACAGTTCGCGGAAGCGCTTGGCGTCGCTGGCCGCGTCGGGCTCGGCCAGCAACAGGCCAACCTCGTGGTGGCGTTCCAGCAATTGTTCGAGGCGGCGCTGCAGGTGCGGATTCACGCGTCGTGCCCGTCCGCGTCCCCGTCGGAAAACAGGCGCGTGGCGGCGTCGAGCAGGCCCTGGTCGCCGTGCTCGGCGGCCTCGCGCAGCCGCACGCTGGGAGCGTGCAGCAGCTTGCCGGTGAGGGTGTTGGCAAGGTAATCCAGCGCCTCGTTGGGGTCGCGGCCCTTGCCGAGCATTTCGCGCGCGCGTGCCAGTACTTCGTCGCGCTGCGCTTCGGCCCGGGCGCGGTAGACGCGCAGGGGTTGGTCGAGCGCGGCGGCACGCCGCCATTCGAGGTAACGTTCCACCTGCAGTTCGATGATGGCCTCGGCTTCGCGCACCGACGCTTCGCGCGAGCGGCGGCCGCTCTCGATGGTTTGCTGCAGGTCGTCAATGGTGTACAGAAATACGTCCGGAAGATCCGCGACGGTCGGGTCGATGTCGCGCGGTACCGCAAGATCGATCAGCAGCATCGGCCGACGCCGCCGTTGTTGCAGCGCGCCGCGCAACATCGGCACGCCCAGGATCGGTTCGCGGCTGGTGGTGGCCGAGATCACGATGTCGGCTTCGGCGATGTGTTTCGGCAAATCGGCCAGTGCGATCGCGTAGCCGCCGACCGGGTTCACCAGCGCCTGCGCGGTTTCGACGGTGCGGTTGGCGACGATCAGGCGCTTGACGCCGCGCTCGATCAAATGCCGCACCGCGAGCTCGATGGTGTCACCCGCGCCGATCAGCAGCACGCAGGATTCGCGCAAGTCCGCGAAGGCCTGTTCGACCAAGCGCACTGCGGTGAACGCGACCGACACCGGGCCGGTGCCGATGCGGGTTTCGGTGCGCACGCGCTTGGCGACCTGGAACGCGTTTTGCAGCAACCTGTCCATCGGCGCGCGCAAGGTGTGCGCCGAACGCGCCGTGCGCCAGGCCTCCTTCACCTGGCCCAGGATTTGCGGTTCGCCCAGCACCATCGACTCCAGGCCGGTCGCGACCCGGAACACGTGCCGGACGGCTTCGTCGTCGGTGTGCCGGTACAGGAACTCATCCAGCCGCCCGGGGGTCATTTGATTGCGGGCGTGCAGCCAGTCTTCCGGCACGCGCTCGGCGCCGTCGCGGACGCTGCAATACAACTCCGTGCGGTTGCAGGTCGAGAGGATCATCGCCTCGTCCACGCCGGGTTGCGCGGCCAGGTCCGCCAGCGCCGGCGGCGTGGCGTCGGCGTCGATGGCCACCCGTTCACGCAAGGCGATCGGTGCGGTGAGATGGTTGAGCCCGAGTGCGATCAGCGGCATGGGAACGAAGGCATCGACAGCAGCGACAGGCTAAGCTGTCACCTTGCGGCAAGGCGAAAGAGGACCGTATTTTCGGTGCGAAGTGTGTGGACCCAACCTGACGAGTACAAGAAGCTGGATACCGGCCCGTCGCACGTCCAGGTGCTGGCCGGGATGAAGACTTCCTGTCTTCATTTTAGCGCGTTCGGGCTGGTCCTCGCCGCCGCGTTGCTGGCGGCCGGCTGCGCACAGGTGCCCGCGCGCAGCGCGCAAGCGGCCAGCCAGCAACCGCTCGCGCGGATCGACTTGCCGGCCGGCAGCGCGAATGGCAAGGCCTCGGCCCTGTTGATCGCCGCCGAGTTCGCGTTGCAGGACAACGACACCGCCAAGGCGACGACCGATTACGCCGAGGCCGCGCAGATTTCGAGCGATCCGGCGATCGCCAAACGCGCGGTGCAACTGGCCCTGATGACGCGCAATGCCGACGCGGCGCAGCGATTGCTGGGCCGTTGGCAGGCGCTGGGCGCGAGTCCGCATGATCTCGAATTGGCGCGCGGGCAACTCGCGATGTTGCAGGGCGACCGTGCGGACGCGGAACACCAGTTCGACCTGCTGCTTGCATCCGGCAATGCGGAGGACTGGAAAACCTTTGCCGCCGCGTTGCTGACTGCACGCGATTCAGCGTTGGCGGGGCGGGTGTTGGAAGATGTCGCCAAACCCGATCGCCTGCCCGCCGACGAGGGTGTGTGGGTGGTATTGAGCCAGCTGGGTGAACACCTGGGCCGGCACGCGTTCGCGCGCCAGCTTGCCGACGCGGCCGTCAAGCGTTTCGATGGCGCCGACAGTATCCGCTGGGCGGCGAGCCTGGAACTCGAAAACGGCGATCGTGCCGGCGCGCAAGCGCTCTACGCCAAGGGCGTGGCCGCGCACCCGCGCAATCCCGACCTGCGCCTCGGCTACGCGAGTTTGCTGGGCGAGGCAGGCAAGTACGACCAGGCCCTGCAGGTGTTGGCGCGTGGACCGCAGACCTCGGCCACCTGGTCGGCGCGCGTGGGGATCGCGGCGCGTGCCAGGAACGCAGGCGCGCTTCGCCGTCTCTATGCCGAGCTGCAGCGCGCACCCGCGCGGCAGCGCGACGACAACGCGTTCCTGTTGGGCCAGCTCGCCGAGTTGCTGCATCACGACGACCAGGCGCTCACCTGGTACGGCCGGGTCGATCCCGATGGGCAGCATGGTTTCGAGGCACAGGTGCGCAGCGCGGTGTTGCTGGACAAGGCCGGAAAGTCGGCGCAGGCGCACGCGCTGGCCACGCAGTTGCAGCAGGATTACGCCGACGACCCCGACAGCTTGCGCACCGCGTACGAACTGGATGCGCAGATGTATTCGCAGGACGGCCAGCACGCCAAGGCGATCGCGGCGTACGACCGTGGCCTGCAGGCGCTGCCCGGCGACCCGGTCTTGATCTACGACCGCGGCATCGAGGAAGCCAACGCCGGCAACACCGATGCGGCACTCGCGGATTTCCGCAAGGTGCTGGCGCAGAACCCCGACAATGTCGATGCGATGAACGCGCTCGGCTTCACGCTGGCCGACGCCGACCGCGACCTGCCCGAGGCGGCCAAGCTGCTGCGCAAGGCGTTGGCGGCCAAGCCCGACACGGCCGCGATCATGGATTCGTGGGGCTGGCTGCAGTACCGGCTTGGCAACCTCGACGAGGCCGAGGCCTATCTGAGGCGTGCCTGGGGCCGGCAGCAGGATCCCGACATCGGCGTGCACCTGGGAGAAGTGCTGTGGAAGCTCGGTCAACACCAACATGCGCAGGAAGTTTTCGCCAAGGTGCGCAAGCTCGATCCGCACAATCAGGCGTTGCTGAAGGCCGAGCGGAAACTCAATCCATGAGGCGCCTGCTTGCGTTGGCATCGATCACGGCGCTCGCGGGCATGCTGCTGGCCGCCTGTGCCCCGGTGCAGGTGCGCAAACCCGGCACCACCAGGCAGCTTGCGGCGCAGGCCGCACGCGAACAGGTGTTGGGGGCGCAGCACGATTGGGGCATCGAAGGGCGCTTTGCCGCGTCGGATGGGCATCACGGTGGCAGCGGCAGCTTGAACTGGCAACAAAACGGCCAGCAATACCAGTTCACCCTGCGCGCGCCGATCACCGGCAAGAGCGTGGAGTTGCAAGGCGGGCCGGACGGCGCGGTGCTGACCGGCGCCGGCAGGCAGCCGCTGGCCGGCCGCAATGCGGCCGACGTGCTGAACGAGGAATTCGGCTGGGACGTCCCGGTCGCCGACCTCGCCTGGTGGGTGCGTGGCCTGCGCGCGCCGGGTCGCCCGGCCATCCTCACCTTCGGCGCCAACGGCCTGCCGGCGACGCTGGACCAGGACGGCTGGCACGTCGATTACCGCGACTGGTACGCCGAGCGTAATCCGCCGTTGCCGCGCAAGGTCTACGCCAGCCGCGATCCGTACACGGTGCGGGTGCTGATCGAGCAGTGGAACACGGCGATACCGTAAAGGCTTGCGCGGGTTTTTTCCCCCTCTCCCCCAAGCGGTAAGGCTGCTTGGGGGAGAGGGGATAGGCGCGACCCAACCGCCTGAATTGACACGAATTGCGCCAGCCACGACAATAGGCGGCTTTTCAGCACGCGAGGCCGGGTCCGGCCCCGCGTGCTTGGTTGTTTCAAAACGCTGGCCGCGGCCGTTTGCCATCAGGGCGCGGCAGGATGCCGGGACGGTTTCGTGAGAACGAGATCGCGGCACAGGGATGTGCCGCCGCGAAGCGGAAGCTCGTTCGAATTCACTTCGGACGAGCTTCGTGAAAATGGCGGCCGGACGCCCCATTTTTCACTACAAGGTGGGGCGTCGCCAAGTGGTAAGGCACCGGGTTTTGATCCCGGCATTCGCAGGTTCGAATCCTGCCGCCCCAGCCACCGTCGGGTTGCGAGCAAGGGTTCAAGGCATGCACAACACATCCAACTTGATGCTGTTCTCGGGCAATGCCAATCGCAAGCTGGCTGAGGATGTCGCGCACACGCTTGGCGTACCACTGGGCAAGGCGGTGGTCGGCAAGTTTTCCGATGGCGAAGTGCAGGTGGAGATCGACGAGAACGTCCGCAACCAGGACGTGTTCGTGATGCAGTCGACCTGCGCGCCGTCGGCCGAAAACTTGATGGAACTGCTGGTGCTGGTGGACGCGCTGAAGCGCGCCTCGGCGTCCAGCGTCACGGCGGTGATCCCGTACTTCGGCTACGCGCGGCAGGATCGCCGGCTGCGCGCGGCGCGGGTGCCGATCACCGCGAAAGTCGCGGCGCAGTTGATCGACGCGGTCGGCACCGACCGGGTGCTGACGGTGGACATCCACGCCGACCAGATCCAGGGTTTCTTCAACATCCCGCTGGACAATGTGTACGCCTCACCGGTGCTGCTGGCCGACATCTGGCGCAAGCACGGCACCGAGGGCGTGACGGTGGTCAGCCCGGATGTCGGCGGCGTGGTGCGCGCGCGCGCGGTGGCGAAGCGGCTGGATGACGCCGACCTCGCGATCATCGACAAGCGCCGCCCGCGCCCGAACGAAGCGACGGTGATGAACATCATCGGCGACGTGGTCGGCAAGACTTGCGTGCTGGTGGACGACATCGTGGATACGGCCGGCACCTTGTGCGCGGCCGCGAAGGCGCTGAAGGAGCGCGGCGCGAAAGAAGTGGTCGCGTACTGCACCCACGCCGTGCTGTCGGGGCCAGCGGTGCGCAACATCGAACAATCGCAGATGGACGAACTGGTGGTGACCGACACCATCCCGCTGAGCGCTGAAGGCGCCGCGTGCGGCAAGATCCGCCAGTTGTCCGTGGCACAGTTGCTGGCCGAAACCGTGCGCAGGATGGCGTATGGCGAGTCGGTCAGTTCGTTGTACGTGGATTAGTTGATAGCGCGAGACGGGGCATCCTGCCGCCGCTCGCGCGAATACGGTCGCGGCCAAGCCGCGCCACGTATTCCGCGGACGCCGAAAAACGGCGTCCGCGCCGGCACCTCCGTGTGCCGGGCTGGCTTCGGCCGGCATCCCGGCTTCCCTGGTCGCGGGGAAGTCATTCCAAGTCACCGTGAGGTGACGTCATGCAACCTGAGGTAACAAGCAATGGCAACCATCCATGAAATCACGGCCGAACGTCGTGCCGACCAGGGCAAAGGTGCGAGCCGCCGCCTGCGTCGCGCCGGCAAGGTTCCGGCCGTCGTCTACGGCGCAAACGGCCCGGCGGAAAACATCCAGTTCGACCATCTGAAACTCTCGCTGGCGGCGCGCAACGAGTGGTTCTCTTCGGCGATCCTCGACCTGCTGGTCGACGGCAACCGCCAGAAGGTGCTGCTGCGCGACGTGCAGAAGCACCCGGTGAAGCCGGTGCTGCTGCACCTGGATTTCCTGCGCGTCGACGAGTCCAAGCCGATCCGCGTGTACGTGTCGATCAAGTTCCTCAACAAGGAAAAATCGCCGGCCGCCAAGACTTCCGGCGTGGTGATCTCGCACAACATCACCGAAGTCGAGATTTCCTGCCTGCCGAAGGATCTGCCGGAGCATCTGGAACTCGATCTGGGCGCGCTGGATCTCGGCGACGTGCTGCACTTGTCCGACCTCAAGCTGCCGGCCGGCGTGGAAATCCCCGAGTTGAAGCTCGGCAAGGAATACGACCACACGGTGGTGTCGGCGCAGGCGGTGCGTGAGGAAGTGGAAGAAGTCCCGGCCGAAGCCGTCGCCGAGGGCGCTGCTGCCGAAGGCGCTGCCGCTCCCGCCGCCGCGGGTGGCGATGCCGCCAAGGCCGCTGCTCCTGCCGCCGCCGGCGACAAGAAGCCGGCCGAGAAGAAGTAAGAGCCTGCCTGCAGGCGACCCCGCCGTAAAACGTCGGTGGGGTCGCCGCATGCAACAGCATGCCCGGCATCCGTCTCATCGCCGGCCTCGGCAACCCCGGGGCCGAATACCTGCGCAACCGGCACAACGCCGGTTTCTGGTTCGCGGACGTGCTGGCGACGGGTGCGGGCGAGCGCTTCGCCATCGAGAAACGCGTGCATGGCGCAGCCTGTCGCGTAGCGGTCGATGGTGAGCCGGTGCGCGTGCTGAAGCCCGACACCTTCATGAACGAGAGCGGCCGCGCGGTGGTTGCGGCGCTCAACTACTGGAAACTCACGCCGGACGAATTGCTGGTGGTGCACGACGATCTGGATTTGTCGCCCGGTACCGCGCGCCTGAAGTTCGATGGCGGCCACGGCGGCCAGAACGGCGTGCGCGACATCATGGCGCAACTCGGGCACGGGAAGTTCCATCGGCTGCGCATTGGCATCGGGCATCCGGGTGATCGCAATCGGGTCACGCCCTGGGTGCTTGGCAACCCGTCAGCGGCCGACGAAGACGCGATGCTGGACGCGATTGCGCGTGCATTGGACGTGTTGCCGCTGGCGGTGGTCGGTGATTTCAGCGAGGCGACGAAGCGGTTGAACACCAAGCAGGACTCGGTGCCCGGGGTGTAGCTTCGAGGCGACCCTGATTTTGTTCGTCATTCCGGACGCCGCACAGCGGCGACCCGGAATCCAGTGCTTTTTTCGCCGATGCATTACAGAAAAGACACTGGGTTCCCGCTTTCGCGGGAATGACGGCGTGTAGTTTTCGCCGGAATGTCGGCGTGGAGATTTTTGAATGGCCATCCAATGCGGCATCGTCGGTTTGCCCAATGTCGGCAAGTCCACGCTTTTCAACGCGCTGACCAAAGCCGGCATAGCCGCGGCGAATTTTCCGTTCTGCACCATCGATCCCAACGTCGGCGTGGTGCCGGTACCCGATCCACGCCTGGCACAGCTTGCGGACATCGTGCACCCCCAGAAGATCATCCCGGCGTCCGTGGAGTTCGTCGACATCGCGGGTCTGGTCGCGGGTGCATCGCAGGGCGAGGGCCTGGGCAACAAGTTTCTTTCGCACATCCGCGAGGTCGATGCCATCGCGCACGTGGTGCGTTGCTTCGAGCATCCCGACATCGTGCATGTTGCGGGCAAGATCGATCCGATCGCCGACATCGAAACCATCGACACCGAGCTGGCGCTGGCCGACCTTGAGTCAGTCGACAAGGCGCTGGCGCGCGTGGAGAAAGCGGCCAAGGCCAACGACAAGGAAGCCATGGCCAAACGCCCGGTGCTGGAAAAACTGCGCGCCGCCTTGAATGAAGGCAAGGCCGCGCGTTCGGTTTCGCTGGACGACGAGGAGCGCGCCGCGATCCGCGACCTGTTCCTGCTCACCATGAAGCCGTTGATGTACGTCGCCAACGTGCGCGAGGACGGTTTCGAGAACAATCCGCACCTCGATGCCGTACGCAAGCGCGCCGAAGCTGAAGGCGCGGTGGTGGTGCCGGTGTGCGCGGCGATCGAAGAGGAATTGGCACAACTCGACGAGGCCGACCGCGGCGAATTTTTGGCGTCGATGGGACTTTCCGAACCCGGCCTTGATCGCGTGGCGCGTGCCGCCTACACGCTGCTTGGCCTGCAGACTTACTTCACCGCCGGCCCGAAGGAAGTGCGCGCGTGGACGGTCAAGCAGGGCGCCACCGCGCCGCAGGCCGCGGGCGTGATCCATACCGATTTCGAGAAGGGCTTCATCCGTGCCGAAACCGTGTCGTTCGACGACTACGTGAAATACCGCGGCGAATCGGGCGCGCGCGACGCCGGCCGCCTGCGCCTGGAAGGCAAGGACTACCGCGTGCAGGAAGGCGACGTGCTGCACTTTCGCTTCAATGTTTAGAAGCACGGGGACGCTTTGATGAACCCCTCTCCATCCGGGAGAGGGGCATGGGTGAGGGTACGGATATTGCGCAGGGTGACGTCGCAGGTGTCAGAGGTCGCGTGCGAGGAGTCGGACCCTCACCCGCCCTTCGGGCACCCTCTCCCGGGGGAGAGGGATTTGGCGACAAGTTTCTGAATCTACGTCGGACGCCTCATCCGCCGTTCTTGCCACCCTGCTTCATGTCATCTACCCACTCGCACAGACGCTGCACAAGGCTGATTCAGCGTTCCCGGCGTAGTCTGGGAAGCGCCGCTGCAGCGAGATCTGACATGCGCACGACTCCGATGGTGTTGATGTTTGCGTTGGCGATGACCGGCTGTGCCGTGCACGCGGCGCGCGATCCGGAGCCTGCGCCGCCAATTTCCTCCGCTGCGTCGGCCAGCGATATGGCCACGTCGAACCTCGATGCCACCGCGTGGCGTTTCGTGGAGGTCGCCGGTCGGCCGGTGCCGGCCGGCGTGCATGCGATCCTGCGCCTGCGCGCTGGCCGGGCATCCGGCAAGGCCGGCTGCAATTCGTTCGGCGCGACCTGGCAACAATCGGCCGATGGCGGTGCCGTGTTCGGTCAGGTCATGTCCACCAAGATGGCCTGCATGCAGCCTGCCGGCGCGATGCAGGTGGAACACGGCGTGTTCGCGGCGCTGCGGGATGCGGCCAGGATCGAGCGCGACGGCGACAGCCTCGTGCTGCTGGATGCGTCCGGCAAACCGCTGGCAAGGCTGGCGCCGGATACGGCTTCCCCGCGCCACTGAATCGCCCAGGATCGGTCAATGCATCGCAGGCATCCGGCGGCCGGGCTCGCGGTAGCCGGTTGAAGTGTGATCCACTCCGCGAAAACGAAAAATGGCTCGGACAGGCATGATCCAGGTCAAACTTTTTGCCAGCCGCATAGTGCAATTATGAACCTGCATTCCGCGGATGAAACCGCAGAAATCACCGAACGCCCGAGAGGCGCCCGTGAAACGCATGGTCCTGGCAATCGTTCTTGTCGTCGTCGCCACCGTGTTCGCGATGCAGGCCGTGGGCGCAAGCGCGGAAACCATGACGTTCACCGGTGCGGTCGTCATGCCGGCCGGCGGCGCGCACCCGATTCGACCGGTCGTCAGCCGTCAGATGGTCGTGCAGACGATCCGCAAAACCGATTTCCGGGTGCTGGAAATCATCTACCGGTGAGAGCCTGAGAATGACGGGCTCATGCGAGGCCGATAAGCCTTGCCGTGCGATGGGCTGCTTCGGGCAAGCCGGCGGCGAAGTTGGTGCGCGATGCGCGCACTGGGCGCTATTGATAGGTCAGCGTATAGGTAGCCGTGGCGGTGACCTGCCCGGCTGACACGGGGGAGCCGGTCTGGTAGTAGCTCGCACAGAACGGGAGGTTCATGGTGCCGCTCTGAGTCGTGCCTTCGGAGATCGCGGTACCGAAGGTGATCGCGTTGGTGCAACTGCTGTCACTGAATAGCCGCACGCCCACGTTGCCAGCGTAGCCCGCGCCAGTGGTATTCGTGAGCACGCCGGCAGCGCCTGTGAAGGCCGGAGTGCCAGGGTAAAGGGTGATGGACAGCGGCGACCCGGCGGAACAATTCAGTTGCACGTTGAACGGTGTTTGGCCGATGGGGGGTGGAGCCGAGAAGGCGGAGGCAAGAACCGTCGGCAGCGTCACGGTCTGATTGCTGTTGACGACCGTGCAGGCTGGTACTGTAACGGTAACCGAGCCGATATTGAGGTTGGCGTAATAGTTCGCACTGTTGCTGTAGCCGTTGCTGTAGTTGGTGAATTGCGCAACGGGTGAAATGTTGAACGTGCCGGGAGTTACCGCGCCAACCTTGACCAGTTGCGCTGTGAATGTTGCACTGAGGGGGGGGCAAGACTCTATTCTTCCATGTCTGCCATGCCGCGTGCACGAGGTTTGATTTAGCGTACCCAATTCCCACCCTGGAACGCCCGCTGGTCCATTCGGCCCATCGCTGGCCTGATTGGGCGTCGCGGTGAGGTCCACCTCAATACCCGGCACGTTCGTTTTGAACATGATCCCGCCACTGGGCGCCGTCGTGTTGCCGTCGAACGTGGCGAGGTTGCCCACTTGGATGGTTACGTTGGGATAGTCGTTGTCGCTGAAAACACTTGTGCAGTCAAAGGACATAGTGACGGTCGATGAGCTTCCGAGCAGCGTGCCGTTGGGGGTGTTCGCCGGTACGTTGACGTTTCCCATGCTGATGGTTGAACTGGTTGGCGCCGGCGTACATGCGGGGCCTGCACTGGCCGCGTTGGCTGGCTTTGTTGGAAGCACCAGCAACCCCGCAACCAACGCGAGCAACCACAGCACTTGGTGGAAACGGAAGAACGCGTTGACCTGATGGTTGTTCATGGCGCTTTGTCTGCGGTTTGGCTGTCGGTGACGCGTGCAACGCAAGTAACGTTGGTCTGCTGATACGCCGACGCATTCTTGTCGGGCTTTGGCAGCGAATACGCGAACGAGCATGCTTGCGCCGCGCCCTGCGCATCCTGCCACTTCACTCGCAGTGAACCTTTTGAATCGATGCCACGCAGCAAGGTCAGTCCGGCTTGTCCCACCACGCCCAGCGGTTCGCCTTTGGCATTGAATACCTGCGCGCCGAAAGGCGCCGGTTTGCCGTCGGCCATGCGGATGCGCGCGATCAGCGCGCGGCCGTCCTTGCTCTTGAAGTTCACCATCACCACCGCGCCTGCGTAGGGTGCGACTTGCGCGCTGGTGGCGTCGAGTTGCACGCCCAGCGGCAGGCCCTGCGGGTCGATCTGGATGGTGTCGAGCTGGTACGGCGTGAGATACGGCACCAGCGCGTAGCCGAAGCGGTCCACGCGCACGCCCGGCGCGTTGGTGATGTGCGCGCCGGCCGCGCCGGGCACGTGCACGATCGCGACGGTGTCGCCCATGGGCTGGCCGAAGGTGACGCCGCCCTGGTGCGCGACCACCGCACCGCTGGCGCTGAAGGATTCCTGCGAATAGCCGCTGCCGGCACCGGCGCTGGCGTTGAAGATGGCGTACGGGCTGCGGTAGCCGCCGTTGACGCTGACGGTGTTGCCGGTGCCGTTGCTGCCGTGCGAGGCGGTGGCACCGTAGGTGAACTGGTTCCATTCGCCGGCCGAACCGTTGAGCACGGCCTGTTCCTGGGTGCCGGTGTTGGCGTCGTGGTTGAGGTTGAGCGAAAGGCTGGGCGTGTGCACGCTGCTGCCCAGCGGCAGGCTGAGGTTCACGAAAACCTGGTTGTCGTAACCGCCGAACTGGCTGCGCCCGCGGCTGACGGAGATGCCGTAGGACAGGCGCTTGTAGTGATTGTTGTAGCCGACCTGGAACTGGGTGTCGCTGCCGTGCTGGTTCCAGTAGTTGTTGATGGAAGCGTTGGCGTACAGCGAACCGCCAGTGTTGCCCAGCCGCTGGCTGAGGCTGAGCGTGAAGCGATCCTTCTGTTGCAGCAGGCCTTGCAGGGTGAACGGGTTGCCGGCGTTGTAGGTGGTACCCGCCAGCGCTGCACGTTGGGCCGGCGTGAGCAGGTTCAGCATCGGCACGCCGTCGATCATCGGAACGTTGGATGGCAGGTATTGCAGTGCGGCGAGGCCGCGGCTGGCGTAGTCGCGGGCCGATTCGGCGTTGAGCAGGCTCAGGAATCCGCTGGTGGAGTAGCGATAGGCGGCGACCGCGAGCGAGGTGTCGGTTTCCGGAATGATCTTGCTGTAGCTGATGCGGAAGCTCTGGCCGTTGCGGGTGCCGTAACCGGGAATGCTCGCGTGGGCCTGGGTGACGTCCAGCGCCAGCGCGCCGAAGCGGGTGTTGAACGCGCCGCCGATCAGGGCCGCGGCGTAGCCCGCGGAACCCTGCACGCCGGCGTAGCCGGTGAAGAAATTGTCGAAGCCGTGCTGCACGGTCGCCTGGATGACGCCGGGTTTGTCCTGCAAGGTGTTGTTGCGCAGCACGCCGGCCGCCACGTCGAAACGGGTGACGCCGGCGCGTAGCAATTGCGCGACCGAGGCATAGGGCACCGAAAAACTGTGCTGGCGGCCGTCGGCTTCGGTGACGGTCACGACCAGGTCGCCGCCGTAGCCGGTCGGGTACAGGTCGCGGATCACGAACGGCCCCGGCGCCACGGTGGTCTGGTAAATCTGCACGCCGTTCTGGCTGATGGTGACCTTGGCGTTGGTGTCGGCGACGCCGCGCACCACCGGCGCGTAACCACGCAACGACTGCGGCAGCATCTGGTCGTCGGTGGCCAGTTGCACGCCGCGGATGCCGAAGCTGTCGAACACCGCGCCATCGGTGAAGCTGTCGCCCAGCGTGATCTTCGCGCGCAATTTGGGCAGCGCGCGCTGCGCATAGGCGTCGATGTTCTGCCAGTGACGCTGGCCGGGCAGGCCGGCGGAACCCGACTGCCAGGTGACGGTGCTGTCCTGGCGCAACTGCCAGCCGCCGATGTTCAAGCCCGCACGCAAGCCGAGATAGGTGCTGGTCTGGCCTTGGCCCGAACGGGTGGTGTGATAGCTGTTGAAGTTGTAGTTGAGCAGGAAAGCCGGCACGCCGGCATCCCACGAAGCCGGATTGACGTAACCGCGCGGCATCTGGCCGATGTAGGCCTGCGGAATGCTGGCGTCAAGACGCAGGTCGGACAGGTCGAAGGACATCTTGGCCCCCGGAATCAGGTCGGCCAATTGCACGCAGGCATCGTGGGATTTCATCCTTGCCGCGGCGGCACCGGCGGAGTTCGCGGGCGCCAGACCCATGCGTGCGAGCAGGTCGGGCGTGATGCAGGGCACCGCGCTGGCACTCGACGCCGGCGCCGTGAAGCGGACGTCCAGGCGGCCCACCCAGTTCTTGTTGACGTAGACGTCCAGGTTGTAGAGGCCCGGCAAGACCGGGTTGCCGTGCTCGAAACGGGCGATGTCGGTGGCGTCGCGGCCGCCGCCGGCCAGCATGCTGCGGTCGAATTCGGCGAAACCGCCCGGACTGGCCGCCGCGGCCGCCGCAGCGTGCGCGGGCTGGGCCCAGCCGCTCGCCGCAAGCGCCACGCCACAGGCAAGCGCAAGCGCGGCGTACCGCAACGCCGGTGAAGAGGCGCGGCTGGCGCGCCTTGCGTTCATGGCGTGACGACGCCCTTGTGGCTGTCACCCGCGCCGTAATCGTTGATCGTGGTGAACACGACCGGCGTATCGGCAGACGGCGCCTGCGCGACGCCCTTGAGCGGCAACCGCAGGTTGCCGAAGGGCGCGACCATGCCGGCGGCGCCGGCGATCGGGGCGGCGCTCGCACCCAGCGCGAGCTTGCTGATGGTGATGTAGTAAGGGGTCGGATTGTGCACTTCCAGCGTCGTGCCGTGGCTATCCGCGCCAGCCTTGAAAGTGAGTTGATCCGGAGCCTTCAACGAATCGCCCGGCAGGTTTGCCGGCCGGTAGAACAGTTTCAATCGCGAGCGGATCGCGAACTGCAGGGTGTTCTTGTCCGCCATGGCCCCGGTTGGCTTGGGCGGAATCTCCAGCACGTTCAGCCAGAACAGGGATTCACGAGCGGTCGGCAATGGCTTGGCGCCTTGGATGTAGAGAATGCGCAGGCTCTGATCCTTGTGCGGCTCCATCCGGAACAGCGGCGGCGTGATCAGGAAGGGTGTATTGACGCTGTTGGGCGTCGAATGGATGTCACCCGTGTCGATCCAGGCCTCGACCAGCGCGGGCTTGTCGCCCTCGTTCGAGAGCCGCACGGTGACTTCGCCCTGTTTGGCCGGAAACACCACGCGGGTGCCACCGATGACGACGTCGGCGTGGGCGGTGGCGGTGAACAGGCAACAGGTGGCCATCACTGCGAAGGCAGTGCCGATGAAACGCTTCATGGGACGGTGCTCCTGGCGCGGTGAGCCGACGGATGGGTCAGGATGTTTGCCGCGGCCAATGCGGCCGCGGCAAAAACGGTGTTTCGGCTCACTTACTGGTAAACCAGCGTGAAGCTGACGCTGGTGCTCACCTGGCCGGCCGTCGACGCACCGGTCGCGTAGTACTGCGCGATGTAGTTCAGCGTGGCGGCCTGACTGCTGAAGCTGGCCGACTTGCTGTTCTGCGCCCCTTGGCCACCGGCCAGGTTGATGACCGACGAATCGCCGTTCAGCAGGCGCACTTCGACGTTGGTGGCGTTATTGGTCGTCAGGGTGTTCTTGAGGTTGCCATCGCCGCCAACGATGTTGCTGCCGGTCCACCAGGTGTAGACGGAGGTGAGATTCTTGTCGCAGCCGGTGAGGTTGATCGAGAACGGTGTATTGCCGGCCGTGTTGCCGGACGCCGACAAGTTGGTAGTGAACACCGTCGGCAGGGTGATGGTGTTGCCGGAGCCGCCTGCGACCGCGATCGCGCAGGTATTGGCGGCGACCAGGCCATTGATGGTGATGGTGCCGTCGGGGGTGCCACCCTGGGCCGCGAGGGCGGCGGGGGCGAGGGCGCCACAGGCCACGGCAAGGCCGGCAACCAGCAGGGTATGTTTCAGGTTCATGGCTTCAATCTCTCCGAAAGGGTTGGATGACCCCGGTCGTGCGCTGTGCTGCCGGGCTCGGCCAAGTAGAGGCAATTTCCATGCCATCTGGCACATGCAAAACGATTGATTACATGTGTGAAGCAGTCGTAATACCTGTGACGGAGTGTGACGCCGATCAAAGAGAGAGGTGGCCCCACTTCCGGGTCTGCAGTTTTGATCGTGACGCAAATTGGCAGGATGGCGCCTGGACGGGTCTTATGGATGTTCGGACGGCACGTGCTGCCGCGTGGCTCCGCAGGCTTGTTGCGGGCATGGCCCCGGATGGTTGACTTGCGGCCCGAGAGCCGCAAAAATACGCGGTCTTTGTGGCACAAACTCTCTAAACCCGGGTGTCATCGAACATCGCCGGGTTCTTGGTGTCGGTACCAGCAACCGGTTTTGGAGGGTCACCCAAGCGGCCGGCAAGGGCAGACAGGGAATGTGATCTGCCGGCTTGCGCCGTTGCCGATCGCAGGAAGACTCGTTTTTAACAACCAAAAATTCCGGAGGGATACCCAAGCGGCCAACGGGGGCAGACTGTAAATCTGCTGGCTTACGCCTTCGGTGGTTCGACTAAGTTCGCCGGGAGCGAACTTGAACGCGACGCGAAGCGGCGCGGCCCGAAGGGCGAGCCCCATGGACGGGGCGAGTCATCCACCTCCCGCCACACGACGCAGGAAATTGCAGCAACAAAATTCGGAGGGATACCCAAGCGGCCAACGGGGGCAGACTGTAAATCTGCTGGCTTACGCCTTCGGTGGTTCGAATCCACCTCCCTCCACCACTTACAACTGGAGTGTGGTGCGATCACCTCCCTCCACCAGCTTCATGCAACGGAGTCGAACACTCCGCCAGAGTCCACCCCGCTGCGGGAGTAGTTCAATGGTAGAACCTCAGCCTTCCAAGCTGATGGTGCGGGTTCGATTCCCGTCTCCCGCTCCATTGAATGAGTTTCGCGCAAAGCAACATCCTTGGCTCACATAGCTCAGTCGGTAGAGCACTTCCTTGGTAAGGAAGAGGTCACAGGTTCGATTCCTGTTGTGAGCACCACCCTGCGATCATCAAGAAGAGCTGAGAGCTTTAGACGCGGATAAAAGCGGATAGACGCGGATCAAGAAAATCAATCGGCTTTTATCCGTGTTCATCCGCGTCAAATGCTGTTCAAACACTGAAGACAGAAACCAAAGGTAACCCGCCATGTCCAAAGAGAAATTCGAACGCAAGAAGCCGCACGTGAACGTGGGGACGATCGGTCACGTGGATCACGGCAAGACGACGCTGACGGCGGCGCTGACGAAGGTGGGCGCGGAGCG
>SCQS01000074.1 GCA_004299705.1 Rhodanobacteraceae bacterium | reverse complement strand
GCGCATCTCGAATTCGGTGCCGGCGTTCAGCACGATGTCGTTGATGGTGACGTACAGCGCGTGCTCGAACAGCGGCGATTTGATCTTGTAGGTGGCCCCGATCAGGATTTCCGGACGCTCCAGCTTCTCGTGCATCTGGATGACCTTGACCTCGGACGTTGCGACCGGGGTGTTGTCGTCCTGGATTGCTGGCGCGGCTTTCGCCTCGTTGCCGAGGACCTGGTAGCCCTTGATCTTCTTGTTGATGCGTACGGCCATGCTGTGCGTTCCTGCGCGGGATTCAAAAAAAGACGCCGGCCCGGCAGGGCCGGCGTCCTCGGTGTTGCGGCATTACTTTTTCTTGCGACGGGCGGCTTTTTTGGCAGCCTTCTTCGCGGGCTTCCTGGCAGCCTTTTTCTTGGCCCCGCCCTTCTTCACGGCCTTGCGTGTGCCTTTCTTGACCGCCTTGCGGGCAGTTTTCCTGGCGGCCTTGCGCGCGCCCTTCTTGACCGCCTTGCGCGCGGTCTTCTTGGCCGCCTTTTTCTTGGCCGCTTTCTTGGCGGGTTTCTTTGCCGCCTTCTTGGCGGCTGGTTTCTTGGCCGCCTTCTTTTTCTTCGCCGGTTTCTTGGCAGCCGGTTTGGCAGCGGCCGGGGCCGGCGCGGCGGGTGCCGCGGGTTCTTCGGTGATGCTCCACGGGAACGTGGTTTCGTTGCTCATCGGATGCTCCTCCGGATGGATCGTTGACAGTGGACCACTGGTGATACTTCGAAACGGCGACGCGCGTCGCCGTGACCCATTCTCACACAACGGACGCATGGTCGGAACGTTCCGCCGATTGCTTTTTACACCGTTTTTCGTGCGATCGTCCCTGATCGCCGCATCTGCACAAACTTCGTTTCCCGGTGCCAATTTCGGCCAAGGGAAACCGGAACGGGCTTCCTGCCCTGACTTTTCACAACAGCGGCTTCGCAGGGAGCACCGAGCGCATGCCGCTCAGAACTTCCCGTAATACCCCTCTTTCAGCGCGTCGAACAGGTTGGCGGCGGTGTGGGTTTCGCCGTCGTACTCGACTTCCTCGTTGCCTTTCATCTCGACCACGCTGCCGTCTTCCAGCTCGAAGCGGTAGGTGGTGTTGGCAAGGTCGGCGTCCTTCACCAGCACGCCCTGGAAGGCGGCCGGGTTGAAGCGGAAGGTGGTGCAGCCCTTGAGGCCTTTCTTGTAGGCGTGGAAGTAGATGTCCTTGAAGTCCTCGTAGGGGTAGTCGGTCGGCACGTTGGCGGTCTTGGAGATGGACGAATCCACCCACTTTTGCGCCGCGGCCTGGATGTCCACGTGCTGCATCGGGCTGATGTCGTCGGCCGCGACGAAGTAGTCCGGCAGCTTTTCGCTGGGTTCGTCGGAACCCGGCTTGGCGTCGGCGTTGATCAGCGCGCGGTAGGCCAGCAGTTCATAGCTCATCACCTCGACCTTTTCCTTGGTCTTCTTGCCGGGCCGGATCACGTTGCGCGAGTAGCTGTGCGCGAACGAGGGTTCGATGCCGTTGGAGGCGTTGTTGGCCAGCGACAGCGAGATGGTGCCGGTTGGCGCGATCGAGGTGTGGTGGGTGAAGCGCGCGCCGGTGGCGGCGAGCTTGTCCACCAGTTCGGGCGCGACTTCCGCGACCCGCTGCATGTAGCGCGAATATTTCGCGTGCAGCACGCGGCCGGGGATGCTGGCGCCGACCTTCCAGCCGTCGCGCACCATTTCCGGGCGCTTGCGCAGCATGTCGCCGGTGACGGTGTAATCCTTCACGAGGATCGGCGCGGGGCCCTTCTCGTGCGCGAGTTCCAGCGCCACCTCCCAGCCGGCCAGCGCCATCTCGCGCGAGACGTCCTCGGTGAATTTCACGGCATCAATCGAACCGTAACGCAGCCTCAACATTGCCAGCGTCGAGCCCAGGCCCAAAAAGCCCATGCCGTGGCGGCGCTTGGAGGTGATCTCGTCGCGCTGTTTTTGCAGGGGCAGGCCGTTCACCTCGACCACGTTGTCGAGCATGCGGGTGAAAACCTTCACCACCTCGCGGTACTCGTCCATGTCGAAGTGCGCCTTGGGCCCGAACGGATCGCGCACGAAACGGGTCAGGTTCACCGAACCCAGCAGGCAGGAGCCGTAGGGCGGCAAGGGTTGTTCGCCACAGGGGTTGGTCGCGCGGATGTGCTCGCACCACCAGTTGTTGTTCATCTCGTTGACGCGGTCGATCAGGATGAATCCCGGTTCGGCGTAGTCGTACGTCGAGACCATGATCATGTCCCACAGGTGCCGCGCGCGGATGTGGCCGTAGATCTTGCAGGCGACCAGGCCGTCCTCGCGCACGATGTAGTTGTCGTGGCTGGGCCATTCGCGCCACACGACTTGCGCCGCGTCGGCGAGATCGACTTCGTCCTTTTCCTTGACGTGCACCGGGAACACCAGCGGCCAGTCGGCATCGGTTTCGACCGCCTGCATGAACCCGTCGGTGATCAGCAGCGACAGGTTGAACTGGCGCAGCCGGCCGTCCTCGCGCTTGGCGCGGATGAATTCCTTGACGTCGGGATGCGACACGTCGAAGGTGCCCATCTGCGCGCCGCGGCGGCCGCCCGCGCTGGACACCGTGAAACACATCTTGTCGTAGATGTCCATGAACGACAGCGGGCCCGAGGTGTAGGCGCCGGCGCCCGAAACGTAGGCGTTGCGCGGGCGCAACGTCGAGAACTCGTAGCCGATGCCGCAGCCGGCTTTCAGGGTCAGGCCCGCTTCGTGGACCTTCTCCAGGATGTCGTCCATCGAATCGGTGATGGTGCCCGACACCGTGCAGTTGATGGTGGAGGTGGCCGGCTTGTGCTCGCGCGCGCCGGCATTGGAGGTGATGCGTCCGGCCGGGATCGCGCCGTGGCGCAGCGCCCACAGGAAGCGCTCGTGCCACTTCTCGCGCAGTTCCGGCGTCGTTTCGACGTCGGCCAGCGCGCGTGCGACGCGCGACCAGGTGTCGTCCACGGTCGCGTCGACCGGTTCGCCCTGCTTGGTCTTGAGGCGATATTTCTTGTCCCAGATGTCCAGCGATGCCGGTTGCAAGGGAACCTCCGTCACCGTCCGCGCCATCTCTCGTACCCGCGCCGTACCCATTTTGTTTATTGCCTCCGTGTCTGTTCCGGGTTTCAGGGTCTGTTGACGCCATGCCAAGTGAGCCGCGTTGTTTCCGCAGCGGCTGCCAGACAAGGTGCGCGCCGCAGCGCCATAGCGGGACTATGGTCAAGGCACGCGCCGCCGTATGGCGGCCGCTGCGGAGCAATCCTTCGGGCCGGGGCCCTTGGCCCGCATGGCGGCGTCATCGTTCGTCTATGTATCGACATACATCTTCCTCACTCTTCCTTGCCCTGCAGGCCAAGGGCCGGCGGCGCGGCCATTTGGCATGGCGTCAACAGACCCAGGCCCGGATGCCGACGACCATGCCCCGCGCCGCACCGTCAGGCGCCGCGTTTCGGGGTCCGATTCAACCGAGAGGGCCGCGCCGCATCGGTGCCGATGCCCTGCAAGCCCAACTCAACCACCAGATCACCATCTTTGCCACCCCCGCCCGTCTGCCTTGAAGCCAAACCCTTGGGCCAAGCTGCGGCCCAAAACACAAGATGTTGTGATCGCGAGCGGGATTCAACCCTACGCTGACCGATCGGGCCTGTAAAGGGGGCGCGGCAAAAAAATTCCGATCCGGGTTCCGCCGACGCGGCGGGGTGCGGAACCCGTGGCCGCGAGCCGGGTCGCATGCCCGATAATGCGTGGGTTCGACCGTCACAAGGAGCCACCATGCTGCCCGTATCCCGCACCCGCCACTTGCGTCTTGGCATCGCCGTCGTCGCGCTGGCCCTGGCCTTGCCCGCCTTCGCCGGCACCCTGCCGGAAGCGGTCAACGGCCAGGCATTGCCCTCGTTGGCACCGATGATCGCCAGGGTGTCGCCCGCGGTGGTCAACATTTCCTCGACCAGCCACCGACGCGTCGCGGTCAACCCGTTCTTCAGCGATCCGATCATGCGCCAGTTCTTCGGCATGCCGGCGGTGCCCTCGCGCGAACTGGTGCAGCAGTCGCTGGGTTCCGGCGTGATCGTGAATGCGCAAAAGGGCTACATCCTCACCAACAACCACGTGATCGCGGGCTCCGACGACATCAAGGTGACCCTGACCGACGGCAAGTCGTACACCGCCAAGGTGATCGGTGCCGATGCGGTGAGCGACCTCGCGGTGATCCAGATCCACGCGCCCGGCCTGGTCGCGCTGCCGTTCGCCGATTCCTCGAAATTGCGGGTCGGTGATTTCGTGGTGGCGCTGGGCGATCCGTTCGGGCTTGGCCAGTCGGCGACCTCGGGCATCATTTCCGGCCTGCAGCGCCAGGACCTGCGCCGCAGCGGCGTGCAGAACTACATCCAGACCGACGCCTCGATCAACCCCGGCAATTCCGGTGGCGCGCTGGTCAACCTCGACGGACAACTGGTCGGCATCAACTCGATGATCTATTCGCCCTCGGGCGCGAGCGCGGGGCTGGGTTTCGCGATTCCGTCCAACCTCGCGGCCGACGTGATGAAGCAGTTGATCGCGCACGGCAAGGTCGAGCGCGGCAGCCTCGGCGTGGATGTGCAGAACCTCACCGCGCGCGTGGCCGCGGCGCTGGGCATCAAGGCGTCCGGCGGCGCGTTGATCACCAACGTGCTGCCCGACTCGCCCGCCGCCAAGGCGGGCTTGAAGCCCGGCGACCTCGTCACCAGCGTCAATGGCAACCCCGTCACCGATGCGCAGGATCTGCGCAACGCGCAAGGCCTAGCGCCGCTCGGCAGCACGCTCAGGCTGGGCGTGGACCGCGGCGGCAGGCAGCTCGTGATCGACGCCACGTTGACCGCGATCAGCTCGCAGGCGTCCGGTGCTTCGCTGGATGCGCGCCTTGCCGGCGCCAGCTTCAGCGATACGCCGTCCGGCAATGGCATCGAGGGCGTCACCATCACCGACGTGGCGCCGGGCAGCCGCGCGGCGCGCAACGGATTGGACAGCGGCGACGTGCTGGTCGGAGTGAACAACGTGGCGACGCCCAATCTCGTGCAACTGCGTCGCGTGTTCTCGTTGCACCCGCGCGTGCTGCTTCTGACACTGGTGCGGCAGGGGCAGATGGTGCAATTGCAGATCGGCGGCTGAACCGGCAAATGTGAGCACCGTCAGCAAAAAACCGCGTCTGCAGGCTGAATGAAGTTGCCGCGGGCGCGATTTGTTCCGCCATAATCGTGCGATCCCTTCCCCCGCACCGGCCACGGTAATCCGTTCATGTCAGCACGCATGTCAGCACGTTCGTTGAGTTTGCTCGTCGCTTCGTTCTCGCTCGTCTTCGCCCTCGCCGCCAGCGCGGCGCCCACCAGGCACCACTATCGGCACCACGCAAGCCACCACCACAAGGTCTCCGGTCCCGCGTTGTTGGTGCGCGGCGACCAGGTCAGCACCGAGGGCTTGGTCGATGCGGTCGCGGATGCCTTCGCCGACACCGGCGACGGCCATCTGGAAGTCACCCCGTTCAACACCGTCGACGGCATCGACCAGGCGATCTCGGGCCAGGTCGACATCGCCGCGGTGGCGCGGCCGGCGTATCCCAAGCGCACCCAGGAAGCCGGGCTGACCTTCACGCCGGTGGCGTGGGACGCGCTGGTACTGATCACCAACAGCAGCAACCCCGTGAGCAACCTGACGCTGAAGCAGGTGCACGAGATCTACTACGGCAAGATCACCAATTGGTCGCAGGTGGGTGGCCCCGACGAGAAGATCGACCTGGACGGCGTGGCTTCGCCGCTGGATGGCGTGCAGTTCAGCTTCCGCCGCCTGATGTTCGGCAACGGCGACAACCCGGTCGCGGTGCCTCGTCTGTTCATCAACATCGATTCGCTGCAATCGGAAGTGTCGCTGGACACCAAGGCGCTGGCGCTGTCGACGCTGGTGCACGCACGCCGCCAGAAGGGCATCAAGATCATCCACATCGAAGGCGTGACGCCCAGCCTCGCGACGCTGGAGAACGCGACCTATCCGTTGCCGCTGACGATCTACCTCGCCTACAAATCCGACAGTCCCAAGCTCGCGACGATCCAGAAGTTCCTGGCCTTCCTCGGCGGCAACCGCGCCGACGAGATCCTGCGCAGCCACGACCTGCTGCCGTATGCGCAGGCACTGGTGCTGAACTCCAAGACCGAGATGGATCGCATCAACGCGGTCGGCGCGCGCATGGTCGCCGAAGGTCTGCCCGCCGACTACGCGCCCGGCAACGAGTTCGCGCGTCTCGCCAGGGAATATCCGGATCTCGCGCACAAGATGCGCCTGCAGCAGATCGCCGCCGAGCAGGTGGCCAAGGCCAACCAGCAACGCATCGCGCTGGCCCAGCAGGCGGGCGTGGATCCCTCGCCGCAGGCGGCGCCTGCGCCCGCGGCATCGGCCACGTATACCGTCGTCAGCGGCGACACGCTGTCGAAGATCGCGCACAACAAGTCGGTGACCGTCGAGGACCTACGCAAATGGAACCACCTGCACGGCGACATGCTGCGGGTGGGACAGCAACTCAAGGTGACGGCGCAGTGATGTGGGTGTCTTGAACGGAAAGGAGTGTTGGCGATGCTGGGGCTGAGTGCGGATCGCCGCGGCCGGCGTGCGGTGCCGCTGACACCGGTGACGCATGCCGCCTGGCCGGCGTTCGCCAAGACCTTGGGCGCACGCCAGCAACGTTGCGCGCAGGCCGGCGGTTTCACCGGCCAGCCCGGTACGTACTGCCTGCTGCCGGATGCGCACGGCGATACCGCGCGCGTGGTCTGCGGCATCGATCCGTCGCAGCCGACGTTCGCGCTGGGCGGGTTGCCCTACCGGCTGCCGGCCGACGATTACCGTCTCGATGGTGATGCGCTCGCGCCCGCCGATGCCGCGCTCGGCTGGGCGCTGGGCAGTTATCGCTTCACGCGTTACCGCAAGCCGCACACCGAGCCCGCGAAGCTGTTGTTGCCGCGCGCGCTGCTGGACGAGGTCGCGCCGACGGTCGAAGCCGTCACCCGCGTGCGCGACCTGGTCAACACACCGGCGCAGGATCTCGGCCCCGCCGAAGTGTGCGCGGCGGTGCGCGAGGTTGCCGAGCGCTACGGCGCGCGGTGCCGCGAGTGGAGCGGCGAGGGCTTGTTGAAGAATGGGTTTCCCACCGTGCACGCGGTCGGACGCGCCAGTCCGCGCGCGCCACGCGTGATCGAACTGCGCTGGGGCGATCCGAAACATCCGTTGCTGGCGCTGGTCGGCAAGGGCGTGTGTTTCGACTCGGGCGGGCTGGATCTCAAGACCCACGACGGCATGCGCTGGATGAAGAAGGACATGGGCGGCGCCGCGCACGCGTTGTCGCTGGCGCAACTGGTGATGGCATCCAAGTTGCCGGTGCAATTGCTGCTGGTGATCCCGACCGTGGACAACGCGGTGGCCGGCGGCGCGATGCGCCCGGGCGACGTGATCCGCACCCGCGCCGGCATCACGGTGGAAGTGGACAACACCGACGCGGAGGGGCGCCTGATCCTGTGCGATGCGCTGGCGCTCGCGGTGGAAAGCAAGCCCGACCTGCTGATCGATTTCGCAACCCTCACCGGCGCCGCGCGCGTGGCCTTGGGTCCGGATTTGCCCGCGGTGTTCGCCAACCGCAACGATATCGCCGACGCCTTGCTCGCGGCTGCGCAGGCCGAGCACGACCCGGTGTGGCGCTTGCCGCTGTGGCAGCCGTACCGCGCGATGCTGGTGTCGTCGATCGCGGATACCTGCAACACCGGCGCCTCGCGCCACGCCGGCGCGATCACCGCGGCGTTGTACCTGCAGAACTTCGTGCCAGCCACGCTGCCGTGGCTGCACGTGGACGTGTACGCGTGGAACGACGGTGAACGTCCCGGCCGCCCGCGCGGCGGCGATGCGCAATCGCTGCGCGCCTTCCACGCGTTCCTGCGGCGGCGCTATCCCCGCGGGTAAGCAAGGCGCGCGCAGTGGCGTGGCAGTCAGGTGCGGGCGGCTGCGCTGGTTGCGGCGTTGTCGGTGATGGCACTGCCGACCGCGGGGTTCTTGGCATCGGCTGCACTCGGGTCACAACGCTGGCGAACCACCGGACTACCTGGAGACCGGGCGCCGCCAGCATGGCCATCGGCAGCTTGGCCTGACTCACAGATGCGACGTAGGAACCAACCGCAGGTGCAGGCCCAGCGAGGTCGCCTGTGCCTGCAGATCGGCGTAGCGGCCGGGATCCTTCACCACGATGGCGACGTTGCGCGGCGTGAGCGGCGCCTTCACCTTGGCCAGCGCCGCGCGCAGAACGGCTACCCGGAATTTCTCACTGTGATCCACGATTACCAGTGAATCATTCGCTGGAGACTCCAGTATCCGCACCGCCATCGCAACGTCAGCGCTCGACCCGACGCCAACCGTTGGCATCAGGGCTTCGATGAGTGGATTGATCTCGAGGGCGTTGCCTACCACGACCATCGAAGACCAGTGGGTGGCAGCCAGCACGTCGACACATTGCGCATGCACAGCCGGCGCGTCACAGAGCGTCATCGGGCGGTCATTCGAGCTGGGCGAGGATGTTGGCGCGATCGTCTGACAACCGGCAAACGCCACCACCGAAACCGGCACAAGCAGCCGCAAAAAGAATTGAAAGCGGTATGACATGATTACTCTCCCTTGAAATCACGATGCGAGCGGTGCGCCGCGGGTACGGTCATGTGACGCTGAATTCACCGGCCCTGGTGCAGCCGAGGACCCGGCGGGCACCATTTCTTCTCCAGCCAATTCATCTCGTCAAGAGGCTTCTTGCAGTCGGGCCAGTATTTGTGCGGAAGCCACGGTTCGGTCGGTGAATGTGGGTGTACCACGGTGTACCCGTATCGCTGCGTCATGCATTGATCGATCTTGGGTATGAACAAGGCGGGATAGGGAGAGATATGTAGATATCGCGCGTAACAGGCGTACCACACATTGCCAAGATTGTCCGGATTCGCACCCGGCTTGACCCAACGTGGTGGAGGGTCTTGCGGCCAGCCATACTTGACCGCCCAACATACGGGGTCACCCGGTTCACCGGCACACCCTTTCAAACTCCCCTGTATGTCCGTCGACATCAGTCCTGGTAATTCCCCCTCAGGCGCACGAAAACCCAGTTGCAACATGCAAATCTGATTTCCGACATCCATGGGTCCCGAGATTCCCAACGACTCGCCGTAGCTAGTGCAATCGTAAAGCGCTTGATTCCGTTCTGCCGCCGTCGAGGGGCGACCATCGTAGATGGAGAACATGTCCACGGCCGGCCTGATGACTTGCGGATTCATGCACCCTGTCAGTAACAGGAACCCGGACATAGCCAATGCGTACCTGATTGACCTCAGAGCGGTTTTTCTCCTCATTGCAGACACTGCTGCGCACCTCCAGTCAAGGCCAGGCAGCGCTGCTGCGCCGGCGTAACGTCCTGCTGTGTCGTGTTTGTCGCGGACGATGTACCCGCGGGAGCCCGCGGCGGATTCGTTGCCTGACCGGAGCCCGGTGCAAACGTCGGCATGCTCGTTGAAGTGCCGCCATTCACCGGCAACCCGTTCATCGCCGCCAGCGCCGCGCCGAGGTTGGCGGCGGGACTGGGTGGCCAAGTCAGCAGGGCGATATTGGGTGCCCATGCGGTGGATCCGGCCACCGAGATTGACGGGAAGGCGATCAGGTAGGAACCCGACGCACCTGTCGAAAGCAGCGTAGCAAAGGTCCGATCGCCGCCGTCCCACCAGTCCGCCTTCGACGTTGGAATATCACTCGGTGCATCAGGTGCCGGCTTGAACACCGGTACATGCCCCGACACGAACGGATTGCCGGATGGCCCCCACGGGTATTGGATCTGCCCGTTGTCGGTCGCCACCGGCGTCACCGTGGCGCTGTAGCCGATGTCGGAGTGAATCGAGGTGTCTCCCGACACCACGCTTGACGCCAAGCCAATTCCTTCGGAGCCATACGTGAGTGGCCCTGCCAAGAACAGGCCAACCAGGTTGCCTCCGGTCGACGGGTTGTCCCCGATCAATTTGGATCGCGGTACCAGATCATTGCCGTTGGCCGAGTAGACGACGCCGGCGTTTTGGCCATACGCGTTGATGATCGTTTGGAACGTCTTCGCGTTGGCCGACGGTTCGGCCAGCATCACCAGCGTTGGCGTGTTGCCGTTGGCGTTGGTCCAGGCACCAGGATTCTGCTCCATGGACAGCATCAACTGGGCGGTGCCATCGCTGTGGGCCATCGGATTGAAGGTGATCCCCATGCCAGGCTCGTTGCCGCCCTGACTGTTGTTGACTTGGCCGATCTGGCCTGCGAGGTTCGCCGCCAGCTCGGCGCCCGCGGTCGTGCCCAACGCACCTTGGGCGTGGTTGGAATCGATGCTGTTCCAGAGCCCCGCCAGCAGGCTGCCAATCCCGCTGACTTCCGGCGAGTAGTCGTTGACTACCACGGTGTTGCCCGCGGAAAGGGGCGTCGTGAACAGCACCGCCAAGTCGCCCGCATTGTTGCCGGCCTCTTCTGCGTTGTTCGCTATGCCATTGAGAAACATGTCCAGCGTGGTTCCCGGGGTGAGGGCGTACATTCCGGACAAGGGCTGTGTCGTGCAGTGCTTGCCGTCCGACGCGATCTTGCAGCCGACCACGCGCTGGAACGCCGCCAAGGCATTCTTGAGCGCGCCTTGGTTTGTCGCCCATGCGCCGGCGTTGAACATCAGATTGTTGGCGGTCTGTTCGTTCTGCGCCGATTGCTGTACCGCAGCGACATCAGGTGGCGCCACGGCGGTGTTGGTAACGGTGCGGCCGTTCGCCTCCAGCCCCGCGATGAGCTGGCTTGTGGATTCGCTGGCCTGCGCACCCCGTGCCGCCGCGTCGGTAATCACGATGTGGCCTGGACTGAGCGCACTCACCGTCTGCCCATTGGCCGAGGTCGAGGCGCTGCCGCCGTCCATCAGGTTCTGGATCACGGCCTTGGTCAGCCCGTACTTGCCGCCGTTCGCCGCAAGGTAGTTGTTGTTGCCCGGGTCGCCATCCAGGTTCTGCCCGAAGGTGGCACCGGTATTGAAGCTCGCACCCACGCCCATGCTGTTGGCCGAGGCGTCGCTCTGGTTCTGGATCGAGCTCGCCGTCAGCGTGCCGGTGGTCAAGGTGTTGCGGTTCGCATCGATGGCAGCTTGGTTGGAGGTCAACAAGGCACCCACCAGGTTCGTGTTGCCGCCCACATTGATCTGGTAGCCGCCGTCGCCCGCTTCGATGCCTGTCTGCTGAACCACGTTGGCGTAGTCGGAGTTCGAGTTGGCATGCGAGAACGACGCGCTGACGGAGGCGCCATAGCCGAACGTGGCACTGGCGCTCACGCTGGTCTGGCTGCTGTGCGACTGCCCGGTGTCCTGCAGGCTCTGCAAGGTCAGGTTGCCGCCGACTTGGCCGATAACCTGGTTGCCTTGCATGACGGCCCCGACCAGTGTGGTGTCATTGCCTGACACGAATTGCAAGGTCTTGCCCGCCGTCACCGTGCTGTTCACCTGTTGCGCGCTGGAAGTGTTGGCGTCGCCATGTGCGACGGCGGCGCTCACGGTCACGCCAAAAGCGACCCCGCCTTGCCCGTAGGTAGCCGCCACACCCACGCTGCCGGAGCTGCTGTGGTTGGTGGAGGTGTTGTCATAGGTGTCCTGCGCCGCAGTCACGTTGATGTCGTGCAGCGCACCGAGGGTGACGTTCTGCGAAGCATGGATGCTGGAACCCGTGACGTTCAGATCGCCGGTCGTGCCATTGCCGCCACGAGACACGAGCGTGACGTTCTGCCCGCTCACGGTACTACCCACCGCTTGCGTTGCATTCGTCACCGAATGCGAGGTGGATTCGCTCTGGCCATAGGTCAACGATACGCTCAGCCCGGCCCCGCTGGCGCCGTGGCTGAACTGCTGGCCCAGACCTTGGGCGGCCTTGTAGCCCTGGTATCCGGCAATCGCCGCGTTGGCGGCCACCATGGTGTTCACGCGACCATCGTGGGCCTGGCTGACCGTGCTGGACAAGTGCTGCTCTGTCTCGGCCGAGCTGACCAACGCGCCCACCGCGCCGCCACCCACTGCGAAGGTGAACCCGCTCTGCTTGAACAGCGTGTCGGTTGTCTGGTGCTCGCTCTCTTGGCCGGCGAGGATGTTGATGTTGCCCGCCAGCACGTTCACGTTGCCATGCTGGGACAGCAGGGAGCTCGCCACCTGCGTATAGCCTTTCGCGGCATCGATGTTGACGTTGCCGTCGATCGTGCCGATCAACGAACCTTCCAGTGCGGTCGCGCCGGTGCCGGTCGTAACCTGCTGGGTGCGCTCGCCGATGGTGAAGCCGATGCCGCTGCCGCCCAGGAGTCCACTGGTCTTGACCGTCTTCTGGTAATTCTCCTGGCGCGTGTCGGTGGCGGCCAACACGTTGATGGCGCCGCCGGAATCCAGCGTGACGCCGTTGGACCCGACCACCGTCGCGCCCTGCAGGGTCATGTCGCGGCCCGACTGCAAGTTGACCGTGTTGCCGCTCACTACCGTACCCACGGCGTGCGTGGCGATGACATCGTCGGTAACCGTAGTGACCTTGCTGTCCAGGAGCCCACCGCTCTGGTTCACGGATTCATAGGTATTGCTGTCGTGTTCGGTTGCAGCGCCTAGATCCAGAGCGCCGCCGGCAACGAGATCGACCGCACCGTTGTCGCTTTCCAGCGCCGCACCTTCGGTCGTGAGGTTCCGCCCCGCCGACACGCTGACACCTTGCGCGCCAGTCAGTGAGGTACCGCGCACCGTGTCGAGGCTTTGTGTCTGGGTCTCGAAGGTGTGCCCGCTTTCCTGACCGCTGCCGGTGAAGACGTTGTCGGTAACGGCATTCAACGAGACGTCCTGACCCGCGCCCAGCGTCAGCAGGTTGCCCGCGCTCAGCTGGGCGCCCTGGCTCGTGAGGTCGCGGCCGGCCACTGCCAGCAGTGCGCCGCCGGCGTCGATGCCGGTCACGGTGTGGATCGTGTCGAGCGTCGATTGCGCGACCGTGCTGGTGCCGCCGGCTCGCGCGATGGCATCGAGGTTCAGATCCCGCCCCGCAAGCAGATGCACGTTGTCGCCGGCGTGGATGGACGCCGCAGTGGCGGTCAGGTCACGTCCGGCTGCCAGACTGAGATTGGCGCCGACCGTGACGGGCGCCTGGTCCAGACTGAGATCGCGGCCCGCGCTGATGGCAAGGTTGCCGCCGGCCGAGATCGCTCCGGGCAGCGTCAGGTTGCTGAGCGCCACCGGGCTGAACGCTGTGCTCAAGCCGCTCAGGTTCACCGTGCCCAGACTCTGGGCCACGTTGGCGCCGCTCAGCACATCGTTGCCGGCGACGAGGCTCACGTTGCCGCCGGCCTGCAGGGTGCCGCCATTGAGGATGTTCTGCGCAGCGTTGACGCTGAGGTCGTTGCCCGCACGGATGGTGCCGCTGTTGAGCAGGTTGCTGGCGGTGAGCTCAGTGTCGTGGCTCGCCGCAATGGTGCCGTTGTTGGTCAGATCGCCGCTCGCGGTCAGGATCACGTTCTTGCCGGCGATCGTCGCACCGCTGGCTGCAAAGCGATTCGCATCCGCCGCGCTCAGGTACACCACCGGTTCCAATACCTTGTGGCCGTCCACGTCGACGCTGACCAGCCACACGATGCTTTGGGTGAGGTTCGCCATCTGTGCGGGCGTCAGCGCGACGCCCACCGACAGGTCGAACGCCTTGGCCACGTCCACCGCGTTGCTCATCAGCTCGCGGTACTGGTCCAGCGCGTCGGTGTCGTCGGCCAGGTAACGGCGGCCGGTCAAGTCGGTGATCTGGTCCAGCACCAGCTGCTGTTCGTAGAAGCCGTCACCCAGCCGCTGTTCGGTCTGCTGCGGATTCAGGCCGAGCTGCTGCAGCAGGTAGTTGCTGCTGATGAAGTTGTTGTATTGCGTGAACTGCGGGTTGGTTTCCACCAGAAACGGGCTGCCGGGCTGCACGTTGACGGTGTACAGGCCGGTCTGCGGCAGCTGCACGTTGGCATGCGGGCCAACCAGAGTCGCGACCACCTGCGGTGTCCCAGGTGCTGTTTCGCTACCGGCTGCGGCGGAGCCGGGAACAGGAGTGCTGGCCGGCGCGGTGGATGTGGCGACGGTGGTCTGTGTCGGCGTGCCGACCTTCGGAGCACTCGATCCTCGCAGGCCAAGGTTCTGCGTCGAAGTGGCGCCCTGTGCCGGTGTGCCATCGACGGTATGCGCCGCGGCGAGGCCAAGTGAATCTGCGCTCGTCTGGCCGGGCACACTGCCCAAGGCGACGCCCGCAACACTGCCGCCATCGCCGCTGGCGTTCGCGACCGTGCCCGCACCCGTGCCCGCTACCTGCGCGCCTGCGGCGTTGCTGCCCAGACCGATCGCCGCTTGCACGGGCTGGCCGTTGGACCCGACCGTGGTGTTGTCGATCGTATGCGCGGTGACCGAAACGGTGTTGCCGGCGTTCATGGTGGCGGCAAGGCCGGCACCGGGCGCAATCGTGATCCAGCCGTTGCCACCGGAAGGATTCAGAGCAATCGTTTTGTCCGTGATGCCGGTCCAGTAAACCAGGGGCGGCAGGCCGTTTTCACGATTGGAATACCAGCGCGAGCCTTCGTAATCGCCGTCGACCGCGCGCACGTCGGTGCTCTGGACCACGGCCGTCGGTACCCAGGCAATGTTCTGCACCGTCGCACCTGCCGTGGCGCCGCCGCCATGGCTGCCGTTCTGGCCATTGATGGTCAGGTTGTTGCCGGCCGCGATGACGGAGGCATCGTTGAGTACCGAACCGTTGATGGTGATGTCGCCGCTGCCCACGAGTTTGCTCTGCGCACTGGCGCTCGCCAGCCGATTGACCGACTGGACTTGCTCGGTCAGCGTTTCGTGACCCGAATCGCCGTAGTAGCCCATGGGGCCGCAGCGAACCGAGTGGCCATTCGCGCCTGTCGTCGTCGCGTACTGGGCGCACCACGCCACGGCATTGGGATCCGTCGTCCAATCAAACGTGCTGGTCGTGGTCGAGGTGTTGCTGGCCTGTTCGGCAGCAGTCAAGACGTGAGTCGCCGTATCGACGACACGGCGCCGGTTGGTGAACTGGTGCGCATTGAGCGCGATGCCGCCCTCGGCCTCGATGTCGCCGGAGAGATTGGTTACCGCCTGGCTGGGGCTGCCCCGGGCGTCGGCGCCGATGGTGAGACTACCGAGAGTGAAGATCGTGGCGTCGCGATTGAGTAGGGTACCGCTGACGTACAGGTCGACACCATTGGCGCCCGCGATCAACGCGCTTTGGTACGGATTGTTGCCGGTGGCCGTGCCGAGATCGGCACCGTTGGTGAGCGAACCCGCCGTGATCGTCAGGTCGCCGCCGATGATGTTGGCGGTGTTGGTCAAGGAGCCTGCCGTGAGCGCGATGGCGTTGCCTTCGATGCTGCCTTCGTTGGTGAGTGCGCCCGGCGTCACCAGCACCGTATCCGCGCTGTTGAGCGTGGCGTCGGCGGCATTGTCGATGTTGGACGCGTTGACGGTGAGCTGGTTCACCGCCTGCAGGGTGGCACCCGTTGCGTTGCGGAAGTCACCGGCCACGTCGAGCGTAAAGTTGCGGTTGGCGCTGAGCGCGCTGCCGGCGGTGTTGGTGTAATTGCCGCCGAGCGCCAGCGACAGATCCTGGCCGGCGGCGATCTTGCCGAGGTCGGTGAAGCTGCCGAGGCTCAGGGTGCCGTTCTGGGCGGTGGCGATGGTGCCGCCGGTGTTGTCGAGCGAGGCCAGATCCAGCGACAGATTGCCGCCCGCCTGCAGCGAGCCTTGTGCGTTCGTGAGACTGGCGTTGGCGTTGTTCCAGTCGAGATCGCCGGCGGCGTAGACGTCGCCGCCGGTGTTGCCGAGATTGCCGAGCGCGAGCGTGAGCGACTGCCCCGCGACCAGCTTGCCGGCCTGACTATTGTCCAGGCTCGCCGCCGATACGGTTACCGCGCCTTGGCCGCCGAGGGTGCCGCCTTCGTTGATGGCACCCTGCGTCACGCTAAAAGTGCTGGCGCCCGCGCCGGTGTCGGCGATGCGGCCGCCGGTGTTGTCGAGACTCGCCGTGCGCACGCTCAAGCTTGCGGCAGCATCGTCGCTGCCGGCCTCGATGCGACCGCCGCGGTTGCTCATCGCACCACCGCTGGCGATGGCAGCCGAACCCTGTGCCTGCAACGCGCCGCCGTCGTTGTTGAGCGGGCCTTGCGCGGTCACGTCCAGCGTGCCGCCGGCATAAACCTGGCCCGCGTTGTCGATGCTGCCGGCATTCACCGTGGCGGCACCGTTGCCGCCGATGAAGCCGTAGGTGCCATTGATCAAGGCACCCGTGATCGTGAAACTCAACGACTGTGTATCGATGACTTTGATGTAGCCGGCGGTGTTGTCCAGCGATCCGGCATCGAGCCGCAGCACGCCACCTGCCTGAAGCGTGCCGCCATCGGTGTTGGTCAAAGCCTGCGCGACCGAGACCCCGAGGTTATTGCCGATCAGCGTACCGCCCACGTTGTCGAAACTGGCGGCCGTGGCCGCGACGTTGCCCGCGACGCTCAGCAGGCCGCCAGCGTTGCCCAGGGTTCCGCCGGCCTGCAGCGCCAGCGCGCCGTTGCCGGCGATCTTGCCAGCGGTGTTGGTCAGGTTGCCCGGCGTCGTGATGTCGAGCGTGCCGTTGCCGGCCGCCTCAAGCGTGCCGGCGGTGTTGTCGAGCGTGGCGGCAGTGACTGTGAGGTTGCGCGCGTTGGTCGCGACGACGCCGTTCGCGTTGTCGAAGGCGCCGGTGAAGTCGAGATTCAGGTCGGAGGTTCCGGTCTGGATCAGCGATCCGTACGTGTTGTCGAGCATCGCCGCCTGCAGGACGAGCGTGCCGGCGCTGATCTTGCCGCCCTGGGCGGTGGTGGCGCCGCCGTTGACGAGACTGGCTGCCGTCTTGATGGCAACAGTGCCGTTGGCCGCGAGATCGCCACCGACGTTGGTCACGTTGCCTTGACTGGCGGTGAGGACGATGTTGCGGGCGCGGGTCTGGCTGCCGGAAAGATCCACCGTGCTGCCGGCCAACGCGAGGTTGCCCGCGGCCAGCGAGCGACCACCCGCGACGAGGTTGCCAATGGTGGTCACGCCAAGGTCGCCCGTGGGGCCGAGCGAGCCATTGCCCTGCAAACCCGCCGCCAGCGTGCCGTTTCCGACCAGGCTGGCAGCCTGCACGGTGACGTTGCCATCGGCGGCGAGCACGCCGGTGTTGGCCAAGGCGCCGCCCACGTTCCAGTTCACGGAGCCAAGCGCGTAGGCCGTGCCGGCGTTGGCGGCATCACCTTGCGTCGCGACGTCGAGCGCCGCCCCGCTACGTAGGGTGCCGCTATTGTCGAGACTCGCGGCGGCAAGATTGACGCCCTGGAGGCCGTACAAAGTACCGGCATTGCCCAAGCCACCACCAATTTGCAGGTCGACGAGCTGCGTGCCGTAAAGCGTCGCACCCGCGGCGTTGCTGACGGCGCCGGCGCCATCGATTGCAAGACTGCCGCCTGCCTGCAGCACGCCGGCATTGGTGAGGAGCGAGGACGTGTCCGCCGCGACGTTCCCGCCCGCCAGCAACAGGCCGCCCGTTTGGTTGGTCAATGTGGCGTTGTGTTCGATGCCGAGGTTGCCGCCTGCCTGCAGCCGACCACTGTTGGTGACGTTGGCCGCTTCCAGCGTCGCATTGCCGCCGCTCTGGGCCTGGCCGCCGTTGGTGAAAGCTGCGGCCGTTACCGCGAGCGTTTGGCCGGTCACCAGCTTGCCGCTGTTGTCCAGGCTGTCAGCGCTAGTCAATTGAGTGGCGCCAGCGGCACTCAGCATGCCCTGGTTGGCGAGGACGTTCCCGGCGATAACGAGGTCGCCATGATCCGCCTGCAGGTCGCCGCTGTTGCCGAAGCTGCCCTGTGCGGTGACATTCATGTTTTGCGTGGCCTCGAACGTGCCCGCATTGGCGAAGCTGCCAGCCCGCACGCCGATCGACTGGCCGCTGTACACATCGCTGCCGGCGAGGGCGTCGAATACGCCCGCGACCTGCGCCGTCAATCCGCCGCCGATGGCGTACAGCTTGCCGCCGTTGGTGAAGCCAGCACCGCCCGCGAGGCTCACGCTTTGCTGCGCCTGGATGGCCCCACTGCTCACGACATCGCCCGCACTGGCCAGCGACAAACTGTCACCACTGCGCAGCGTGCCGGTGTTGGCCACGCTGCCCACCGACAGCGTGCTGGTGCGTGTGGCGTAGAGCATGCCGGCGTTGGTCAGCGCCTGACTCAGCGTGAGGTTGAAGTCTTGCCCGGCGTATAACGTGCCGCCCGCGGCGTTGGTGAGCGACGCGACTTGGGTCAGGGTGACGTCGTTGCCCGCCTGCAGCACGCCGGCGTTGCTGACGTCGCCGGTTTCGTCCAGGGTGAGCACGCCGGCCGCAATGAGTTGCCCGGTATCGGCATTGCTGAGCGTGATACCGCCCAGCACCGCATTACCCTTGGCGTTGACCGTGCCTTCATTGCTGAGCGTGGCAGCGGACAGGGCAAGATCGGTACCACTCTGGATCTGCCCACCGGCCTGGTTGTCGAAACTGCCCGACGACAAACTCATCGCCCGGCCGCTGACCAGCGCGCCACTGTTTTGCGCGGCCTTGGCCACCTGCCATTGCAGAGACTGGGCGGCGCTGAGCGTGCCCGTGTTGGTCAACGACACTGCACTGACCGTGACACCCGATTGATCCGATTGCAGCGTGCCGCTGTTGCTGAAGGCGCCGCCCACGGAGATGCCGACTGCCAGGCGCGCCTCGATGCCACCGGAACTGCTCAACGATGACGCATCGATCGAGAGGCCCTGGCTGCTGTAGATGTCGCCACTGCCCTGATTGGTGAACGCACCGTCCAGCGTGGCCACCCACGGACCGCCCAGCGCATAGAGTTTGCCGTCGTTGCTAAGCGTGCCGCCGCTCAAGGTCAACGCGCCGCCCGCTTCGACGGTGCCGGCCGTCGTGAGGTTGGGTGCCGAGAGGCCCAACGCGCCCTCCGCAACCAGCGTGCCCGTGCTGCTGAGGCCGCTGCTTGCCTTGAGCGTGGCATCGCCCTTGGCGTCCACGGCGCCCTCGTTCGCGAGCGTCGCGGCGGAGAACGCCGCGCTTGTGCCGCTCTGGATCCGGCCTGCTGTTTGGTTGTCGAACGTCGAGGCAGCGAGGTTGAGCGCTTGACCGCTGACCAGCACGCCGCTGTTGTGCGCCGCACCGCTCGTTTGCAGACTCAGATTGTGCTGTGCGCTGAGCGTGCCGCCGTTGGCGAGACTTCCTGCCCGCAGCGTCACATCCGTCTGATCGGATTGCAGCGTTCCGGTGTTGGTGAAGGCACCGGTGAGGGTGATCGCATCGCCTTGTAGCGCCTCGATGACACCGGCATTGACGAGCGAGACTGCGTTGAGCGTAACGTCTTGGCTGCCGTAGATGGCGCCGCTGTCTTGGTTGACGAAGGCGCCGTTCAAGGTCGCCGTCCATGCACCGCCGAGCGCGTACAACTTGCCGGCGTTGGTCAGCGTGCCGCCGTCGATTCCGAGCGTGCTGCCGGCCTGCAAGGTGCCGGCTGTCGTAATGTTTGATGCCGCCAGCGTCACCGCGCCGTTGGCGACCAGCGTGCCGGTACTCGCAAGACTCGTGCCAGATGTCAGCGCCGCGTTGCCGCCGGCTCCCAGCGCTCCCGTACTGTCCAGCGTGCCGGTGGCGAGCGTGAGATCGCCGGCCGTGGATTGCAGCGTGCCGCTGTTGCCGAGCGAGGCGGCGTGCTCCAGCTCGAGGTCGCCGCCGGACTGCAGCACGCCGGCATTGTCCACATCGCCGGTCTGGTCGAAGGTAAGCGTACCGGCGGCGAGCCATTGCGCACCTGCCGCGTTGGACAGTGCGGTGCCGGACAGGATGGCATTGCCCTTCACATCGATGACACCCTCGTTGTCGAGCGTCGCAGCGGAGAACGCCGCATTCGTTCCAGTCTGGATCCGGCCCGCGGCCTGGTTGTCGAACGTCGATGCCGCGAGGTTGAGCGCATGGCCGCTCACCAGCACACCGCGGTTCTGCACTGTACCGCTCGTTTGCAGGTTCAAGTTCCGCTGCACGCCGAGGGTGCCGGTGTTCACCAGACTCCCGGTTTGCAGCGTCACATCGGTCTGATCGGATTGCAGCGTGCCGCTGTTGGTGAAGGCACCGGTGAGGGCAATCGCGTCGCCTTGCCCGGCTTCGATGCCGCCGGCATTGGCGAGCGACGCTGCTGTCAGCGTGATGTTCTGGCTGCCGTAGATCGCACCGCCGGTCTGGTTGTCCAGGGCCCCGCTCAACATGGCTGTCCAGTCGCCGCCCAGCGTATACAGTTTCCCGGCATTGGCCAGCGTGCCACCTCGGATCCCGAGCGTACTGCCGGCTTGCACGGTGCCGGCCGTCGTGAGGCTCGGCGCCGTCAACGCCACAGCGCCATTGGCGACCAGCGTGCCAGTGCTGGCAAGGCTGCTGCTTGCCTGGAGCGCCGCACTGCCCGCGACGGCAAGCTTGCCGGTGTTCTCGATCGTCGCGGCCGTGAGGTTGAAATTGCCGGCATCCACCGACAAGTTGCCGCTGTTGACGGCATCGCCCGTGACCTTGAGCGTCAGGCCTTGCTCCGATTCCAGCTGACCTGCATTGGCGAACGACGCCCCGGACAAATTGATTGAACCACCCGCATACACACTGCTGCCGGAGGTTCCCGTAATCGCGCCTTGCGCCTGCATTGTGAGTGCACCGCTTTGCGCTTCGATCTGGCCGCTGTTGTTGACCGCGCCGTTGGCGGACAGGGCGATTGCGCCGCTGCCGTAGAGCACGCCCTGGTTCGTGAAATTGCCGCCGTCAAGACTGACGCTTCCACCGGCAGCGAGCGTGCCCTGGTTGGACAACGCTTGCGCGGCAGTGATTGCGATGTTGCCCGTCGCGGTGGTCTTGCCGGCCAGCTCGACCTCGCCTGTGTTGGTGATCGTCAAATCGCCGTTCTGGGCAATGATCTTTCCCTGGTTGTTGACGCCCAAACCCGCTTCCGTACCAACGAGAAAGATGGCATTGGCGTACATGCCGCCCAGCGCCGAGACATCCAGCGCCACGCCCGGCGTCGCGCCGCTCGCACTGAGCGGCTGGGCGGTCAAAGTCTGGAAGTTGATCCGGTTGGCACCGGTGACGACATCGAGCCGCTTTGCCCAGACGCCGGCGTTGATCGCCACCGCTCGCGCCAGCAGGTCCACCTGGTCCGTCGAACCCGCCGGCAGCCCCGATCCGTTGATGGCAATCGTCCCACCTGTCACCGCGAACCCGCTGAGCGAACCGTCGTTCGCGAACAGCGGCTTGCCGGTGGTCAATGTGCCACGCGGTGCGTTGATGAAACCGCAGCCGTTGCAGCTGATGCCGTTGGGGTTGGCCACCACCACCTGGGCGGCGTGACCGGCCACTTGCATCGCGCCGTCGAGCACGCTCGGCGCCGTGGAGGTGACTTCATTGATGATCAGCGAGGCGGACTGGTTGGTGCCCAGGTTGGGATTGCCACCGATGTAGCCCGCGAGCTGCGTGTCGCTGATCTTGCCGCTGTTGTTGAAGATCAGCCCGTTGTGGGCGACATTGAACTGCTGGTAGGTGTTGTCCGACACGCCCGCCTGGTTGGGCGCCGCGATGTTGACGACCGGCACGCCATTGGGCGCTGCGGTCACCTCCGTATGCGTACCGCCATCGGGCACCGTCTGCGCATTGGCCATCGGCATGCTGAGCGCAAGGCTCAACGCGGTCCACAATGCCTTCCGGCGCAAGCAACGCTGCCACGCGACGTCGGCAGTCGATGAGCCCGTAGTCTTGTGCAAACTGACGTTCTTCATGTTCCCCCCCTGTTGAGTGCTGCAGGCTGGCGCCCCGTCACGCCAACCGTGTTGTCGTTCCGTGTGTCAGTAGGCGTAAACCCATTGCATCCCCGCCGTGGGGCGGCGCTCCGGAAAACCGTGCGGCGCGTGCAACGGCCAGCCGGCGAACAGGTCCCAGCTCAAGCCGAACCGCGAACCGCGCACGCCGACGACGGCACCGCTCAGGCTGTGGCTCGCGTAACCACCGGTGACATCGCCACCCACATGGCCCACGTCCACGCCGCCATAAAGCTGGGCGCCTGTACGGCCGAGCGGCAAACTGAGCGTGTTGCGCCAGTAGGCGCCGTGGCGACCGGCCAGCACGGTATTGCCATCGAAACCACGCACCGTATAGCGGCCGCCGATGGTGATGTCATCCTCGGCATAGAGATGATCACCGGTGGCCTGGGCATGCAGTTCGGTCAGCCATACCCACGGCGTGGAAAACATCCGGAAGGGTGTGCTGAGGCTCGCATCCAGTGTTGCGAATCCATACCTGTTGGTGGGACCGCCGAAGACGCTGGGTTGCCATTGACCCCCCAGCCAAGGCACGCCCCAGTGGTAGGCAAGACGCCAGTCGAGTTGTGAACGGCCGAAGTAACGGCGCTGGATCAACGCCAGCTCCACTGCGGTCACGTGCCGGCGCTGCGTCCGGATCTGCACGCCGTCGATATAGCTGTGCTCGTTGCGCTTGGCGACGGTCAGCTGCAGCGAGGTGCGGCTGAGCGAGTTGCGATGCACGAGGCGCGTGGCACTGACCGCGGTCGTGTTGGAGGTTCCGGTATACGCAAAGGATTGCAACGAGCCGAACACCGTCTCGCGATAACCGAAGGCCATGGACGACAGCCCGAACGTCCAGTTGTCCCATGGCACGCTGTAGTTGAGGTTGTGGCCACGCGTGCCTTTCTCCGGATCGAAGCGTCCCAGGCTGTGCGTGTAGCCGATGCTCAGCAGGTCGTTGATGCCGAACGGCTGATCGATGGCAAGCGTGAGGCCGCCTTGCTCTTTGCCGGTGCTGTTGGCGCCACTGTCGTCGAGATTGGCGATGATCCGCCAAGGCCTGCCGCGCGTGACGGTGAGCACCAAGTCGGAGGTATTCGGCTGGATCCCGGGCGCGATGTCGATCTTCGCATTCTGCGACGGGACGCGTTTGAGTTGCTCAAGGCCCTGCTCGATCGCGCGCAGGTTCAGCACATCGCCTGGGCGGATCGGCAAGGCGCTGCGCCAGTCCACTTTCACCGAGTCCGGCGCAAGGCGTATTGCTTCCACCGTGCCCGCCAGCAGCACCACGCGTAGGCGACCGGCAGCAAGGTTCTGCTCCGGTATGACCACCCGGCTGGTGACATAGCCACGCGCCAGCAGCAAATCCGTTGCACGCCGCGCCAGCAAGCGCAACCCCTGTTGCCCCAAGCACCGGTCGAGGTAACCGTCGAGGTACTTCTGCAGGAAACCGAAGCTCTTGCGATGTGCACCTTCCAGATACACGCTATCGATACGGAAACAGGGCGTTTCCGCGGGAACCGTCGTCAGGTGATAGTCGAACGCTTGCCCGGTACGCAGCCGCACGTCCGGCGCCGAACGCAGCGCATCGCGCTGCTGCGCCTGACGCTGCGCCCGCTCCCGTTGTTCCTGTTGGGCCGTTGGCGTTTGGGCACGCAGTGCACCCGACACGACGCCTGTTGCGAGCACCAGAACCCGCAGGCCTATGGCAAGACGTACTCGCGCCGCGATCAGTCGACCACGCGCTAAGCTTGCGGTATACCGCTCCCCTACGGTTCGTCGCATGCTCCCCCTGTCCTTCCCGATCCTTGGCCGTCCCTGTGTCCCTGCCACTGTCCGCCTGCGTGGCCTGAGCGATACCTTGCTCGACCGCATTATATCGGAAGACGGCCAGGGGGACAGGTGAGGCCGTTCGGTAGTACTTCTGAAACAGCAGCTCACATATAAAAAATGCGCATCGCCTCGTGGAACGTCAATTCGCTGAACGTGCGGCTGCCGCATGTCGAACAATGGTGCCGGGATACGCAACCGGATGTGCTGGCGCTGCAGGAAACCAAGCTCGCCGACGACAAGTTCCCGCGCGAGGCGATCGAAGCGCAGGGCTACCACGTCGCGTATTCGGGCCAGAAAACCTACAACGGCGTTGCGATCCTCGCGCGCGAGCCATTGCAAAACGTGGTGGCCGGCGTGCCGGGATTCGATGACCCGCAGCGGCGCGTGCTGGCGGCGAGCGTGGGCGGCGTGCGCATCGTCGACCTGTACGTGGTCAACGGCCAGAGCGTGGGCAGCGAGAAATACGCGTGGAAACTCGAATGGCTCGCGGCCGTCACGGAGTACCTGCGTGGCGAATTGCAGCGCCACGGCAAGGTGGTCGTGCTGGGTGATTTCAACATCGCGCCGGACGATCGCGACGTGCACGATCCCGAAGCTTGGCGCGACCAGATCCTGTGCTCGGAGCCCGAACGCGCCGCGCTGCGCGGCATCCTGGATTTGGGTTTTGCCGATTCCTTCCGCGCTTTCACCGAAGACGCCGGCCACTTCAGTTGGTGGGATTACCGCCAGGGCGGGTTCCGCCGTGGCCTCGGCCTGCGCATCGACCTGATCCTGGCCAGCGAGGCGCTGCGCGCGCGCATGAGCGCTGCATCCATCGACCGTACGCCGCGCACCTGGGAACGTCCATCGGATCACGCCCCGGTACTGCTGGAGCTTGCGAACTAAAGCGTGCACCCCGATTATTCGGGGCATGGACGAAGTGCCGGCCACCCGCGAAATCATCGACGACAGCGAACTCGAAGTGCTCGATCGCTGGCTGCGCGGCCACGCGCAGGATTCCGATGAAACCATGTTGCTGGACGGCGTGCACGGCATGCTGACCGCGCTTGCGATCGGGCCCGATCCGGCGTTGCCGGAAGAGTGGTTGCCGGAGGTCTTGCACGCACCGTTCGAGGATCCCGAACAGGGTGCGGCGGTGCTGGGCTTGTTGGCCAAGCTCAACGATTCGATCCCGGCCGAACTGGAAAGCGAGGCCTACGAGCCGGTGCTGGGTGAAGTCGAGCCCGAGCAGGCCACGCACAGCGACCTCAGCGCGGCCGGCTGGTGCGAAGGCTTCAGCCGCGGCATCGATCTGCGCGCGTCGATCTGGGAATCGCGGCTGGCCGAGGATGGCGAACTGCTGGAGATGCTTTCGCCCATCATGGCACTGGCGGTCGATGAAGGCGTACTGGCCGCCGACGTGCCGATCGCCAAGCTCGACGACAACGAGTACGAGGCCTGCCTCGCGCAGATTCCGGACGCGGTGGAAGCCGTCGCGCATTACTGGCGCGTACGTCCGCCGACCGAACGCGAACGCACCGCGGGCGGCGGCGCGTCCTCGAACGCGTTCGGCAGCTTGCCGGCCAGGCGCGGCGGGCGCTGGGTGCATTGATTTGTGCGTTCGTCCCTGAACGCTCCTTCGCCGAGCTGCGCCGGCGCTTTCTTGACCTCGCATCTCCAGCACCAGAACGGGCTTGAAAGCCGCCATCCCTGGCCGAAAGCTCCGTCCCTGACTTCTCACCAACAGCCGCTTCGACCGCGGCATTCGGCCAACAGCGACTGCAGTTCGGATAGCGTCGCGCTGCGTGCAGTGAACACTGCGTTCACGTCGCGGGCATTGCTTCCGAGGCAGCGCGGGCGCATCTTGGGCGCATCAAGCACCCAAGGAGGCGACCCATGTCTTCCCGTACCATCACCCGCCGCGTGCGCGGCATCCCCACGTCCGACGGTGCCGGCGTCAAGCTGACCCGCGTGATCGGCCAGCCGAAACTCGATGCGCTGGATCCGTTCCTGCTGTTGGACGAGTTCGGCTCCGATGCGGCCACCGATTACATCGCCGGTTTCCCCGACCATCCGCACCGCGGTTTCGAAACCGTCACCTACATGCTGGATGGGCGCATGCGCCATCGTGACAATCACGGCAATTCCGGGCTGCTGGAATCGGGCAGCGTGCAGTGGATGACCGCGGGACGCGGCATCGTGCACTCGGAAATGCCCGAGCAGGAACACGGCCTGATGCGCGGTTTCCAGTTGTGGGTGAACCTGGCCGCGAAGGACAAGATGACCCAGCCGCGCTACCAGGACATCGCGCCGGAAAAGATTCCGACCGTCGAACCCGCGCCGGGCGTGAAGGTGCGCGTGGTCGCGGGCGAGGTGTTCGGCGTGCGCGGGCCGGTCGACGGTATCGCGATCGCGCCCGTGTACCTCGACATCGCGCTCGAACCCGGAGCCAAGCTGTCCGTGCCGTTGCCGGAGAACCACAGCGCGTTCGCGTACGTATTCGAGGGTGATGCGGTGCAACTCGGCAGCGAAACACTGGGCCTGCGTGAGCTCGCCGTGCTGGGCAAGGGCGACAGCGTCGAGCTGGCTTTGGCAAGCGATGCCAAAGCCGCGCGCGTGCTGCTGGTCGCGGGCCGTCCGCTCAACGAGTCGGTGGCGCGCTATGGCCCGTTCGTGATGAACACGCCCGAGCAGATCGTGCAGGCGATGCAGGATTACCAGGCCGGGCGGTTTTGATGCTCCGGGCCGCTCTGGTTACCGGGAAAAAAGCAATAGCTGTCCGCAAATCAACGCCAATGAACGCGAATGAGTGGCGCAGCAAGCGCCAGCATCGTCGCACTTGAGTCATTTGCGTTTTTTGCGTTCACTTGCGGACTGTCTTGCTCTTCTTGCCCCTTTCGCAAGCGCGCATAAAAAACCGGACGGCTTGCACCGTCCGGTTCGAGTCGCGCTGCAGAGGGAGGGGGATCTCCGCTGCGCGTACTTTCCTTGATACCTCTCGGGAGGTATTTTCTTTTAATCCCTTGCGGGCTCAGCGCGCCTTCTTGGCCGGCGCGGCAGCGGCGTCGTTGGCCGCCTTCAGGCTGTTGCGGGTCAGGTCGCCGAACTGCTCGGCGGTCTTCTGCGCGATACCCAGGATTTCCTGGCTGGCGGCGTAGGCGGCTTCCGCGCTGTCACGCGCGAAATCGACGCCCTTCGGCCACAGCGCGGTCACGTCCTGGATTTCGCGGGCTTCCAGCGAATCGGCAACAAACGCCAGGTTCGACTTGGCCTGCGATTCCAGCGCCTTGACCTGCAGGCTCTGGATTTCGGCGATGCCCTTGAGCGCGGTGACCTGCGCCTTGTAGGCCTGCTCGGCGAATTGCTTGCCGAGATCGAGCGACTGCTTCTGGAATTGGCTGTACATGGTGTGGTCCCTCTTTGCAGGGTGGGGTAACTGGCAGCTACTCTAGCGCGCTCTATTGTGCAGTGCAACAAATATTTTAAGAAATTCGTTGTTTTAGTATATAAATGTACATAAATCATATATTTGTATAGCTAAACAGGCCAATCTGCGATGCTGTGCTGCAGCGCACCGAGGCATTCCGTAGCTGATTCGCCGCCTGGCACACACCACGCACAAGCATGGGCCGCAGTGGGTCCGGGAAGGGTAGGGTCATGGCGCGTGGGGCGACAACGCACGTGGATGCGCGGGTGTCGAAGGCGCTGCGGAACACGGTAGCGGGTCGAACTTGCGGGCTCGATTCGGCAAGAGGCGGCGATGAATCGCGAACCAGCCCCGGCAAGCGGATGGTGGTGGCTACGGGTGGGCTCGAACCACCGACCCCGGCATTATGAGTGCCGTGCTCTAACCAGCTGAGCTACGTAGCCGCAGCCGCCCAGTATAACAGCTTGAGCCGGATCTCATGGGTGGCGCGATCGGGCCAAGCCGCAGCCTTTTTTGCATGTGCGCGCAGAGAAGGTCATTTGCCCGCGCTCCTTATAATGCGGGAAATCCCTGCCTCCTGCGCGGTCAGCCTACGCCCATGCGACGCTTCAATCTGGCCGAACCGCTGGTGATGCTGGCGACCGTGGTGCAATGGTTGGTGCTGTCGATCGCGACCGGCGCTCTGGTCGGCGTCGGCTGCACGATCTTCCTGCGCATCCTGTTCGCGACCGCCGGGCGTGCCTACGCCGCGCCGCTGTGGTTGCAGATGCTGCTGTTGCCGGTCGGCGGTTTCGCCAACGGGCTGCTGCTGCATTACGGCTACAAGCTGCGGCGCAGTACCTTCAACGACAATGCGATCGTGGCGGTCAACGAGCAGCAGGGCAAGCTGCCGTTCCGCACCATGTGGATCAAGCCGCTGGCGGCGCTGATCACGCTGGGCTGTGGTGGCTCGGCGGGCAAGGAAGGACCGTGCTCGCACATCGGCGCCAGCATCGCCGCCGCGGTCGGGCGCGTGTTGCACCTGAATCCGGAAACGCGCAAGCGCCTGCTCGCTTGCGGCGTCAGCGCGGGGTTTTCCAGCGTGTTCGGCACGCCGATCGCGGGCGCAATCTACGGCGTGGAGATGCTCGCGATCGGGCGCATCCGCCACGACTTCCTGTTCCCGGGCATCGTCGCCGGCGTCACCGCGTTCGAGGTGTCGCGGTATCTCGGCGTGCCGTATCCGCATTACAGCATCGTGTTCGCGGGCGACTTCACCGAACTGCTGTTCCTGAAAACCGTATTGATCGGCATCCTGTGCGGCGCGGTGGCGTGGCTGTTCGTGGAACTGTTGCGTCGCTCGCGGCAGGCGTTCGGCTGGCTCAAGCGTCGCTACGCATTGTGGCCACCGTTGCTGCCACTGATTGGCGGCGTGGTGCTGGCGCTGCTGATCCTCGCGATCCCGAATGAATATCTCGGCCTCAGCTTGCCGATGATGGACAGCGCGTTGCGCGGCGACGCGATGCCCTACCTCGGGTTTTTCTGGAAGGCGCTGCTGGTCGCGATCACGCTGGGCTCGGGTTTTTACGGCGGCATCGTCACGCCGCAGTTCGTGATGGGCGCGGTGGCCGGCGGCGCGTTCGCGCACCTGCTGGGCCTGCACGCGGCACTGGGCGCGGCGGTCGGGCTGGTCGCGGTGGTCGCGTCGGCCTCCAACGCGCCGATCGCGGCGATCCTGATGGGCATCGAACTGTTCGGCGCGGATTCCACGCTGTACGTGGCCGGCGCCTGCGTGGCCGCGTACCTGATCATCGGCCACCGCAGCGTGTACCCGGAACAACAGATTGCCTACAGCAAGTCGTCGTGGATCTTCGCGCGCGCCGACTTGCCGGTCGGTCAGGAAAAGGTGCGCCTGTCCTACGGACTGCTGCGCTGGTGGCGGATGCGGCGCAAACGGGCGAAGCCTCCAGGCAAGACACGAACGTGAGAGGAGCGATCGTGGTCGTTTATACTTCCCGACCTGCGCGCTCGTAGCTCAGCTGGATAGAGTATTGCCCTCCGAAGGCAAGGGTCGTGGGTTCGAATCCCGCCGAGCGCGCCAATTTTCTGAAGTGTCACCCTCGAAGCGAGTGTGGGTTCGACAAAATCGTCGGGAACGATTTTGGATGACCGAAAGTCGGCCCCGAGCGTAAGCGAGGGGTGAGCATCATGGATGATGCGAACGATCCCGCCGAGCGCGCCAATCCTGCTTCCCGGCTACCGCACCACCGCACGATCACGCGCGTGTTCGTCCCACTTGGGCGCGTTCCGGATGGCGGGCAACACGTCTTCCGGCGCGGCCGCCAAGCTCCACATCTTCGCGTGTTCGGGGTTCATGAAGCGTTGCTCGATCACTTGGTGCAGGAACGCATCCAGCGGCTGCCAGTAAGCCAGCGTGTCGAGCAGCACGATCGGACTGAAGTAGAGTCCGAGGCGTTTCAGGGTGATCGCCTCGAACAATTCTTCCAGCGTGCCACAGCCGCCCGGCAATGCAACCACCGCGTCGGAGCCCGTCAGCAGCTTGTGCTTGCGCTCGCGCATGTCGCCGACGAGTTCGAGGTGGGTCAGGCCAGGGTGTCCCCATTCGAGGTCGGCCATGAAGCGCGGCAGGATGCCGATGACTTCGCCGCCCTTCGACAGCGCGCCATCCGCGACCGCGCCCATCGAACCCGCCGAACCACCGCCGTAGACGATGCCGTGGCCGGCTTCGGCCAGAAGCTCGCCGAGCTTGAACGCCGCCGCGCGGAAGCGCGGGTCGGCCTGGTTGCTGGAGGCGCAGTAGACGCAGACTCGCATCGTTGTGTCGTTTGTTTCCCTCGTCATTCCGGCGCAGGCCGGAATCCATTTGCTTTTGCTTGCTCTGTCGACAAATCAAAATGGATTCCGGGCTCCGTTCGCGAGGGAGCCGCGAACGGCCCCGGAATGACGACGAGGTTGTGCGGTCCCGATCCTTGCTTCCCGGCTCCGCTCACCGCTTCATCGCGTTGAAGAACTCGTCGTTGGTCTTGGTGTTCTTCATCTTGTCGAGCATGAATTCCATCGCGGCCAGCTCGTCCATCGGGTGCAGCAGCTTGCGCAGAATCCAGATCTTCTGCAGCAGGTCCGGCGGGATCAGCAGTTCTTCGCGGCGGGTGCCGGAGCGGTTGATGTTGATGGACGGGTACACGCGCTTCTCGGAAATGCGGCGGTCGAGGTGCACTTCCATGTTGCCGGTGCCCTTGAACTCCTCGTAGATCACCTCGTCCATCTTGGAGCCGGTGTCGATCAGCGCGGTGGCGAGGATGGTGAGCGAGCCGCCTTCCTCGACGTTGCGCGCGGCGCCGAAGAAGCGCTTCGGGCGCTGCAGCGCGTTGGCGTCCACGCCGCCCGTCAGCACCTTGCCGGAACTCGGCACCACGGTGTTGTAGGCACGCGCCAGGCGGGTGATGGAATCGAGCAGGATCACCACGTCCTTCTTGTGTTCCACGAGGCGCTTGGCGCGCTCGATCACCATCTCGGCGACCTGCACGTGACGCACTGCCGGTTCATCGAAGGTGGACGACACCACTTCCGCCTTGACGCTGCGCTGCATCTCGGTGACTTCTTCCGGGCGCTCGTCGATCAGGAGGATGATCAGGTGCACGTCCGGATGGTTGTGCACGATCGCCTGCGCGACGTTCTGCAGCATCATGGTCTTGCCGGCCTTGGGCTGGCTGACAATGAGGCCACGCTGGCCCTTGCCGACCGGCGCGATCAAATCGAGGATGCGCCCAGTGATGTCTTCGGTGGAACCGTTGCCGCGTTCCAGGTGGAACGCCTTGCGCGGGAACAGCGGGGTCAGGTTTTCGAACAGCAGTTTGTTTTTGGACGCTTCCGGCGGATCGCCGTTGATGTCGTCCACCTTCAGCAGCGCGAAATAGCGCTCGCCTTCCTTGGGATGGCGCACGCGCCCGGTGATGTAGTCGCCGGTGCGCAGGTTGAAGCGGCGGATCTGCGAGGGCGACACGTAGATGTCGTCGGGCCCGGCGAGGTACGACTCGTCGTGCGAGCGCAGGAAGCCGAAGCCATCCTGCAGGATTTCCAGCACGCCCTCGGCCCAGATACTGCCGCCGGACTTGGCGTGGGCGCGCAGGATGTTGAAGATCACGTCCTGCTTGCGTGCGCGGGCCACGCCTTCCTGGATGCCGAGTTCCTCGGCCATCTCCAGCAGTTTCACCGAGTTCTTGCGCTTGAGTTCGGTGAGGTTGATCAGACGGTTCGGATCGCCGGCATCGCCTTCGTCGCCGGAGACATCGGCCGGCAGGCCGTTGGGGTTGCCGCCTTGGCCGTTGCCGTTGCGGGTATGACGGCCGCGTCGGCGGCGGCCGCGATCGGGGCGGGTGCCGCGTTGTTGGGATTGGCCTTCGCCGCCTTCATTGCCAGCGGAGGCATTGGATTCGGGAGCAGGGGCGGACGCGCGGGCGTCTTCGCCCTGTACGGTGTTTTCGGTATCGGACACGGGTAAGCCTCATCGGCGCTCGAAGCGCGGGAGGGAACAAACGGGAAAGGAGACCGGGCAAAAGCACCACCGGCCGGACATCAATCTAGCATTGCGCGGGGGCCGTCGACAAGCGGGCGCCGTGCGGGGTTCAGGTTGGCTCGGACAGGGCGGGTACCTTGACTGTCCGGCGTGGAAGAAAAAATCAGTCCGCAAATGAACGCCAATCAACGCAAATGAAGCGGGTGCGGGGCGCCTCGCTCGGTTGCTGTATTTGCGTTCATTCGCGTTTATTTGCGGGCAGTCTGCTTTGGCGCGACTCGCCTCAAACCACTTTGTCGAGCATCTGGGTCAGCTGCCCCTTGCCGACGGCGCCGATCTGGGTGGCTTCCACCTTGCCGCCCTTGAACACCATCAGGGTGGGGATGCCGCGGATGCCGTAGGTCATCGGGGTCTTCTGGTTCTCGTCGATGTTGATCTTCACGACCTTGAGGCGGCCGGTGTATTCCTTGGCGATATCTTCCAGCATCGGCGCGATCGACTTGCACGGCCCGCACCATTCCGCCCAGAAATCCAGCAACACCGGGGTGTCGGACTTCAGCACCTCGGATTCGAAATCGGCGTCTTTGACGTGGGAGATGTTTTCGCTCATGGCAGTTCGGCAACGGGATCGGAGACGACAAGATGGGGGAAGGGGGCCGCCAATGCAAGCGCGGCGATGCAGGCGGGCGGCTGCGACGTGCTGTTACAATTGGGAACAATCACTTGTGCGCTTCGCGCCGGTGCGGCCGCGCGCAGCCAGCTTGACTCGTGCAGTCGCGGGCAGCCCTGCTCCGGCGCGCAGTCCAAGCGCATCCAAACGCGGGTGGCGCGCTCGCTGTCCCCAATCGGAAACCCTCGTGGCCGACCAAGTTCTCACCGAAACCTTCTTCGAACAATTCGACCTGCATCCGCACCTCGCCGCCGGCCTCGCCGATTGCGGCTTCACGCGCTGCACGCCGATCCAGGCGTTGACCCTGCCAGTCGCACTTTCCGGGCGCGATGTCGCCGGCCAGGCCCAGACCGGCACCGGCAAGACCTGCGCGTTCCTGGTGGCGGTGATGAATCGCCTGCTCACCCAACCCGCGATCTCCGAACGCAAGGACAACGATCCGCGCGCGGTGATTATTGCGCCCACCCGTGAGCTTGCGATCCAGATCGACAAGGACGCGCAGGCGATCGGCCGCCACACCGGCCTGCGCTTCGCGCTGATCTACGGCGGCGTCGATTACGACAAGCAGCGCCAGCAACTGCGCGACGGCTGCGACGTGATCATCGCCACGCCCGGCCGCCTGATCGATTATTTCAAGCAGCACGTCTTCAGCTTCCGCGCGGTCGAGGCCACCGTGATCGACGAAGCCGACAGGATGTTCGACCTCGGCTTCATCAAGGACGTGCGTTACCTGCTGCGCAAGATGCCGGCGCGCGAGGAGCGCCAGGGCATGCTGTTCTCGGCGACGCTTTCCTACCGCGTGCTGGAGCTCGCCTACGAGCACATGAACCAGCCCGAGAAGCTGGCCGTCGAAACCGAGCACGTCACCGCCGACCGCGTGCGCCAGCAGGTGTACTTCCCGGCCAAGGAAGAAAAGCTGCCGCTGCTCTTGAACCTGCTGGAACACTGCAATCCCCAGCGCAGCATCGTGTTCGTCAACACCCGCGCCGCCGCCGAGCGCGTGACCCAGCGCCTGTCGCGGCATGGTTTCAAGGTCGGCGCGTTGTCGGGCGACGTGCCGCAGGCCAAGCGCCAGAAATTGCTGGAGCGTTTCAAGAAGGGCGACGTCGAGGTGCTGGTCGCGACCGACGTGGCCGCGCGCGGCCTGCACATCCCCGACGTCACCCACGTGTTCAATTACGACCTGCCGCAGGACGGCGAGGATTACGTGCACCGGATCGGCCGCACCGCGCGGCTGGGTGCCGAGGGCGACGCGATCAGCTTTGCCTGCGACCTGTACGCGATGAACCTGCCCGACATCGAGCGCTACATCGGCATGAAGATTCCGGTGCAGGTGATCGAACCTGCATGGCTGGCCTCGCTGCCCGCGCGCCCGATGGCACAACATGCGCACCACGGTCACGCGGAAGTCGAGGCGTCGCCGGCCGAAACCGCGGCGGCCACGGACCAGTCCGCCGCGAACAAGCGCCGGCGCCGGCGCCGCAAGCCCGCGAATCACGTTGCATCGCCAGCGAGCCACGCCTGATCAGTTCGAGCGACATTCATTCCCTTTCGTCATTCCGGGGCCGCCGAAGGCGGAACCCGGAATCCAGCTTTGATGATTGCTTAAGGGCGCCCGAAAAATGGATTCCGGATTCCGCGCTGCGCGCGGCCCCGGAATGACGACATTGTTGGTAGGCTTTTGCAGTCCCGAGTCCCGAGCCCCGTTTTCATTTCGGTCCTGCCGTGATCCGCTTCGATTCCGTCAGCAAGCGCTACCCCGAGGGCCGCGAGGCGCTGATCGACGTGTCCTTCAACGTCGAAGCGGGCGAAATGTTGTTCGTCACCGGCCACTCCGGCGCGGGCAAGACCACCTTGTTGCGGCTGATCGCGCTGATCGAACGCCCGAGCCGCGGCACGATCAAGGTGCACGGCCGCGACTTGGCGCGCGTCAGGCATCGCGGGATTCCGGGACTGCGCCGCGATATCGGCATGGTGTTCCAGGATCATCGCCTGTTGCTGGATCGCAGCGTCGCCGACAACGTGGCGCTGCCGCTGGTGATCGCAGGCATGCCGCGGGAGGAACGCGACAAGCGGGTGCGCAGCGCGCTGGAAAAGGTCGGGCTCGCCGGGCGCGGCAAGGATGCGCCGGCTGCGTTGTCCACCGGCGAGCAGCAACGGGTCGGGATCGCGCGCGCGATCGTCGCGCGTCCCGCGCTGATCATCGCGGACGAGCCGACCGGCAACCTCGACCCGCAACTGTCGGAAGAAATCATGCAACTGTTCGTGAGCCTCCGGCAGACCGGCAGCACCGTCCTGATCGCCAGCCACGACCTTGCGTTGCTCAAACGCATGAAGCAACGCGTAGTGGTGCTCGATCACGGGCACTTGATCGACGACGTGCCGGCAAGCGAGGTGGCATGAACACACCTGCCTCCATGGCCAACCCGATACACCGCACGCGCCTGGCAATGTGGCGCCGCCAGCACGCGTGGTGCCTGCGCGACAGCTTGCGGCAACTGGCACGCCGGCCGTTGGGCAGTGCGCTGACGATTGCGGTAATGGGGCTGGCACTGGCGCTGCCGCTGGCGTTCCTGCTGTTGCTGGTCAACGTGCAGCATCTGGCAACCGCGCTGGGCAATTCGCAATCGGTCAACGTGTTCCTGAAAACCGATGTCACTGCGGACGGCGCCGCGAAGCTGGCCGATAGCTTGCGCGCGCGCGCGGACGTCGCGGCGGTCACGCTGCGCACGCCGCAACAGGGGCTGGCCGAACTGGCTGCGATCCAGGGTTTCGGCGCTGCGGTGCAGTCGCTGCCGGACAATCCTTTGCCGTTCGCGCTGCTGGTCGAGCCAGGTACGGGTACCAGCCGCGTCCAGGTCGAGTCCCTGGTTGCGGCGGTGCGTGCACTGCCGCAGGTCGACCTGGTACAGGACAACGGCGCGTGGCGCGCGCGGCTGGATGCGCTGGTCGGGTTGGGCCGAACGGTCGCGGTCATCCTGGCGGTGTTGCTGGCTGCGGCGGCGGTGCTGGTGATCGGCAATACCGTGCGCCTGGACATCCGCAGTCGCGCCAACGAAATTGCCGTGCAACAACTGGTCGGCGCCAGTGCCGCATTCGTGCGCCGGCCGTATCTTTACGAGGGCGCGTGGTACGGTTTGGCCGCAGGCGTGGTCGCCGTGCTGCTGGTGTTGTTGCTGGAAGCCGTGCTGGCAGCGCCGGTGCGTGACTTGGTCACCAGTTACGCCGGGCGCCTGCACTTCGGCGGGCTCTCGTGGGTTACGCTTGTGATTGCGTTGGCGATCGCGGTGGCACTGGGCTGGCTGGGCGCCTGGATCGCGAGCAGCCGGCAGTTGGCGCGTCTGCGTCCGTAGAAAACCGGGGTCAGAGTGCAATTTTGTCTGCCCTCCGGCGTAGCCTGAAGCTGTCGTTCGAAATTGCACTCTGACCCCGGTTTTCCATCCATGAACGACGTCCTCCGCCACATCGCCAGCGACAACCCGCGCGTCATGGTGGTGGACGGCTCCAAGGTCGCGCGCACGTTGATCGCGCGCGTGCTGGAAAAGGATCTGCCCGGCGCGACGGTGGTCGCCTGTGCCAGCGGCGCCGAAGCCGAACAGGCCTTGCACGCGGGCGTGGTCGACCTGGTGACCACCGCGCTGCGCCTGCCCGACATGGATGGCGCGACGCTGGCCGCATACGTGCGCGAGCACGCACCGCAGGCTTACATTCCGATCATCGCGGTGTCGGGCGACGTGCAGGAGCGCCTGCAGAACCGCCAACTCGGCGACGCGATCACGGATTATTTCGACAAGGCCGCAGGCTACGCCGCGCTTTCGGATTTCATCCGCGGCTACGTGCAGCCCAGCGATCACGCCGAGGGGACGGTGCTGTACGTCGAGGACAGCCGCGTGGTCGCACTGGCTACCAACCGGATGCTGGAACGCTACGGACTCACGGTGCACATGGCAGGCAGTGCCGAGGAAGCCGTCGAATTCCTGGCCGCTGCGCATGAACGTGGCGAGGCCGGCGCCGACCTGGTGCTGACCGACGTCAGCCTGAAAGGCGAAATGTCCGGCGGCGATCTGCTGGAGTGGATCCGCTTCGATCTCGAACTTGGCAAGGGCAGGCTGCCGGTGCTGGTGATGACCGGCGACGAGAATCCCGCCAACCAGGCCGCATTGCTGAAAGCGGGCGCCAACGACCTGGTCGAGAAACCCGTCGAGGAACGGCTGCTGATGACCAAGCTGATGTTCCAGTTGCGGGTAGGGCAGAGGCAACGTCAACCAACGGCAAAATCAGTCCGCGAATGAACGCCAATGAACGCAAATAAGAACAAGGCAAAAGGCGCGGCCGGAGTTTTGTGCTCCGCTTTTATTCGCGTGCATTTGCGTTCATTTGCGGACGAATGGCTTTTGGATGGACTTGCAGCGCAATGACCGACGAACGTCTGAAACTGGAACCGTCGTGGAAGGCGCGGGTGGGCGATCATTTCGACCGGCCCGAGATGCACGCGCTGGGTGAATTCCTGCGTGCGGAAAAACACGCCGGCAAGCGCATCTATCCACCAGGCCCGCAGATTTTCGCGGCGCTGGACGCGACGCCGTTCGAGGCGGTCAAGGTCGTGATCCTGGGCCAGGATCCCTACCACGGTCCCGGTCAGGCCCACGGCTTGTGTTTCTCGGTGCGGCCGGGCGTGCCGGTGCCGCCGTCGCTGGTGAACATCTTCACTGAAATCGAGAACGACCTCGGTATCGCGCGCCCCGACTACGGTTGCCTCACGCCGTGGGCACGGCGTGGCGTGCTGCTGCTCAACTCGGCGCTGACCGTGCAGGCCGGGATGGCTGGCTCGCACCAAGGCAAGGGCTGGGAAGGCTTCACCGACCGCGTGGTCGACGAACTGAACCGGGGTCGTGAGGGGCTGGTGTTCCTGTTGTGGGGCTCCTACGCACAGGCCAAGGGCAAGCTCATCGACACCCACCGCCACTGCGTGCTCAAGGCCCCGCACCCTTCGCCACTCTCGGCGCACCGGGGGTTCCTGGGTTGTCGGCATTTTTCCAAGGCCAATCAGTATCTTGAGGCTGGCAATCGGGCGCCGATCGACTGGAGTTTGCCGCCCCGGGCCACACTGGAAGCATGACTTCCGGCTGCTTGTATTTCCTATACTGGCGAGTATAATTTCGTTCATCACCCTCACGGCGAAGCCGGTTCCGATCCGGGAATCGCGCGGGAACCTTCACGAGGGCTTGGCACTCGAACATGCAGAGTGCCAATACAGACAATGAGGTACACCCATGAGCGAAGCCTTGGTCGCCAATAATCTGCCGATTCCCGGCGTGGTCGGCAGCCTCGATGCCTACATCGGCGCGGTGCACCGGATTCCCGTGCTTGACGTCGGCGAGGAACAGCAACTCGCGCATCGTTACCGCGATGACGAGGATCTCGACGCCGCGCGCAAACTGGTGATGTCGCACCTGCGGTTCGTGGTGCACGTCGCGCGCGGCTATTCCGGTTACGGCTTGCAGATGGCCGACCTGATCCAGGAAGGCAACATCGGCCTGATGAAGGCGGTCAAGCGTTTCGATCCGGATCATGGCGTGCGCCTGGTCAGCTTCGCGGTGCACTGGATCCGCGCCGAGATGCACGAGTTCATCCTGCGCAATTGGCGCATCGTGAAAGTTGCCACCACCAAGGCCCAGCGCAAGTTGTTCTTCAATCTGCGCAAGTCCAAGAAGCGCCTCGGCTGGATGAACATGGCCGAAGTGCGCGAGGTCGCCAAGGATCTGGGCGTGCCCGAGGCGACGGTGCTGGAAATGGAATCGCGTTTGTCTGGCCGCGACGTCGGTTTCGACGCGCCGACCGAGAGCGATGACGACGCGCCGCCCGCACCGGTCGCGTACCTCGAAGACCACGGCGCCGATCCGTACCTGCAGCTTGCCGACGCCGACCAGGAAGAACACCAACTCGACACCTTGCAGCACGCCTTGGCGAAACTGGATGAGCGCACCCGCGACATCATCCGCCGTCGCTGGCTGGTCGAGGACAAGGCCACCCTGCAGGATCTGGCCGACGACTACGGCGTGTCGGCCGAGCGCATCCGCCAGCTCGAAGCGAATGCGATGAAGAAGATGCGGGGCGCGTTCGCGGCGTGACTGCTACTACCCCCTTCGGACGAAGGGGGTCGCGCGAAGCGCGGGGGGATGTCCTCGCACTGCAAAAGCCATCCCCCTCATTCCCCCTTCGCGAGCGAAGGGGGATGTCAATACAAATCCACAGGATCGACATCCAGCGACCAGCGCAGGCCACGCGGTTGCGGCAGCGCGTGCAGGCGCGGCAGCCACTCGGCAAGCGCCTGTCGCAGCGCCGGACGTTGCGGGGATTCCAGCAACAGTTGCGCGCGGTGCCGGCCCGCCCGTAGCGGCATCGGTGCGGCGAAAGGTCCGTTGATTCGCAGCAAGCCGTTGCTTCCGGGGCGCGCAAGCGCATCACGTGCCGCGGCCATGAAACCCTCAACCGTATCGCGTTGCGCGCACTCCGCGCGCAGCAGTGCCATGTGTGAAAACGGCGGCAGCCCCGACGCCATGCGTTCGCCCAGTTGCAATGCCGCGGCGGCGTCGTAACCGCCACGCAGCAGTGTCGTCAGCAAGGGGTGCTCCGGTTCGTGGGTCTGCAGCCAGACCGCGCCGGGTTTGTCGGCGCGCCCGGCGCGCCCGGCCACTTGCACGACCAGTTGCGCGAGTCGTTCGCCCGCGTGGAAATCGACGCTGTGCAGGCCTTCGTCCACGCCCACGATCGCGACCGTGGTGAGGTTGGGCAGGTCGTGTCCTTTCGCCAGCATCTGCGTGCCGACCAGGATCGCGGGCCCACCGGCCGCGAGCCGGTCGAGCAATTTCTCGAACGCGTTGCGCCGGCGCGTGCTGTCGCGGTCCACGCGCAGCACCGGCACTTCCGGGTAACGCGCCGACAGGGCTTCTTCAAGGCGTTCGGTGCCCTGGCCTTGCGGGATCAGGGCGTCCGCGCGGCAGTTCGGGCAGCTTCCCGGTGCGCGTTCGGTGTGGCCACAGTGGTGGCAAAGCAATTGCCGGCGCCCGCGGTACAAGGTCAGCGGCTTTTCGCACTTCGGACAGACTGCGTGCCAGCCGCAGGCATGGCACAGCAGCACCGGTGCATAGCCACGACGGTTTTTGAACACCAACGCCTGTTCGCCACGCGCGATGCACGCGTCCAGTGCTTCCAGCAGCGCGGGCGCAAGCCCGTGCGCGAGCTTGAGGCCGCGCACGTCCAGCACGTGCACCGGCGATGGCGGGCGCGCGTGGACACGCCGGTGCAGTCGCAGTCGCGTGAAGCGTCCCGCCTCGACGTTCGCCAGCGTTTCCAGTGACGGCGTGGCGCTGCCCAGCACAATGGGCACACCCAGCGATTGCGCGCGCATCAGCGCGAAGTCGCGCGCGTGGTAGCGAAAGCCTTCCTGCTGCTTGTACGAAGCGTCGTGTTCCTCGTCCACGATGATCAAGCCGGCCTTGGGCAGCGGCGCGAACACTGCCGAACGTGTTCCGAGCACGATGGCGGCCTCGCCGGAACGCGCGTCCAGCCAGGCGCGCGCGTGCTCGCCTTCGGCAAGGTTGGAATGCAGCACCGCGATGCGTGCGTTGAAGCGCGCGCGCAGGCGGCGCAGCGCTTGCGGCACCAAGCCGATTTCCGGTACCAGCCACAGCGCCTGGTGGCCCTGCTGCAACGTGCGTTCGGTAAGCCTCAGGTAGACCTCGGTCTTGCCGCTGCCGGTGACGCCTTGCAGCAGGAAGGGATGAAAACCCTCGCCGGCAGACAGGAGCGTGGCCAGCGCATCGGCCTGTTCGTCGTTCAGCACCGGCGCGCCGCCGTCGCGCGCATGGGGCGCATCCGCAGTGGATTGCGTGCGTTCGATCAGGCCTGCTCCCGCCAATCGCCGCGCCGCCGCGCGCCAGCCCGGCAGCAAGGTATCGAGTTCGCTCGCGGAGAAGGCTTCGTCACCCAGCGTCTGCAGCAGTGCGGCGGAACCGCCGCGTCGCGTGCGCGCGTCGCGTGCCGCGCTGCCGGCTGCGGTGGCGCGCCATCTTTCTTCAGTGAAATCCGTGGGCGCACGATCCTCGCGCAAGGCCCGCGACAGGGCGCCGAACAGCACTTCACCGATCGCGCCGCACCAGTAATCCGCGGCGCGGCCCAGGTTGGCCAGCAATTCCGCGTCGAGCAGCGGCTGCGCGTCCAATACCGCCTCGATCGGCTTGATGCGCCCGGCGACGACCGCCGCGTGCATCGCGGTTTCCACCACGATCCCGACACGTCGGCTGCGACCGAACGGCACGCGCACACGACAGCCGGGTTGCACGGGAATGCCGTTCGACAGGTAATCGAAAGTTTGCCGCAGCGGCAACGGCAACGCGACCTTCAGGATTGCGGGGGCCGGATCGGATTGGCGCATGAACGCCATCAGTTAGCGCGGTTTGTTGTCGTGGTTTGCAGAAATATCCGGTAACGCAATGACTCGTTGACGGTTTTACGCTTATCCACAATCGCTGTGGATAAGGTTGTGGAAGGACGGCGAGCAAGCGGGCCGTGAGGCTCGTGGAATGGGGCCGGTACACGGGTTGGCGAAAATTTCATCACTTTGATTTATATATATTATTCAAATAGTTATGTGTAAACGCAGGGTACATGGAGGGCGTTCGGCCTAACCATGGTCGGTTTGCATGCGCCATGATTGCGGCTGTGCACAACGGCAGATCGGGTGGAGCTCAAAGCGACTCCAGTATCTGCCTGGAAGCGTGCACGCGCTCGCCGAAACGCGCCAGTCCGGCCGCACGCATATGGGCGGCGTGCCGGGCCAGATAGTCGTCCAGGGCGGCCCGGTCGCGCAGCCGGTAGTGCGCGCTGACGATGAAACGACCCGCCGCCGGGGCCGGCTGCGTACGCACCAGGATTTCGGCGCCCGTGAATCCCGGCAAGGCAAGCATCTCACGCACGTGTCCGTCCAGCCACGCGAGGTATTCGTCGCGCAGGGCCTGGTCCATTTCAAGCTCGACGGCGTAGACGATCATGCGCCGGTCAGGCTCAGCAGCATCACGAACACGAACCCGATCAGGAGCAAAAAGCTGTAGCAGAAGCCGAGGCACCAGTACTTCAGGTTGGTCATGAACCAGCCTTGCCGGTACACCCGCTTCTGCATCAGCCACAGGTACACGAAGATCCAGATCCACACCGCCGCAAACAGCAGGCCGAAGGGCACGGCCAACCAGCCGGCGTGTGGCAGCAGCAGTTTTTGCAATACCGTGAGCGCAATGATGACCAGCATCGACAGCATCAGGAAGGCGTGGCTGTGCATGGCCACGATCAGGTGCTCCATGTACAGCCGGCGCTTGAAGACGTAGAAAATCTTCAGCATCAACGCGAACACCGGCAGCAACACGAACAGCACGGTCGGCGCCGCCGAGAACATGCCGAGCATGAACTTGTGTGCCGCGTCGTTGCGCTGCGCATAGTTGCCCGAGTTCATCTGGTTCAATTGCACCTGGGCGTTTCCGAGCAGATCGTTGAACCAGTCGTTGGCGGCATCGGGAAGCCAGCCGACCTTGAAGGGCTTGGTGTCGCGGTTCCAGATCACCCCCCAGCCGAAGTCGAGGTTGCCATCGGCAAAGGGATTGTGTTCCGGTGGCGCAGAGGATGCGGGAGCCGTGTGGATGGCGACGCCGTCCACGCGGGGGGTGGTAAAACTGACGGGGCGGCTGAATCCGGCGCGCACCGTGAACTGGGCCGCGAAGAACGCCACGATCGCGAGGAAGAACACCATCCGGAACGGCGTCACGTAGCGCGCGCGCTTGCCCGCGAAATAATCGAGCGTGAGTTTGCCGGGCTGGAAGTACAATGGCCCGATGGTGCGGAACAGGCGCTCGTCGACGTTGAGCACGCTGTCGGCGATGTCGCTCATCACGCTGCCGAAATGCCGCACCAGGCCATTGACCGGCTGCCCGCAGGCGTAGCAATACTTGCCTTGCAGCGGCGTACCGCAGTTCGCGCACGTTTCGGGCGGCGCGGACGTCGGGGTTTCGGGCGGTGCTGGCGATGGTGAAATTTCGGGTTGCATCGGATCGTCCCCAATGGCCTTGATTCTATCCTTGGACCGCGCGCATTTTGCACGCGACCTGCGCGCGACGGTGAAGCTGGCGCTGCCGCTGATCGCAGGGCAGCTGTCCGCGGTCGGCATGAACGCGATCGACATCGCGCTGGCCGGGCATTACAACGCGCACACCCTGGCTGCGGTGGCGGTCGGCGCCAATGTCTGGGTGCTGGGGCTGGTCAGCGCGGTCGGGGTGATGATGGCGTTGTCGCCCTCGGTCGCGCAGCTCGATGGCGCGGGCCGGCACCGCGAAATCGGGCCATTGTTCCGGCAGGCGCTGTGGTTGGCCGCCGCGCTGTCGATCGCACTGTGGTTCGGCGCGCGGCATTCCGAACCGTTGCTGCACCTGATCGGGGTCGATCCGGCGTTGCTCACCGACGTGCAGGCGTTCCTGCATGCGCTGAGCTGGGGCGCGCCGGGGTTGTGCGGTTACTTCGCCCTGCGTGGGTTGTGCGAAGGTTCCAGTTGGACCCGTCCCACGATGTTGTTCGGGTTGCTGGGTCTGGTGGTGCTGGTGCCGCTGGATTGGATCCTGATCTACGGCAAATTCGGCCTGCCGGCGCTGGGCGCGGAGGGCAGTGGCATCGCCAACGCGCTGGCGCTGTGGCTGCAACTCGCGGCGTTCGCGGCGTACCTGAAATTCGGCAAACGCTTCCGCGCACTGAACCTGTTCGCACGGATGGAGCGCCCCGACTGGCACGCGCTCAAGCACCTGCTGTGGATCGGCGTACCGATGGCGGTGACGCTGTTGATGGAAGCGGGCTTGTTCGTGATCTCGGCGTTGCTGATCAGCCGCCTCGGCACGGTCGCGATCGACGGCCACCAGATCGCGATCAACGTGGCTTCGGTCACCTTCATGGTGCCGCTGGGCCTGGCGCTGGCGGTGACGGTGCGGGTCGGCCATGCGGCCGGGCGCGGCGACGTGCGCGCGGTGCGCTACGCCGGTTACTCGGGAATCGCGTTGACGCTGGTGACGCAGGCGGTGTCGGCCACGTTGATGCTGTCGATCCCGCACGCGATCGCGCACGTTTATTCGAGCGATCCCAAGGTGATCGCGCTGGCCGCGCAGTTGCTGATCCTGGCCGGCATTTTCCAGTTCTCCGACGGCATCCAGGTGGTGTCGAATGGCGCGCTGCGCGGCTTGAAGGACACCCGCATGCCGATGTTGATCACCGTTTTTGCCTATTGGGTGGTGGGCATGCCGATCGGTGCTTGGCTGGCGTTCGGCGCGGGCCACGGCGTGCGCGGCATGTGGATGGGCCTGATCGCGGGGCTCACCGCGGCGGCGGTGCTGTTGTTCCTGCGCTGGGTGGCGCAGACGCGCGGCGATGCGTGGCGGCGGTTTGCATTGGCTCCAAGTGTGATCGAGGAGCCGCCGATCGGGTGACGGCGTGCGCCGTCACGGCTACCCTTACTCAAATCGAACGGGGAACACAGGCATGACCGATAACCCTCCACGCGGCGGCTTTGCACGGTTCGTGCGTGCGCTTGGGCACGGCATCAACATCGCGCGGCTGGTGATCATCAACGTCGTGTTCTTCGGCATCGTGTTGTTGATCCTCGGCTTCGCGTTGCGCGGCGCGCCCAAGGTCGGCCCCGACACGGTGTTGCTGCTGAAACCGCAAGGCATGCTGGTCGAGCAGTACAGCATCGACCCGGCCGCGCGTGCAATCGCACAAGCCTCTGGGCAGCCGGTGGGCCAGGTGCAGGTGCGCGACCTGGTGGCCGCAATCGACCATGCTGCGCACGATCCGCGCATCACGCGCATCCTCATCGACCCGTCCGACCTGCAGTTCGGCGGCATGGGCGCGCTGGAGGATGTCGGCGCGGCGCTGGATCGTTTCCGCGCGGCTGGCAAGCCGGTGATCGCGTGGGGCACCCACTTCGGCCAGATGCAATACCTGCTGGCGGCACACGCGGACGAAGTGCTGCTCGATCCCGCGGGTTCGATTTCCATCACCGGCCTGTCCGATTACCGCAGCTACTACAAGACCCTGCTGGGCAAGCTGGGCATCAGCGCGCACCTGTTCCGCGTGGGCGAATTCAAGTCGGCGGCCGAGCCTTTCATCCTGGATGCGCCATCCACGGCCGCGCTGGAAGCCGACAAGTACTGGATGGGCGGCATGTGGAACACCTGGCTCGACGAGGTCGGCAAGCTGCGCCACATCGACCCCGCCACGCTGAGCCAGCAGATCGACGCGTTGCCGACGGAAATTCCCGCGGCCAACGGCGACGTCGCGCAACTCGCATTGAAATTGCATTGGGTGGATGGCCTCGCGACGCGCGAGCAAGTCGTGCGCATGATGCAGAAGCACGGCGTCGCCACCGACCACGACACCGGTTTCCGCGCGGTCGATCTCGCGCAATACCTGCCGCAGGCAGTGGATCTCGGGATCGGCAAACCGCGGGTCGCGGTGATCGTGGCCGAGGGCGACATCGTGCCCGGCAAGCAGCCGCCCGGGAAAATCGGTGGCGAATCCACTGCCGCATTGATCCGCGCCGCGCGCGCCGACCCCAACGTGCGCGCGATCGTGCTGCGGGTGGATTCGCCCGGCGGCGCGGCGTTCGCCGCCGAACAGATCCGGCGCGAAGTGGTGCTGGCCGAGCAGGCCGGCAAGCCGGTGGCCGTGTCGATGGGCGACATGGCGGCCAGCGGTGGTTACTGGATTTCGATGAACGCCAATCGCATCTTCGCCGAGCCCGACACCATCACCGGCTCCATCGGCATCTTCGGGCTGTACTTCACGGCGTCTGATGGTTTGTCCAAGCTCGGCATCAACACCGCCGGCGAAGGCACCACGCCGCTCGCGGGTGCGTTCGACGTGCGTCGCCCGCTCGATCCGGCGCTGGGCGCGATGATCCAGAGCACCATCGACGCCGGCTACCGCCAGTTCGTCGGCAACGTCGCCAAGGCGCGCGGCAAGAGTTACGCCGACATCGACGCGATTGCGCAGGGGCGCGTATGGACCGGCGCACAAGCCTTGCAGCGCGGGCTGGTCGATCAACTGGGCGGGCTGCAGGATGCCATCGCCTGGGTGGCCAAAGATGCCAAGCTCGGCGACAACTATGCAGTGACCTACATCCAGCCGCCCACCAGCTTCCTGCAACGCTTCTTCCTCGGCGCCGGCAACAGCGCCTCGGCGCGCGCGCTGGCGTCGCTGGGACTGCAACTGCCGAAATCGTGGTGGCTGGCCGCGCCGAAGCTGCTGCCGGAAATCTCATGGCTGCAGGGTGCGCGCGCCGGCAAGCCGGTCGAGTACGCGTATTGCTTCTGCCGCTTGCAGCCCTGATTGCGTGTACCCCCTTCGGTACGAAGGGGGTCGCGCGCTTAAGCGCGCGGGGGGATGGCACGTCAAGTCACGCCAGTTTCAGAACGACATCCCCCCGATGCTGCGCATCGACCCCCTTCCTGTGGAAGGGGGTGAACGACCGGGTCACATCGACGACATGCCCATCCCGTAGGGATCGTCCTGCGGCAGGTCGCTGCCGGTCGCGCCTTCGGCAAGGCGGATTTTCAAGGCAAGGCCATCGCGCGAATCGGCCTTCGACAGCGCCTCTTCCAGGTCGATCGTGCCTTCCTTGTACAGCTTGTACAACGACTGGTCGAAGGTCTGCATGCCTTCCTCCAGGCTGCGTTCCATCGCCAGCTTGATCTCGTGCACCTCGCCGCGGCGCAGCAGGTCGCGGATGTGCGGGGTGTTGATCAGCACTTCGGTGGCGGGGCGGCGGCGGCCGTCCTTGCCGACCACCAGGCGCTGCGAAATGATCGCCTTCAGGTTCAGCGCCAGGTTCATCAGGATGTTCTTGTGCGCGGCCTCGGGGAAGAAGTTGAGGATGCGCTCGATGGTCTGGTCGGCGTTGTTGGAGTGCAGCGTCGC